>NZ_QSSH01000001.1:0-26660 GCF_003438495.1 Collinsella sp. TF05-9AC
CACATGTACGGATGAATGTGGGAGGTGTTCGGATGAAGTCGATAATCAAGGTTAATTATCACTGCATAAAATTTTTCCAAATTGTCGCTTGACCCATCGAGGGGTCACGTGCATAATAATCCGTGCGTTGCGGCGTTACCTCAGCTGGATAGAGGGTCTGACTACGAATCAGAACGTCATAGGTTCGAATCCTATACGCCGCACCAATTGAGCTTTAAGCCTCCGGAAACGGGGGCTTTTCCTTTACGGGGGCATTGCGGAGATTCGAACCTCGTTCGAGGCGCGAGCGTCAAGAAAACGCGGAGCGTTTTTAGCGAGCGGGCGAGTCCGCCGACAGGCGGGCGAAGCCGGTGCGGATCCGCGCAGCGGATGCGCGGAATCCTATACGCCGCACCAATTGAGTTTTAAGCCTCCGGAAACGGGGGCTTTTTTATATCGCGATGCGTCGAAGATCGCATCAAGTGATTAAAATGAGTAAAAATCAAATTCAATAACTTTTTTTGAAAAACGCTTGACGATTATTCAGTCCATGTGCATAATAACCAACAAGTCGCGGCGTTACCTCAGCTGGATAGAGGGTCTGACTACGAATCAGAACGTCATAGGTTCGAATCCTATACGCCGCACCATTTGAGATTAAAGCTCCCGGCAACGGGGGCTTTTCTTTTGCGCCAGCTTGAGTGCTTTCGTCCAAAGGGACGATTTCCTGTCGACTCGTGTAAGATTCCGAGTAGGTGTCGCGGCCCATCCGCGACCACTCCTTCTCTCAACGACTGATCAGGGTGATATTTCGTGGCAGAGCGTCCGACATACAAGCTCAGGTTTCTCGATCCCAAGAAGCGCTTTCCGGCGATGCCCGAGCAGCCTGCGGGACGCTCATATGGCGTGGTCTGGAAACTCTTTGGCGAGGATCAGCATGAATCTTGTTATGTCGTCGAATTCGTTGGCAAAAGTCATGTGTCGCTTTTGGGCTACGTAAGCGTTTCGGGTGAGGTGTACAAGGTGGACCGCCCCGTCAGCGAGGCTCCGCTGCCCAACGATCCCGACATGGAACTGGTCCTTGACGAGTCGGATTCAAGTATTGGTGAGATTATGGTAAGGGAAGCCAACGGCGCAATGCGCGTGTGTGCGCAAACTGCCGGCTCTCCCGAAGGCCCCATGCGCGAGCAGTCCGACCACGAGACATGGAATTCGGCCCGCTCCCTTCCTTACGGCGAGTTCATGGCATCGATGTTCCTGCGCTACGTGATATTTGCCAACTCCGAAAGCGCTATTGCGAACACGGCGGGCGTCGACGGTCTCGATGCGGACATGCAAAACGTTGTCGACAAGATCAAGCTCGTAAAGTTACCCGAGCCGGTCGAGGTGTTTTTGGGCTTTAACACGTCACCACTCCCCGACGCTATCGAGACGCTGCTTTACCGCGTTGACCATGCCGAGAATCCGAGTGGTATCGAGCGTTATGCCGCCGCCCTTATGAGCGAGGTCGACTTGCCCCGTCTGCGCACCATTGCCGCCAAGTCCGAAATGAGCCTGGCTCGCATTGATCGCTCAAAGCTTTTCTATCTCAATTTTGATCGTAGCCTGCTGGATCAGGACGAGATTGACATGCTGCTTGCCATCGAGTGTCGTCTCAACCGCCTCTCCGGCATCCTTGAGCGCATCGGGGCCGGATTGGTCCCTGCGGCATCCTCGCCGAGTCTTGAGGGCTGCGCGCTCTTTGATGCGTGGCATATCGCCAAGACGACCAACGATGTTCCCCGACTGCTCGATACGGCCTCGAGCGATAACCCGTGGGGCAAACCGGGTACGGTGGCTTGCCGGCCGGGCGGTGAGTGGGATGTGCGTACCCGCTTCGCGCGCATTGTCGAGGCGCTTAACGTGGTCACGCGGCTCGACTATACCTATCGGGCAAACGTTGCCGAGGGGATTATGCTCGTTCGGTTTGGACGCTCTGTCGTGGATGCCATGCCGCAACGTGAATACGACGCTCAAGATGACGCCTGGCGCGAGCTGGACGAGGACACGCGCGCGATCTGGGCCGCGGAGCACGATGCGCGCGTGGCACTCACGCTTGCGGCAGCGTGTTTTGCCGCGGGCACCTGCATCACGCGCTGTTATGTGCAGATTACTGCTCCCGACAGTGAGCAGGGCGAGCGCGTTGTCGCAACGTATTTCTTTGGGCGCGCGGCCTATCTGGCCGATTGCGTGCCTGTCGCCAAGGATCTTGAGAGCATGGACATGGACGATATGCCGTGCAAGCGTGTGCTTGAGGCGTATGAGTCAACCGCTCCGGAGACGATTGAGCCTGCGGAGGTTCATGCTCGTCCGCGTGATGACCATCGCACGCTGCCGCCGGCGCTGCGCGATCTGCTGCTTGCCGATACGGCTGACGAGTTGGAGGTCATGGAAGAGGACGACGACCCATACGTGGCCCGTGTTGTTGAATTGCGCGAGCAGGCAAAAGTCGACCGTACAGGTGCTTTTGAAGGCTTTTCCCGTCTTGTCGAGGAGTTGGAGGCTAAGTGCGCCGTCGCCGAGCTTTTGGCGACAGGTCCGGTTCAAACGCAGTTTTGCGATAACCAGCTGGTGCGCATGGTGCTACCGGTGTTGGAAGAAGACGACTCTGTGCGGATCCTTCGTGCGCCCGATGCGCTGTACTTTGCCCAGCACGAGATTTGCAGCTTTTACGCCGAGCAAGAGGACTTTGAACGAGCACTGCCCGAGGTGCGCCATCTTTACGATCTGGCGCGCTCGTCCATGCAATCGCACTTTGCGCTCATCAACGTGCTTGCGCGTCTGGAGCGCTTTGACGAGATTATCGAGGTGGCGCGCCACGGCCTACGTATTGCCAGCGATCGTTCTGCAATTGGCTACCTGTTCTACCGCTTGGCGTTTGCCTATTGGAATTGCGATCAGCTCGACCTGGCGCTGGCTTGTTACCGTCTAGTGCCGCGCGGTGAGGAATCGGGCAGCAGCGCGCTGGAAGAAATGCAGGGCCTCATGAACGAGATGGGCGTCAGCGAGCCGCCGACGTTCGAGGAAGCGGTCGAGACCATCCGCACGGCTGGACTTGAGCTGCCGCCAGTGTCCGCCGTGACGAATCAGCTGGCGGATGCCGCCGTGCAACTGGTCGACAACGGCTTCTTTTTCCTTGCACGCGGTTGCATCTTCCAAATGTGGCGCACCATGGGTAACGACGAGCTCGGCTCCCTCAACCGCTCGCTGGGGTAGGGGCGATATAGAGGGGCCGCACCGCGCTATTTGTATCGGCGCGGGCGGGAGGACCCGGCAGGATTGGTAAGGCATAAAGCCGCCGAGCCTGCTAAAACTGTTAAACTCTGCTAAAGTTGCTAAACTTTGTTAAAGTTGTTAAAACTAGCAGAGGAGGGCAGAATGATGAAAGCTGTTAACCCCTTTAAGCCAACGGCGGGCATGAATCCGCCTGAGCTTATCGGACGGGACACTGTTTTGGATGACTTTGCCGAGGCTCTTGAGAATGGTCCTGGTGCCCCCGATCGACTCATGCGCATCTCGGGCGTCCGAGGCACAGGTAAAACGGTGCTCCTTAATGCATTGGGTGACCTTGCACGCAAAAAAGGATTCGAGGTCGTTGACGTTGCCTCCAATGCTGGTTTTTGCAATAGAATCCTCGAGGCTCTGCAGCGAAACGTTCGTCTTGAATCAATCTCGATTTCCCCATCGATTTTAGGGGTCAGCCTTGGCTCCATGGAGATGTCGAAGTCGGCCTCTCATCTGGGCGAGGCGATGTACGATGCTGCGAAGCGCGGTGGTCTGCTCATTACGCTCGACGAGATCCAGGATGCCTCAACTGAGGAAATGCGCGAGCTAGGCAATGAGATGCAGCTCTTGATCCGCCAAGGAGCGAATGTCGCTTTCGCTTTCGCCGGGCTGCCGACATCGGTAGATGGCGTGGTGGTGGATGATACGTTGACGTTCCTTCAGCGAGCCAAACATGTTGAACTTACTCGGCTTTCCGATTTTGAAGTTGGCGGATCGTTTGAGGATACGATGAGACGAGCGGGCAAGGAGCTCGACAAAGGTGCCGCTGAGCTATTAACAAAAGCTTCGGCAGGCTATCCCTTTATGGTCCAGCTGGTCGGATATTACGCTTGGCAGGTTGCTGCGCGCAGTGGGGCGGAGAGCGTGAGCGAAGAGGCGGCTCGTAAGGGTATCCAGGCGGCTCTTGATAGCTTTAATGCTATGGTGATTGCCCCAGCGCTGCGCAGGGTGTCGGAACGGCAGTTTCAGTATCTCGCGGCGATGGCTCAATGCGAGGGCGTCGATATCGCCAACGGCGATATCGCCAAGAAGATGGGTTTGTCGGCGAACAAAGTTGGGTCATATCGCAAGCGTCTGATCGATGCGGGGTTGATTGAGCCCGCGGGCTATGGCTGTGTTTCGTTTGCAATTCCGTACATGCGCGATTATCTGTTGGAGACCGTTCGAGAGGACAAATAAAGAATGGGCTGTCCGCGCTGTCGCTGGGGCCGTTCTTGTATCTTTGTCTCAACCTGTAACATCTGGAGGGGATTACGGCCTGCAGATGTTACAGGTTGAGATGATTGACTGAGACGTTTACTGGTAAAAGAGAGGTAAAAGAGGAAACGCCTCAAAATTCCCCTTGCCCAACTTCGGCTGTTTGGTTACTATAGAACGGCTGTTACGGAGAGCTGACCGAGAGGCCGAAGGTGCTCGCCTGCTAAGCGAGTATGCCCCAAAAGGGCATCTGGGGTTCGAATCCCCAGCTCTCCGCCAGTATGACTTTGAAGAAGGGTCCCATTTGGGGCCCTTTTTTATTATCAAGAATGGCAGCTGGGGATTAGAGTCCGAAAGGGCGTGAACATTAGGCAAACACGGGGCGCTTGAAAACGGGGAGACCCAGGCGTGCTCGTGCACCCCGGTGTGGGGTTCCGAGGGGATGGAGTAGAAATATGGTAAAGGTCGGGCTGCGTAAGCCGAATCTAAAGACATCACTCAAGGCAAGAACGACCGGCAGAGCGAAGCGCGCGGTAAAGCGGGCGATAATCCCCGGCTATGGTAAGAAGGGCATGGGGTGGATCAAAAATCCGAAGAAGGCTGCTTACAATGCCGTATACAGCAGAACGACCGTCGGAGTTGGGGATGTCGCTCGCGCCGTTGCTAAATCAGGCGCTCGGAGCTCGGCGTCAAGGACGTCCTCAATTACTGTTTCATCGCATGAAATTACACCTTTGGCGAAGCCTGAACAGAAATCTCTCACTCGAGAGATTACGTCGGTTGACAGGGCAAACAAGGCGCTTTTGCTATGCTTCCTTCTTGGGTGGTCGGGCGCTCATAGGGCGTATGCACGGATGTGGGGTAGCTTCTTTCTATATCTCTTTACCTTTGGCCTTTTTGGATTTGGTTGGCTGTTTGATATTGTGACACTACTGATGAGACGCTCCGAGCTAAGGCGTCTCGGCGACAGTGATCAGACTCAACAGCAAGCGCCATGTTCCGTTGATTCTACATTCGATCGAAATGTCGCCGACTCCGGAAATTGGGAACAGCGTGGAGATGGGGAGGCTGCGGCTCGGCTAGAGCTTCAACGTAAAAACCGTGCCTATATGGAAGAAAACGGCATCGACGTGGAGATGTTTACCGAGGAAAAGGTCGCGGCGGACGCCTTGCGAACCATTGAGTCGGTATGCCCGTGCATGCTTAGGTTTGACCGAGGCATGAGCGAAGAGGAGCCAAGCATCAGCTTTTGCTCTCCAACAAAGACGGGGAAGATGCCCAAGAATGTCGTCGAGGCCCGCATTTACCATCAGGACGTGAAGCTATTGATGGATTCCCACGGCTTCGAATTGCCGGAGTATGGTGACAGCATCAATGTCATGATTAGTTATCTAGCTGATGGGCGCATAAATAAAGTCGATATCCATGGGTTCCATAATGGCCGCTCCGTTAGTGTTTCCATTCGCAGGCGGAGCGACGATCTTGTTATGACGAGTGCGGGCACCATCGGAGAAACGGGTGCCTGGCAATCGCTGTGTCCTGGGGCAGACCCCTCAGCTGGGGATCTTTTCAGGGCCTTGACCAAGGAGGTCGAAAGGATCTACTAGCATGCCCGGTGGACCCGTTTTCAAGGTCCGAAAAGACACAGCGAAGGTAAACGGCTAGCAATGTCGCTTTGGTGATTCTGACGCATCCCGTTTAAGAGGTATTCAAAAAGAGGCGCCCGTTGGACGCCTCTCCAATCTCAAATGTAATGTTCCCCCAGCCCTACATCTCAGGAGCCTTGGCTACGGTCTCGCTCTCTGCCGCAAGTGGGCGGTTGTCGATGCGGCGGCCCAGGCGGTCGAGCTTCACAAGGAGCCACTCAATGGGATTCGGCCCTGCGCCTTCCTCGTCAGCAACCAGGTCCATGACGGCGATCTTGGTGCCGTCCTGCTTGAGCGTAACGCTGCCCACCTTGTCGCCCACATGCACCGTGCCCGAAAGATCGTCGTAGCTAACCTTTTCGGTCACCTCGCCGGCAAGGGAAAACACGGTCGCTTGCGCCGTAGGATCGGCGAGCGTGGCGTCGATCGTCTTATCCGTCCAGTCGGTTTGACTAATGCGCGCCATAAGCGGGTTGCCGTTGGCAGTCTTTTCCTGCGTGTTGGCGATTGCGACCGCCGCCTTGTGACCGTAGTACCAATTGGCAAGGGTTGCGGTATCGGTAAAGCGCTGGTCGGTGGTGGTGGAGTTCAAAACGACGGTGTAGATCTCGTCGCCGTCGCGGTTGTAGGCGCTCGTAAAGCAATAGCCTGCATCGTCGGTGGTGCCAGTCTTGCCACCGATGTTGCCATCTTGGCCCAGCAAATAGTTATGCGTGTCCATGGAATGCGAATGGTCGGTGCCGTCGGCGCCCGTGACCTCGATCCAGGAATCCTCGCTCGCTACGACCTCGCGGATCGTGTCGTTTTTCATGGCCTCCTGCATCATCAGCGCCACGTCGTGTGCGGTTGAGTGCATATCGCCAGCCCACTCATCAAAGTCCAGACCATGCGGGTTTTCAAAAAGCGTACCGGTGCAGCCGAGCTTCTTAGCGCGCTCGTTCATGGCCTTCACAAATGTGGCCTCGGCGTCTTTGGTCTTAGGGTCGATCTTCTTGCCCACATATTCGGCGAGCACGATGGCGGCGTCGTTGCCCGAGGGAATCATCAGGCCGCGCAGCGCCTGCTCCACGGTAAGCTTGTCGCCTTCGAGCAAGCCGGCGGTCGAATTGCCCACGGTGGCTGCGGCGTTGCTCACCGTGACCTTCTCGTCCATCTTGCAATTCTCGACGGTTAGGATTGCGGTCATGACCTTGGTGATCGAGGCGATTTTGACCTGCTCATCGGCGCCGCGCCCATAGTAGACGGTGCCGTCTTTGCCCATGACGAGGGCATTGGTCGCATCGATATCGGGCAGGTTTTCGGCCGTGATGCCGCGCGCATCGGCGGTTTTGCCGCAAACATTGTCGGTCGTGAGCACTTGGGCGCCGGCGACGGTGGGCGCGCCAGTGGCAAGAGCGATAGCGCAGACAAAGCCGGCGGCAAGCTGGGCTGAGCGCTTTGCAAAAGAGGTGAGGGACTTCACAGATTTCGCTTTCGACGGGATGGTCTCTTCTGGAACTAGAGTATATCGTTTGCCGGCGTCGGCGATCATCGCGTGCGTGTGTGGCCCACATCCGCGCCCGAACGGGCACAAGGGTGCTTAAGGTCGACTTAATCACCCACGCTTGTTGTGTGTGGCGTGCGTCGCCTCGGGCATAATGGAGCGCGAGAGGAGCACGCATGAACGAGCACATTTTGGTAGTTGATGACGAGAAGGCCATCGCCGACTTGGTTGGTATCTACCTTACAAAAGAGGGCTTTGATGTCCAGATTGCCTATAGCGGGGCCGATGCTGCCAAGGCAATCTTGGAGCAGGAGTTCGATTTGGCGCTGCTGGATGTCATGCTGCCCGATATCGATGGATTTGAGCTGCTGCGTACGATCCGTTCCAGCCATACCTATCCTGTGATCATGCTGACGGCGCGCGATGCCCAGCAAGACAAGATCGAGGGCCTTTCGCTTGGTGCGGACGATTACGTGGTTAAGCCGTTCCGCCCGCTGGAGCTCATCGCGCGTGTGCACGCTCAGCTTCGCCGCTACACCAGCTACGGTAGCCGTGCGCAGGCGGCCGAGTCGCCGACCATTCAGCTCGACGGCTTGGAGATCAACCGCGATGCTCGTTCCGTAACGGTGGACGGTTCACCGGTACGCCTCACACCCACCGAGTATTCAATCTTGCTGTATCTGGTCGAGCATCGCGGCAGCGTGGTGGCCGTGGAGGACCTGTTCCGCGCGGTATGGAACGAGGACTTTATGCCCGGCTCCAACAATACGGTGATGGTGCACATTCGCCACTTGCGCGAAAAGATCGGCGACGACGCACAAAAGCCGCGCTTTATCAAAAACGTCTGGGGCGTCGGCTACATCATCGAATAACGCTTTTCGCTTGTGAGGATCTTGATATGACAAAAGACGATAGGCAAGCGTTCGAGGTGCCCGATCGACTCTTTGAATACGTGAGGTCAGTCGTCGACAACCGCGCGCTTGCAACGGTGCTGCTCTTTTTGCTGAGCCTGCTGCTGATTGGCATCGATAACATCGCTGGAATCTTGGCGGTGCTGCTTGTTGGCTTTTTGCTGATCGATCGATTTGAGATCGTGTGCCGCTGCGTGGTGATTGGCGGCGCCGCGTGGGCCATGACGTTGGCGATTGGCGCCATGGCGCTCGGCGGCATCGAAGGGCCGGTGTTGTTCGATGCCGGCTTTGTATTCAACATGCTTGGCTTTGTGCTGGCGCTTGCCGCGTGCGTGCTGTTCTTGTGCGGCCGCGCCCTGTACTACCAGGGCTACGAGCAGGGCGAGCAGCATGCCGATTGTGTGCTGGCTGCTCGTATTCAAGATCGCCTGATCGATCACCCCGACACCTGGGACAACATCGACGGCGACTTCTTGGAGGTCGAGGGCGCCCTTAACCGCGTGCGTGACCGTGAGCGCAAGGTGCAACAGGCCTTGCGTGACGAATCTCATCGCAAGGACGATCTGGTCACGTACTTGGCACATGACCTACGCACCCCGCTTGCCAGTGTGGTGGGCTATCTTTCGCTGCTGCAAGAGGCTCCCGAGCTGCCGGTTGAGCAACGTGCGCACTTTACGGGCGTGGCTCTCGACAAAGCGCACCGGCTCGATGCGCTCATCGAAGAGTTCTTCGATATCACGCGCTTTGACTTCCACGATATCGTGCTCACGCGCGGCTATGTTGATCTGGGGTTGCTGCTGGCTCAGGTGGCTGACGAGTTCTATCCCATCCTCAACGAGCAGCATAAGGAAGCCCAAGTTGATATTCGCGAGGACCTGACGGTGCTCGTGGATGGCGACAAGATGGCCCGCGTGTTCAACAACATCATGAAAAACGCCGTCGCCTATAGCTATGAGGGCTCGACTATCACGATTGAGGCCAGGCGCCAAGACGACGGCGGCGTGCGCGTGCGCTTTATTAATCAGGGCGATCCCATCCCTGCGGCTAAGCTCAAGGTGATCTTTGAGAAGTTCTATCGCCTGGATGCGGCGCGTGCGACCAATCGCGGTGGTGCCGGTCTGGGCCTTGCTATTGCCAAGGAGATCATCACGGCACACGGCGGTACCGTTGCATGTGAATCGACGCCCGAACACACGATATTCACCATCGAGCTGCCCGCCGCATAGCCAGCGTGCCCTTACAAACACTTGACAATGTGCTCACGTGCGTATGAGCCACGATTCCTACTATCGATACTGCTGAATTGATATCGATATGGAGGTATGCGGTATGACGGCTGCTGCGGCGATGGAGCCTACAGAGCTTGAGGAGCTCATGGAGGCGCAGGCTGAGGCCGCGCACGAGCGCGAGGTTGGGGATGCGACTCGCCCCACGGCAGAGGATCTTGCCGCCTCGCCGACGCGCATCGACGTCGAGGGCCTCGACCTGTTCTATGGCGACCATCATGCGCTCAAGGACGTGAATATCAAGATCCGCGACAAGCAGATCACCTCGTTCATCGGGCCTTCGGGCTGCGGAAAGTCAACGTTGCTGCGCTGCTTTAACCGCATGAACGACGGCATCAAGGATTGCCGCATCGAGGGCAAGATTGCGCTCGATGGTCAAGATATCCTGGGCGATTACGACATCTGCCGCCTTCGCCAGCGCGTGGGCATGGTGTTTCAGCGCCCCAACCCGTTTCCCATGAGCATCTACGACAACGTCGCGTATGGTCCGCGCGGCATGGGAGTGCGTGACCGCGTCGTGCTCGATGAGCTGGTCGAGGACTCCCTGCGTCGCGCTGCCCTGTGGGACGAGGTCAAGGACAAGCTCAAAGAGTCGAGCCTGGGTCTTTCGGGTGGACAGCAGCAGCGCCTGTGCATCGCCCGCGCGCTTGCCGTGCAGCCCGACATTCTGCTGATGGACGAGCCGACCTCGGCACTCGACCCTGTGTCGACGCTGGTGGTTGAGCAGCTGGCCTGCGAGCTCAAGGAGACATGCACGCTCGTGGTCGTGACGCACAACATGCAGCAGGCCGCGCGTATTTCCGATTCGGTCGCGTTTTTCTTGCTGGGTGAGTTGGTGGAGCACGCGCCCACCGCGCAGCTCTTTAAAAATCCGACCGATCCGCGCACGGCGGATTATTTGACGATACGTTTTGGCTGATACCATCTAGTAAAGGTACCTTTAGGGTTAAGATGCGGTCATGCCGGCCGCAAAGGGGTTCAACATGATCTATTACGTCGAGGACGATGACAACATCAGGGATTTGACGGTCTATGCGCTGCGCAAGCAGGGAATCGAGGCCGAGGGCTTTTCGTGCGACGGCGAGTTTAAGGCCGCCGTGGCGCGACGGGTACCCGATGCCGTCCTGCTCGACATCATGCTGCCCGATACCGATGGTTTGGCGATTATGCGTCGCCTGCGCGCCGACCGCCTGACGGCGACGGTGCCCATCATGATGCTTACTGCCAAGGACACCGAGCTCGACAAGGTGATGGCGCTCGATGGCGGTGCCGACGATTACCTGACTAAACCCTTCTCGCTCATGGAGCTCGCCAGCCGCTGCCGCGCACTGCTGCGTCGCGGCGGCATGGTCAAGCAGGCGAGCGATGTGCTCAGCGTGGGCGACATCGTGCTCTCGCCCAGCCATCGCGAGGTGACCGTTGCCGGCGAGCCGCTTAAGCTCACCCTGCGCGAGTTCGACCTGCTCGAGTACCTCATGCGCAAGCCCGGCGTGGTTTTTACCCGCGAGTCGTTGCTGCAGAGCGTATGGGGTTGGGACTTCGACGGCGGTTCGCGCACCGTTGACGTGCACGTGCAGACGCTTCGCCAAAAACTGGGCGAGCATGCCAGCGCCATCGAGACCGTGCGCGGCGTGGGCTACCGCTTGGCCGAGCCTTCTGCCGGTGATGGTGCCGAAGGTGACGACACCGCGGCCACCGCATCGGAGGAGTAACCCGTGGTCTTCGCCCCCCAGGGAAAACATACGCTGTCGCACCGCGTTTTTGTGACGATCTTTGTCTGCGCCATGGCGGTTATCGTGGCGTTTACGGTGCTGGGTGCGTTCTTTGTGCAAAACACCTTGGCGGATGCCACGAGTGCCAATCTGGCGCAGGAAACCGAGCTCATTGCTGCCGCTCTCGACGAACAGCAGGAGCCCATCCCGTTCTTGCGTAGTCTCGATCGCGAGGACTTGCGCATCACGCTGATTAACAAGGATGGATCGGTTGCCTACGACAACGAGGCGTCGCCTTCCACACTGCCCAACCATGGCGATCGCCCCGAGGTCATCGAGGCCTTTGAGAGTGGTTCGGGTTCCGCGGAGCGCGCAAGCTCTACGCTCGACGAGATTATGCTGTATCGCGCCGTCGCCCTTGATAACGGCCAGGTTGTCCGCTTGGCGCAGGCCCAGCCTGGCGTTGCGGCGATTTTGCTGTCGATGGTGGCGCCGATGCTGCTTATCGCAGCAGCGGGTGCGGTACTCTCGTTTTTTATGGCGCGCCGCGAGTCCCGTGCCATCATCGCGCCGTTGCAAGAGGTGGATTTGGACCACCCACGCCGTAGCTATGAGCACGCCTATGCCGAGATGGTCCCCATGCTTGAGCGTATCGAGTCGCAGCGCCAGGAACTCAAGCGCCAAATGGCGGTGCTAGCGGACAACGACCGTATGCGCCGCGAGTTCACGGCGAATATCACCCATGAGCTCAAGACGCCGCTTACGGCGATTTCGGGCTATGCCGAGCTCATCGCAAACGGCATGGTCGAGGGCGAGGGCGACCTGCGCAACTTTGGCGGTCGCATCTATCGTGAGGCGGGCCGCTTGGCAGCGCTTGTCAACGATATCCTTACGCTGTCTAACTTGGACGAGGCCGAGCGTGCAACTGAGGGCGAGGCGGTGCCCATTGGTTCCACGGAGCCTATTGAGCTCTCGCGTGCCATCTACGCGGTTGAGCAGCGTCTTGAACAGGTCGCCCGTCAGGCGAATGTGACGATAAGTCATGAGACCAAGCCTGTGGTCATCGAAGGCGTGTCGCGCTTGATTGACGAGCTCATCTATAATCTGGCGAGCAACGCCATCCGCTACAATCGACCCGGCGGTACGGTTACGCTGCAGTGCGACACCAACGACGAAGGCCATCCGTTCCTTGCGGTCGCCGACACGGGAATCGGTATCGCGCCTGAAGAACAGGGCAAGGTATTTGAGCGGTTCTATCGCGTGGACAAGAGTAGGTCCAAGGCGCGCGGCGGAACCGGTCTGGGGCTTGCCATTGTCAAGCATGCGGCCCTGTATCATCACGCCACGCTCGATCTGTCGAGCGAGTTGGGCGTGGGAACCACCATTACGGTGACGTTTCCCATACAGCAGGACGAGCCATTCGCATAGCGATACAACATAGGTATTGATGTAGACGCCGCATTTGACTTTCGGGTGCGGCGTTGTTGTGCAATTTTACGATTGCTTCCGACATTTTTACAGGAGAGCCTGTTTCTTATGTATAGAGTTTGGTCTCGGTAAAAAGATGCGATAACATACGGACAGTTTTGTCAATCCGAACTGGGGAAATGAAAGGCAAGCTGCATGACCCTTCTCGAACTGTTCCAGCTGCTGAAGAAGCACCTCAAGCTGGTCATCACCCTTCCGGTGGTCTGCGCGATCGCCATGGGCATCGTGTCCTTCGCCGCGATGGACAACACCTATACCGCGACGACGAGCATGTACATTCTCGCCAAGACCGACGATAGCGGCCAGATGAGCTACAACGACCTCTCGGCGAGCCAGATGCTTTCCAACGATATCGCCACGCTGCTGGATAGCGATAGCGTTAAGAGCGGCGCCGCCAAGGAACTGGGCCTCACCGATCTGGATGACTACAAGGTGTCTGTTTCCTCCGAGACCACCACGCGTGTCATTACGCTTTCGGTTACCGGCACCGATGCCAAGGAGACGGCTGAGGTCGCAAAGGCCATAGCTAGCTCGGTGAGTACGGTCGCTCAGAACGTCGGCGCTGCCCAGAGCATCAACGTTATCGACGAGGCTAAGACCCCCGAAGCCCCCAGCGGCCCCAAGCGCACGCTGTATATTGCCGTCGCGTTCCTCGCCGGTATCTTTATCGCAGTCGCCTATGTCGTTTTGGCAGACATGCTCAATACCCGCATCCGCGGTGCCGAAGAGGCGGAAGAGCTCCTGGGCATTCCCGTTGTTGGCCGAATTCCGGCTATGAAAGGTGGTAAATAGGCATGGCTAAGGCAAAGAACACCGATAAGCTCGTTGTACAGAATGCCGCCAAGACCCTTCTGGCCAACATCCGCTTTGCGAGCGTGGACGACCCCATTCGCACCATCACCGTTACGTCCTCGATTCCCAACGAGGGCAAGTCTACGGTTTCCATCAACCTTGCCCAGGCTATCGCCACCAGCGGCAAGAGCGTCCTGCTGGTCGAGGCTGATATGCGTCGCAGGTCCCTTGCCGATATGCTCGGCGTCCGCTCCCGCGGCGGACTCTATGCAGTCCTTTCCGAGCAGGTTTCTATTGACCAGGCGATTGTCGAGACGGGTCAGAAGAACTTCTACTTCCTCGATGCCGAGCCGCATATTCCCAATCCTGCCGACATCATCGTCTCTCACCGCTTTGCCAAGCTGGTAAAGGCACTGTCCGCCAAGTTCCAGTACGTCATCTTTGATGCTCCCCCGGTCGGCACCTTCATCGATGCTGCCGAGATCGCAAGTCTGACCGACGGTGCGCTTTTTGTCGTGCGTGAGGATTTCACCAAGCGCGAGGAGGCGCTCAACGCCATCGGTCAGCTTAAGAAGTCCGAGAAGGTCAAGCTCATTGGTACCGTTATGAACTACTGCGAGACCGAGACCAGCGAGTACTACTACTCCTACTACACCAAGGACGGTAAGAAGGTGAAGAAGGGCTCCGACGATCAGGGGACTTCCAAAAAGGGCATCTTCACCAACCGAGCAAACGTTTAGTTGATTAAGGCTGACCTATGCGTGACATTCATTGCCATATCTTGCCGGGTGTAGACGACGGCGCCGCCGATCTCGATGAGAGCTTGGCGATGCTCGAGGCTGCCAAGCGGGCCGGTGTAACCAGAATCGTTTGCACTCCTCACTGCCGTGATCCCTATTTTGATTACGACAAGATGTGGGATGCCTTTGAGCTGCTGCGTGATAACGCTGACGGTTTTCCGCTCCAGATGGGCTTCGAGGTCAACCATCGAAAGCTCGTTGAGCTTGGTATCGATGCCGCGGAGCACTTGCATTTCGATGGGACCAACGAGTTTCTGCTCGAGCTTTCGACGCATGCCGATGCGTATGCGTTTAGAGAGTACGAGAACACGATTTACGATTTGCAGTGCCGTGGCTACCAGGTGATCATCGCTCATCCTGAGCGCTATCGTGCGGTTCAAAAGGATGTAAGCGTGGCGGAGCGCCTGGTCGATATGGGCTGCAAGCTGCAGGCTTCGGCGGACTTTATTGCCGGCGGTCGATTTGGTCGCGAGAAAAAGCCGGCACAGCGCCTGTTCGATCAGAACCTGTACAGCTTCATCGCGAGCGATGCCCATAACGTGGGTCATTACGACTGCCTGGCGAAGGCTCGCGCGAAGTTTAGCGTGCGCGGAGCTCATTTTCGCTAATATCTGTCCCTAACGTTCGCATTGAATGAAAGGGCAGCCATGGATATCCAACTTAAGACGGGATGCTTTGATGACGCGGCGTTGGTGCGCCGCGTCGTTTTTATAGACGAGCAGGGCTACGAGAATGAGTTCGACGCTATCGACGAGGATCAGAGCTGCATTCATGTGACGCTCTATGTAGACGGCGAGCTTGCCGGTTGCTCGCGCGTGTTTCCCGAAGAGCTTGAGCGCGCGGCAGATTCAGAGGCTCCGGTTTCGCCGTCGTGCGATTTGGACGAAGGCGTCGCAGCGGGGGAGACCTATATTATGGGGCGCGTGGCTGTGCTGCCGAGCATGCGCCGTCGCGGTCTGGCGAGTGCGATCGTCGATGCCAGTGCTTTGTGTGCACGCGATGCCGGCGCAAAGCTTATTAAGCTGCATGCGCAGGAATACGTGCTGCCGCTCTATGCAAAGGCGGGCTACACGCAAATTGCCCCGGTAGATTACGAAGACGAGGGCCAACCCCATGTCTGGATGGCCAAGCGCGTAGATGGCAGATAGGGACGTTCCTTTTCTGCCGGCGGTTGGGGACACTCCTTGGCAATTGGCGCATCGGAGCGCTTAGACATACAGTTTTTCGATTCCGTATGTATATATGCGCGCTAATGGGTTATAAAATCTAAGTCTGAACATAGCAGGTCTGCGATGCGGCTCGGGCAACCGGGCCGTTTTTGCGGACGGGGATAGCGCGAAAGGACTGCACATGCGTCAATTTAAGACCGAGAGCAAAAAACTGCTCGACCTCATGATCAACTCCATCTACACCAATAAGGAAATCTTCCTGCGCGAGCTTATCTCTAACGCGAGCGACGCCGTCGACAAGCTCAACTTTAAGAGTCTGCAGGACCCGAGCGTCAAGATCGACCAGGGCAACCTGGCCATTCGCGTCTCCTTTGATAAAGACGCCCGCACCATTACCATCTCGGATAACGGCATTGGCATGACCGCCGAGGAGCTCGAGCGCAACCTAGGCACTATCGCTCATTCCGGCTCCGAGGAGTTTAAGACCGAGAACGCCGAGCAGCAGGGTTCGGATGTCGACATCATCGGCCAGTTTGGCGTGGGCTTCTACTCGGCTTTTATGGTCGCCAGCCATGTGAAGGTCGTCAGCCGCGCCTACGGCGAGGATGTCGCCCATGTGTGGGAATCCGACGGTCTTGAGGGCTACACCATCGAGGACGGCGAGCGCGCCGAGCACGGTACCGATGTCATCCTGACGCTGCGCGAGAACGAGAAGCTCGATGCCGACGGCGAGGCCGAGACCTACGATCGCTTCCTGACCGAGTGGGGTCTCAAGAGCCTGATTCAGCAGTACAGCAACTATGTGCGCTACCCGATTCAGATGATGGTGTCCAAGAGCCGCCAGAAACCCAAGCCCGAGGACGCCGGCGACGATTACAAGCCCGAGTACGAGGACTACCAGGAGCTCGAGACCGTCAATTCCATGACACCGATCTGGAAGAAGCGCAGCTCCGATGTCGAGCAGAAGGACTACGACGAGTTCTACAAGTCCACGTTCCACGACTTTGACGATCCTGCGCGCACCATCAGCTTCCATGCCGAGGGCACGCTCGAGTATGACGCCCTGCTGTTTGTGCCGGGACGCGCGCCGTTCGATCTGTACAGCAAGGACTACGAGAAGGGCCTGGCGCTCTACAGCTCCAACGTCCTGATCATGGAGAAGTGCGACGACCTGCTGCCCGACTACTACAACTTTGTCCGCGGCGTCGTGGATTCCGCCGACGTGTCGCTCAACATCTCGCGCGAGACGCTGCAGCAGAACCGTCAGCTCAAGGCCATCGCCAAGCGTGTGGAAAAGAAGATTACCGCCGACCTTGAGGATATGCGTGACAACGACCGCGAGGCCTACGAGAAGTTCTTTGAGAACTTTGGCCGCGGTCTTAAGTACGGCATCTACTCGAGCTATGGCATGAAGGCCGATGAGCTCGCCGACCTGTTGCTGTTCTGGTCTGCCAAGGAACAGAAGATGATTACCCTGGCCGAGTATGCCAAGGGCATGCCTGAGGATCAGAAGGCCATCTACTACGCCGCCGGCGACTCGCGTGAGCGCTTGGCCAAGATGCCCGTGGTAAAGGGCGTGCTCGACCGCGGCTATGACGTGCTGCTGCTGACGCAGGATGTGGATGAGTTCACGTTCCAGGCTATGCGTGAGTACGTTGCCGCCGATATGCCCAAGATCTACGAGGACGATGCCGCCCGCGAGGCTGCCGAGAAGGCCGTGGCCGATGGTGCCGAGCCCGAGGTTGAGGATCGTCACCTGGAGCTCAAGAACGTCGCAACCGGTGATCTTGACCTGGCGACCGAGGACGAGAAAAAGGAGGCCGAGGACGCCACCAAGGAGAACGAGGACCTCTTTAGCGCTATGAAGGAGGCACTCGGTGACAAGGTCGAGAAAGTTGCCGTCTCCGCGCGCCTGACCGATGCGCCCGCTTGCATCACTACCGAGGGCCCGCTTTCGCTCGAGATGGAGAAGGTGCTCCAGAAGGGACCCGAGGGCGCGCCCGACGGCATGCCCAAGAGCCAGCGCGTGCTCGAACTTAACGCCAAGCACCCGGTCTTTGACAAGCTTGTCGCTGCCCAGAAGGCAGGCGACGCCGACAAGATCAAGCAGTACTCCGGTCTGCTCTATGACCAGGCTTTGCTGGTCGAGGGCATCCTCCCCGAGGACCCCGTAGCCTTCGCCGCAGCTGTTTGCAACTTGATGTAGTTCGGGGATACGGCACCGTAACTAGATTAGAACGAGAGTGGATAATCTCCCACTTTTGGCTCGAGCGCGGGCTTGAAGTGGGAGATTTTCTACTCTCGTTTTCCTCCGTCACCAAGGGATCAATTATTTGTCGGGGTTGTGGTTTTGTGACCTGCTGAAATTAAAGATACTGTACAACTGTACGCTAACTCATCTTCGTAGTATATTGCTACCCGCAAAAGTCAATACCATTGTGCTCCGAGACGCTAAAGCGCCTACGTACAATGGTTGTCGATAGTACGATTCGATTTAACGACAGGATGGATGGTCCAAGCGTGAGTCTCGGCAGCAAACTATCCAATGCAAAGGTGTCCTTTGCGATCTTTAAGCG
Organism: Collinsella sp. TF05-9AC; assembly: GCF_003438495.1. Lineage (GTDB taxonomy): Bacteria > Actinomycetota > Coriobacteriia > Coriobacteriales > Coriobacteriaceae > Collinsella. The sequence goes on from NZ_QSSH01000001.1 coordinate 18,364, forward strand.
CGACATTAAGCGACTGCTTGTGAACCCCGTCGCCTTGGTGGTTACCCTTGGCGTGTGCGTTATTCCCTCGCTGTATGCCTGGTACAACATCGTGGCCAACTGGGATCCGTACGGAAATACCCAGGGTATCAAGATTGCCATCGCCAACAACGATCGGGGCACCCAAAACGACCTGGTGGGCGATCTCAACGCGGGCGACCAGGTCGTCGATCAGCTCAAGGAGAACGATCAGCTGGGCTGGACCTTCGTCGATTCGGCGGCCGATGCCAAGGAGGGCGTCGAGAGTGGTGAGTACTATGCGGCCATCGTAATCCCCAAGAACTTCTCGGATAACCTGGTTTCGATGCTCGACGGCAACTACCATCAGCCCAAGCTTACGTACTACGTCAATGAGAAGAAGAGCGCCATTGCACCCAAGGTTACCGACACCGGTGCAAGTACCATCGAGAAGCAGATCAACTCGGAATTTGTCTCCACGGTGGGCGAGACCGTTGCCAGTATTGCCAAGGATGCCGGAGTCGATTTAAAGGACAAGGCAACCCAGACTCAGGACTCGCTGGCAAGTTCGGTGTCCGAGGCGTCCGACACCTTGGGCGAGGTGCGCGATTCGATTGGCGATATGAATGCCGCCATCGATAAGACGAGTGGCGCTATCGCCTCGGCTGATGCGGCACTTGCCGGCTTGCAAGGCCAGGCACCGTCGCTGACGCAGGCGATCTCCCAGGGCAACGACCTGCTGAGCGAAGCTCGCACCACGGCGGGCAACTCCATCACCTCGCTCTCCAAGGCGCTCTCGGAAGGCAGCCTTGCGCTCACCAAGACGTCGGCCTCTGCGAACGCTGCCATCGGCAAGCTGACGGGCGCGGTCACATCTACGACCACCCGTATCGACAACTCGCTCGAGTCTCTTCAAGCGACGATCGACCACAATAAGGCCGTTATCGGGCACTTGGAGATTCTCGCCAATGACACGTCGACAGGTTCCGAGGAAATTGACGCGCGCATTGTATCGACCATCGATTTGCTTCGAGAGCAGAATGAAAAGCTTCAGAGCATCAAGGACGGTCTGTCCGCGCAGTCGAGCGCCATGGCGAATGACGCAGCGGCTGTTTCGGGTGCCAGTGACGCTATCAATAACGCAATTCATACCGGTGCGACCAACCTTGGCCAAGCCCAGACGGACTTGGGCCAAAACGCGCTGCCGAAGGCCTCGAGCGCGCTCGACTCTTTTGCTGCCGTTTCGGGCGACCTGACCGGTATCGTCTCGGGTATGACACCTACACTTGCAAATGCGCGCGGCACGTTGGCGCAGCTTAGCGCTACGCTCGGCCAGGCCAAGACCACGCTGTCCCAGACCGATTCCTCGCTTGCCAAGGTCCAGGACAAGCTTGCAACCGCCGCCAATGACATCGCGGCGCTGCAGACCTCCGAGTCCATGGGCGAGCTGGCCGATCTGATGGGCGTCGATGTCAATGACGTGGCAGATTTCATGGCGTCTCCGGTTGAGTTGACGTCCAAGTCAATCTATCCGGTCAAGAGCTTTGGCTCGGGCATCGCTCCCTTCTACACCAATCTGGCGCTTTGGGTGGGCGGCTATGTGCTCATCGCCATTTACAAGCTCGAGGTCGACCGTGAAGGTGTTGGCAGCTTTACGGCGCGCCAAGGCTACTTTGGCCGCTGGTTGCTCATGGTGATCCTGGGCGCGTTGCAGGCCATCATCGTTACGGTAGGCGATCTGGTGATTGGCGTGCAGTGCGTCAGCCCGCTGCTGTTCGTGCTGGGCGGCATCGCCATTTCGTTCACCTACGTCAATATCATCTATGCGCTGTCCACCACGTTTAAGCATATCGGCAAGGCTATCGGCGTCATTCTGGTTATCGTGCAGATCCCGGGTTCGTCGGGCATGTACCCCATCGAGATGATGCCCGGCTTCTTCCAGTGGCTGCACCCGCTGCTGCCCTTTACCTACGGCATCAATCTGCTGCGCGAGACGGTCGGCGGCATGTATTCGTTCAACTACCTGTTTAACCTGTGCATTCTGGGCGTGTTCTTGATCGTGGCGCTCTTTATCGGTCTGCAGCTGCGTCCGCTGCTGCTCAACCTTAACCTGCTCTTTGATAAACAGCTTTCCACGACCGGTATGATGATTTGCGAGTCCAACGACCTGCCGCGCCAGCGCTACTCGCTGCGCACGGCCATGCGTGTCATGCTCGATTCCGATTCGTACCGTCGCGAACTGCTCGATCATGCGGTCGCCTTTGAACATCGCTACCCGTACTACATCAAGGGCGGTTTTGCCGCCGTGGTGGGCGTTCAGGTCCTGCTCTTTGTCCTGTCGACGGTTCTCGATATCGACAACAATGGCAAGATCATTCTGCTGGTCATCTGGATTATCTCGGTCATTGCCATCTGCGGCTGGCTCATCAACATCGAGTACATCCGCGCAAGCCTCAACACCCAGATGCGCATCTCGGCGCTTTCGGATGAGGACCTGCGCCGCGAGATGCGCGAGCACACGGCCGCCATTCCGGCCGCTCGTCACATGTTCGGCTTGAATGCGAGCGAGCGGGGGTCTGAACCCAAGACTCAGACTGTCAGCCAATGCGGTCATCGCGATGCGGTCCATGTGCCCGAGAACGGGGATGACACGTTTGTGATGAATGAAAAGAACGCCCCGCTCGGCAAGCACTCCAAAGGAGGTGAGGCATAAATGAAGAACATCCTGCATCTGTTTAAGCGCGATGTCCAAAACGTGTCTCGCTCCGTAATCGGCTTGGTTGTCGTGATGGGCCTCGTTATCGTACCGTGCCTCTACGCATGGTTTAACATCGCCGGCAGCTGGGATCCGTACGGCAACACCGGCAATCTTAAGATCGCCGTGGTCAATACCGACGAGGGTTACGAGAGCGACCTGATTCCCGTCGAGGTCAACGTGGGCGAAAACGTTACCGCCGCTCTGCGTGGTAACGAGAACTTTGACTGGGTTGTGCTCAACAATCGCGATAAGGCTATCGACGGTGTTAAGTCGGGCGCTTACTATGCGGCCGTCGTAATCCCCAAGAGCTTTAGCTCCGACATGATGACGCTCTTCTCGACCGACGTGAAACACGCCGATATTGAGTTCTATGAGAACCAGAAGGCCAACGCCATCGCCCAGATCGTGACCGAAAAGGGCTCGAGTGCCGTTCAGAGCCAGGTTAACGAGACCTTTACCAAGACCATCACGTCCATCGGTCTTAAGACGGTGTCCAACCTGCTCGATTACATGAGCACCGACCAAGTGAGCAACTTTATCGCCAACCTGTCCTCGACGCTCGGCGACTCGGTTCAGGACCTGCAGGACATCAAGGCCAGCGCGACTTCGCTTGCGGGCATTTTGAGTTCGACCTCCGATTCGCTGACGTCGGCGGGCGGCCTGCTCAAGCAAACCGGGACCACCGACCAGTCGGTGAAGCAGCTGATGGAGCATGCCGAGAGCGGTATTGCTGATTCCGGGCAGGCGCTCAAGGCAGCCAGCGATGCCATCGATGCGGCGATTGATGGAAGTGCCGGGTCGTTCGACAACGTGTCCACCGAGCTCGCAAAGGCCTTTGGCGCCGCGAACCAGCATGTCGATCTGACGGTAGCACAGCTCAACGACGGTGCCGCGTCGCTCAACGCGCGTGCCGATGAGATTGACGCTGCGGCCGATAAGCTCCGCAGCCTTGCCGGCCAGGTGAGTAACGACAAGCTCAAGGAAGGGCTTGAGGACGCGGCTGCAGAGCTGGGCAAAATCGCGACGGAGTACCGCAACAATGCCAAGGAGCTGACGGGCATCGCGACGTCGCTCTCGGACAGCATGGCAAAGGTTAACGATGTCCGCGCCGAAACCGACCAGGCGATCGCCGACGCCAAGGCGGGCGTCTCGGGTGCCAAGATCGATTACGACTCCACATTCTCGGCTAAGGCTAAGGAGCTCAAGAAGACCATTTCGGGTGTTTTGGATTCGCTGAACGGCATCTCGAGCGATCTTGATAGCGCTGTTGCCGGTCTAACCGATGCATCCGGTTCGCTGGCAAAGGGCCTCTCCAAGGCTGCAAAGCTGGTCAACAAGGCTTCCGATCAGCTGGGTGAAGCGTCCGATAAGATCAGTGCCTTTAAGGACGAGCTCGACGGTGCCCTGATGTCGGACGATCTGGCCACGATCAAGACGATGATTGGCAATGATCCCGAGGGTTTGGCCGTGTCGCTTTCCGGTCCTGTCGCGCTCGATCGCAAGCCGGTCTATCCGATCCGCAACTACGGCTCGGCCATGGCGCCGTTCTACACGATTCTGTCGCTCTGGGTCGGCTCGATCGTGCTGGCGGCCATGATGAAGGTGTCGGTTGACGACGAACTCATCAATGAGTTAATCCCCGTGCGCTTGCACGAGATCTACCTGGGTCGCTACCTGTTCTTTGGCGGTCTGGCCCTGCTGCAGGCAACGCTCGTGTGCGCGGGCGACATCCTGTTCTTTGGCATCCAGTGCGACGACCCGCTGCAGTTTGTGCTGGCGGGCTGGGTCGCGAGTCTCGTGTTCTCCAATATCGTCTACACGCTTACGGTGTCGTTTGGCGATATCGGCAAGGCTTTGGCCGTTGTGCTGCTGGTCATGCAGGTCGGCGGTTCGGGCGGTACGTTCCCCATCGAGATGACCGGCCCTGTGTTCCAGGCGATCTATCCGTTCCTGCCGTTTACCCATGGCATTAACGCCATGCATGCCGCCATGGCCGGTGCCTACCATATGGAGTACTGGATTGAGCTGGGCATCTTGGCGAGCTATCTGATTCCGTCGCTGGCCCTGGGCGTCATCTTCCGCCGTCCGGTCATCAAAGCCAACGACTGGATCATCGAAAAGCTGGAGTCGACAAAGCTAATTTAGTGCGGCAACGTTAACGCTGATGTAGCACTAATGCCAGCGAGCGAGCCGCATTTGCGCCAAGGTGACGTGAAATGAAAGGGCGCTGACCTTCTGGTCGCGCCCTTGAAATTGAACGTCAGATTGGCGTGAATGCGGCTCGCGCAGCGTCGGCCGGGCCGCCGTTCGGTAGAACGGCGGAACAAAACGCTTTAGTGGGCTGGATTGCGATGCAACGCCGGTTGTTGCTACAGTAGCGGGGCGTGCCGGGGGTCCGGTGCGCCCCGTTTTTATTTGACCATGAGGCGGCACGCAGCCATACGCGTGCGGACACCACGCCCAGATTGAGTGTGAGGATGTTCCATGGCCCAATACGCTGCCAACGAAATCGAGAATATGCCCGATAGCCCTGTAGCCCGCGAAGACCTAGGTGCCGGCGGTGCCTCTCGCGGTGCCGGTGCGCGCTCGCCGCTGTTCTGGAAGGTCTTGCTGCTTTCGGTGGCGGTCATCTGGGGCTATTCCTTCACCACCATGAAGGATGCGCTCGATACCATTCCGGTGTTCGAGCTGCTCTACATTCGTTTTCTTCCGGCGTCGTTGGTCATGCTTGCCATCTTCCACGAGCGCATTGTTGCCCATTTCAACGCTCGAAACCTGATTGTTGGACTTGGCATGGGCGCGCTCATGTGGGGTGCCTACGGTTTGCAGACGATCGGCCTGGCACAGACCACGGCAGGCAAGAGTGCATTTTTGACGGGCACGTACTGCATCTTGGTTCCGTTTGCGAGCTACGTTCTAAGCGGCGAAAAGCTTACCCGTTACAACTTGGGCGCCGCGTTGCTGTGCCTGGCGGGCATTGGTCTGGTGGCGCTCGATAGCGTCGAGTTCAATGTCGGCGATGTCATCACACTGGGCGGTGCGGTCTTCTTTGCCATCCAGATGGCGGTGACCGCCAAGTATGGCCGCAAGATGGACATCAACGTCATCACGTTTTGGATGTTTGTGGGCAACGGCGTGCTGAGCCTGATCTCGTCGCTGCTATTCGAGACCCAAGCGCCGCTGTCCGTTTGGACGCCGAGTTTTATCGGTGTGATGGCGTTTCTCTCGGTGGGCTGCACATGTGTGGCTCTGCTCATCCAAAACGTCGGCCTGGCGCATGTCCCGGCCTCAACGGGCTCGCTGCTCCTTTCGATGGAGTCGCCTTCGGGTGTGCTGTTCTCGGTGCTGCTGATGGGGGAGGCGCTCACCTCGCGCCTGCTCGCCGGCTTCGCGCTCATCTTTCTTTCGATTATCTTGAGCGAGACGCATTTCGATTTTTTGCGTCGAAAGCCGCGTCCGCAATTGTAAACAATTTGTTGCGCCGCCTCCCGGGGCGGCATTTTTTATGCGTCGCCCTTAAAGTAGTACCTTGCACTTTACGCTATCAAAGTGCTTGCTGCAAAAACGTTACTGGAGGGCATCTATGGCACCAGCACTGTCAGATCTTCAACCGCAATCAGCGCCCAAGGCCACCGCGGCGGCGCAAGCCGCCATTGGCGACAGTCTGGTCAAAGAGGCTCAAACTTTTGCCGATGAGCTTGCCGCATGGCGTCACGATCTGCATCGGACGCCCGAACTTGGTAACGACCTCCCGCAGACCTCTGCGTATATCCAAGCGCGCCTGACCGAGATGGACATCCCGTTTGCCACGCTCGTCGATGGTTCCTGTGTTGCGGGCCTTGTCGGTGCCGGTGCCGCCGCGGCCCAGGGCAATGGCGTCTGCACGGACGAACAGGCCGGAACGGTCATTATGCTGCGTGGCGACATGGATGCCCTGCCCGTTGCCGAGGAATCCGGCGAGCCCTTTGCATCCACCAACGGCTGCATGCACGCTTGCGGTCACGATATGCACGCGACGGCGCTACTTGGTGCGGCTCGCCTGCTCAAGGCCCGCGAGGCCGAGCTCGTCGACGCCAATGCCACCGTCAAACTGCTGTTCCAGCCGGGCGAGGAGACCTTTGAAGGGGCACGCGCTGCCATCGCCGATGGCCTGCTGCAGAACCCGCGTCCTCAGGCGGCCTTTGCCATGCATGTCAACAGCCAGTCGCCGCTTGGCCTGGTGCTCTACGGCAGTCCGGCGCTTTCGGGCGTGTACGGTTTCCGCATCACGCTCCAGGGCAAGGGCGGCCATGGCTCGAGCCCCGAGATCTGCATCGACCCCATCGCGGCCGGCGTCCATGTGCACCTGGCGCTCCAGGAGCTTATCGCCCGCGAGGTGCCGGCGGCCAAGGAAGTCGCACTTACCGTTGGTAAGTTTGCTGGCGGCTTGGCGGCCAACGTCATCCCCGACACCTGCGTGCTCGAGGGAACGCTGCGCGGCTTCGATGTTGAGCTCATGGAGCACCTCAAGACCCGCATCGCGGAGGTCGTTAACGGCGTTGCCACAACATATCGTACGCCGGCGACCATCGAGACGCTTTCGGATGTTCCGCCGCTTGTACTCGACAGCGATATGACTCAGGCGTCGCTTGGCTACGTGGGCGCAGTGCTGCCCAAGTCGGCTTTCTTGCCGCTTTTCCATGCCATGGCGAGTGAGGACTTCGCGCTTATCTCGAGCGAGATTCCGAGTGCATATTTTACCGTGGGCGCGGCCGTAACCGACACGGACGAGCATTTTGCCCAGCACCATCCCAAGGCACGTTTTAACGATGCCGAGCTGCCGCTCGGTGCCGCGGCTTATACCGCCGTCGCTTTGGGCTATATCGCCGACCACCGGTAGCACCCAACCTTGCCTTTCAAGCCTGCGGGCATGGCCGTAAGGCCTATGCCCTTGTCTTTCAAGGCAATCTTGGGCACTACCGGCGCCCGGCGCCGGCTATTCGTTTGTTAAATAAGGAGCAGTATGTCCCAGCAGCGTAAATTCTTCCCCGGCTGGCTCGTGGTGACCTCCGGCTTTGTGATCATGGCCACGTGCTACACGATTTTCGTCAACTGCATGAGCCTGTTCCAGCCGCTGATCGTCAGCGACCTGGGCATTTCCCTTGCGCAGTACAACATCTCCAACGCTATCTCCACCGTGGTGAGCGTCGTGGGTTCGCTCGTTATCGGCCATGTTGCCGATAAGGTGAGTGGCCGCGTATTGGGCTCGCTCACCGTTATCGCCACCTCGGCGGTGCTCGCGGGCATGAGCTTTGTGGGTGAGCTTTGGCAGGTCTACGTGCTCTTTGCCGTCTCGGGCTCCTTTGCGAGCACTTGGATCGTGTGCTTGGCGTGCTCCGTGGTCATGCTCGTGTTCCTGCTGGTATCCGAGCCCATCGCCGCCAAGCTGCGCGCGAGCGTGGCGGGGGAGTAGGCGTCCGTCGCTCTTTTCTGTTCGTCCCGTTCTGTCCGTGGCCGCCTTGGAAGCCGAATGGATGCTCGTACCATCATTCGGTTTCCAAGG
>NZ_QSSH01000001.1:26685-31387 GCF_003438495.1 Collinsella sp. TF05-9AC
CCACGGGCCTACGAAATGATCCCTATTCCTCCGTCCCCAAGGGATCACGTGATCCGAAGGGGACGGAGGAATAGGGATCACAAACAGCGGCGGCGCGTCTGGCCGAACGAGTCCCCATACCCTCGTTCGGTCAGGCGCGCCGCCGCGTTGCTGCTTTGTGCCGTATAATGTCCACTACCTATGACGCGATACAAAAGAAAGGTGTTTGCCCATGCAGGCACAGAAGGCGGAGGGAACCCGCGACCTTATCGGCGCCGAGATGCGCGCCTGGCAAAAGATGCAGCAGATTGCGGCCGGCGTGTTCGAGCCGTTTGGTTTTAAACCCATCGAGACGCCCGCGATCGAGCAGGTTGACGTGTTTGTCCACGGTATCGGCCAGTCGACCGACGTCGTGCGCAAGGAAATGTTCCGCGTGTTCAGCGGTGCCAACCTGGAGCGCGTCTTTACCGAGGGCACCGACACCAAACTCAAGCCCAAGCAGCGCCTGGCACTTCGCCCCGAGGGCACGGCCGGCGTGGTGCGCGCCGTCGTCGAGAACAATCTGGTGCCCCAGGGCTCCACGCCGTTTAAGGCTTACTACGCCGAGGCCATGTTCCGCGGCGAGCGTCCCCAGAAGGGCCGCCTGCGCCAGTTCCACCAGGTGGGCATCGAGTGGCTCGGCGCTCCCGATCCGGCGGCAGACGCCGAGTGCATCATCATGCTCATGGAGTTCTACAAGCGCCTGGGCTTCGATCTTTCCAAGCTTCGTCTGCTCATCAACTCGATGGGTGACGCCCAGTGCCGTCCGGCTTATCGCGAGCAGGTTAAGCAGTTCATCCTCGATCACGCCGACGAGATGTGCGATGAGTGCCGCGAGCGCGCCGAGCTCAACCCGCTGCGTGCCTTCGACTGCAAGAACGACCACTGCCGCGAGATCATGGCCGAGGCTCCGCTGATGGGTGACAACCTGTGCGATGAGTGCCGCGAGCACTACGAGCAGGTCAAGCGCTATCTGGATGCCGCCGGTATCGAGTATGTCGAGGATCCCACCTTGGTGCGCGGCCTGGACTACTACACCCGTACTGTCTTTGAGGTCGAGGCCCCTGGCGCCGGCGTCGGCTCCATCGGCGGCGGCGGCCGCTACGATGGCCTGGTCGAGCTCGAGGGTGGCAAGCCCACGGCGGGCGTTGGCTTTGCTGTCGGTTTTGAGCGCGCCCTGCTGGCCCTGCAGGCCTTTGGCAGCGATTTGGGTGCCGATGAGGCCCCGTGCGTCTATGTCGCCAACGCCGGCAAGGAGCTGCGTCAGAACGTCTTTGCCATTACGCAGGAGCTTCGCGCCGCAGGTATCGTGACCGAGGCCGACTATCAGGGCCGTTCGCTCAAGGCCCAGTTTAAGCAAGCCGATAAGGTAGGCGCCAAGCTCATCTTGGTCCTGGGTGGCGACGAGCTTGCCGCCGGCAAGGTCAAAGTGCGCGACATGCAGAGCCATGACGAGGTGCTCGCCGATCTGGACAACGTCGTCGAGGCGGTTCGCGAGCGCCTGTAGCGCATCTTTTTGAGCTTCGGGCCTGCTAACGTGCCCTGCTCATGGAGAGCGATTGTTACGGGGGTGTTTCGCTTTTATGCGGAATGCCCCCGTTTACGTATGCCGCCCACCGAGAAATACGACCATTTAGGGCAAAAACCTTTGCAATGCAGAAAATACTTTTGTGTGGTAAAGCGCAATCAGTGTCGAAAGTATTTCTCAAGCGCCTATAATGAATACCGCATGTTACGTGCATAGAAGGAGGAATGGGAGGAAACGTGGCTGAGAACCTAAGCAACCAGTCTGTACCCGAAGCCGCGGCGCGCGTCGCTGCCGTGGTCAACCGCCTCGTTAACCGAATCGGCTCGAATGCCGAGTCCAGGGAGCGTCTCGCCGAGATCGAGATCCCCGAGGAGCTGCGCGACAATCTGGCGCTGTTCTTGCGCCTGGAGCGCCGTGTGCTTAGCGAGTATGATCCCGAGATCGCGGACCTGTTCGACAAGATTTTGACAGCCGAGATTGTGGTCAATGCCGGCAACCCCGGTACCTGCGCTGCCGACGAAGCCGTCGACGAGCAGGGCGTGCCCACCGCCGACGAGCCCACTGCCGTGGCATTTCGTGAGGTCGTCGATTTGATCGACAGCCTGCCGCTCGATAAGCAGCAGGTCATCGTTCGCGCCTTTACGAGCTTTTTCCATCTGGCAAACCTGTCGGAGGAGAACTACCGTGTGGCGCAGCTGCGCGAGCGCGAGGCCGGTGCGTCGACCGATACCGAGGTCGATCCTGCCAACGAGCTTACCGTTGCCTATCACCAGCTGGTGAATGAGCTGGGTGTCGAGGGTGCCAACGAGCTGCTCGACAAGCTCGAGTTCCACCCTGTCTTTACCGCACATCCCACCGAGGCCCGTCGTAAGGCCGTCGAGGGCAAGATCCGCCGTATCTCCAACCTGCTGGAGGAGCGTCCGCGTCTGGGCGGCTCCGACCTGGTGGAGAACGAGCGCCATATGCTGCAGGAGATCGACGCCCTGGTGCGTACGAGTCCCATCGCGCTCAAGAAGCCCACGCCGGTCGAGGAAGCCGATACCATCATCGACATCTTCGATAACACGCTGTTCGACGTTATCCCCGTTATCTATCGTCGTTTTGACGATTGGGTGCTGGGCGACAAGGCCGGTACTGTGCCGCCGCTGTGCCCGGCGTTCTTCCATCCCGGCAGCTGGATCGGTTCCGACCGCGACGGTAACCCCAACGTCACCGCCAAGGTGAGCCGTGAGGTCGCCGCCAAGTACTTTACGCACATGGTGCTCAAGCTCGAGGACAAGTGCCGCCACATCGGCCGCAACCTCACGCTCGAGGCTACCTACAGCAAGCCGTCGGCCGAGCTCATTAACCTGTGGAACCATCAGGTCGAGATGAGCCCTCGTTACACGGCCCGCGCCGAGCTGATCTCCGAGCACGAGCCGCATCGCGCCGTCATGCTCGTCATGGCCGACCGCCTGAACGCCACCGTCCGTCGTATCACCGACACCATGTACCACAGCGCCGACGAGTTCCTGGATGACCTGCGCGTCGTCCAGCGTTCGCTGGCCGCCTGCGGTGCCGTCCGTGCTGCCTACGGCCCGGTCCAAACCATCATCTGGCAGGTCGAGTCCTTCGGCTTCCATATGGTCGAGATGGAGTTCCGTCAGCACTCCGTGGTGCATGCCCGCGCCCTTAAGGATATCCACGAGAACGGTATCCATGGCGACCTGCAGCCCATGACGCGCGAGGTCATCGATACCTTCCGCGCTATCGGCTCCATCCAAAAGCGCTACGGCAAGAAGATGGCGCACCGCTACATCATCTCGTTTACCAAGAGCGCTCAGCATGTGGCCGACGTCTTTGAGCTGGCGCACCTGTCCTTTGCACACGAGGAGGATGTCCCCGAGCTCGACGTGATCCCGTTGTTCGAGCAGCTCGAGGACCTCGAGGGCTGCGTCGACGTGCTCGATCAGATGCTTACGCTGCCCGTGGTGCAAAAGCGCCTTGCCCAGACCAACCGCCGCATGGAGGTCATGCTGGGCTATTCCGACTCTTCCAAGGATGCCGGTCCTACCACGGCCATGCTCGCGCTGCACTCCGCGCAGGAGCGCATCGCCAAGTGGGCAGAGAAGAACGATATCGACCTGGTGCTCATGCACGGTCGCGGCGGTGCCGTGGGCCGTGGCGGCGGCCCGGCCAACAAGGCCGTGCTGGCGCAGCCCAAGGGTTCGGTCAACTGCTTCTTTAAGCTCACCGAGCAGGGCGAAGTCATCTTTGCCCGTTACGGCAACCGCACGCTGGCTCAGCGCCATGTTGAGTCCGTTGCCGCCGCAACGCTTTTGCAGTCGGCCCCGAGTGTCGAGAAGACCAACACCGAGACCACGCAGAAGTTCTGGGATATGGCCGAGAAGCTCAACACTGCAAGCCACGAACGCTATCTGGACCTGCTGAACACCGAGGACTTTACACCGTGGTTCTCGACCGTGACGCCGCTGACCGAGGTCGGTCTGCTGCCGATCGGCTCGCGTCCCGCCAAGCGCGGTCTGGGCGCCAAGTCGCTCGATGACCTGCGTACCATCCCGTGGATCTTCAGCTGGAGCCAGGCGCGCATTAACCTGGCCGCTTGGTACGGTCTGGGCACCGCCTGCGAGCAGCTTGGCGATCTTGACCAGCTCAAGGCTGCCTACCAGGAGTGGCCGTTCTTCCGCACCTTTATCGACAACATCGAGATGTCGATCGCCAAGACCGACCAGCGCATCGCCAAGATGTATCTGCACCTGGGCGACCGCCAGGATCTGTCCGAGAAGGTCTTTACCGAGATGCAGCTCACGCGTAAGTGGGTCCTTGCCATCGTCGGTGACGAGTGGCCGCTGCAGCGCCGTCGCGTGCTCGGCTGCGCCGTCCGTGTGCGTAACCCCTACGTCGACGCCCTGTCCATCGCCCAGGTCCGCGCCCTTCGCGAGGTGCGTATGAATCAGGACGAGATGGCCGAGGAGAAGAAGGCCGAATACATGAGCCTGATTCTTTCGACTGTGACCGGCGTCTCGGCAGGATTGCAGAACACGGGGTAATCGATAGTCCTGTAGTCGTCCGGGCCCGCCATCAGTTTACTTTTAGGCACGTCCTCGGACATGCAAGAAGCCCTCGCTGCGCACTTCGTGCGGCGAGGGCTTCTTG
>NZ_QSSH01000001.1:31397-146806 GCF_003438495.1 Collinsella sp. TF05-9AC
GGGCTTCTTGCGTCCTGCGGAGTGTGCCTAAAAGTAAACTGATGGCGGGCCCTACGATGTCCGGTCTTCGGGGATTAAAGCTGAAGGGAATAATGGCGCGCTACGCGCGTTTTGGATGGGGTCTGTCCCGGCGGCGCGTTTGGCGCTTCGCGCCTCGCGTCTTATCGATCGGGATTGAGATGCATTTGGCGCTTCTGGCCTTACGACTGTAGCGGCCGCGGTCCCGTTTGGGGTCGTGGCCGTTTTGCTGTGGGTCAAATATGAACGTTGTGTTAATGAGTCGGTGGACGGTGGTGTTTTTCGGTGAGCGGCGTATCCTTCCAACGGTTTATCTAGTGTGTCAGTTGAAAAGGAAGAGGGCGCTCGTCATTGTTTGAATGTGAACTGCCGTTTGACCACAAGACGTTGCATCTGGAGCTCGAGGATAAGAACTTCGCGGGTGTGATGGAAGGTCATCAAAACGAGTTTAAGACCACGAAATCGCAGGAAGAGCTGGTAGAGGAGTCGCTTGCCAACCCTTATGGCTCGCCGTCGCTCGAGGAGCTTTGTGCTGGCAAGAAGGATATCGTCATCATTAGCTCCGACCATACGCGCCCCGTTCCATCGCGTGTGACGATGCCTATTCTGCTGCATCATATCCATACTGCTGCACCCGAGGCTCGTGTGCGTATTTTGGTTGCTACGGGTATGCATCGTCCGTCGACGCATGAGGAGCTCGTCAACAAGTACGGCGAGGAGATTGTTGCCAACGAGGAAATCGTTATGCACGTCGCGACTGATGACAGCATGATGAAAAAGATCGGCACCCTGCCTTCTGGTGGCGAGTGCATCATCAACAAGATTGCCGCCGATTGCGATCTGCTGCTTGCCGAGGGCTTTATTGAGCCGCACTTCTTTGCTGGTTTCTCTGGTAGCCGCAAGTCCGTCCTGCCTGGTATCGCCAGCTACAAGACCATCATGTACAACCATAACGGTCAGTTTGTGAATGATTCCCACTCGCGTGCCGGCAACCTGTGCCACAACCACGTGAGCGAGGACATGTTTGCCGCTGCCGAGATGGCTCACCTTGCCTTTGTGCTCAACGTGGTGCTCAACGGCAAGCACGAGGTCATCGGCTCCTTTGCCGGCGATATCCACAAGGCGCACGAGGCTGGCTGCGAGTTCGTGAAGAGCCTTGCCGGCGTTGAGCCCGTCGAGTGCGAGATTGCCATCACCACCAACGGCGGCTACCCGCTCGACCAGAACATCTACCAGGCCGTGAAGGGCATGTGCTCTGCCGAGGCCACGCTTCCCGAGGGCGGCGTGATTATCGATGTCGCCGGTTGTGCCGACGGTCACGGTGGCGAGGGCTTCTATCACAACATCGCCGACAACGATCCTGCGGAGTTTGAGCGCGCCTGCATCGACCGTCCTAAGGACGAGACCCTGCCCGACCAGTGGACGAGCCAGATCTTTGCCCGCATCCTGGCGCATCACCCCGTGATCATGGTTACCGACCTGTGCGATCACCAGATGATCAAGGATATGCACATGACGCCGGTCAACACTCTCGATGAGGCGCTCAAGCTCGCCTTTGAGATGAAGGGTGCCGATGCCAAGGTGGCCGTCATTCCCGATGGCCTGGGCGTTGTCGTCGCTCAGCACTAGTACGCGGCCTAAACGAATCGTTTATAACCGACAAGAAAGATAAGGTTTTATGCTTACCAAACTCCTCTGCGAATTCGGCGCAACGGCCCTCATGATCATCTTTGGCGTGGGCGTGCACTGCGATACCGTGCTTAAGGGCACCAAGTATCAGGGCTCCGGCCACATGTTTGCCATCACCACCTGGTCTTTTGGCATCTCGGTCGCCTTGTTTATCTTTGGCGGCGCCGTGTGCATGAACCCCGCCATGGTGCTTGCCCAGTGCATCGTCGGCTTGGTGCCGTGGAGCAGCTGCATCCCCTTCATGATTGCCGATATGCTCGGCGGCTTTGTGGGCGCCGTAATCGCTTGGCTTATGTATGCCGATGAGTTCAAGGCTTCCGAGGGCGTCGTCGACCCCATTGCTCAGCGCAACATCTTCTCGACCAACCCCACCACCGAGGGCACGAACTATGCCCGTAACTTCTTCTGCGAGGCCATCTGCACCTTCGTGTTCATCAGCGCCATCCTTGCTGCTGCTAGCCGCGCCGGCGAGAACGTTCTGATGCTCGCTATCTGCGTCGGTCTGATCGTTTGGGCCGTCGGCATGGGCATGGGCGGCATCACCGGCTTCGCCATGAACCAGGCTCGTGACCTTGGTCCTCGCATGGCCTATCAGGTGCTGCCGATCAAGAACAAGGCCGATAACAACTGGAAGTACGGCCTGCTCGTTCCTGGCATCGCGCCGTTTGTCGGTGCCGCTCTGGCCGCGCTGTTTGTGCATGGTTTCTTGGGCATGTTCTAGTCTGAGGCTACATAGGTTGTCCGCTGTCCGCATGGGGTAACTTCCCAGCGCGTCCTCGGACATGCAAAAAGGCTCGCTGCGCACTTTGTGCGGCGAGCCTTTTTGCGTCCTGCGGAGTGCGCTGGGAAGTTACCCCATGCGGACAGCTGCGGGGTCTTTGTTGCGTTCGTACAAGCAACCCAACATATATATCTGAATTTGGATGGGAGGGGCTTGTTGCTGGTAGGGGCGTTGGGCTGCTGTCGACACTTTGGGATGCGTGGCGGCTTGGGTTGGGACGATGCTTTGGGATGAGCTTCTTACTTAGTTGAAGAGGGGCTTTGTGGCTGAGAGGTAGTCTTTGGCTACTTCGGCCTTATCTGCTTGAAAGTTGTGCCAGGCCCACCATTGGACCATTCCTACGAAGCTTGAGGCTATGTGGTGCAGTAGAAAGCTGCGGTCCATGGTGGCGGCGGGGCCGTTTGGGTCGGTAGGGATGGTTTCGGCTGCGCGCGACATGATGGTCTTGCGTAAGCAGTCGGCGAAGACGCGTGAGCCGGCGCCGGCTACGAGGGCGCGTACGCCCTGACGACGATCCCAGAGGTTGTTGAGGATATGCTCGACTTGCACGAGTGGGTCGTCGAGCGGCGTGCCATCGTCGTCGAGGGCGTGGGTGCAGATGTCGCTCACGAGCTCGGACAGTAGGTCGTCTTTGCTCTTAAAGAGGCCGTAGAATGTCGCGCGGCCTACGTGAGCGCGCACGATGATGTCGCCGACGGTGATCTTGCCGTAGTCCTCTTCGCGTAGGAGTTCGGAGAACGCCGCGACGATGGCGGCGCGGCTTTTTGTCTTGCGGGCGTCCATGGCTATGCGTCCGCGTGAACAAGCAGGCAGCGGAGCGTACCGGAGCAACCCTCGTAGGGGCGTTTGCCGGCGCCGTAGCCGACGGCTTTGATGCGGTAGCGTGAGGGCAGTTGGTCGGACGTGCGCAGAGCAGTGACGATGGCGGCGCCCGTGGGCGTCACGAGCTCGCCGGCGACCGGTGCGGGCGTGAGAGCGATATTGCCTGCTTGGCATAGGTTGATGACGGCGGGCACCGGGATGGGCATAAGGCCGTGGGCGCAGCGGATGGTGCCGTGGCCCTCGGAAAGCGACTCGACCACGATGTCCTCAATACCCAGGTCATCGAGGCAGATAGCGACAGAGCAGACGTCGACGATGGAGTCGACGGCGCCTACCTCGTGAAACAGGACGGTCTCGGGCGTTTTGCCGTGAGCTTTAGCCTCGGCGGCGGCGAGTGCGGTAAAAATGGCGAGCGCGCGACGCTTGGCGCCATCGCTTAGCTGCGAGCCGTCGATGATGGCGGTGACGTCCGCCAAAGAACGATGGTGATGGTGGTGGGCGTGATGATGGCCCTCGTGGCCATGGCCGTGGGCCTCATGGTCATGGTCGTGTGTGTGCTCGTGTTCGTGCTCGCCATGGCCATGATGGTGATGCTCGTGCGTGTGCTCGACAGCTGTTTCGTTGCCGTAGAGCCAGGCCATATCGTGGTCGTGGTTCTCGAGTCCCTCTGCAAGCTGGACGTCGAAATCGCAGGCGTCGATGCCATGCTTGTTTGCACGCGTGACGGCGATCGTAAAGCCGTCGACCGGCAGTGTGGCGAGCTGTTCGCGCAGGTGCTCCTCGCTGGCACCCAGATCGAGCAGGGCCGCGACGGTCATATCGCCGCTGATGCCTGAGGTGCCGTCGATGATAAGCGTGTGCTGATGATTGGACATGGAATGCTCCTTAGCGGGCGCGGGGTGTGCCGGCGCTCAGATGATTGATAAGACTTGCCTGGTAGGCGGCGCCAAAGCCGTTGTCGATATTGACGACCGAAACGCCGCTGGCACAGGAGTTGAGCATGGCGAGCAGTGCAGCTACGCCACCAAAACTTGCGCCGTAGCCAACGCTGGTGGGAACGGCGATGACCGGACAGCTCACCAGACCGCCGATAACGCTCGCCAGCGCGCCCTCCATGCCGGCGATGGCGATGACCACCTGCGCCTGGGCAAGTTCCTCGGCATGCGCGAGCAGGCGGTGCAGGCCGGCGACACCTACGTCGTAGAGGCGGTCGACCTCGTTGCCATAGAACTCGGCCGTCAACGCGGCTTCTTCGGCGACGGGTAAGTCGCTCGTGCCGGCGCAGGCGACGACGATGCGTCCGTTGCCGGTAGGGGAGGGCTTGCCGCCCACGAGGGCGAGCTGTGCGTCCGGGACATATCCCAGGTCGATGCCGTTGTCGAGGAGCTCCGAGGTACGGGCTGCTTTTTCGGCATCCAGGCGCGTGACCAGGATGCGCTCCTGGCCGGCATCGCGCAGCGCTTCGATAATGGCGGCAATTTGCTCGGCGGTTTTACCGGCACCGTAGACAACCTCGCCGGCTCCCTGGCGCACTCCGCGCGAAAGATCGAGCTGTGCAAAACCCAGATCGGCGGTTGGCGCCGTTTGGATGCGCGTGAGGGCGGCTGCCGGGGTGACTGCTCCGCCGGCAACATCGCTCAGCAATTGCTCAAGATCTTGCTTATCCATCTATGTTCCCTTCGACGGCGCAAAGTCTAGCACTCAAAGGGTATGTTTCCGAACACTAAGACAAAATTGTTCGGAAACTATAGGACAGACTGATTCAATTGTTAGACGGATCGACTAGTCACGCAGGATGATGTCCATGGCGAGCATCAGGTTGCGCTCGTCGATGGCAAACGGGGCGGCCTCGCGCGTCTTGGGCTTGGCGCAAAACGCGATGCCCGTGCCCGCGGCCTGAATCATGGGGATGTCGTTGGCGCCGTCGCCGATCGCGACGGTATGGGCCATATCGACGCCGCACTCAACTGCCCAATCCAGCAGCTGGATAAGTTTGGACTCCTTGGTCACAATGTCGGCCGCCAACTTACCGGTGAGCTTGCCGTCTACGACCTCCAGACGATTGGCCAGGCAAAAATCGATGCCCGCAGCGGCCACGATCTTATCGGCGACCTCGTGAAAGCCGCCGCTTACCACGCCGACCTTCCAGCCCTTGCTGTGCGCCGAGCGCACAAGCTCCAGCGCGCCGGGGGTAAACGTCACGCGCTTAAAGGTGCGCTCGAACACACTCTCGTCCAAGCCGGCAAGCAGCCCCACGCGCTCCTCGAGCGCCTGCTTAAAGTCGAGCTCGCCGCGCATGGCGCGCTCAGTAATCTTCGCCACTTGCTCGCCTACGCCGGCCTCCTCGCCCAACAGGTCGATGACCTCCTGGTTGATGAGCGTGGAGTCGATATCCATAACGATGAGGCGTGCAGTCATGACGGGCCTTTCCAAGTGCTGTTTTATTGGGGCATATTGTCGCACGCCGTGCGCCTGGGCGACGGCCACGGCGCATCAATTGTTTCGTCTCCGTCAAGTCTTTGGGCAGGAGCTACTTTTCCGTGGCGCATCGACACAGGTGCGATAAGATAGAACGCCATGTCTGGCTGCGCGGTTTACGCAGGCTGGGCAAATCTGTACGACGCCGCCCGGAACGACACGGGGCGGCACAGATCCATAAAGGAGGATCACTGGTATGAGCCAGACCCGTCCCATCGATGAGCATTCCATGCACACCCGTACCTGCGGCGAGCTTCGCTTCGAGAACGTGGGCGAAGAGGTCACCCTCACCGGTTGGGTGAGCCGTCGCCGCGACCACGGCGGCCTTATTTTCTGCGACCTTCGCGACCGCGAGGGCATCACGCAGCTCACCTTCGACCCCGAGCACTCCGACGGCGACGCCTTTAAGATTGCCGAGACCATGCGTCCCGAGTGGCCTATCAAGATCCACGGCGTCGTGCGCTCCCGTGGCGAGGAGACCACCAACGCCAAGCTCGCGACCGGCGAGATCGAGGTCCTGACCGACCACGCCGAGGTGCTCAACACTTCCGTCACCCCGCCGTTCCAGATCGAGGACGGCATCGAGACCAGCGAGGACACCCGTCTGCGCTATCGCTATCTGGACCTCCGTCGTCCCGAGATGATGGCAAACCTCAAGCTGCGCTCCGACTTTACCTTTGCCATTCGCGAGGCGCTGCACAACCGTGAGTTCATGGAGGTCGAGACGCCCTCCCTGTTCAAGTCCACGCCCGAGGGCGCCCGCGACTTCATCGTCCCCAGCCGCATCCAGCCGGGCAACTTCTACGCTCTACCGCAGTCCCCGCAGCTTCTGAAGCAGCTGCTCATGGTCGGTGGCGTCGAGCGCTACTACCAGGTTGCCAAGTGCTTCCGCGACGAGGACCTGCGTGCCGACCGTCAGCCGGAGTTCACCCAGGTCGATATCGAGATGTCTTTCGTGGACCAGAACGATGTCATGAGCGCACTCGAAGAGGTTCTTGCCGATGCCTTCGGCCGCATGGGTGTCGAGATGCCCACGCCGCTGCGTCGCATGAACTACTGGGATGCCATGGACACCTATGGCTCCGACAAGCCCGATACCCGCTATGGCATGCACCTGGTCGACCTGACCGACATCTTTGCCAACTCCAAGTTCAAGGTCTTCGCGACCGCCGCAAATGAGGAGGGCTCTGTCGTCAAGGCCATCAACGCCAAGGGCGCCGGTGCCTGGGCACGTGCCAAGATCGATAAGCTCGCCGGCGTGGCCTCCACGTTTGGCGCCAAGGGCCTGGCCTGGATCGCCTTCCGCGAGGACGGCTCCATCAACAGCCCCATCGTCAAGTTCTTCTCGGACGAGGAGATGGCGGCTCTGCGCGAGCGCATGGACGTCGAGCCCGGCGACCTTGTGATGTTCGCCGCCGGCCCGCGCCTGCTCTCCGACGAGATCCTGGGCGGCATGCGTTCGCACATGGCCAATGCGCTCGAGATCAAGCGCGAGGGTCACGACTTCCTGTGGGTCGTCAACTTCCCGCTGTTCCATTGGGACGAGGACCGCAAGGCCTATGCTGCCGAGCACCAACCCTTTACCCTGCCGACCGAGACCGACATCGCCAAGATCGAGGCCGACCCGTTGGCAGCCGGTTCGTGCACCTACGACTTTGTCATGGACGGCTTTGAGGCCGGCGGCGGCGGCATGCGTATCCACAACGCCGAGATGCAGATGTCCATGCTTAAGCTTCTGGGCTTTACCGAGGAGCGCGCCGAGTCTCAGTTTGGCTTCCTCATGGAGGCCCTCAAGTTTGGTGCACCCCCGATGGGCGGTTTCGCTCTGGGCCTGGACCGCGTGTGCATGCTGCTCACCGGCTCCGATTCCATCCGCGACGTCATGGCGTTCCCCAAGACGGCCAGCGGCTCCGACCTCATGTCGGGCGCCCCGAGTGCCGTTAGCGGCGCCCAGCTCAAGGACGTCAGCCTGCGCCTGATGTAGGCAAGCGGCTACATATTGCTTGCAACGAGGGAAGGACGTGTGCTTTCCCTCGTTTTTTATATGCCGAGGTTGCGAGGGCATAGGGTGACCGGACGTCGCGGAAACTGCGACCCAGAATCCAGCCAAATAACGGGTCGCACTTTCCGGTTGAGCTTCTGGCGGAAAGTACATCCCAGAATCGGCGTTCGGAATGGGCCGGGCTTTCCGCTAAAGCAGCCTAGCGGAAAGCCCGGCCCAGTTTCCTACAGTGAGTCTCTCTGAACGAGCTGCATGTGCATGACGGTGGTGGTGGGTACGGCGCCATTGATCATATCGAGCGCAATGCCTGCGGCCATGCGGCCTTCCTCGCGAAGCGGCTGACGAATGGTCGTCAACGCGGGGACGCTGCGAGCTGCGACCTCGTGGTCATCGAAGCCCACGACCGAAATGTCTTTGGGTACGCTAATTCCTGCTTCGTTGAATGCGGCGATAACGCCGGTTGCGATACGGTCCGATCCGCATAGCACGCCGTCGGCATGTATTTCGCGCGCGAGCAACCGCCGCGTGGCTTGGTAGCCGTCTCCGCTGCTCCATCCGGTATAGATGACATTTTCATCCGGAAGGCTTTCGCCCAAAATTGCACGGTAGCCGCGAAGGCGGTCGATGACGGCGGGGTTATCCTGCGGTCCCAACACGGCGACGATATCTTTGCGCCCGCGTTCCTTCATAGCGAGCGCCGCAAAGCGTCCGCCCTCTTCGTCGTCGGAGTAGACCGTCGAGAACACGTCGCGATAGGGATGGCCCTCGAGCTGGCCGCATAACACAGTGGGTACGCCCAGCTCGCGCAGCACCTCGAGCAGCTCACTGCCCTTGTAGGGCGAGACGTCGATGACGGCGTCAAACGAGCGGCGCTCAAAATGCTCGCGTGCGCGGTTGCGCTCATGCGAGGAAGATGCCTGCAAGATCACGGGCAAGTAAGACGACTCCGAAAGTTCCTCGGTAATGCCGCTTAAAAACTCACTGTAGGTGGGATCGCTAAACAGCTCGCTCAAAGGCTCGGTAACCAGTACGGCGATAATTTCCGTGCGTCCGACGGCGAGCGCCCGGCCGCGTGCGTTGGGAACGAAGTTAACCTTTTTCGCCGCTGCGCGGACGCGCTTTTTAGTTTCCTCGCTAATGCGGGGGGAGTCGTTGAGGGCACGCGATGCCGTGGAGCGCGAAACACCGGCAGCTTCAGCAACCTCGGCAAGCGTGGGTGCGGTGCGTGCTGGTTGGGTCATGGCGTCTCCTGTGCAATTGGGTCGGTGGGCTATCGATAAAGGCTAATGCGGATACAGATTACTATAGCGCGCGTGAACGGCGTCCATGGTATCCGGTGGCCGGTGTCGTTTTGCAATCAAACTGCGACTGAGCACGGCATGTATGGGCGAGACATAGGCAGGCGCGACAGTTGCCTGTGAGTTCAAGAACGATGCCCCGTGCTGTGCACCTAAGCTTAGGGTGACATAAGTAGCGTGGTTGTACAACCGGTTGCACCGTTAATCCGACAAAATCGACCGTTCGGCGGACAACCGGTTGCACAGATTTTTGTACCGCCCGTAAGATAAGGACAACCGGTTGCACAAAGAAGCACTACGATGACGAAGGAGCATCACCATGGACGCCATTAACGATTGGGAAAACCAAGCGCTCACCCACAGGAACCGCCTGGCACCCCATGCGTACTTTATGGGTTATGAGACCGCCGATCTCGCCGCTACGTACAGCCGCGAGCTGTCGCGCGGATTTGTCCAGCTGTCCGGCTCGTGGCAGTTCCGCCTTTTTGAGGGCCCCGCGGCCGTCTCCAACGAAGCACTTTGCACGTACGAGCCCGAGTGGGATCACGTGGAGGTTCCGCACCTGTGGCAGGTAGACGGCTATGGCAACCTTGCCTACACCGACGAGGGTTTTCCGTTCCCGGTGGATCAGCCGTTCGTTCCCTCCGACGACCCTACGGGCGTCTACCAGCGCATCGTCAAACTTCCCGCCGTGCCTGCCGGCGCTCGCGAGATTATTCGCTTCGACGGTATCGAGAGCTACGGCGAGCTGTATGTCAACGGCAAGTTTATCGGCATGACCAAGGGTTCGCGCCTGTCCGCCGAGTTTGACGTGACCGACGCGCTCGTCGAGGGCGACAACCTGTTTGCGGTCAAGGTTCTGCAGTACAGCGATGGTAGCTACATCGAGGACCAGGACATGTGGTGGGCATCGGGCATCTTCCGCGATGTGTACCTC
Source organism: Collinsella sp. TF05-9AC (assembly GCF_003438495.1). Classification (GTDB taxonomy): domain Bacteria; phylum Actinomycetota; class Coriobacteriia; order Coriobacteriales; family Coriobacteriaceae; genus Collinsella. Next base: position 41,423 of record NZ_QSSH01000001.1, read on the forward strand.
ATGCAGCGTCCCGCCGCGCATCTGGTCGACTTTAGGTTCCGCACGCACCGCGAGGGCGATGCCGCTCTGATCACGCTCGATACGGTTGCCGAGGGCGCAAGTCGCGTCGTGTATACGCTCAGCGATGGCCAGAATGTGGTCGCTACGGGCGAGTGCGTCGACGGCCATGCCGAGTGCAGCGTTGCCGATGCCCACTTCTGGAACCCCGAGGACCCCTTCCTCTATGACCTTACGCTTGAGGTCTACGACGGCGACGAGGTCAGCGAGTACGTTCCGCATCGCCAAGGCCTTGCCGAGGTGACGGTCGAGGGCAATCATATCTACCTCAACGGCACCTACTTTAAGATGCATGGCGTCAACCGCCACGACCACGACGATCACAAGGGCCGCGCCGTGGGTCTCGAGCGCATGCGCCGCGACCTGGAGCTCATGAAGCAGCACAACATCAACGCGGTGCGCACGTCCCACTACGCCAACGATCCGCGCTTCTACGAGCTGTGCGACGAGTACGGCATCATGCTGGTCGCCGAGACCGATATGGAGAGCCACGGCTTCGAGAATATCGGCAATATCGCCCTGGTCACCGACGACCCTGCCTGGGAGCCGGCTTACGTTGACCGTGTTGAGCGCCTGGTGATGCAGGAACGCAACCACGCGTGCATCATCATGTGGTCGATGGGCAACGAGAGCGGCTATGGCTGCAACATCCGCGCGATGTACGCCAAAGCTCACGAGCTCGACGGTCGTCCGGTCCACTACGAGGAGGATCGCAACGCCGATACCGTCGACGTCATTTCCACCATGTACTCCCGCGTGTCGCAGATGAACGACTTTGGCGAGCATCCGTTCCCCAAGCCGCGCATCAACTGCGAGTACGGCCACTCCATGGGTAATGGTCCCGGAGGCCTGTCCGAGTACCAGGAGGTCTTCGATCGCTGGGATTGCATCCAAGGCCAGTTTATTTGGGAATGGTGCGACCACGGTTTGGCTGCTGTGACCGAGGACGGCGTTGCCTACGACATGTATGGCGGCGACAACGGCGATTACCCCAACAACAGCAACTTCTGCATCGACGGCATGGTGTTCCCCTGGCAGCAGCCGAGCCCGGGCCTTACCGAGTACGGCCAGGTCATCTGCCCGGTTCGCATGGCCTACGATGCCGAGGCGGGCGAGCTGACCGTCACCAACAAGCGTTGGTTTACCACCCTCGAGGATGTCTGCCTGTCGGCGGAGACCCTGGTGGACGGCGACGTGGTCTGCCGCAAGACGCTCATGCCCGGTGCGGTTGCCCCCGGCGAGTCCGTCCAGCTTCCGCTGGTGATTCGCGAGGCCGCAGTGGGCGAGACCCTGCTGACCGTGCACGCCTACACCATGGCGGCTCACGCCTGGTGCGAGTCGATGTTCCAACTGGGTGCAAGCCAGTTTGCCATCGCAAACCATCCGGCGCCGGCAATTGCCGCCCCCACTCGTCCTGAGCTTACGGTCGAGGAGACCGAGCAGGAGATTCGCATTCGCTCCCTCAACGGCGAGCTGACCTTCAGCAAGGTCAACGGTACCGTGAGCGAGTGGAAGGCATCCGGTCGCGACGTCATGACCTCCGGTCCCCAGGTTGGTTTTTGGCATCCGCTCGTCGATAACCACGCTCAGGAGTACGACTCCCTGTGGAAGGATAACTTCATCGATGTGATGCAGACGTCTACCCGCAATGTTTCTTGGAAGCAGGACGGCAATGCGGTCGTCGTTACCGTGAGCCAGCGTATCGCTCCTCCCGTCCGCGCGTTCGGCATGCGCGTCGAGCTCGTCTATACCGTGCTTCCGAGTGGCCGCGTCGACCTCAAGGTTTCCGGCGAGCCCTACGGCGACTATTCGGACATTATCCCGCGCATCGGCATCTCCTTCGAGGTCCCCGGTTGTGATCGTGCCGTCGAGTGGTATGGCCACGGCCCGGGCGAGAACTATCCGGACTCGCTGCGCGCCAACCCGGTCGGTCATTACCGCACTACGGTCGACGACATGTTCACGCCCTACGTTATGCCCCAGGACTGCGCCAACCGCGAGGGTACCCGCTGGGTCGCCCTGCGCTCCAGCCACGGTGACGGTCTGGTCGTGACGCGTCCGAGCGACGCCGCTTCCAATCCGTTCTCGTTCTCCGCATGGCCCTATAGCTGCGAGGCTATCGATAATGCCAAGCATGTCTACGATCTTGTCCCGGGCGACACGGTTACGGTCAACATCAACGACCAGCTGCTCGGCCTTGGCTCGAACTCTTGGGGTTCCGAGGTGCTCGATTCCTATCGCACCCGTTTTGAGAGCTTCAGCTTTGAGGTGTCCCTGCGACCGCTGACGTCTGCCGATCTGGCTCAGGCGCTGGCACCCATTAAGGAGGCATAAGTCATGCATATCTTTAACTCGCGTGCCGATTTCGACGCCCAGATGAAGTCCGTCAAGAAGTGGATGCGTACCGGTCAGGCACTCGACGGCGTTTCTGAACTGCAGCACGATGTGGCGTACTCTATCGGCGACTCGCTGGTGTATTGGTGGGTGAACGCCCACGAGGCGGCTACTGCCGATCTGGTCGGTCACCGTCGCTACCATGCCGTGCTCGCCCCGCTCGACGGCAATCTGACCGTTGAGGTGGCTTCCAAGGCCGATCTTACCTGTACGCGCGCCTACAGCGATATCGATGATCGCGAGCGCTTTGAGGGTACGGGGGAGACCGTGACGATTCCCACCGGCGGCGTTGCCGTCGTCGAAATTGACGAGGCCTACCGTGTCGTGGCCGATGCCGCGGATCCCCGCGTCGTGGTACTGCACGTGACAGTCGAAGGTTATTCCTTCCCCAACAAGTAGTATTCGTCCGCCTGGACGTTTGCTTCGCGCCGTTAAGGGGGATGGCTTTGTTGACTCCCTTTTCCCCATTCCCCTTAGCAGGTGCGCCGTCCGTGTTTGCACTTGCAGCTCGGACGGTTTTAGATGACATTTAACAGATGATTGGGAGGGCTTATGAGCTCTGAAAAACGAGGAACGATTGGTTCGTTCGCTCTGCTGGGCATGACGGTCGCCGCCGTGTTCGGTATCAAGAACATCATCAACAACAACGCGGCCATCGGCTTGGCAGCTGCGCCGTCGTTCTTCTTCGCCACGCTTTTGTACTTTGTCCCCTATACCCTGGTTACCGCCGAGTTCGTCGGCCTCAACAAGGACTCCGAGTCTGGCGTGTACGCATGGGTTAAGACCTCGATGGGTGGTCGCTGGGCGTTCCTGACGGCATTTAGCTACTGGTTCGTTAACCTGTTCTTCTTTGCGTCCGTCCTGCCCAACGTCATCATCTACGCGAGCTACGTGTTCTTTGGTGCCAACGCCGAGCTTTCGCAGCTATGGATCACCATTATCGAGATCGTCGTCTTTGCTATCGCCACGTGGGTTTCGACCAAGGGCGCTAAGTGGATCGGCTCCATTTCCTCCTTCGGTTCGACCGCGGCTCTCGGCCTGACCGCCGTGTTCATCCTGCTGTCCCTGGCTGCTGCCTTTGGCGGCGTTGAGTTCGCTACGGCTCCTACTCCCGCTAACATGGCTCCCGACATGAGCAACTTCGCAACTGCGTGGGGCTTCTTCGGTACGCTTGCCTGGATCATCCAGGGCGTTGGCGGCGCTGAGTCTGTCGGCGTGTTCCTTAACGACCTTAAGGGTGGCGTCAAGGCCTTCGTGCGCACCGTCGTTATCGCCGGCCTGACCATCGGCCTTCTGTATGCAGGCGCTTCGCTGCTGGTTAACCTGTTCATCCCCGAGGGCGGCGTTGCCATCTCCACCGGTATCTTCGACGTATTCGGCGCTGTCTTTGCCCACTTTGGCATTCCCATGGAAGTGTCTACGCGCGCCATCGGCTTGATCCTTCTCGCCGCCACGCTGGGCTCCCTCATGATGTGGACCTCTGCTCCCATCAAGGTCTTCTTCACCGAGATCCCCAAGGGCGTCTTTGGTAGCAAAATCGTCGAGCTCAACGAGCACGGCATTCCTGCCCGCGCTGCCTGGCTGCAGTTCGCCATCGTCGTCCCCATCCTGATCATTCCGGCCCTGGGCTCCGGTAACCTCGACGACCTGCTCATGATCGTCACCAACATGACTGCTGCCACCGCTCTGCTCCCACCGCTGCTGATTTTGCTTGCCTACTTTATGCTGCGCAAGAACTTTGACGCCGCTCCCCGTGGCTTCCGCATGGGTTCGCGCAGCTTTGGCCTGGTCGTTGCCGCATTCCTGCTTGTGGTCTTCTGCTTCGTGCTTATCTGCGGCACCATTCCGCTCGATCAGCCGCTGTGGCTGACGCTGGTCTACAACGTTGGCGGCGTGGTTGTCTTCTTGGGCCTTGCCGTGATGTGGTACAACCGCTACATCAACCGTCTGCGCGAGACCGATCCCGAGGCCGCCGAGAACGAGCTTCGCCCTTCCGTCCTCGATATGATGGAGTAGCGGCTAGGATTAATCTACGGCTGTGGAATAAATCGATTCCCTTTCCTAAGGAGGGGCCTTACGAGGCCCCTCCTTTTGTGTTTTGGGGCATGGTTTTGGCCCCCGTGGTCAAAAAATGCCAAATATGAGTACTGTTGCAAAAGAAGTGCCATATTTTTCGGCCTGCTCTGAGCGAAAATGGGCTCAAAATCGATTTATCTAACTCCCTTTAAAGGGCGTTTGACGGCTTTCAACCTCTTCGAATCGCTCAAGCTAGGCAATTTGCTCTCGATTTTGCTGCTACTAAATTTGTGACAGTACTCATATTTGCCACTTTTTGACCACGGGGTATCCGGAGGGGCCCTCGATAAGCATCTAACGCTACAATAACTACCACGTGGCTGGGTTTGCCGGCCGAATGTGTGATGTCGTGGGAGGGGACATGGTCGAGTTTACAAAGACGATTAAAGATCCGTTGGGACTACACGCCCGCCCGGTTGCGCTGCTCTATGACATCATTGCCAAGCACCGTAGCGACGTGTCGGTCAGCATCGGCGACCGCCATACCGACGGTCGCGATGTCATGGGCCTCATGGCTCTCTACGGCGAGTGCGGCGAGGACATCATCTTTCGCGTTTCGGGCGTAGACGAGGCTTCCTGCGTTACGTCGATCAGAAACCTCTCGCTCTAAGCATGACAAGGCGCGGCAAAGGACAGCTCTTTGCCGCGCCTTTTTGTTTCGTATAGGAAACTTTTTCGAAATCTGAATGGGGACCCTTTCCAAAAAGTTAACCACGTGTTAGTTTACTAAAGCAAACATAGGCGTGGTTAACTTTTACCGCGTCGATGTTGAGGACGAACTGACGTTAGGAGCCACTCATGTCTTGCGGACCGCAGATGCCGGCAATGCCGCTTTCGATGGTAAAAGCGGGCGAAACCGTGCGCGTGTCTCGTGTAAAGGGCAATGAGGATATGAAGCACCACCTCAAGGACCTCGGCTTTGTCGAGGGCAGCGAAATTCACGTGGTGAGCTCGAGTGGCGCCAATATCATCGTCACGGTGCTGGGCGCACGCTTTGGTATCGATTCCAAGGTTGCCATGCACATCATGACCGTCGGTTAGTCCGCAGCATTTCATAAAAACCGAAAGGGGGACAAGAGGATGAAGACGTTGGGTGACGTTAAGGTGGGCGAGAGCTCCACCATCGTCAAGCTTCACGGTGAGGGTGCGCTTCGCCGCCACCTTATGGACTTGGGGCTCATCAAGGGCACTTCGTTCAAGGTCGTGAAGGTCGCGCCGCTCGGTGATCCGGTCGAGATCAACGTGCGCGGCTACGAGCTTTCCATCCGCAAGGAGGAGGCGGCCGTCGTCGAGGTCCAGTAAGGGCTTGCGACGTATATTTCTGCAGATAAAGTTAGGTTTTTCTAACTTAATGCAGCATCTTTGAAGCACATTATCCAGCCTGCGCGGAGAAAGCAGCGCAGGCACACAAGGAAGAAGGATTGAATGGCGGATTCTCAGATCCATGTCGCGCTGGCGGGTAACCCCAACTGCGGCAAGACCACGCTTTTCAACCTGATCACCGGCGCCAACGGCTACGTTGGCAACTGGCCCGGCGTCACGGTTGAGAAAAAGGAGGCCAAGCTCCTAAGCGACAAGAACGTTACCATCACGGACCTCCCTGGCATCTACTCGCTTTCCCCCTACAGCCCCGAGGAGCAATGCTCGCGCGATTACCTCATGAGCGGCGAGCCCGATGTTGTCGTCCAAGTTGTCGATGCCACCAACCTCGAGCGCAACCTGTACCTGGCGCTTCAGGTCATCGAGACCGGCCTGCCCGTGGTCGTTGCCCTCAACATGGCCGACTTGGTCGAGAAGAACGGCGACAAGATCGACACCGACAAGCTTTCCAAGAAGCTCGGCTGCCCGGTTATGATGATCTCCGCTCTTAAGAACAAGGGCATCACGGAGCTCTTCGAGCAGGTTAAGAAGTCCGCTGCTTCCAAGGGCCAGGTGCCGGAGCACAAGTTCGACTCCTCCATCGAGGACGTTCTGGACCACATCGAGAACAACCTGCCGGCAAGCGTCCCCGCCAACAAGCGCCGCTACTATGCCGTCAAGCTGTTCGAGCGCGATGCGGACGCCTGCAAGCTCATCAACCTCACCAAGGAGAAGGCCGCTCGCGTCGAAGAGCTGGTCGCTCAGTGCGAGCAGGACTGCGACGATGACGCCGAGTCCATCATCACCGGCGAGCGCTACGGCGTCATTGCCCACATCATCGACGAGTGCCTCACCAAGGCTCCTGCCAAGATGAGCACCTCCGAGAAGATCGACCGTGTGGTTACCAACCGTATCCTGGGCCTGCCGATCTTTGTGGTCATCATGTTCTGCGTGTACTACATCGCCGTTTCCACCTTGGGTGGCACGGTGACGGACTTCACCAACGACCAGCTCTTCGGCACCGACGGCTGGTACGTGCTCGGTCAGGGCCGCGACGCCTATGACGCGGCTGTCGAGGCTGCGGGCGACAATGCCGACTCGGTCGATCCGGCGCAGTACGGCCCCTATGTCCCGGGTATTACCACTATGGTGCACGATGCCCTCGTGGCGGGCGGCACCGAGGACGGTGGCCTGGTCGACTCGCTCGTCTGTGACGGTATCGTCGGCGGCCTGGGTGCCATCTTTGGCTTTGTGCCGCAGATGTTCCTGCTGTTCGTCATGCTGTCCTTCCTGGAGGACTGCGGCTATATGGCCCGCGTCGCCTTCATCATGGACCGCGTGTTCCGCCGCTTTGGCCTGTCCGGTAAGTCCTTCATCCCCATGCTCGTGTCCTCGGGCTGCGGCGTCCCTGGCGTCATGGCCACCAAGACCATCGAGAACGAGAAGGACCGCCGCATGACGGTCATGACCACCACGTTCATCCCCTGTGGCGCTAAGCTGCCGATCATCGCCCTGCTCATGGGCTCCATCATCGGCGATTCTTCCACTACCGCCGCGTGGATCAGCCCGCTCTTCTACTTCCTGGGTGTCTTTGCCGTCATCGGCTCGGGTCTGATGCTCAAGAAGACCAAGCTCTTCGCCGGTCGCCCGACGCCGTTCGTTATGGAGCTTCCCGCTTACCACTTCCCGGCGATTCGCTCTTGGGCGCTGCACGTGTGGGAGCGCTGCTGGGCCTTTATCAAGAAGGCCGGCACGGTCATCTTCGCGTCCACCGTCGTCGTTTGGTTCCTCTCCAACTTTGGTAGCTACAACGGTTCCTTTGGCTTCCTGCCTGCGATGGACGGCATCCCCGAGGAGTTCATGGACTACTCCGTGCTTGCCATGCTCGGCAACCTGATCGCCTGGATCTTCGCCCCGCTCGGCTTTAGCACCTGGCAGGCAACAGCACTGTCCGTCTCGGGTCTTGTCGCCAAGGAGAACGTCGTCGCCACCGCCGGCTCGCTGCTGTCCGTTGCCGATGCCGCCGAGACCGATCCGAGCCTATGGACCGCGTTCGCCGGCATGTTCCCGACCATGGGCGCTTGCGTTGCCTTTGGCGCTTTCAACCTGCTGTGCGCTCCGTGCTTTGCCGCTATGGGTACCATCCGCAACCAGATGGACTCCGGCAAGTGGACCGCGATTGCCCTCGGCTACGAGTGCGCCTTTGCTTGGGTGATCGGCCTGTTCATCAACCAGTTCTACAACCTGCTTGTTCTGGGCCAGTTTGGCATCTGGACGGTTGTGGCTATCGTGCTGCTGGTTGCGATGCTCTTCCAGATCTTCCGCCCCATGCCCAAGTATGCTTGGACGGACGAGGACGAGACCAATACTGCTTCCGCCGCAGTTTCCGCTTAAGTCCGAATAAGGATTAGCCCCTTTTCACGAGCCCGGGTGTCCCAGCGACACTCGGGCTTTTTGGTGGGGGAGATGTGACGTTTCCGCAGATAAAACCGAGCAAAATAAACCTGTTCCTTTTTGCTAGGTGGAGAATGGGGTAAAGTAAGTGATGGCTAACTAGAGGAGGCTTGCTATGGCACCTATCGATATTGTTGTACTGGCTGTTGTCGGTATTGCGTTTATCGCCGTGTGCGTGCGCATCTACCGTAAGGGCACCTGCGCCGACTGCGCTCAGGGTGGCGTTTGCACGGGGCATTGCTCCAACAAAAAGACGTGCGCCGCACTTAAGGGCGTGGACAAAATCGCCGAAGACTTGGGCCGCGGTATCAAATAAGGCCTGACATCCAAACACCCCGCGAGCATCCGCTCGCGGGGCACTTTGCGCATTTGGGCGCGAGCGCGGCGAGTTGAAGAGTATTTTTGGGGTATCGTTACCTGTACTGTTAATTGGCAACTTATCTATAACGGAGTAATCCCATGAGCGCTCGTGTAACCATGAAGGACATAGCCGCCGAGCTTGGCGTTTCCATCAATACTGTGCACAAGGCCCTGACGGGAAAGGCCGGCGTGAGCGAATCCGTGCGCGCCAAGGTGAACGCCAAGGCCGAGGCCATGGGCTATCACCGCAACACAAGTGCCTCAAGCCTGCGCCGCAAGGACATCAATCTGGTGTTTTGCCTGCCCCGCGCATCGCGCGAGGGAGCGTACTTTTTCCGTTACCTGTGGGAAGGCTGCAATCGCTTTGAACAGGAGGTCATCGACCAGGGCATTACGGTTGAGCGTGTTGAATTTGGCGTGGGCGGCTACGCCGATGCGCTCGAGCAGATTGATGAGCGCCTGCAGGTAGGCGAGAAGATTGATGGCCTGCTTGCCTATGTTCCGGGCAATGACCGCGCGACCGAGCTCCTGAGACAGATTGCCGAGGCAGGCGTGACAATCGAGCTCGTCGACGGCGACCGCCCGCACCTCGATCGCTTGGGTGCGAGCTTGGCCGACTATTCGACGGCAGGCAGCCTTATGGCTGAGCAGGCGGCAAATCTGGCCCACGCTTCTGGGGCTGACGCCCGCGTGCTCCTGTTGGCGGGCGACCCCTATACCGATTCACACTATCTGACCGCTCGCGCCTTCCACAATTACCTTCGCGAGCACAATGTTCCCTGGCAGGTCGAGGATCTGACCGGTGCTCATGCCCAGGTCAAGCAGCTCGAGCACGAGCTCAACCAGCGTCTAAGGTCATCGGAAGCCCCCGAGTTGATCTGCAGCGTGTTCGCCGTGGGCTCTGAGCTGATTGCCGATGCGCTTGTCTCGGCTAACAAGGCCGGCGAAGTAATGGTGATTGGCAACGACCTGTTCCCAGAAAGTGCGCTGGCTTTGCGTCGGGGCATCTTTACCAACATCGTCTACAAGGACCCGGTGAGTTTGGCATACCGTGGCGCCAAGACCTTAGGCGATTACCTGCTGTGGGGAAAGACACCGGCGGAGCCTGTGCAAAAGGGGGCTGTTGAGATGGTGTTTGCCAGCAACGTCGATCGTTACTGCGAGCTCGCCGGAATCTAATGTGTTTAGGGAGTTCCCTACTTGCCGCGTATTTTTTGGCAGGGGATCGAAAAATTGTTTCGAAGGTCGCTGATGGCGAATCTGCCGTCAGCGACCTTTCTTTGTGCCGCTTCAACGCAGGATCCATGGCTCGGCAACCGTTAAGCGGTCAAAACCTACCGTTTACCCCGTGGTAGTTAGGTGAACGTTCACCTTTTGAGTCGTAATGGATTAGTATGGTGAACGTTCACCTAGAGGATGACGAGCGTATTGTGCGCCCGCTCCGCAAACAAAGGGGTTGTTTGATGAAAAACTTCATGGACGATCAGGATTTCCTGCTGAGCACCAAGACCGGCGAGGAGCTGTTCCACAACTTTGCCAAGTGCATGCCCATCGTCGATTACCACTGCCACATTTCTCCCAAGGAGATCTGGGAGGACAAGCGTTTCGAGAACATCACCGAGGTTTGGCTGGGCGGCGACCACTACAAGTGGCGCCTGATGCGCGCCAACGGCGTCGACGAGCGTTTTATCACTGGCGACGCCCCTGCTCGCGAGAAGTTCCAAAAGTGGGCCGAGACCCTGGGTCGCTGCGTTGGCAACCCCGTCTTTGAGTGGAGCCACCTGGAGCTTAAGCGCTACTTTGGCTACGAGGACGTCCTCAATGGCAAGACTGCCCAGGAGGTCTGGGACCTTGCCAACGCCAAGCTCGCCGAGGCCAGCTTTACCTGCCGCAACCTGATCAAGCAGTCCAACGTCCGCATGATCTGCACTACCGACGACCCCGCCGACAGCTTTGAGTGGCACAAGAAGATTGCCGCCGATGACAGTTTTGACGTTCAGGTCGTTCCCGCCATGCGCCCCGACGCCGCTCTGCGCATCGAGCGCGGCCAGGAGTTCGCCGACTACTGCAAGCACCTTTCCGAGGTTGCCGGCATTGAGGTCAGCGACTTTGAGGGCATGAAGTCCGCCATCTCCAAGCGCTACGATGTTGCCCACGAGCTGGGCTGCCGCGCCTCCGACCACGCACTCGATTACGTTATGTATGTCCCGGCTACCGCCGATGAGATTGAGGCCATCTTTGCCAAGGGCCTGGCTGCCGAGCCGCTCACCGAGGAAGAGGTCCTCAAGTACAAGACCGCCTTTATGCAGTTTGTCGCCGGCGAGTATGTCCGCCTGGGCTGGGCCATGCAGCTGCACTTTGGCTGCAAGCGCGACAACAACCGCGCCATGTTTGCCAAGCTCGGCCCCGATACCGGTTATGACTGCATCTCCAACTACACGCCGTCCGACCAGCTCGCCGATTTCCTCAACTCCATCCAGGAGACCTGCGGCTTGCCCAAGACCATCCTGTACAGCTTGAATCCCATCGACAACACCATGATCGATACCGTGATGGGCTGTTTCCAGGAGGCTCCGACTGCCGGTAAGATCCAGAACGGTTCCGCCTGGTGGTTCAACGACAACGAGGTCGGTATGCGCGAGCAGCTCACGGCTCTGGCCAACGAGGGCGTCCTGGGCAACTTTGTCGGCATGCTCACCGACTCCCGCTCCTTCCTGTCCTATCCGCGCCACGAGTATTTCCGTCGCGTGCTGTGCAGCGTGATCGGCGAGTGGGTTGAGCAGGGCAAGTATCCGGCCGACATGGAGCTGCTGGGCACCATCGTGCGCGATATCAGCTACAACAATTCCGTTCGCTACTTTGGCTTCGATCTGGGCACCGTCGAGGCATAGATCTGTATGTGCTCCGATTGGTGAAATCGGTTGCAAAGGGGAGGGACCATATGGGAACAGGGCAACAGAAAAACGAGCAGATCGTGTCTGCTCAGGCGGATTCGAGATCTATGCAGAGCTCGCAGGATATCAAGCTGAGCTGGCGTGAGAAAATCTGCTATGGCTTTGGCGATTTGGGCAATGGATTCATGTTCGATCTTGGTCAAGCCTATCTGACCAAGTTCTACACTGACATCTGTCTGATTTCGCCGGGCGTAGTGAGCCTGATTTTCGCCGTCACCAAGATTTTCGATGCGTTCATGGACCAGATTGCCGGTGCATTCGTCGACGGTAGAAAGAAGATTGGCAAGCACGGTCGGTTTCGTCCGGTCATGATGGTTTCGGCCGTGATCCTTGCCGTTCTAACCGTGGTGACCTTCACTGCGCCCGATATTCCCATGGCGGGCAAAATTGCCTATGCGCTGATAACCTACATGATCTGGGGCGTCGTATACAGCTTCACCAACGTACCATACGGATCTCTGGCCACGGTAATGACGCGTGACGTCGATGACCGCGCGCACATGGCGTCAACGCGCCAGGCCGGTTCGCTCTGCGCACAGCTCATCACGGGCGTAGCGTTCATCCCATTGGTCCTGTTCTTTGCGGGTGGCGACACGCTCGACGGCAATCCGCACGGCTATACGATTGCAGCTGTCGTCATGGGACTGTGTGGCATCGCCGGATTCGCCATCTGCTTTTTGGGAACGCGCGAGCATATCCGTATCGATCGACAGGCCGAGGAGAAGGCTGCGGGAAAGGCCGGCAAGAAGTCGAGCGCATTCAGCACGTATTTCAAGGTCGTTTTCACCAACAAGAACCTGGGAGCAGTTATCCTGCTTACGCTGTTTACCATCTCGGCCATGAATACCAACAACACCATGATGGTGTATTTCTGCCAGTACAACCTGGGTAACATCGCGTTGCAGCCCATTGTCAACGGCATCATGATCGGAACGTCGGTTGTCGCCATTCTCGCCATCCCGACGCTCGTCAAGCATTTTGGCAAGAAGCGCACGTGCGTTGCCTGCTTTATCGTCGGTGCCGTGGCAAACGGCCTCAACTTCATCCTGCCGACCAATACCGTGACGTTCATCATCTTCGTCACCATCGGCTACGTCGCGCTTGCCATCCCCAACGGTATCACCTGGAACTTGGTTTCCGATGTTATTGATTACGGTGAATGGCACACGGGAATCCGCAAGGAGGGTACGACCTACGCCGCGTTCAACTTTTCTCGTAAGCTTGCGCAATCCCTTGCCGCGATCATTTCCGGCGGCATCCTTGCCCTTACCGGATATGTGGCAAATAAGCCCCAGACGGCTGCCACGCTGCTTGGCATCAAGGGTGCTCTGACGATTTATCCCGCCTGCGCCCTTCTGGTAGCAGCCTTGATTATCTTCGCTCTCTACGACATTACCGAGAAGAAGTTCAATTCCATTTCCAACGACCTGTCGAATGGTCGCTGGGAGCGCGGCAAGATCGGCGAGAGCATTATCGAGACGATCGATAAATAGTTCCGCTGTCTAAACAATCATGAATGCAACCCGGTGCGGCGATGCCGTACCGGGACTTGAGTTGAGAGGAAAACCTCTATGAATAACATCAGCTACGAGACGCTCGAGAAGATCGGCTACGAGGGCTACGTGCTGCCCAAGGACGCCCCCGAGAAGGTCCTACAGTTTGGCGAGGGCAATTTCCTGCGCGCCTTCGTCGATCGTTTCTTCGATATGGGCAACGAAGCCACCGGTTGGAACGGCAAGGTCGTCATGGTGCAGCCCATCAGCGGCGCCTTCGATTTCGCCGATGGTATCAATGCCCAGGATGGCCTGTACACCGTACTGGTGCGCGGCAAGGAGAACGGTGACACGGTTGACGATTCCCGCGTGATCAGCGCCTGCAGCCGTTGCCTCAATCCGTATCGCGAGGCTGACTACCGTGCCATGATGGAGGTCGCCGTTTCCGACGACCTGGAGATTATCGTCTCCAACACCACCGAGGCCGGTATCGCCTACGATCCGTCCTGCAAGGCCGACGACATGCCCCCCGCGAGCTTTCCTGCCAAGCTTGCCCAGGTGCTCCATGCCCGCTGGGCTGCCGGCAAGCAGGGCGTCATCGTGCTCGCCTGCGAGCTCATCGACCATAACGGCGAGGAGCTGCTGCGCATCATGAACCAGTACGTGAGCGACTGGGGCTGGGAGGACGAGTTTTCGCAGTGGATGGCCAACGACCGCACCGTCTGCACCACGCTCGTCGACACCATCGTTCCGGGTCGCATCCGCGATCCCAAGGAGGCCGCTGCCGTGGCCGAGCGCTTGGGCTATGAAGATCCGTTCTTGGCCGTGCGTGAGCCCTTCCAGATGTGGGGCATCCAGGGTGACGAATCGCTCAAGGAGCGTCTGCCCTTCGTGAAGGCCGGTCTGCCGGGTGTCTTTGTGACCCTCGACGTCACCCCGTACAAGAAGCGCAAGGTCCGCATCCTCAACGGCGCCCACACCGCCTTTGTCCCGGGTTCCTGGGTTGCCGGCTTTGATATCGTGCGCGATTGCATGCACGACGAGACCGTCCGCGGCTTCATGAACACTATGCTCTACGACGAGGTCATTCCGACGCTTGCCGCCGACCTGGATGTCGAGGACTGCAAGGCCTTTGCCGCCGCCGTCGAGAACCGCTTCGACAACCCGTTTATCGACCACGCGCTGCTCTCCATCTGCCTCAACTCCACGGCTAAGTGGCGTGCCCGCGACCTGCCTACGCTCAAGGACTACGTTGCCGAGACCGGCAACCTGCCCAAGTGCCTGGCGACGAGCCTGGCCACGCTCATCTCCTTCTACACGCAGGAGCTCGTGTCCCGCGAGGGTGACGGCCTGCACCTGCGTCGCTCTGACGGCACCGAGTACACCGCTCAGGACGACGCCTTCGTGCTCGACTTCTACGCTGCCCGCGCCGGCGCCGACGACGCCGAGCTGGTGCACGATGTGCTCTCCAACGAGCAAATGTGGGGCGAGGATCTTACGCAGATCGCCGGCCTGGAGGAGTTTGTCGTCAACGCTCTCGCCGTCGTGCGCTCCGAGGGCGCCAAGCAGGCGTTCGCGAACGCTCAGGCCTAAATCCTTCTGTACGCCCGCCGGGTAACTGGCGGGCGTCACTCGACTTCTGCTCAACCTGTAGGGTTAGGACTCTTTGTAATGAACACTATCCAGATCAATCCGGCCGACAACGTCATCGTTGCGCTGTCGCCGCTCGCCAAGGGTGCTGCCGTCGAGGTTCCCGGCGTGGGCGAGGTCGTTGCCGCGGAGGATATCCCGCAGGGTCACAAGATGGCCGTGCGCGCCATTGCAGCCGGTGAGGATGTTATCAAGTACGGTCTTCCCATCGGCCACGTGACGAAGGACATTCAGCCCGGCCAGTGGCTGCACACGCACAACGTGAAGACCAACCTCTCGGGTGAGATCGAGTACGTCTACAATCCGACACATCCGGTCGTTGAGCCGGTCGAGGCCGAGACCTTTATGGGCTTCCGCCGTGCCGACGGTCGTGCCGCCACGCGCAATGAGCTTTGGATCATTCCCACCGTCGGTTGCGTCAACGAAGTCGCTCGTGCCATGTGCGAGCAGGCTCAGGACCTGGTCGAGGGCTCGTTGGAGGGCGTCTATTACTTCCCGCATCCGTTCGGTTGCTCACAGACCGGCGCCGACCATGCCCAGACCCGTCGTCTGCTGGTGGCGCTGTCGCGTCACGCAAACGCCGCGGGCGTGCTGTTCTTGTCGCTCGGTTGCGAGAACTGCACGCATCAGCAGGTGCTCGACGAGCTCGGTGACTTCGATCACGAGCGCGTTCGTTTTCTCACCTGCCAGGATGTAGCCGACGAGCAGATCGAGGGCCACAAGATTCTGTCCGAGCTGGCTGACCTGGCCAAGCAGGCCAAGCGTGAGCCCATTCCGGCCTCAGAGCTGGTTATTGGTCTTAAGTGCGGCGGCTCTGACGGTCTTTCGGGCATTACCGCCAACCCCACGATCGGTCGCGTGAGCGATATGGTCGTCGCCCGTGGCGGCACGTCGGTGCTCACCGAAGTGCCCGAGATGTTTGGCGCGGAGAGCATCCTGCTCGATCGCTGCGAGAACGAGCAGGTCTTTAACGCTGCCTCTGACATGCTTAACGGTTTTAAGGATTACTTTATTAGCCATGGTGAGGTGGTCTACGAGAACCCGAGTCCCGGTAACAAGGATGGTGGCATCACCACGCTCGAGGACAAGAGTTGCGGCTGCGTGCAAAAGGGCGGCTCCGCACCCATCGTCGACGTGCTGCCGTATGCCGGTCAGGTCACCAAGCATGGCCTGAACATGCTGTGCGGCCCGGGCAACGACATGGTATCCACCACGGCGTTGACGGCTGCTGGCTGTCACGTGATTCTGTTCTCGACTGGACGCGGCACGCCGTTTGGTGCACCGGCGCCCACCCTCAAGGTGTTCACCAATCAGCGTCTGTGCGACCACAAGGCCAACTGGATGGACTTTAACGCCGGCGTGATTGCCACAGGCGAACGCACACTCGACGAGGCTGCCCGCGACCTGTATCAGCTGGTACTGGATACAGCGAGCGGTAAGCTAACGAGTGCCGAGCGCCGCGGCTGCCACGAGATCAGTATCTGGAAAGACGGCGTCTGCCTGTAGAGAGATTCGCCATTCGTAGGGGTGGCGAATCTTTTGATCTCGATGACGGGGCTGCACAGTGGCTCCGTGCGAGGGAAGGGTTGCTACTGCGCGTTTGTGAGATGCTTTTCGGTGCCCTTTTCCGCACTGTTGACGTATCTATGGTTATAAATTCGGGCAAATTGGTTTAAGAAGCCGATTTCGTCCAGGTCGATAGAGGGGAATTGCGTGGCTATCCACATCGTTGAGGAAGCAAATCGCTGTCTGGGCTGCAAAAAGGCGTTCTGTCAAATAAAGGGCTGTCCGGTGCAGACGCCCATTCCGCAGGTTATCGACCTCTTTAAGCAGCGCCGTCTGCAAGAGGCGGGCGAGCTACTGTTCCAGAACAATCCCATGAGCGCGGTCTGCCCCATGGTGTGCAATCATTCGGGCCAGTGCGAGGGCGCTTGCATTCAGGGCCGCAAGGGCGCGCCCGTGCATTTTTCGAGCATCGAGAACTATATCTCCACGGCGTATTTGGATCGCAAAGAGTGGAGACCCGCGCCGTCGCGCGGCAAGCAGGTCGCCGTGGTCGGCTCCGGCCCAGCCGGCATTACCGTGGCCATTAAGATGGCCCAGCTGGGCTGTGCCGTCACGGTATTTGAACAGCGCCCCGAGATCGGCGGTGTGCTGGAATACGGTATCCCCGAGTTCCGCCTGCCCCGTGCGCTCGTGCAAAAGTACCGTCATGTGATGTGCTCACTTGGCGTGCGCGTGCGCCCCTCGACCACCATCGGTGGCGCGCTGCATATCGACGACCTGCTGCGCGACGGCTACGATGCGGTCTTTGTTGGTACCGGTACCTGGCGTGCCCGCAAACTGGGCATTCCCGGCGAGTCGCGCGGCAACGTGCTGTTTGGTATCGATTACCTGGTCGATCCCACGAGCGTGGCGATCGGGCAGAACGTGGCGGTCATCGGTGCCGGTAATGTGGCCATGGATGTGGCCCGCACGGCGCTGCGTTCGGGTGCTCGCAAGGTCACTGTGTATGCACGCTCGCGCCATATCTCGGCCATCGACGACGAGGTCGAGCTGACCGAGCTTGACGGTGCCGAGATTGTGTGCGGCAAGGCGATCTGCGCCATCGACGATAACGGACCGGTGTTCGAGACGGCTATCTTTGACGAGGACAACAACGTGGTGGGCTACGAGGAGGAGCTCGACCATGCGTCTGCCGACACAGTTGTGATTGCAGCTTCGCAGGTGCCCAAGGACAAGCTTGTGCTTACGACGGGCGGTCTGGAGACCGACCATCGCGGCCTTCTTTCGGTCGATGAATGCGGTATGACCACCGTGCCTGGCGTCTTTGCCGCCGGCGACGTGGTTAACGGCCCGCTCACCGTGGTTCATGCTGTGGCAGGCGCCAAGCTCGCCGTCGAAGGCATGACCAGCTACCTGGGCCTCTAACCCATCCCACCCATCAGTTGTGGTGAAATACGGACTGTTTTGGCTGTCAAAAGCCTCGATTGCTCCGTATTCCACCGCAACTTTTTTGTGAGGATCGGGATTGAAAGTGGGGAGTGCGAGCGAGTACGAATGCGGCGGATACTGATACGATAGGTACGTCAGCAACTGCCGCCGAGCGGCTCAAATGAAAGGAACCCTGTATGGAGTCCTCCGCCTATCCGATGCTCTTTAGCCCAATCAAGGTCGGTACAACCGAGGTCAAGAACCGCGTCTTTATGCCGCCGGTATCTACCAACCTGGCCGATCATGGCTATGTGACCGATGACTTGGTCGATCATTACCGTGCCCGCGCCAAGGGCGGCGTGGGCCTCATCGTCACCGAGGTCGTGACGGTCGAGCCCACCTATACCTATCTGCCGGGTGACATGTGCTGCTACGACGACACGTTTATCCCCGGCTGGGAAAAGCTCGCCGCGGCCGTCCACGAGTACGGCTGCAAGATTATGCCGCAGCTCTTCCACCCCGCCTACATGGCCTTTAACATTCCGGGCACGCCTCGCCTGATCGCTCCGTCCTTTGTGGGCCCGTCTTACGCCCGCGAGGCACCGCGCCCCATCACGGTCGACGAGATTCACGAGCTCACGCATCAGTTTGGCGACGCTGCCGTGCGTATGCAGAAGGCCGGTGTCGATGGCGTCGAGGTCCATGCGGCGCACGCCCACGGCATGCTCGGCGGTTTCTTGACCCCGCTCTATAACAAGCGTACCGATGAGTACGGCGGCTCGCTCGACGCCCGCATGCGCTTTTTGCTCGAGGTCATCGCCGAGATTCGCGAGCGCTGCGGCAAGGACTTTATCATCGACGTCCGCATCTCGGGCGATGAGTACACCGATGGCGGTCTGACCCTCAACGACATGATCTACGTCTCGCGTCGCCTGGAGAAGGCCGGCGTCGACATGATTCATGTGTCGGGCGGCACCACCATCAAGCGCGGTTCCGCGATTCCTGCCGCCGGCACGCAGCAGGCCTCGCACGCTGCCTGCTCGCGCGAGATCAAAAAGCACGTCAACATTCCTGTCGCCACCGTCGGCCGCATCAACGAGGCCTGGATCGCCGAGGAGCTGATCGAGGACGGCGCTGCTGACATCTGCATGATGGGCCGCGCCAATCTGTGCGATGCCGAGTTCTGCAACAAGGCCGCTGCCGGCAACGCCGATGACATCCGCCCCTGCATTGGCTGTCTACGCTGCCTGAACGGCATTATGTTTGGCAAGCGCATCTCCTGCACCGTCAATCCGGACGTGGAGCGCGACGAGGCCGGCTACGAGCCTGCCGCTACGCCCAAGAACGTGCTGGTCGTGGGCGCTGGTCCCGCAGGTATGGAGGCGGCCTACATTGCTGCCAAGCGCGGGCACCACGTGGTGCTTGTGGACAAGCAGGACGAACCGGGCGGCGAGATGCGCATCGCGGCTGTTCCGCCGGCAAAGCAGGAGCTTACGCGCGTGATCAAGTATCAGTATCGCCGCCTGGCCGAAGCGGGCGTAACGTGCGTCTTTGGTACCGAGCTATCTGCTGAGGATATTCAGCGCGACTATGCCGGCTACGAGGTCGTTTTGGCCTACGGTGCCGAGCCTATCGCTCCGGCCTTTATGCAGGGCTTTAAGCAGGTCATGACGGCTGACGACCTGCTGGGCGGCAACGCCTTCCCGGGCAAGAAGATCGTCATCGTCGGCGGCGGTACCGTCGGCTGCGAGACTGCCGACTATCTGGCTCCGCTGGTCAACGACCTGTCGCCGGCCAATCGCGATGTCACCGTCATCGAGATGACCAAGACGCTCGCTGCCAACGAGGGCGGCGCCGGCCGCGCGGTGCTCATCACGCGCATGCTTTCCAAGGGCGTTCACGTGCTGACCGAGGCCAAGGTAACCGAGATTACCGAGGACACCATCAGCTACGAAAAAGATGGCGAGATCCACACTATCGCCGATGCCGATACGCTGGTGCTTGCCATGGGCTATCGTCCCAACACCAAGCTGGCCGACGACCTGGCCGCTGCCGGTGTTGCCACCCACGTGCTGGGCGACGCCCAGAAGTGCGGCAACATCCGCGATGCCATCGGCGATGGCTACAAGGTTGCCTGCGAGCTCTAGTCAACCCCTTGTTGCGTGGGGGCAGGTTACTTTGCACCAACTTGGCGCATGTAAACCTGGCCCCATTGACGAGGTTTCCGCCATCCCAGGGCGGCTACATGGAGTAGCGCCCGTGCGCATCGATTCCCTCTCATAGATGTGCGGCACAAAGAACCCCGAGCTCACACGAGCTCGGGGCCTTTTTCGTCTGGATTGGGGACGCATAGCCGGACGAAAGCGTGTTGCGTTTGGCGTAAAACCATACGAAAGTGCAATTTGCGTCTTATTTCCGAACGTAAAACAGACGAAAACCGTTTACGTCTGCTTTAAATCCGTACGAAAACGGTTTTCGTCTTGCAGGGCAGTTGCCGTTTCTACAGTTCAACTTCCAGTTCGGCTTTGTGTTCGCAGAGGTAGTCGCGCATGTAGGGGATGGCAAATGAGACCTTGCCGTACGAAGGAGCCTCGATAATCGATTCTCTTAACAGGCGGCTGCGGACGGAGCTCACCTGTTGAGGCGTTTTGTTTAGGGCATCGGCAACCATGCTGGTCGAGCTCGTCTGCCCCAAAGACGCCATGCTCAGCAGATAAGCGATGCACGTGGGCGGAATGCGCTGCAGCGCGGGCTCAATCACCATGGCGCAGAAGCGTTCGCGTGCCGTTGCAATGCCACGCTCGGCTTCTTCTTCTCCAATAATCGCTGTATGTGCGCGTCTTGCCAACTGCCATGCGTAGTATCCAACGAGTTGGATCATGAAAGGATAGCCTTGCGTTGCCTCGGCAAGTTGGCCGGCAATACCTGGCTGCAACTCCATGCCAGACGCTTCAATGGTTTCCTCGAGGGAGTACGACACTTCGGTTACTGCCACAGCCTTCAGATCAAAGGGGAGGGCACGGCGCAAAAACGTAAGTGTCTTTCCGTTGATGATGCTTTCAATCATCGAAGGCAGCCCAGCAAAAACAAAGGCGATATCAAGGTCTTCGCCGATAACCTGCTGAATCGCAATGGAGAGCGTTCGGACCTCATCGAGCTCTGCGTCTTGAACCTCGTCGAGAGTGATGAGCAGGCCATTTCCATTCTTGGATATTGTCTGTCTCATGGCGTCGCGTAGCGATGGGCCGATTCGCTCAATGTCTATGCTGCCGATGGATATGCCAGCTACGGTGGGCTCAAATCTGGCGTGCTTGGCCTGGAATTTGGGCTGCAGCTGTTCGAGAATGCGCTGGCAAAGTCCCTCGGTTGCGACCTCTTTTATGACCGTCCAGCCACGGCTTTGCGCCAAACGTGAGCACTCGTCAAGGAGGACCGTCTTGCCCGTTCCACGGACGCCGGCTATGCGCATTAGGCGCCCAGGGGCACCAGGCCCGTTGATGAGGCCTTCACTGAATTCTTCAAGTACATCTTCGCGGCCGATAATCGTGGGAGGTGTTTTACCTGCTGTGGGCTTAAAAGGGTTTGTTTGCATGTGAGCCACCTTTGCTCAAGATATAGCAAGATATAGCAAAGTATAGCAAGATATAGCAAAGTATAGCAAGATATAGCAAAGTATAGTGAGATATAGCAAAGTAAGCGTTACTCGCGGGTTTTGCGGTGGTGCTATTTTCCAAATGCCGCGCGGATAAAGCGCTGGGCGAACAGCTTGTTGGCAACTCACGAGGGCTCGGGGTGCCAATTTGGGGTGCAGTAGTGCTGCGCCACGAAAAGGGCCTATCTACTACGTTTAAGCCGCAGGGGTCAACCATAGTCGGCTTTTTCGAAAATCGACAAGCTGTCTACCTGCGGTTTTGTTTTCACGGTTTTCGGTATGGCCGAGGCTATCCGTGTTAACGTAGTAGATGGGCCACTTTTGTGGCAAGGGGGCCGATCTGCGGGCCAGGGTAGCTAAAAGAGCCCCGTCCCAAAAAGACTGATTGGGAGCTGGGGCGTGTCGATGCGATAGTATTACGTGGTGATATTCGACAAACCGTGGGCTTCATCCGAGGGCTTTATGGAACAACACCAGCATTATCAGAGCCTGCAAGACCAGGCATACAACGCATTGCGCTCCAAGATCATCTATGCCGAGCTCAAGCCTGGCACGCGCCTTTCGGCGATTGGTCTGGAAAAGGAGACGGGAATCGGGCGCACGCCCATTCGCGAGTCCTTTGTGCGCCTGCGTGAGCAGGAGCTGGTGGAAACGCGTCCCAAAAGCGGCACTTATGTCTCAAAAATCAGCATGGAGCGCGCCGAGAACGCCTGTTTCTTGCGCGAGAAGCTCGAGAGAAGCGTGCTCATTAAATGTTGTTCGGCTGCTACGCCCGAGCAAAAGCAGCGGCTTGAGCAGATTCTTGCCGAGTCCGAGTCACTCGACCATAGCGAAACACGTCGCTTTTTCGATCTGGACAACTTGTTCCATGAGACATGTTTTGAGATTGCCGATCGTCACATGTTGTGGGATTGGATGAAGAGCATCAACACGCATTTTGAGCGATACAACTGGTTGCGTATGGTGTCGCAGGATCTGGATTGGGAGCCGATTCGTCGGCAGCATCGCCGGATTCTCGAGGCCATTAAGAGGGGCGATACCGATGCGGCGAGTTATCTGGCAGAGACGCACTTGCACCTGATGCCCGAGGAGCAGGGCCCGGTTATCGCCTTGCATCCCGACTACTTTGAGCTGCCTAAAGACTCGTCTATCTAGCCCATCATCGCATCTGCTCGAGACGTAAAAACGACGCTGCTCACCTACAGCGTTTTGCAACCGAGATTTTTAAAAAAATGCCTAAAATGGCTCAGACTGCTGACAATTGGGAAACGGGGTGCGCCATGGCGCAGATGAGAATCAAGGACATTGCCGCCGAGGCGGGCGTGAGCCCGGCCACGGTCTCGCGCTATCTCAACAACCGCCCCGGGCAGATGACCGAGGAAACCCGCGCTCGCATCGCGGCGGTTATCGAGCGCACCGGCTATCGCCCACGTGCTGCCGCGCGCAATCTGCGCAGCTCACGCACCAACCTCATCGGCGTGATTCTGGCCGACATCGCCAACCCGTTCTCGAGCGCTATGCTTGAAGGACTTTCCGCCAGCGCCGCCGCGCGCGGCTGCTCGCTCATGACGGCCATTAGCG
Source organism: Collinsella sp. TF05-9AC (assembly GCF_003438495.1). Classification (GTDB taxonomy): domain Bacteria; phylum Actinomycetota; class Coriobacteriia; order Coriobacteriales; family Coriobacteriaceae; genus Collinsella. Next base: position 64,387 of record NZ_QSSH01000001.1, read on the forward strand.
GCAACGATCCCGCCAAGGAGGCCGAGTCGCTCACCAGACTTATCGATGCCGGCGTGGACGGCCTGGTCGTCAACACCTGCGGAGGCAACGACAAGGCGATCGCCGCGGCCGCGGGACGCCTGCCCGTTGTGCTGCTCGACCGCGACGTTGCCGACGGCGGTGTCGATCTGGTGACATCTAACAACCGTGAGCTGGTCGCCGGCCTGGTAGACGCCTTGACCGCCGCTGGCAGCGAGCGCCTGTGCCTGCTCACCGAGGCAAGCGACGACAGCCCCGTGCGTCGAGAGCGCGCCGAGGCCTTTACCGACGAGCTGTCGCGCCGCGGACTTGCGGGCGAGGTTGTCACCCTGGCCGACGGTGGCGCCACGGGCATCGGCCGCTTGGACGAGACCATCCGCGGCTATGCAGGCAAAAAGCTCGGCCTCATTGCCGTCAACGGTCTGGTCTTCCTGCGTCTGACCGAGGCGCTGGCGCAGCTTGGTCCCTCGCTGCCGGCGGGGCTCAAGATCGCGACGTTTGACGACTACCCCTGGAACCATGTGCTCTTTGGCGGCGTGACCACGGCCGCGCAGGACACCCTCACCATTGCCGAGCGCGTGGTCGAGCGCCTCTCCGAGCGCATCGACGTTGTTACCACCACCGTGGGCGAGGCCGCAAAGCTGGCGCCCAAACGCATCGAGGTCCCCGGCCACATCGAACACCGCGCTTCCACCTCGCGCTAGTTTGTGTGATAATATATAGACAATGTCATACAGGAGGTATCCATGGCTGCGTCTGTGCTGAGTGTGCGAGTGGACTCGTCAATTAAAGACTCATTTGCCGAGCTGTGCGAAGAACTTGGCATGTCTTCATCTGTTGCGGTCAATATGTTTATGAGACAGATGCTGCGCGAGCGTTCGCTGCCGTTTGTTCCTTCACTCGGTAAAAGCTCTGCGAGCGAAAGCGTCTCGGCGGGCATTTTAGATACTGCCCAGATTGAGTCCGCAGTCCGCGAGGCAGCCAGCTCGATTCCTGCTATCAAAAGCGTGATTCTTTTTGGTTCGTATGCTCGTGGCGAGGCACATGCCGATAGTGATATTGACTTGCGTCTCGAAGTCGATCGTGAGCAGGGCTTTGGTCTTTTCGCGTTGTCGGCGTTTGGTGAGGCGGTGCGCAAAGAAACCGGGAGGCAGGTTGACCTCGTCTCGAGCGACCATCTTGATGACGATCTTGCCGCGGTAATCGAGCGCGAAGGAGTGATCCTTTATGATCGCGCGTAAGTCAGACGGTCTCCGCGCCCAAGAGGTTTTGGAGGCCATCTCCGAAACGAACGAGCGCATCAAGGCTTTTGATATCACCGAGGACCAGTTTCTGCATGCGAATGACGTACGGACGAGGGCGTTGGCGGACTCCCTTTTGATGTGTGCGCTTAGGGTGACGGAAGAAGCGGGCAAATTGTCGGAACGCTCGCAGCGGCTTCATCCCGAAATCGAATGGCGTGGAATTGTCGGCATGAGAAATTATCTTGCGCATGATTACGGCAATGTCGACCGCTCGGTTGTTTGGGATGCGGTGACGATGGAGTTCCCCACGCTGGAACGAGCCTGTAGACAAATTGTCTCCGAATCTGAACGCTAGCCGCTCGTTCGCAACTGCCTGTTCGCGCACGTTTTTTGAGCGCTTGATACGCTTTAACCCTGCGGAAACATTTTTCTGCGATAGTATCTGCGATATAGACCAGTCGAAACCCGCCCGAAAGAAAGGGGAGCGACATGAACCAGCAGAACATCGATTACGTACTCCGCTCCGTAGAGCAGCGCGACATCCGCTTTGTGCGTCTGTGGTTTGTCGACATTCTCGGCCGCCTCAAGAACTTTGCCATTAGCCCCGAGGACCTCGAGGTCGCTTTTGAGGAGGGTATTGGCTTTGACGGCTCCGCCATCGAGGGCTTTGCTACGCCCGAGGAAGCCGACATGCTGGCGTTTCCCGATGCTTCGACCTTCCAGATTCTGCCGTGGCGCCCGAGCCACAACGGCGTCGCCCGTGTGTTCTGCGACGTGTGCACTCCCGATCGCAAGCCGTTTGCCGGCGACCCGCGCGATGCCCTGCGCCGCATGTTCCGCAAGGCCGAGAAGGCTGGCTATCTGCTCAACGTGGGCGCCGAGCTGGAGTATTACTACTTCCCCGACGAGCATACCCCTGAGCCGCTCGACAATGTGGGCTACTTCGATCTTTCGGTGAGCGATGCCGCTCGCGACCTGCGTCGCAACACGGTCCTCACGCTCGAGAAGATGTCCGTGCCCGTGGAGTACACCTTCCACGCCGCCGGTCGCTCGCAGCACGGTATGAGCCTGCGCCACGCCGAGGCCCTGAGCATGTCCGACGCCATCACCACGGCCAAGCTCATCATTAAGCAGCAGGCTTACGAGAGCGGGTGCCACGCCTCCTTTATGCCCAAGCCGCTGGCGGGCGAGGACGGCAGCGCTATGTTCCTGTGCCAGTCGCTATTCGACCACGACGGCAACAACGTCTTTTGGGGCGAGGACGACGAGAAGTATCACCTCTCCGATATCGCCAAGCACTACATGGCCGGCATTCTGGCACACGCGCGCGAGATCAGCGCTATCACTAACCCCACGGTCAACTCGTACAAGCGCATCACCACGGGCGGCGATTCCGTGCCGCAGTACGCCACGTGGGGCCTGCGCAACCGCGCGAGCATGGTCCGCATTCCGGTCTACAAGCCCGGCAAGCAGCTGTCCACGCGCATCGAGCTTCGTAGCCCCGACCCCATGGCCAACCCGTACCTGGTCAACGCCGTCACGCTGGCGGCTGGTCTGGACGGCATCGAGCGCAAGCTGGAACTCCCGCCCGAGGCAACGGCCGAGACGCTCAAGCTTACCGACCGTCAGATGCTCGAGGCCGGCTACACGCCGCTGCCGCGCTCGCTCAAAGAGGCGCTCGACGTGTTTGAGGACTCGCAGTTTATGAAGGATGCCCTCGGCGAGCACATCCACAGCTTCTTCCTCAAAAAGAAGCGCGACGAGTGGCATAAGTTTGAGTCTACGATCACCGAGTGGGAGATCAAGCACTACCTGGCGAACTCCTAATCGCGCTGGCTTGTTCCAGTACGATTGAGCTCATTTCTTTGGAGGCCGATATGTCCGAAAAGAGTGCCCTGTTCATGGCGCGCACGACGCGCTTCCACGAGTTTGCCCGCAGCTTGACGACCACCCTGGGTGTCGAGGTGAGCCTGGCAACCCCCGATTCGCCGACTGCGGCGCACGACTTTGACCTGCTGATTCTCGATTCCGATGGCATCCGCAGCGACCGCATCGATCAGATTGCCAAGTGGCTTGACGATCGTGGCGGCGTCCCCATGTTGGTGATTGTCGACGACGAGGCGCTCGGCACCCTGCGTCTGCCGAACCACGCGCATGCCGACTTTGTATGCCCCACGGCGACGCCCAACGAGCTCAAGGCTCGTGCGCAGCGCCTGATGGGCGAGGAGGAGACCGTCACCGCCGACGATGTGCTCAACATCGATAACCTCGAGATCAACCTGGCCACCTACCAGGTGACGCTCGATAACGAGCCCATCGACCTGACGCTGATGGAGTACTCGCTGCTGAGCTTTTTGGCGACGCATCCCAACCGCGCCTACAGCCGCGAGGTGTTGCTGCACCGCGTGTGGGGCTTTGAGTACTGCGGCGGCACGCGCACCGTCGACGTGCACATTCGACGCATCCGCTCCAAGGTGGGCCCGCAGATCGCGGCGCACATCACCACCGTCCGTGGCGTGGGTTATCTGTTTAAGGACTAGATTTCCACCACAAAGGGGACAGGCACCTTCGTGGTGGTTTTGCCGCATGCGTGGATCCCTTTCGAGTTTGCAGCAGAACTTAAGCCTTCCTAAAAGATTGCGTTCTCATACACGTTCGCCCGCATATTGGGGTACAACTCAACGTGAACAATGATGGCCCGCCACATGTTTGGCGGGCCTTTGGTTATTTGACGAAAGGATCGCAGCTATGAGCGAGTACGATTCCCAGCGTCCCCAGGATGCGGGCAACGCCGGCGAGACCCAGCAGCAGCCGCGCGTGCAGGTGGAGTCGACGCCTGCCGGTAGCAACATTCCCTACGTGCAGGCTTACGACACGCAGACCGGAAAGCCGCTGGGCAGCCAGCAGGTTGTAAACAAGCACACAGTGGTCAAAACCAAGACCAAAAAGTTGCCGATCTTTATTACGGCACTCGCCGGCTGTGCCTGCGGCGCCCTGCTGGTCATTGCGCTCATTATGAGCGGCACGCTCGATATCGATGGCGGCAAGAATGCCGTGACGGCGGGTGCTTCGGGTTCATCGACGCAAAAGATTACGATTGATTCCGAGGACACCACGCTGGCCGAGGCCGTTTCTGCCAAGGTATTGCCCTCCGTGGTTTCCATCACCGCCACTTCGAGCGGTAGCCAGAATGGCTCGCTTTCGCAGTCTGCCGACAAGTCGGACAACTCGGGCAGCGTCGGTTCGGGCGTGGTGCTCGATACCGAGGGCCACGTCCTCACCAACAACCACGTGGTCGATGGCTATGACCAGTACGTGGTTACCATGGACGACGGCACTACATATGAGGCCGAGTTCGTTGGCAACGACGCCTCGAGCGACCTGGCCGTCATCAAGCTCAAGGATGCCGATGCCTCCAAGCTCACGCCGATCGAGATTGGTGATTCCTCCAAGCTCAACGTGGGCGAGTGGGTCATGGCGATTGGCTCGCCCTTCGGCAACGAGCAGTCTGTCTCCACCGGTATCGTCTCGGCGCTGTATCGCTCCACGGCCATGAGCTCTACCAGCGGTAACACCATCTATGCCAACATGATCCAGACTGATGCCGCCATCAACCCGGGCAACTCCGGCGGCGCGCTCGTCAACGACAATGGTGAGCTGGTGGGTATCAACTCGCTCATCGAGAGCTACTCGGGCTCCAGCTCGGGCGTGGGCTTTGCCATTCCGGTTAACTACGCCAAGAACATTGCCGACCAGATCATCGACGGCAAGACGCCGGTGCATCCGTACATGGGCGCCACGCTTTCGAGCGTCAATGCGCTTAACGCCCGCACCAACAAGCTGAGCACCGATAGCGGCGCGTATGTGGCGAGCGTCGTTGAGGATGGTCCTGCTGCCAAGGCCGGCATTCAGGAGGGCGACGTCATCACCAAGCTGGGCGACGACGAGATCACGAGCGCCGATGGCCTGATCATCGCGCTGCGCAGCCACGAGGTGGGCGAGAAGGTCGAGATCACGCTCATGCGCGGCAAGGAAGAGAAGAAGGTCACCGTCGAGCTGGGCTCCGACGAGGAGCTGCAGAACCAGCAGCAGGACGACAGTTCGACCGACACCGGCAACGGCGGTATTACCGACGATCAGCTGCGCCAGTACCTGGAGGAGCTGCTGGGCCAGCAGGGCCAGGGTCAGGGCTACGGTCAGGGATTCTAGCGAGCCGTTTTACACATATCGAAGCAAGAGGGGCTGTCCCGCCAGCGCGGGACAGCCCCTCTTTTCTTATTGATCCGTTGGGGACGGAGGAAAACGGATCACTTGTGGCTGGCAAGAGGCCTGGTTCGTAATGGTCTGGACAGTTAGTTCAGATACGTATAAATCTGGGGCAGCTTGGGATGCGTTTTGAGCAATTTTTGATTGGGATGGGGTTTGAATGGGTGTTTGGGAGGGCGAGCGGGACGTTTACATGGTCTCAGGGAGCCCAAATTAGTTGAAACAGGGGTGTTCGTGCCTAATCCAGCTCTAGGATTTATACGTATCTGAACTAACTGTCCACCCCAGTCTGGCGGCTGCCGATTCGGTGCGGTTTGAGACCGCTATTCGGCCCCTTTGCGACCGGTGGTACTCTAGTATCCGTTTGAAATCGAGCGAAGGAGTGCCGCTATGGAGCAATCGAGCCTGTTTGGGGACGGCGTGGACATCGATACCGAAACGCCCGCGAGCGCGGATGCCGCCGCACCGGCCGACGCCCGTGCCCAGGCGGCAGCGCGTGCGGCCGAGCTGCGCCACGAGCTCGATTACCACGCCTATCGCTACTACATGCTCGATGCGCCCGAGATCACGGACGCCGCCTTTGACAAAATGCTCGTTGAGCTGCAGGAAATCGAGTCGACCTACCCCGACCTGGTGACGCCCGACAGCTATACCCAGCGTGTGGGCGGATACGTGAGCGAGCAGTTTACGCCGGTAACGCACATGGCACGCATGTATTCCATGGACGATGCCATGGACCTGGACGAGCTCGACGCGTGGCTCCAACGCACCGAGGATGCGCTCGGCGCCGGTAGCGTCACCTATACCTGCGAGCTCAAGATCGACGGCCTGGGCGTGGCCCTTACCTACCAAAACGGCACCTTCGTACGTGCGGCCACACGTGGCGATGGCACCACGGGCGAGGACGTGTCGCTCAACGTGCGCACCATCAAGGATGTGCCCATGCACCTGTCCGAGCCGGCGCTCGCCCACATGGGCGCCGACCGCGAGCGCACCATTGAGGTACGCGGCGAGGTCTACATGCCCAAGGGCAGCTTTGTTCGTCTGAATGAAGAGGCCGATGCCGAGGGCCGCGACCCCTTCGCCAACCCGCGCAACGCCGCCGCCGGCAGCCTGCGCCAAAAGGATCCCAAGGTCACGGCGCGCCGTGATCTCGCTACCTTTATCTATGCCATCGCCGATACCGACCCGCTGCACGTCCACAGCCAGCGCGAGTTCCTCGATTGGCTACGTAGCGCCGGCTTTAGCGTCAACCCCAACGTGGCTCGTTGCGCCACGCCGGCCGAGGTCCACGAGTTCTGTGCTCAGGCGCTCGAACATCGCGGTGACCTGGACTACGACATCGACGGCGTGGTCGTAAAGGTCGATAGCTTTCAGCAGCAGCTCGACCTGGGCTTTACCGCCCGCGCGCCGCGCTGGGCCATCGCCTTTAAGTTCCCGCCCGAGGAAAAGCAGACCGTCCTGCGCGAGATACGCATCCAGGTGGGTCGCACCGGTGTGCTCACGCCGGTCGCCGAGTTCGACCCGGTGACGGTCGCCGGCTCCACCATCGCGCGCGCCACGCTGCATAACATCGACGAGATTCGCCGCAAAAACGTGCGCGAGGGTGACACTATCATCGTGCACAAGGCAGGCGACGTGATCCCCGAGGTCGTGGGCCCGGTGCTCGATAAGCGCCCGGCCGACAGTGTTGACTGGCAGATGCCCGAGGTCTGCCCCGTGTGCGGCAGCCCTGTGGTCCACGAGGATGGCGAGGTCGCTTACCGCTGCGTCTCCATCGACTGCCCCGCGCAGCTCAAGGAGCGTCTGCTCCACTGGGTGAGCCGCGGCTGCATGGACGTCGACGGCCTGGGCGACGAGATTGTCGACAAGATGATCGCCGCCGGGCTGATTCACGACGTCGCAGACTTCTACCAGCTCACGGTCGACGATATCGCCGGCCTGGACACGGGGCGCACCTATGCCAGCTCCAACAGCAAAAAGGGCGTCAAGAAGGGCGACCCCATTCCGGTAGGCCTTAAGACGGCCGAGAAAATCATCGCCGAGCTCAACAAGTCCAAGAGCCAGCCGCTCGGTCGCGTGCTGTTTGCCCTGGGCATCCGCCACGTAGGCAAGAGCGTGGGCGAGGTCATCGCCGAGCGATTCCTGTCGATCGACAAGCTCATCTTGGCGAGCGAAGAGGACATTGCCGAGTGCGAGGGCATCGGTCCCAAGATTGCGGCGAGCGTTAAGCAGTTCCTGGCCGTGCCCGAGAACCTTGCCGTGCTGGAGCGTCTGCGCCAGGCGGGCCTGTCGCTCGAGGTCGACCTGGGCGCCGCACATGCACAGGCCGCAGCCGATGCCGGCGTGGCGGGCGAGCTCGCCGACGCACAGCCGCTCGCGGGTCTGACCTTCGTGCTCACTGGCACGCTCGTCAACCGCACGCGCGACGAGGCGGGCGCGGCGCTCAAGGTGCTCGGCGCCAAGGTTTCGGGCAGCGTGTCAAAGAAGACGAGCTACCTGGTCGCCGGTTCCAAAGCGGGCTCCAAGCTCACCAAGGCCGAGCAGCTGGGCGTGCCCGTGCTGGACGAGGACGCACTCGAGCAGATTCTGGCTACCGGCGAGGTGCCCCAGGCTTAGGACATCGATAATCAAATTAGAAAACCTCCCGGAAAGGTTGATACTTTCCGGGAGGTTTTTATTTGGGCGTGGTGGCGGGCAGCATGATCTGCGTCATGTAGGTTGCCGAGGGTGACCCTGCGGAGCGGTGTCGTTCCGGAGCGATAGAAGATTCATACAAAGCAAAGGGGCCTCGCAGTGAGGTCCCACAACGGGGCTGCCCCATTGTAATGAGTTTTATACACTTTAACATTAACATTAACGTGTATACTTAGCAGTAAAGATATATGTTGAGAGGAGCAGTTATGGTTACCGTCGCGTTTTCGGAGCTGCGCCAAAACCTTACGCAGGTGGCCGAAAGGGTTGCCAATGATGGCGAGGAGGTTGTGGTCTTCAAGCGGAGCAAGCCGTTGTTCAAAATCGTGCCGCTCGACTATCAAGGCCCGGTTGCAGTGGAATATGATGCTGCCCAGGAGCGTGGGGGCACAAAACCGACGTGCGGCTCGGACAAGCCCAAGCGCGACATGGGTACGATGTGGCATCCCAAGATCACCTGGAAGGAGATCCGTGAGATGCTCGCGGAGAATGAGGACTACCAGGAGTATCTCGATATCGTGGCTAACATGCCAAAGGGAACGCCGCTCGATACGATGACGGTTGAAGATGAAAAGCGCGTCGCGAGGGAGCGCTACCTATGAGGGCATTTCTCGATACCAATTTTCTGCTCGATTGTGTGCTGCCGGGCCGGCCGGAGCACGCAGCGGCGCAAACGATCAAGGGGCTCGTCGACGTGGGGCTTATCGAGGGCGTTGTTTCGGCCTGTTCTCTCAAGGACGCGTACTACATTCTCACTAAACAGGCAGGCGAGGCGCGCGCCCGCGAGGTAGTGCGCGACTGTCTTAAGAGCTATTCGGTAGAGCCTCTCGACCAAGAAGCTTGTTTTACCTCCGCCTATTCCGATGAGCCGGACTTTGAGGACGGCTGTATCCGTGCGATGGCCGAGCGTGCCGGCGTGGACTTTATCATCACGCGTGACCGCGCTGCTTTTGTGCGCTCGACCATCAAGACCTTCTCGCCTGCAGAGTTCATCCGTGCGTTTCCGATTCCGGAGGAGTAAAACCGCCATATCGGGGACTGTCCCCGGCATGGCGGTTATCCTGTAGCCGACGCTCGTTAGCTGAGCTATACTTCATAATTATGTACACAATTATGTTAGGAGTGTGCCATGCCTGTTTGCGTTCCAATTAAAGATATGCGGGACACCGCGAAATTCTCGGAGCTCGTTGAAACTACTACTGGTCCAGTGACTGTTACAAAAAACGGCTATAGCAAATTTGTTGTACTTCGATCCGAGGACTACGACCTCATGGTTCAGGAACAGGCTAAGGCTCGTCTGATGGCTCGTATAGCTGTGGCCGAGCGGGAGCGTGCTGCTGGCACGGCGCGTGATGCCTTTGAGGCTCTCGATGACCTTGAGGCAAAATATGGCCTATAACGTCAAGATTCTGCCTACAGCTGAACAAGAAGTTGACGATATCGTTGATTATCTATTGGGGCATGGTATTTTTACTGCCCGGCACTTTCTTGATAAATACCGTAGCCAGCTCCAGCTTCTTCAAAGTGGTGTAGTTGACTACGGCTTATCGAAGTTACCCGAGCTTGCAGTGCTTGGTTACCATGCTTGCCTCGTTAATTCTTATGTAATGCTTTATTACTACGATAACGAGGACGTTGTGATTGCCCATGTTTTTCACCAAAGCCAAGATTATGCTGCATTGGTGATATCTAGAAATCGATTCGAGTTGCTGGATGATGATTAGTAAGAACCGCCCGGAAGCATGATGCCTTCCGGGCGGTTCTTACTTTGCTGGGGCAACCGGCACCGCGATCCGCGTCACTTGGGTCGCCGGGTCGTCGCTGATGATGTCGTCGATAAGGGCGATTTCGCGTTGCCCCGCTACGCTGCCAACTTGTCAAAAGCCCCGCGTCGGTTGAGCACGGTAAACGCGACAACACAGATGACTGCCGACAGAATCGACCCGCACGGCGAAGCGATGCCCATGGGAAACAGCGTGTCGGAATAGGCGTTCGACAGCAGCCACGCGCCCGGCACGCGAATGAGCGCCACGGCCAGCACGTTGTGCGCAAAGCCGATGTAGCTCTTGCCGTATGCAGCGAAAAAGCCGCTAAAGCAAATGTGGATGCCGGCAAAAATCGCGTCGAAAATGTAGCTGCGCATATAGCCGGTGCCGGCGGCGACTACTGCAGCGTCCTTGGCAAAAAAGCCGATAAACGCCGGTGCCACCAGCCACATCAGCACCGTGATCAGGCAACCGTACACCACCGAGATGGTCATGGCGTCCTTGAGCACCTGACGCGCGCGGTCGCCCTTGCCCGCGCCGGCATTTTGCGCTGTGAGCGCGCTGACGGTAGCACCCATGGAGCTCGGCACAATGAACAAAAAGCTGATCATCTTTTCGACCAGGCCCACGGCGGCGGCGTCGACGAGCCCTCGGTGGTTGGCGATGACGGTGATAAACATAAACGCCACCTGGATGCAGCCGTCCTGCACGGCCACAGGCACGCCGATCTTAAGAATGCTGCCGAGCACCTCGGGCTGGGGGCGCAGGTCGCTGCGCTTAACGTGGATGTTTGTGCGGCGGCTCTTGAGCCACACGAGCGCGAGGGCAACGCTGGCCGTCTGCGCGGTCACCGTGCCGAGCGCCGCGCCCACGGGGCCGAGCCCCATGTGGCCGATAAACAGAAAGTCGAGCGCGATGTTGATGATGCACGCCACGCCGATCACGTACATGGGCGAGCGCGAATCGCCCAGCCCGCGAAAGATGGCCGAGAGAATGTTGTACGCGGCGATAAACGGAATGCCGACAAAACAGATACGCAGGTAGGCGGCGGTTCCTTCGACTGCCTCGGCCGGCGTGCCAATGAGCGCCACGATTTGCGGGCACAGTGCGAGCAGGATGGCGGCCAGCACCACCGAGACGCCCATAAAGAGCGTGATGGTGTTGCCGATGGCGGTCTCGGCGCGGTCAAACCGGCGCGAGCCCACGGCGTGGCCGACGATGACCGTCGTGCCCATGGCCAGGCCCACGAGCGTCACGGTAATGATATAGAGCGTCTGCGCACCATTGCCCACGGCGGTGATGCCGGCGGCGCCGCTAAACTGCCCCATCATGTACAGGTCGGCCATGCCGTAGAGCATCTGCAAAAAGTACGAGAGCATATAAGGCAGGGCAAAGACCGCGATGGTCTTAAGGACATTGCCGCGTGTGAGGTCGTGTTCCATGGGCGGGGCTTTCTGGCTGGGTTCGTTTACGTACCAGTGTAGTGAAAACCCTACAACGATTGTAGAGTCAAGGTTTGTGTTGGCAGTGGGGCGAAAATAGTCACGCTCCAAGCACGATGCTTTGACCCCTCCGTGCCTCTCACCTCGCCTCAAACCATCACAACATTCGGCGTTTTTTGCCAAAATCGGGAAAAGCATCGAATGTTGTGATGGTTTTTCTACCACTCGACCGGGTGGAATCGCTTTCTTGCGCACGAAGGTGTGCGAACCCGTGAGCAGGGGAATAAGGTTGGTTATCCGACTCCATTGGAGGGCTCATGGACCTGCCGATTGTCCTGTCCCATAAGACTGCCTGGCTGTACCACAACGTGGCGCGCCCGTCCGAGCCGCTCTCGCGAGCAAGCAGCCTATACGATGAGGACTCGCTTGCTAACGAGGCGGAGCCGACCGCGAGCCTGCCCAAATTGGGACTCGATGCCAAGGGGCTGAGGGCTTCAACGGCAGTTGGGATCGTTACCGACTATCTGGTTTCGCTTGGTATTCCACGAGAAGAGCTCGATCATATCGACACGCTCGTCAACTTCGATTTTGAGCGCTCGACGCCGGCTGGATTCAGGTGCCACGTGTTTGGAGCGCCGGTACCTTCAGACCATCTTATCGAGGTGGCAGAGGGCCTTCTAGTGGTTGATGAGGCCATGTGCTTTGTCCAAGCGGGTTCGTGGATGAGCGAGCCCGAGCAGCTGGAATATGGCTACGAAATCTGCGCTCGATACCATTTGAATCATCTGTCGACAGGCGATTATATCGAGATGGGGCAGAGGTATACCGTTGCCGACTTGATTGCCTATTGCAATGAGAACCGATCTCGTCAGGGGGCCATACGCGCGGCCGCCGTGCTCAAGCGCGTGCACGATGGCGCGCGATCGCCCATGGAGACGGCCACTGCAATCATGGTCGTAGCAAAACGTTCCCAGGGCGGGCTGGGATACGCCAAGATCGAACTCAACCATCGGGTCAATGTTCCCAACGAGTTCAAGTATCTCGCAAAGGCCGGGTATTTCGAGATCGATGTATATGCGCCTGCAAGCGGTACAGGGATTGAATACAACGGCTCGGACCATCTTGATAAACAGCGCAGCGCGTCGGATGCGGAGCGTATGACCGTGCTGAGCGCGCTGGGCTTTAGGATGATCGTCCTCACCGGGACTCAGTTTGCCCACCAGCTGCAATTGCACCGGGCGATGAACGCCATCGCGCTCGCTATGGGCCTTAAGTGCGACCGAAGCGAAGCGTTCCAGAAACGTCAAAACGACCTGCGAGAATTCGTGATTCGACACTGGGACGGCGGCCTTTAGGGGCGTTTTGGTCCTTCTACGGGGTGCCGTGGGCAGGCAAGCCATCACAACATTCGACGTTTATCGCCAAAAACGGGAAAAGCATCGAATGTTGTGATGGTTTGTATGCTGAGGATGGGCTTGGGAAGCCGGTCTTGCTCGAAGCGACCTGTCCTGTCGTACGGGTGTCGGCATGATTCTCTCGTGGGGTATTATGTTTTCCGAAGAATAAAACGCCGTGTGAGGGGAGGGCTGCGTGGACGGGCACGTGCAACATGACGGCTTTGGCCGCGATATCAACTACCTGCGCATTGCCGTTACCGACAAGTGCAATTTCCGCTGCATCTATTGCATGCCGGCCGATGGCGTGGCGCCCCGCGCGCATGACGAGCTGCTCAGCGCCGAGGAAATCGCCCGCTTTGTGCGCTTGGTAGCGGGGGAGGGCATTCGCCGCGTGCGTCTGACGGGCGGCGAGCCTCTGGTCAGCCGCCGTATCATCCCGCTTATTCGTGACATCCGCGCGATCCCGCAGATCGAGGACATCTCGCTCACCACCAACGGCGCCCTGCTGCCCAAGCTGGCGCCGCAGCTCAAAGATGCCGGGCTTAACCGCGTCAATATCTCGCTCGACACGCTCGATCCCGCGCTCTTTGGAAAGATCACGCGTCTGGGCCGGCTCGAGCAGACCATGGCCGGCATCGATGCAGCGCTAACCTGGGGCTTTGAGCCGGTTAAGGTCAACTGCGTGGTGGTCCGCCGGCTCAACCAGGATGTGGCGGCCCTCGCGCGGCTCACGGTCGACCGCCCCATTCACCTGCGCTTTATCGAATACATGCCTATCGGCGATGAGCACACGAGCTCGCATTGCGCCGTGGATCCGCACGCGCCCACGCTCAATCCCGAGCTGTGGGACGCGAGCGACACCGTGCCGAGCGACGAGCTGCGGGTACGCATCAATGCCGGCGCCGCTGCGGCGGGCCTGGGCGAGCTTGAGCCGCTCGATATCAATGACGCTCCTGCCGGCGCCGGTCCTGCGCGCTACTGGCGCTTTCCGGGTGCGGCGGGCACGGTCGGTTTCATTAGCGCCATGTCCAACCATTTTTGCGCGAGCTGCAACCGTCTGCGCCTGACGGCGGACGGCAGCGTGCGCCCCTGCTTGTTCAGCGATGCCGAGTATTCGGTGCGTGAGGCGTTGCGCCGTGGTGATGATATGCAGGTACTTTCGATTTGGCGCGATGCCGTGGCCCACAAACCGCAGGAACACGCGATAATTGAGGGCACGCAACGATTTATGTCCCAAATCGGAGGATGATCATATGGCCAAGAGCAGGTACGCCGATGCCACCAAGGCCGCTCGCAGGGCCGCGATGTCTGCCCACAAAGCCGCGGCCGCGGCAAGCGATGCCGACACGTCCGTGCAGCCGTCTGTCAGCGCTGTCGTCGAGCCCGCCCGTGACGCCCGTCGCGATGAGCTGACGCATGTGGACGCCAAGGGTGAGGTGCGCATGGTCGACGTGTCCGACAAGGCCGAGACGCATCGCATCGCCATTGCTGAGGGCACCATCCTCATGCACCCCGAGACGCAGGCCATGGTGCTGCAGGACCGCGCCAAAAAGGGTGACGTGCTTGCCTGCGCGCGCGTGGCGGGCATTATGGCCATCAAACGCACGAGCGACATCATCCCCATGTGCCATCCGTTGCTCATTACCAAGAGTAAGTGCGACATTGCGCCCATTGCTTCGGCGGGGACGCCGGCCGAGGACGTGCCCGAGGGCTGGGCGCCGGCGCGCGCGGACGGGCAGGTTGGCTTTTATGTTCTGGTTACGGCGGGCGTGACGGGCAAGACGGGTATCGAGATGGAGGCTCTGACCGGCGCGAGTGCCGCGTGTCTGACCATCTATGACATGTGCAAGGCAGTTGATCGCGGCATGGAGATCGTCGACGTGCGCCTGCTGCACAAGGAGGGCGGCCGCTCGGGCGTGTGGGATCGCGCAGAGCGTCAGGCCGCTGCTGCTGAGGCTGCCGCCGCAGACGGTAGCGCACCCGTCGCCGTCGCGCCTGCAGCTCCGGCCCCGGCTGTCCCCGCGATCGCGTTTATCGGCTACCAAAACTCGGGCAAGACCACACTTGTCGAGAAGGTTATCGCCGAGCTCACCCGCCGCGGCCTGCGCGTGGGTTCGCTCAAGCATCATGGGCATCACGGCTTTGATATTGATGTGCCCGCTAAGGACACCTGGCGCCATCACCAGGCCGGATCCAAACACGTGGGCCTCATCTGTGCCACGCGCTGGGCGGAGTACGCCGACACGCGCGAGGAGGACGAGATGCCCGCGCGCGAGCTGCTGTCGCGCTACAACGATGTCGACGTGGTGATCATCGAGGGCTACAAGACCGAGGGCTTCGACAACATCGTGGTCGCGCGCTCCGGTGTCGACCGTCTGCGCGGCAAGAGCTCGCTCGATCTGGTCGACGGCCACACGCTGGCCCTTGCCTGCAACGAGGCCCTGGCGCGTCAGGCCTTCGACGCCGGCTTTGCGACCCGAGCCATCAACATCAACGACGCCCGAGCCATCTGCGACCTTATTCAAGATCATCTGGCCTAAAACCTGCCAAAAAGGGACAGGTTTATTTTGGCAGGTTTTATCAAGGAAAACGTCATTACCACCACAAAGGGGCCAGGCTCCTTTGTGGTGGTTTTTGCTTTGGTAGATGTGTGGGACATGCCTTACAATCTACCAAATAGTTCATGACGGGCAAAAAACGGAGAGAAGGGGCTTGATGCGTCCTTAAAGTTTCATGCGGATAGATTGATTTGACAGACGGTGGCGAATGCCCGCCGCCCGTATTCGTATGAAACAAGGAGTCTCCATGCTCATCCCTCTTCTCTCAAAACCTCAATCATCGCTGCCCGTGCAGGCCAAGCGCCTGGTGGCAATGCGCTTTCTTATCTACACCGGTTTTCAGACCAGTCATTTTATCGGCGTTATCGGAACGCTCACCTATGCGGACGATGCCTCGGTCGTGGCGACATCGCTGGCCGTCCTGTTTATGAATGTTTTTGTAATCCTGGGATCCTTTGCGGGTGGCGCGGCACTCGACGCCTGGGGGCCACGTCGTCATTTCTCGCTGAGTATCGTCGCCACGTTGGCAACCGGCGCGGCAATCCTCGCCTTTGGCAGCGCGACCGGAACAGTCCTTGCCGGCGCGGTACTCCTGGGCTTTGTGATGGGATTCGCCCAGCCCATCGCCACGTCCTATCCGGCGTATCTCACCGACGACCCCGTCGAGCTCAAAGACATCAACTCCGCCATAACCATGTTCTCCAACGTGAGCATTATCGTCGGCCCCACACTGGGCGGCTTTGTCGCGGCGGGTGCATCGTCACGCGCGGTGTTCGTGCTCATGATGATCTTTACCGTACTGGCGCTCGTCGCCGGTTGGGGCTTTAGGCCGCAAGCAGGTCGTGCCGCCGCGCGCAAAAGTACTCCCGCGGATGGCAGCACAACGGCAAGTACTGCCAGTCAAAACTCCGACTCCAGTAAATCCACCCGCGCCACCTTCGCGACCAGCATCAAGACGGTCTTTACCAACAGCGTCCTCGCCCTGCTGTTCTGCATTATCTTCCTTTCGAACTTTGGCTATGGAGCTTTCGATCCGTTGGAGTCGTTCTTCTACCGCGATGTTCTGCATGTCGGTGTTGAGTGGATGGGCTGGCTCTCGTCGGCCAGCGGTGTGGGCGCGGTGCTTGGCGCCGTTGTTGCGCTCCGTTTGCCGCCGCGCTTCGTCAGCCTCAAAACGCTGCTCGTGGCACTCATGTCCGTGGGCCTGGGAAGTTTGCTCTATGTGGGGACACCGTACGTGGGCGTAGCCCTCGTCGGCCAGATTGTCCTGGGCGTGGCCTGGGGCGTTGTCAACCCGCTCCACAACACAATCGTGCAAACGACGTCCCCGCTCGAGCAACTCGGTCGCGTGAACTCGGTCATGGGCTTTGGCAACATGTTCGCCGGCGTGGCCCCGCTGGCGATTGCCCCGTGGCTGGCGGCGACGTTTGGCGTGCAGCAGACGCTCGTAGGGGCGGGCATGGTCGTGACGGCGGTTCCCGCGGCGCTGCTGCTGTTTGGACGCCGGCACTTGGATCGTGCCGCAAAGCAGTAAAAACCATCACAACATTCGATGAAAATCGCGATTTTGCCGAATGACGTCGAATGTTGTGATGGTTTGCGCCCCGGGCCATGCCATCCTGCGGGTCCGGCCACCACAAAGGGGACAGGCGCCTTTGTGGTGGGTTTTGCTTTGATAGGCCGCGCCTGCGCCTTGGTATACCATGTACACCACTTTCGACCTCATCCAGCACCGTCGCACAACTCAGAAAGGCCCCCATGGACACCACCTTCAGCCACATCAAAGCCGTGTTCTGCGATATCGACGGCACGTTGCTCACGAGCCAGCACACGGTGTCCCCGCACACCGTGGCGGCGATCCGCGCCCTGCGCGAGCGCGGCGTGCTCTTTGGCCTGTGCACCGGGCGCGACGCCCAGGCGACCGAGGCCATGTTTGGGCTCTGGGGTATCGAAGGCCTGGTAGACGTGCTGGTGGGCTGCGGCGGCGCCGAAGTCATCGACCGTGCGCATGACATCAACGAGCTGAGCTACCCGCTGCCAGGCGAGACCATCGCGCACATCTGCGAGCACATGGCAGACCTGCCGGCAACGCCCGTTTGCCCTCGGGACGGCGTGCTCTATGTGCCCGAGAGCAATGCATGCGTCGAGCACCTGTCGCGTGTCGATGGCGTGCCCTACAAGGTGGTCGACTTTGCCGAGTTTTTGCGCGAGCCGCAGACCAAGGTGATGTTTACCATGGCACCCGAGGCGATGCCGCAGGTCATCGAACGGGCGTCGTCGCTCGCCGACGACACCGTTAAAGCGGCTGCTCTACAGACCACGCAGCGACTCTACGAATTCATGGATCCGCGCGTGTCCAAGACGCGCGGCCTTGTGCGCGTGGCGGAGCTCAACGGCATGGAGCTCCAGAACATCTGTGTGTTTGGCGATGCCGATAACGACACCTGCATGGTGACCGACGCCGGCGTGGGTGTGGCCATGGCAAACGGCAGCGATGCCACCCGCTCCGCCGCCGATTTTGTAACCGCCAGCAACGACGAAGACGGCATCGCGATCTTTATCGAGGAACATCTGCTGTAGCGCTAGGGCGGAATCACCACAATGGGGACAGGCACCTTTGTGGTGGCCTCAGGCGATTTGGGCGAATTGATACCTAAAATCTGCGCGTAAATTCAAATATGGTTGTCTGAACATTACGCTTCCAACCACCGATGGGCTAAAGATATTCTCATCAGTTTGGCAGGGTATTACTCCCGGTAAATGACCTACCGCTCATGGTCGATTTTCGACTGTTTACAGGATGTTTACTCTTGAGCAAAATGTTGTGCAAATAAATCTAATGCCATTAAAAAATGATAGACAACTATATTACCAGCAGAAACAAAAAATAGATAGCGAATAAACGAAGGTAAATCTGAGCAAATGTCAAGAGAATTGAGAATTCGCTACAAAACAATCGGTTATCTTGTTCAGATGTTCAAACAATCGCTACAATATGGATTACTAAGCGTGCGCAATTACAGATTGCGCAGATACGTTTGATAGTGAAAGAGCAAGATCGCGGTCTCTTGGGGAGGAGACATCGATGAAAGCAAATTCAGACAAATCTAAACAGAGTAATAAAGCGACGCGCCGTGTACTGGCAGGCGTCTTGTGCGGAGCCTCCGTTTTGAGCCTGGTACTGTCGCTCGTCATGCCTCCAATCTCGCAGGCCATTGCCAACGATGCCCAGACGGTTTCTACCGAAGAAACTGTGATGGGGGGGGGGTTCCTCAAGTGAGTCTACTGGTGTAGACAGCACCACTAACGGGGGTGCCGAAAAGCAGATTAGCGATGATGCCGAGAATGGCGCGAGCGAAGACGCCGCTGCCGCGGGACTGCCGTCCGACGACGCGGAGGCCAAGGGCGCCGCGCAGCCTTCCGATACACAGCCTTCTGATGATGAAACTAACGATGAAAACGCTATCGCTCCCGCTACCGTCAGTGCCGATGGCTATAACGAGGTGAAAGGTAATATTGCTGAGACGTTCACCAATGGCGGCAAGTTCCGACTGACGGATTTTGCCTATTCGGATAAGCAGATCACCATCACCAAAGACACTGCTATCGATCTTGCGGGACACATGCTCTACCGTGGTTCCGGCAACAAAGACTCCTTCTTTGTGGTCGAAAATGGAGCCACACTCACTATCGAGGATTTAGGTAAAACAAAAGACGAACAGACCCTGGTCGAAACGACGGCGGGTCATCTTGCGTCTATGGAATGGGAAACAGGAAACGGCTCAAATAGTGGCACTCCTAAGAGTCTTACTTACTTTGAGACCAAGAGCACGCCCAATCAAGATGGACTCGGCACAACCGAGACTACGATCAGGCATGTCGTTACGGGCTTTGGCGCTATTGATGCGGCATCGGACAGCGGTTCCGTAAAGCATGTGGTCACCGTTAAAGAGGGCGGCACGCTCGATCTCAAGGGCGGCATGATTACCACGGCCGCCAATCTGAGCGATGACGGCCATGTGATTTTTTCTGAGGGTAAAGTCAAAATCGAAGGCGGTTACGTCACCAATGGCAACGGCGGTGGCTGGGGCGGTGGCCTGTGCATAACGGGCGAGAAGGCGGGCGCGAATGCCAGTCTCGAAATGACAGGCGGCGTGGTCGCGGGAAACAAGTCGGGTTCTGGCGGCGGCATCTATGCTGACAAGGGAGCCACCCTGAAGCTTACGGGCGGAATTATCTCTGGCAACGCTACGTATGAAAACACTTGCAACAGCGGCGGCAGTCCCGAAAATGGTTATGGCGGCGGCGTCTTTACCAAAAATGCTTGCGTTAGTATCAGCGATTCGGCAAGCATTACTAACAATCGTGTCGATTCCAATATCTCTGAATCGTTTAACAATGGCCTGCTCGGTGGCGGTGGCATTGCATGTGTAAATGGTGGCAAGCTCAGTATAACGGGTGGCTCAGTTACTGCTAACTACTCCCATGAGGCTGCCGGCGGCGTTTACGCTGGTTTTTACAACCAGACCATCGAGTTTGAAATGACTGGCGGCACGATTGCCGGCAACGTGGCGGAGAACGCTGAGGGCGGCGGTTTGCGTATCGCTGGCGGTGACAACACTGGTACGATGGCAACAATTAGCGCTGGTGAGAACAGCAAGATTTACATTACGAACAACAAGACTATGACGGGTAAGGATCGCGGCGGCGACTGGGGCGGCGGTGGCGTCTTTATCCAGAAGGGCGGCAAGCTCAATATCGTAAAGACGTTGATTGCCGAAAATGAGGCTGGCGGCTGGGGCGGCGGCGTTGGCGCTTGCCCTACGGGCGAAACAATCGTTTCGCATTCCAACGGTGCCGCTATTTATAACAATAAAGATAATAATGGTGAACACTACTCTGCCGGCGGATATGGGAAGAACGAGGATAGTAACTCCGAGTACATTACCGAGCCCTTCAAAAAATCCGGCCATAAGGATTTCTTCCTGGTGCGTAAAAAAGATGGTGCGAACTCGACAATTGCAGTTGTGCTCGGCAAGATGCTCGGCGGCGACTCGGCTGGTTGGCAGGGCACTTGCGACGGCGAGAAGATCACCATTGAGCCAAATGGCGGCGCCGAGGCCAAGTACATGTTCGGTCTTGAGGCCCATCCGACTGCCGATGCCATGGGAAAGGCGCAGACAGCGGCTACGACCATTATCAGTGGCAACTATTCCTACACCCACGGTGGCGGCATCATGACCAACGGCGATCTTGTCGTTGGCGAGGTCAAGGATCTGAGTGTTTATCCGAGCATGAAGCTCAATGCCACCAAGGTGCTTAAAGATGAAAAGGGAATCTCGCAAGGCCTTAGCACGCACAATTACAGATTTAAGTTGCTGCGCCAGGATGGTGACATCGAGCCTTCTTGGAAAGATGACGACACATTTGATATGGGCGATTGCAGTGTTGCGGGCGAGGCGCCTGTTGATCAAACAAACGGCAATATCACCTTCGACTCTGGCAAGGACTATTCTTCGGGACAATACGTTTTCTATCTAGTTGAGGAACCCATCAGCGGCGAAAACGAATCGAATACCATATTCGACGAGACCATTTACAAGATCGTGGTAAAAGTTGAGGACAATCCATCCGACACTAAATATCTCATGTCGATTCCTATTAATTATTACAAGGTAAAAGAAATAACCGTTTCTAAAAAGACAGAGAAGGATCCCGACTTCAAACCACTTGGTTCCGGAAGCTATTCCGTTGACATCCCACAAGATAGCTCACAAGATAGCACGAAGACTACGGTTACTATCGGTAACAGTAAGAAACCGACCTTTACCAACAAAATCGTGTCTCCCGTCTCCTGGACTCCTAAGGCGACTAAGGTCGTTGAGGGTGGCGAGATGAAGGCGTTTACGCTTCAACTTGCGAAAGACAGCGAATTTAAAAACATCATCGGTACTGCCGTGACCTCTGGTCCTGAGAAGACGCAGACGCTTTCGTTCAAGGACAAAAGCAATGAAACGATTGAGCTCAAGTACTCGCTCTCTGATATCAGGAATAATCCCGACGACCCGGGCGGCTCCACGGGTGGCCCTTTCAAGACCTTTACGTACTATGTGCGCGAGAAAACCGACGGTTCGCAGTTCTCGCACTACACGTACGACCATTCGGTCTACAAGATTGCGGCCAAGGCAACTGTTCAGCCTGATAAGACGATTAAATGTGAAGTGACCTACAGGAAGGGAACCGTTAACTCCAAAGGTGAGTGGGAAAACGCCGATACCGATGACCACGACCTCACCGACACTTCCACCCCCACCTTCACCAACACCTACTCCACTTCTTTGCCCCTTTCTGGTATGTCGGGCGTCACTCTGACGTACCTTGCCGGCGCGGCGGTGCTTTGCGCTGCTGCGGCCTGGATGCACATTCGTCGCAAGGCGAATGCGAAGGGAGGTGAGCGTCGTGAATAAGAAAGTTTGCTCCTTCCCGATCTTGTTTGCGCTGCTTGCCCTCCTGATCGGCACCTGCGCGGTTGTGTTCCCCGCTTCCGCGCAGGCCGTGCCGACCTCGGCCGGTTCCATCACGGTGAGAGGCACCGTGGCGCGCAGCTACGACGCCTACCAGATCTTTAGCGCCAACGTCGTCGACGGCGACAGCGACGCCAAGATCGCCACCGACCTCGCCTGGGCAAGCGACGCCGTGCGCGACGCCGCGCTGCCTGTGCTGCACAGCGCCGGCATGCCCAATTCCCAGGCCACCGCACAGGAAGCTGCCGAGTGGCTCAACACCGATTCCCACCTTACGAGCGCGCTGAGCGCACAGCTCGCTCGTTCCCTCCAGAACTCTGGCGCCGTGTTCGAGGCCCTTAAAGCGGGCACGGCGGCCGAGCTGCCCTGCGGCTACTGGCTCATCGTTGCCGACGACGACGCCATCGCCCAGAACGAGGCCGGCACCGCGCCGATCATGGTTCTGGTCGGCGGCGGCGCTGTCACCGTCAAGCCCAAGGCGGCGACCCCCAAGGTGTCCAAGCACGTGCTGGAGGACGGCACCGCCGCATGGCAGAAGGCCGCCGACGCAACGGTCGGCGACGACCTGTACTGGCGCCTCTCGGCCACGGTCCCGGCGGGGCTTTCCGCCTACGATACCTACGCGGTGCAGCTCGTCGACACCATGAGCGCGGGGCTCGACCCCTCCAAGGTGGCCGAGAGCATGCGCGTGTACGTGGCGGCGGGCGCCGAGGGCGGCTTCGACGCCGTCCCGGCCGGCAAGGACGGGCGCGCCGGCACCGAGCCCGCCAAGGGCTGGACCGACATCACGGCTCAGTGCGTGGTCTCGGTCGAGGGGAGCTCCTTCACCGTGCGCACCGGCGACCTCATCGCCGCGCTCTGCGGGGCCGACGCCTTCACCGCGGGCGCCCGCGTGGTCGCCGTGTACAATGCGCCGCTCAACAGCGCATGCAACCACGGCATCGCGAAGGGCAACCCCAACGAGGTGTACCTGCGCTACCCGCGCTCTCCCTTTGCCGACCAGTCCGGCGATGCCGGCTTTACCCGCACGCCGAGCGACGACGCGTGCGCCTACACCTGGGATCTCGCGCTCACCAAGCGCGGCAGCGACGGCGACAAGCCGCTTGCCGGGGCGGTCCTGAGCATTACCGACGACCGCGGCCGCACACTGGCGGCCGATGGCGCGTGGGATGCGGAGGGCAAGGCCACCGTCACCACGGGCGACGACGGCCGCGTGACCGTCTCGTGCGTGGACTCGGGCAAGCTGGAGGTCCGCGAGCTCAAGGCACCCAAGGGCTACACCGCCTTTGAGGGCACGCGTTCCGTGACGGTCAAGGCCGAGGGTCTGGACGTCGACCAGGTGGCCGCCGCCAAGCCCAAGCTCGCCATCACGGCCGAGTCGCCCCTGCGCGCCGACAGCGCGGACGGGTCGACGGGCAGCCTGGAGGCGTCGCTCATCAACACGCCCACCGGCACACCCCCTAGCATTACCACCGGAGGCTTTATGCCCTCGACTGGCGATATGGCAATGTACGCCGCGGCCGCCGCAGCGGTCGCCGGAGCCGCGCTCATCGTGGTCGCGCTCCTGGTCAAGCGGGGAGGTGGCAGCCATAAAGAGTAGCTGGCAGCCCCACAGAGAGCGGGGCGAGACGTAGCGAAGCAGATGCTAAGACACAGACAGATGATGACCGATCGAATGGGAATCAAACGGAAAACGGAGGAAAAGAAGATGAGCATGAGCAAGAACATCGCACGCCTGGCAGTAACCGCCGGCCTCACAGCAGCGCTGAGCTTCGGCGGCGTGATGGCCCCGGTGACCATGGCGTTTGCGGCGGGCACGCCGACGGTGGCCACGGAGAAGGGTAAGGTGGCTATCACCGACGAAACATACACCGGCACGACATTCAAGGGCATTCAGATCTTCACCGCGAAGGTCACGCAGAATCAGAAGGGCGATGGGAGCTGGGATGGCTCGGCCGCTAAGACTCTTTCCGATATTCAGTGGGCTCCGGGTAATGTGAAAACCCTCGTTACGACTGCGCTCAAAGACGTTACTGGAGCACCTGAAGTAGATGCTGACGCCCAGACGTGGGCGGAGTTCATCAGCACGACTCAGGGCTCTAATTTTGGAGAGACTACGGCGGTTGATACTGGCACAACTCTTGACTTGATTGCCAAGGCCTTGGAAGGGGACGAGACCCTCACGTGGACAAAGCCAAGCGATTCCACCAAAGGTAGCTTTAAGGATCTTGATAATGGCTACTGGCTTTTCGTGACCGATACGCCCAGTACGACCAACGGTGCTAATGGCAATACTGATGCGTATACCTCGCCGATTTTCACCATCGTCGGTGGCTCTGACGTTAACGTGGCCCCCAAGAAGGACGTCCCCAACGTGACCAAGGCCGTAAAGGATGACAAGAACGGCAAGTTTGTTACGGACGATAGCAAGGATGTTTTTACCGCAGCCAACAAGGCTGCCGACTCCGCTGCTGAACAGCCTGTTGAATATCAGCTTGCCGGCACTGTGGCTAGCAACATTAACACGTATGTCAAGTACAGCTACACTTTCACTGACGAGCTCCCCTCCACGATGGTTCCAGAGCTTCAGGGTGGTAACCCAGTCGTTGAGGTCAAGATTGGCGATTCAGTCGTGGATCCCGCTTGCTACAGTGCGACCTATGTCCCGGGGGAAAGCACGAATACGCTCACTGTTTCCTTCGAGAACCTCAAAGAAGCAAAGGATAAGACTGGCAATCTCATCAACGTTGACGGTGGTTCGACAGTCTATGTGAACTATGAGGCAAAACTGGTTGCTGGCAAGATTAACGCGGATATGCTCGGCAAGGCCCAGGTGAACAATGTCAAGTTGACCTATTCCAACAACCCGCACACCAATGGCACCGGTACCACGGTTGACCATCCGGCCTACGACTACACCTATGGTATCGACGTTACCAAGGTTGGCAGCGATGATGATGAGGCCGGCAACCCCAAGACTCTCAAAGACGTCGAATTCACGCTGAAGGAGCAAGGCACCGGCAAATTTATCAAGGCCGACGGCACCACGACGTCAAATGAGAATGAAGCAATACTGACCACCACCTCCCAAGGCAAGATCAACGTTGTCGGCCTCGATGAGGGCACCTATATCCTCACGGAGGTTAAGCCTGCGCCTGGCTACAACAATTCCGCGGCAAACGGTGTGACCTTTACTATCAGCCGCACGCTCAATCAGGACGGTACGAATGTGACGCCCGACACGACGAGCGCCATTGTGGCAGGTCAAGATGTTGTTCAGGAGGGCTCCGCGAAAGCTGAAGTCGGCAAGCTCAGCTTCACCATCGTTGACAAGAAGGGCTCCAACCTCCCGCTGACCGGCCTTAACGGCGTGACCTTCACTTGGATCGCTGGTGGCGCGGTGCTGTGCATCGGCGTGGCGCACCTCATTCGCAGCCGTAAGCAGGCTGAGGAGTCCGAGAAGGAGTAACGCCCGCTCTCCCATCCCTTTGGCAGGTGGGATGTGATGGCCATGAGACTTGCGGACACTCTTCTCGTCCATCCACGTTCTTGCTTTGCCATTCTCTTTTCGGGGCAGACTCCAGTGCGGAGTCTGCCCCGTTTTTTTGGACAACGCAGCCAGGCTCCATTGCCCGATGGATCAAGCGTATGAATATCGAACAGATGTTTGCAATTATTGCGTTTACCAGCTGTGGGTGCATACGCTCGCAGTAAAATACCCTTGCGACGCATTCCGTGCGCGGGCGGCCGACGACTCGATCGGAGGTCCCCAAATGCTCAAATTCCTTAACGCGCTCGCCGCCCTCGCGGCGGTGGGCACGTTCGTCATCGCGTTTCTTGACTCGTATGAGGTTCGGTTTAAGGTCCGTAGGCGCACGCGCGGTGCGGACGGTAGAAGGCATTTGCGCCGCAACAAGCGCAAATAAGAATGCCCGGGGTTAGAGGCCCGGGCATTTAACAACACCGGAAACTGGTCGCCCGCGCTCCAAAGTACTTACGCGGGGTGCGTCGTTTCCTGTAGCTATTGTATCCCGAATCGCCCCGCCGATTCGGGTCATTTTGAAAACTCAAACACGTCGGGCAAACCCGGACAATGCGGCCAGGCTCCGCTGGACGAGGAATCGTGTTTGTAACTATCGAACAAATGTTTGTCAAAATCGCGTTTACCAGCTGTAAGTGCGAGTGCTCGCAGTAAAATATCCTTGCGACGCATCCCGTGCGCGGGCGGCCGACGACTCGATCGGAGGTCACCATATGCTGAAATTCCTTAACGCGCTCGCTGCCCTCGCGGCGGTGGGCTCGTTCGTCATCGCGTTTCTTGACTCGTATGAGGTTCGGTTTAAGGTCCGTAGGCGCACGCGCGGTGCGGACGGTAGAAGGCATTTGCGCCGCAACAAGCGCAAATAAGAATGCCCGGGGGTCGGATCCCGGGCATTTAACAAAACCAGAAAACTAGGCCGCCCGCGCTCTCGTACACTTACGCGGGGTGCGTCGTTTTCTATTGACATTGTATCCCGAATCGCCCAGCCGATTCGGGACATTTTGAAAACTCAAATGCTGGCTTATCCTCGACTGGACGGTGCAGTCTAGCTGCGTTGTCTGGCGCGGAAGCTCGCTAATCGGCTATTATTTGTTTAGACAACTTGAGTTGTAGAGGAGTGACCGGCGATGGTGCAGGGCGCCAAACATATGAAGAGCAATAACGCCGCGGACAACGGCGGCTCAAGCCCTCAGCCCAAACCTCAACCAAAGCCCAAGCGCCGCCGCAAGCGACTGCCGCGCTGGGTCGACCGGCTCATCACCATCGTCATCATCCTTATTGGCGTGGGCCTTATGACCTGGCCGTGGATCTTGGACCGGCTCGAGGCCTCGGGCGTGTTCAATCAGATCAGCACGGTGTCCAGCACCGTGGACGCGCTGCCTGCCGAGGAGCGCGAGCGCATCCTGCTCCAGGCACGCTCCTTTAACGAGCAGCTGGCGGGCGAGGCCACCGAGCTCCCCGCCGACCAGATCGAGCCCTACGCCCAGCAGCTCATCTTTGACCGCGACCCCATGATGAGCTGGGTCGAGATCCCCTCCATCGACGTGAGCATGCCCATCTACCACGGCACGAGCGAGGAAGTCCTTATGGCGGGCGTCGGCCACTTGGAGGGCACAAGCCTGCCGGTGGGCGGCACCTCGACGCATTGCGTGCTCACCGCGCACTCGGGCATGCGCAACCTGAGCATGTTCGACGACATCCACTCGCTGGAGCCCGGCGACCTGGTGCTGCTGCACACCATGAACAAGACGCTCGCCTATAAGATGGTGGACTCCGAGGTCGTGCTGCCCGAGGAGATGGAGTCACTGACCATCGAGCCCGGCGCCGACAAGGTGACGCTCGTCACCTGCACGCCCTACGGCGTGAACGACCATCGCCTGCTGGTGCATTGCGTACGCACCAAGTACAGCAAGAAGGAAGTCGACAAGCAAAAGTCGCTGGCCGGCCGCCACTGGGGCAAGCGCGAGTTTGCCGTGCTCATCGTGGTCGTAGCCATTGTGCTGTTGCTGCTGGACATCGTGATCCACGCGGTCCGCAAGCGTCGCAAGGCTAAGGTCTCGGCATAAGACATTCTCCAGAACCACCGCAATGGGGGCAGGCGCCTTTGTGGTGGGCGGGACTTCCAAACCATCACAACATTCGATGAAAATTGCGATTTTGGCGAAAAACGTCGAATGTTGTGATGCTTTTCGTTGTGGACGGGATGGTTTTCGCTACGGACGGCGCGGTTTCGCTGCAGAACTGCCAGCCCGCCGCCTGCCAGCCCGCCGCCCTCGTTACGTTTTCGCTGCATTTAGGTAAAGCACCTGCTCCAAGCGGCGTTGCCTTGTATACTAGAGCGGTTTAACTTTTATGCGGAAGGGAGCGCCTATGGCACTCAGCGAGAAAGACGTGCGCGGCATCGCCGAGTACGCAAAGATCGCACTGACCGATGACGAGCTCACCCAGATGACGTCCTACCTGAACGACGCCGTCCAGATGCTCGAGCCCGTCTTGCAATATGACTTGCCCGACGTGGAGCCCACGTTCCATCCCATCGGAAGCCTGTCCAACGTGATGGGTGATGACCTGCGCGAGCCCGAGCGCGACCTGCCGCTCGACGTCGCACTCGAAAACGCCGGCAGCGCGCGCGACCGCTACTTCCGCGTGCCGTCCATTTTGGGAGAGGGGGAGAGCGAGTAATGGCGCTAAGCTTCGATTCCCTTACCGCCGCCCAGATCGCCGCGGGCGTTGCCGCCGGCGACTTTACCGCTACCGAGGTGGCCAAGGCCTCTCTTGCCGCCATCGAGGCGCGCGAGGGCGGGGTCCAGGCATTCCTGCAGGTGGCGCCCGAGCTTGCGCTCGAGGCCGCCGCGCGCGTGGATGCCGACCGTGCCGCCGGCAAGCCGCTGCCCCCGCTCGCGGGCGTGCCGCTAGCTATCAAGGACAACATGAACCTCGTGGGCACACGCACCACCTGCGCTTCCCGCATGCTCGAGGACTACCAGAGCGTCTACACTGCCACCTGCGTCCAGCGCATGCTCGATGCCGGCTGCCTGCCCATGGGCAAGGCCAACATGGACGAGTTTGCCTTTGGCAGCTCTACCGAGAGCTCGGCGTTCCACCGCACCAACAACCCCTGGGATACCGAGCGCGTGCCCGGCGGCTCCTCGGGCGGCTCCGCTGCAGCCGTCGCCGCGGGCGAGGTCGCGCTCTCGCTGGGCTCGGACACCGGCGGCTCCATTCGCCAGCCGGCGTCGCTGTGCGGCGTGGTGGGCTTTAAACCCACGTATGGCGCCGTGAGCCGTTACGGTGTGGTTGCCTTTGGCTCGTCGCTCGACCAGGTGGGCCCCTTTGGCCGCACGGTCGAGGATGTCGCGCTGGCCATGAACGCGCTTACCGGCGCGGGCCACGATCCGTACGACTGCACCAGCCAGGATTGCGCCGTCGACTTTACCGAGCATCTCAACGACAGCATCGAGGGCAAGCGTGTGGGTATTATCCCCGCGTTTATGGAGGCCGAGGGCCTGACGCCCGAGGTCAAGGTCGCTGTTCAGCGCGCCGCCCAGGAGCTGCAGAACCAGGGCGCCGAGCTGGTCGAGGTCGACCTGCCGCACCTGGACGCCGCCATCGCCGCCTACTACGTCATCGGCCCGGCCGAGGCGTTCTCCAACCTGGCCCGCTTCGACGGCATTCGCTACGGCTATCAGGAGGAGGGCTGCGCCAACCTGTCCGACCAGAGCTCGCTCTCGCGTGCCCACGGCTTTGGCGCCGAGGCCAAGCGCCGTCAGATGCTCGGCGCCTACCTGCTGAGCTCGGGCGTGTACGACAAGTATTACTACGCTGCGCAAAAGGCCCGCACGCTCATCACGCAGGACTACGACGCCGCGTATGCCAAGGTGGACACCATCCTCATGCCCGCCTCGCCGCGCACGGCCTTTAAGTTTGGCGAGATCAGCGACCCCACGCAGATGTACCTTTCCGACCTGTACACCATCTCGCTCAACATTTGCGGCAACGGTGGCATCTCGGTGCCGCTGGGCCTGGGCGAGGATACTCAGCTGCCCGTTTCTGCCCAGCTGGTTGGTCCGGCCTTCAAGGACCGTCAGCTGCTCACATTTGCCCGCGCCCTGGAGCGCGGCTTTGCCGATGCCGCCACGGGTGCGCCCGCGCTTTCCGTCGCGCCCGATTTTGCTGGGAAGGGAGGCGAGCTGTAATGAAGGAGCTTTCCGAGGTCCTGCAGGATTGGGAGGCCGTGATCGGCCTGGAGATCCATACCGAGCTCACCGCACTCGATACCAAGATGTTCTGCAACTGCAGGCTCAGCCACGATGACGAGCCCAACGCCAACGTGTGCCCGGTGTGCCTGGGCCTGCCCGGTGCGCTGCCGGTGCCCAACAAGCGCGCCATCGAGAGCATCGTCAAGGCGGGTCTGGCCACCAACTGCGAGATCCAGCGCCACTCGATGTTCTACCGCAAGCACTACTTCTATCCCGATATGGCCAAGAACTTCCAGACCACGCAGGGTCCGGTCGCCTTTGCCATGTACGGTCACCTGGATCTGGACGTGACCGGTCGCGGTGCCGCCGAGCGTCCCGACTGCGCGTTTGGTGAGGCCGAGGCCCAGAGCCTGGCGAGCGCTTCGGCCAACGCCGAGGGCCTGTCCACGTCCATGACGTCGACCATGCGCGAGGGCAACCAGCGCGCCGGCCATCTGGCCAGCTATGACGCGTCCAACCTGCAGATGCCCGAGCGTCGCGAGGATGGTTCCTACACGGTGCCCATCCGCATCCTGCGCATCCACATGGAGGAGGACGCCGCCAAGATGGTCCACGTGGGCGGCGCCGAGGGCCGCATTACCGCCGCGGCCGAGTCGCTCGTCGACTACAACCGCTGTGGCACGCCTTTGATTGAGCTCGTGACTGAGCCCGACTTGCGTACGCCCGAGGAAGCGCGCCTGTTTATGGAAAAGCTCCGTCGCATCTTTGTAACGCTGGGCATTTCGGACTGCTCCATGGAGAAGGGCTCCATGCGCTGCGACGGCAACGTGTCACTGCGGCGCCGCGGCGAGACCAAGCTGGGCACCAAGACCGAGCTCAAGAACCTCAACTCGTTTAAGAGTCTGCATGATGGCCTTGCCTACGAGATCTGCCGTCAGGCTGAGGTGCTCGAGGAGGGCGGCATCATCTATCAGGAGACCCGCCACTGGGAGCCCAGCCGCAAGCGCACCGTGGTCATGCGCGTTAAGGAAACGGCCGACGACTACCGTTTGTTCCCCGACCCCGATCTGGCGCCGTTCGACCTGGACGACGAGTTCATCGACCGCTGCCGTGGCGAGATCCCCGAGCTGCCCGATGCCAAGCGCGTCCGTTTTGAGGCCGACTTTGGCATTAAGGCGGCCGATGCCGAGCAGATTGCCGGCGACCCCGAGTTTGCCGACTTCTTTGAGGCCGCTGCTGCCGGAATGGCCGGTAAGGAGGCCCAGACGGTCGCGAACCTGCTGGTGAACGAGATGATCGCCTATCTTAAGAGTGCGGGCGTCTCGCTGACAGAGTCCGGTATCGCGCCGGCTCAAGTGGCGGCTCTTGCCAAGCTGCTGGCGACCGATGCCATCAGCTCCAACCAGGCTCACGAGGTCTTTGAGGCTATGGCTCAGACCGGCGATGACCCCAACAAGATCGTCGACGAGCGTGGTATGCGTCAGGTGAGCGATGCCGGCGCGCTGCAGCCGATCGTGGACGAAGTGCTGGCAAACTGTGCCGATCAGGCGCAGCAGTATCGTGACGGCAACCAGAAGGTCATCGGCTTTTTGGTGGGCCAGTGCATGAAGGCGAGCCGCGGCAAGGGCAACCCGAAACTCTTCAACGAGTTGCTGAGAACGTCGCTCTCGTAGCTGCGAGGCCGGGGAAGCTCCGAGTCGCCGGGGTATTTCCTCCAAATTTCAAACAGTCCTATGCAAGACGAAGGCCACATTTAGTGGCCTTCTTTGCATGCGGAACTCATTTGGAGCAAACACCCCGGCGACTCGGAGCTTCCCCGGCCAGACGACTCGGCCGTTCGGGTCAGGTAGGCTGAATTGAATTTGGTGAATGAGGGCGCCGTTGGCGCCCTCATTCTTTATATATGTTGGGAACGCCAGGTGGTGGGGGTGGTGCCGGTGTATTGTTTGAAGGCTTGGGTGAAGGCGGCCTGCTGAGGGTAGCCTAGGCGCTCTGCTACCTGCGCTATCGTGAGCGCGCTATCGGCCAAAAGGTCCTGTGCTCGCTCCATACGGCGTCTGCGAATGTAGGCGCCCAGGGACTCGCCAGTTTGGGCCTTAAAGGTGGCGCATAGTTTGGAGCGGCTTGTGTAGAGCCTCTCGGCCACCTCGTTGATACCCACACGTCTGCCTTTGTCGAGCGCGCGCTCAATCATTGCCGTTGCTTCTTCGGCAATGGTTATGCTGACGCGTGTGCCTGCCGCCTGCCGCGCCTGCTTGTGGGCCGCGCACGAACAGGCGAGCTCCGCGACCATGATCTCCACGATGCCCTGCATATAGACGTGTCCGCCTACGGTGCGGGCGCGGTCCTCGTTAATCCGGCGCAGCGTGTGGCAGATGGCAGACGTCGCTTCCTCGTGCCATGGCTCGGCAAACGCCTCAAAGATTCCCACGAACTCGGTGGGATAGCGGTGTTCCAGTTCGTCAAAATATCCAGGCAAAAAGAGCACCGAGCGCGAGTGATAGAGCTGCCCCGCAAACAGCGGGCTTAATTCCTCGCCACAGCTATCTTGAATAAAGCTGCAAACGGCATTGTTTGGCCACGGTCCATGCAATGGTTTAAGGTTCGCGGGCGTTATGCCAGCCTCGGGCATGCATGCAAGTGTGGGCGCGCTGACCTCGCTCACGCAGGCGTATGGCTCGGGTGTGTATTCGGCCAGGTGCATATCGTGCGTCGGGGTTATGAAATGCTCCATGACGATGCAGGCGGGGGAGAGGGGCATGATCCATGCGCGTCCGTGTGCCCGATCGTTTGCCACCTCGCCGGTAAAGACAGCGCCCTTGCCGGAAAGCTCCAGGCCAAACTGCTCAAACTGTGGTGCGTAGAGCTCGGTTATGTCGGTTGCTGCCCGCTGTATTTGCAAAAGCGTCCCTTTCCTTTGCAGAAATGTCCACGCCTGGCTTGATTGTGAGCCATGGCTAACACATCAATGATAAGTTCATTACGGTTAACTCTCAAGCCGTTAGAAAGGAATCTCATGGCAAAGGAATCAAAAAGGGAAGGTGGAGGCATCGGCGAGTTGCTCGCGTATGCCGGTGACCGCAAATTCCTAACGTATTTGGGCATGGCGCTCTCGGCGCTCTCGCAGCTTCTGAGCTTTGGCCCGTACGCGTGCATTTGGCTTGTCGCGCGCGATCTGATCGCCGTGGCGCCCAACTGGAGCGAAGCCACTAACATCGCGATGTACGGTTGGTGGGCCGTGGGTTTTGCCCTGGCAAGCATCGTAGCTTATTTCGTCGGGCTCATGTGCACGCATCTGTCCGCGTTTCGCTGCGCGTCCAATATCCGTAAGGCTACGAGCGAGCACCTGCTTAAGTTGCCGCTCGGCTACTTCGACACGCATGCCACCGGCGAGCTGCGCCGCATTGTAGACGGGTGCGCCGCCTCCACCGAGACTTTGCTCGCACACATGCTGCCCGATATCGCAGGCGCCGTCGCCATGATCGTGGGCTTGCTCGTGCTGCTTTTCGCCCTCGATTGGCGCTTGGGCGCGGCATGCCTCATCTCGGTGGCCATTTCGTTTGGCGCCATGGCCACCATGATGGGCGGCAAAGGCGCCGAGTTCATGAAGGCCTACATGGGAGCGCTGGTCAAGATGAACAAGACCGGCACCGAATACGTACGAGGCATCCCCGTGGTCAAGGTGTTTCAGCAGACGGTCTACTCCTTTAAGGCCTTCCACGATGCGATCGCCGAATACGCCGACATGGCGCAAAACTATGCGGGCACGTTCTGCCGAGGTCCGCAGGTGCTCAACCTTACCGCGCTCAATGGCCTTGTGGCATTCCTGTTGCCCGTGGCGTTGCTGTTGGCGCCGGGCGAGACGGACTTCGCGCATTTTATGACCAACTTCACGTTTTACGCGATATTTTCGGCCGTGGTACCGACGGCCATGACCAAGCTCATGTTTGTGGGCGAGGCCTCTCAGGTGAGTGCCGATTCGCTGGCTCGCATCCGAAGCGTTATGGAGTCCGAACAGCTCCCGGTGCCCGTTCAGCCTAGGCGTCCTGTTGACAGCGACGTGCGATTTGAGGACGTGAGCTTTACGTACGAGGGTGCCGAAGCACCTGCCGTTAGCCATGTGAGTTTTAGCGTTCCCGCTGGCAGCACCCTCGCCCTGGTGGGTCCCTCGGGTGGCGGTAAGTCAACCTGCGCAAGCCTGATCCCGCGTTTTTGGGATGTTTCCTCGGGTCGAGTGCTCGTAGGCGGTGTGGACGTTCGCGATATGGATCCGCACGAGCTTATGGACCAGGTCGCCTTCGTGTTCCAGACCAACCAGCTGTTCCGGCAAACACTTGCCGATAACGTGCGCGCCTCCAAGCCTACGGCCACTGACGACGAAGTGCGTGCGGCCCTCTCCGCAGCTCAGTGCGACGACATTGTGGCCAAGCTCCCACAGGGTATCAATACCATGCTCGGCGCCGGCGGAGCATATCTTTCGGGCGGCGAGGTCCAGCGCGTGGCACTCGCCCGCGCGATCCTTAAAGACGCGCCTATCGTGGTGCTCGATGAGGCCACGGCGTTTGCCGATCCCGAGAACGAGGCGCTCATCCAGCGCGCCTTTAGCAAGCTGGCGGCGGGTCGCACGGTCATTATGATTGCGCACCGACTCTCGACTGTAGTGGGCGCAGACCAAATCGTGGTGCTCAACCGGGGCAGCGTGCAGGGGTCGGGCACCCATGCCGAGCTGCTGTCCCAAAATGGTCTGTATGCCAAGATGTGGGCCGAATACGAACAGGCTGCGAGCTGGAAAATCACTGCAGCGACCGCGGATGCCGCCGTCACGAAGGGAGGCGAGGCCTAAATGTTCGCCTCATTCCAAAAGAAGTATTTCCTATCCGATAAAGGCGTCGCCGGCGTAAAACGCGGCATTTTCTGGACCACGCTCACCAATCTCATTACCATGGCCGGCATGGGCTTTTTATTCCTGGTTATGGCCGGCTTTGTCGAGCATCTCGCCAGCGGGGCTGACCTGCCGGATGCCCTGCCGATCGTGGGCGGCCTCCTGGTCTTTTTCGTGTTGCTCTTTGCCTCTAACTGGCAGCAGTATTACTACACCTACTGCATCTTTTACGAGGAGTGCGGCAAGCAGCGTATGGAGATCGCCGAGCGCTTGCGCAAACTGCCGCTGTCGTTTTTCGGTCGTCGTGATCTGGCCGATTTAACCGAGACCATCATGGGCGACGTCCAGGCCATGGAGCACGCCTACAGCCACGTGCTGGGAGAGCTTTGGGGTGCCATCATCGCAAGCGCCATTGTGTTCGTGGCGTCGCTGTTCTTTTGCTGGCAGCTGGCGATTGCGGCGTTTTGGAGCGTTCCCGTGGCCTTTGCCGTGCTGTATCTAACACGCGGCCCCATGACTCCGGTGTTCGATCGCGTGCGCGCCGAGAAGGTCAAGGTTACCGAGGCTATTCAAGAGACGCTCGACTGCGTTCGCGAGATCCGCGCCACCAACCAGGAGGCCCATTATCTTGAGGGTCTCAACGGCGTGATCGATGCCGAGGAGCGTGAGACCACCAAGGGCGAGCTCGCTAACGGGCTTTTGGTCAACTCCGCCTTTGCCATCCTGCGCCTGGGGATTGCCACCACGTTGGTCACGGGCGCCGCGATGGTCGCCTCCGGGCAGGTCGACTTTTTGGTGATGTTTGCCTTCCTGCTTATGGTGAGCCGTATCTATGCACCTTTTGACCAGGCGTTAATGCTAATGTCCGAGCTGTTTGCCGCCGAGTCCTCTGCCAAGCGCATGCGTTCCATCATGGAAGAGCCTGTGGCGCGGGGCAGCGAGAAATTTGAGCCCGTGGGCCACGATGTGGTGTTCGATCACGTGGCATTTGGCTATGGTGCGGGCGAGGATGGCCGTGCCGGCGAGAAAGTTCTTACCGATGTGAGCTTTACCGCCAAGGAAGGCGAGGTCACGGCACTGGTCGGTCCTTCGGGTTCCGGTAAGTCTACGGTGAGCCGCCTGGCCGCGCGCTTTTGGGATGCCACCGCGGGCAAGGTTACCGTGGGTGGCGTGGATGTTGCGAGCGTTGATCCCGAGGTGCTGCTGCGTGATTATGCCATTGTGTTCCAAGACGTGCTGCTCTTTGACGATACGGTGATGGGAAACATCCGCCTCGGGCGTCGTGATGCCACCGATGAGGAAGTGCTTGCGGCTGCGCGTGCCGCCAACTGCGACGAGTTCGTGAACCGCATGCCGCAGGGCTACGACACCATGATCGGAGAGAACGGCTCCAAGCTGTCCGGCGGTGAGCGTCAACGCATCTCTATCGCCCGTGCGCTGCTCAAAGACGCGCCCATCGTCCTTTTGGACGAGGCCACGGCGAGCTTGGATGTGGAGAACGAGACCGTGGTACAGCAGGCACTCTCCCGTCTGCTTACAGGTAAGACGGTTATCGTTATTGCCCACCGTATGCGTACGGTGGAAAATGCCGACAAAATCGTTGTACTCAAGGATGGTGTGGTTGCCGAGCAGGGCACTCCGGCGCAGCTCAAGGCAGCAGGTGGAGAATTCGCCCGCATGGTTGCGCTGCAAAAGGAAGCGGCTGACTGGCAGCTGTAGGACTGTGGCAAAGGGACTGTCCCTAATGTGACAAAGGGACAGTCCCTTCGTCACATTATGGTGATGGTGGAAATCGAAGGTGAATACTTTT
Organism: Collinsella sp. TF05-9AC; assembly: GCF_003438495.1. GTDB lineage: Bacteria > Actinomycetota > Coriobacteriia > Coriobacteriales > Coriobacteriaceae > Collinsella. Next base: position 100,728 of record NZ_QSSH01000001.1, read on the forward strand.
CCGCGAAGTGAACGACCTTATTTGGACCCCTGAAACATCGACACCTTTTGGGCTCTGTTTCCTGCGGTTTTGTCGAGTTTTTCCTGCGGTTTTGTTGCCAAAAAATGCGGATGCTTCAGGGGTCCGATTTTGCTCGTTCACTTCTCGGGAAAATATTAGACCTCGATTTGTTGGGTCGGGGGAGAGCCTTTCTTGGATGCCGGAGATATACGTTGCGGCAAGCGGATTGTCGAAAGTCGGTCGGTTTGTGCTCCAAGATTTCCAAAAAGTTAACCTTTGTTGAACTTAATAGTTAGATAAACTAAACTATTTTCCAAAAGTGTGCTCGAGCAAACTTGTTTACTCGGGTGCTAAGGCACCGTGCCGCAGTTGTTGCGGAAAAGGGAGAGACATCATGAAGAAGTCCACGTTTAACACCCTGCTTGTTGGTGGCGGTTTTCTGCTCGGCACGGCCGGCATCAAGCTGCTTACCAGCGCTCCGGTAAAGAATGCCTGCGTGCAGGGCATCGCGTGCGGTATGCGCGTCAAGAACTGCTATCAGGACATGGTCGAGCAGGCCAAGGCCAATGTCGACGACATGGTTGCCGAGGCTGCCTACATCACCCAGAGCGAGGCCGCTGCTGACGAGGCAGCCGAGTAACGCTCCCGGGCACAAACTATGAGATTCTCGATTATTAGCGAGATCCCCGGCAGGACCCGTCTTCAATTGGCGGGTCCTGTGCCAGAGAGCGATCTCGACGCACTTCTTAAACTCAGCGGCGATATCGACGGCGTGCACAAGGTGCGCGTTTATGGCCGTATTGGCCAGATGGCGCTCGAATATGACGAGCAGTGTCGTGCAGGCGTGCTCGACGCCCTGGGTGCGCTCGATGCCCAGGCCATTGCCGACGCAAAGACGGGTTACGTGATGCAGCTTGAGCCACGCAAGCACAAGCTCGTCATGGATCTTGCCACACTTATCGGTGCCCACTACGCGCGCCGCTGGTTCCTGCCTACGCCGCTGCGTGCCATCTTTGTCGTGGCCGGTTACATGGCATTTTTGCGCGCCGCTCTCCACGAGCTCTCGCAGCCGCGTCTGGCCGTTCCCGTGCTCGACGCTTCGGCCATCGGTATCTCGTTTGTCAAACGTGATGTCGATACCGCGGGGCAGACGATGTTCCTGCTCAACGTGGGCGAGCTGCTCGAGGACTACACCCGCGCCATGAGCGAAAACGAGCTCATCAACTCGCTGCTCGATGTGCCCGACAAGGCGCAAAAGGTCGTCGGCGACACCGAGGTGAGCGTTGCCGCCACCGAGCTTGAGCCCGGCGACTTGGTCGCCGTTCGCACCGGCATGTCCATCTGCATCGACGGCGTGGTTGAGCAGGGAAGCGCCATGGTTAACCAGGCGACCCTGACCGGCGAGCCGCTTGCCGTCGAGCGCAGCGCAGGCGACGATGTGTTTGCTGGAACTGTCGTCGAGGACGGCAGCATCTTGGTGCGCGTGCGCGCCAACACGGCTCAGACCAAGCTGCGCTCGATCGTCTCGCTCGTGCAGGCGGCCGACTCGCTCAAGTCCGAGGGCCAGTCGCACATGGAAGACCTCGCCAACAAGATCGTCCCGTGGAACTTCCTGCTCGCGGGCCTTGTCGCTCTCACCACGCGTAGCCTCATTAAGACCTCGGCGGCGCTGATGGTCGACTACTCGTGCGCACTCAAGCTCACGGGTTCCGTTGCCGTCATGACCGCTATGAGCGATGCTGCCAAGATGGGCGTCATGGTCAAGGGCGCGAAGTATTTTGAGTCGTTTGCCAAGGCCGATACCATTGTCTTTGACAAGACCGGCACGCTCACCGAGGCGCAGCCGCGCCTGGCTTGCGTGCTGACGACCGATGGCTGGAGCGAGGATGAGGTCCTGCGCCTTTCCGCTTGCCTGGAGGAGCATTTTCCGCATCCGGTGGCGCGCGCTGTGGTCAATGCGGCGCGCGAGCGCGAGCTCGAGCATCGCGAGCGCCATGCTGCCGTTGAGTATATCGTGGCGCACGGCATTGCCTCGTCAATCGAGGATCGTCGCGCAATCATCGGTTCAGCGCACTTTGTATTCGAGGATGAGGGCGCGCAGCTCGAGTCCGACATCAAGGAGCGCATCGAGTCCCAGATGCAGGGCTTGTCGCCGCTGTACCTGGCGGTCGACGGCACGGTCGTGGGCGTGCTCGGCATCGAGGATCCGCTCAAGCCCGGGGTCCGCGAGGCTATCGCCGACCTGCATGCGCTGGGCGTCAAGCATGTCGTTATGCTCACGGGCGACTCCGAGCGCACGGCCGAGCGCATTGCGCGCGAGGCGGGTGTCGATGAATTTAAGGCCGAGCTGCTGCCCGAGGACAAGTACGCTTATGTGGAACGCATTAAGAGCGAGGGGCGCCACGTTGCCATGGTGGGCGACGGCGTCAACGATTCGCCGGCGCTCGGCTTGGCTGACGTGGGCCTGGCGATGGGTGGCGGAAGCGACATCGCCAAGGAGGTCGCCGATATCATCCTGACCGATACGGATCTCGCCGCAATTGTGCGCCTGCGCCGCATGAGCCAGGGCCTCGTTGATCGTCTGACGAGCTCCTACTCTAAGGTGATGCTTACCAACTCAGCGCTCTTGGCACTGGGTATTACCGGCGCGATTACCCCGCAGGCGTCGTCGCTGCTGCACAACGGCTCGACGATTGCCTACAGCCTGAGCAACGCCAAGGCTTACCTGCATTAGCAGACGTGTTTGCCCACGTTATCTGGCCTGCGCCCAGACGGCATCGGTGTCGTCCGGGCGCAGGCCTTTTGCATTTGACCATTTGCTAGCTTCTCTATATAGTGTTGCTAGCGATGCTAGCAATTGAAGGGAGCAGGATCAACGTGGGTGCTGTTAGCGGCATGGCGCAGGTGAACGTTCGCGTAGATCGCCAGGTCAAGAACCGTGCCGAGGAGGTGCTGCGGCTTTCGGGCGGGTCGCTGCCCGAGCTCATCAAAAAGGTGGTGGCCAAGGTCGCGCAGGGTGGCGGGCAGTGCGAGGAAGTGCTTGCGGCCGTCGACGACCGGCAGCAGATCGTCGCGCCCGATACTCCGTTCGCCGCATCATGGGCGGCGGCTGATCAGCTTTACGCGGACCTGGGCATCGCTACGTCGCCCGTGTCCGACGATCGCGATTGGGACACAATCTATTCCGAAGCCATGGACGAGCGCTATCGCCAAAAGGGGATGATCCTGTGAGCGGGGCTCCCCTCAAAATAATGGTGGATGCCAACGTATGGGTTGATTCGTTTTGCGTCGACCATGCCGAGTCGCTTGCCGCACGCGCGTTTATTGGGCAGGCGGCGGAGACGGGGGCGTTGCTGTTCTTTCCGGTGCATATTGCTAAGGACGTACTGTACGTTGTCCAACATGAGCTGAAGCGTAGCGTTCTTGCCAGCGGGGGAGTGCTCGAAGAGACATCTGCCCGTGCAATTGGCGATGCGGCGTTGGCGTTTGTTCGGAACATGACCGAAAACGCCACGGCCGTGGGCACTGATGCATCCGATCTGTGGCTAGCCGACAAATATCTGTCGCTCCATCGCGATTACGAGGACAACTTGGTACTCGCCGCGTGCAAGCGCGCGCAGGTCGATTACTTGGTGACCAACGATCGCAAACTGCTCGAACATGCCGATCTTGCAGCAAAGACACCTCGTCAAATGATGCCGATTCTTGCTTTGGCCGATCGCGGCGGCGCGGCTATCGGTTGACGCGAACTGTTTGCGGGCCTCTTGGACGACGATGCGCCAAGGGGCCCGCGTCTTCTATTTACAAAAGCTCGGCCTTAATGGCGGGGACTTTGGTGAGCTGCTCGGCTGCCTTTTCTTCGGAGCTGCCGAGCGCGGCTAAGCTGCGGTAGACCCACTCGTTGACCTGGGTGTTCTTGACGCCTGCGGTCTGCATAAGGGCGCCTATCTCGCGGATTGCTGCGAGCAGATCGGCTTTGGGACCCGCGAGCTCGACCTCGATGCCGTGGTAGGCGGCCACGCCGCGGTTCTCACTCACGTGGTCGATAAAGCCCTCGACGGTCTCAAACTGCTGGGCGAGAGCTGCATCATCGTCAGCGTCCAGCGCGACGAGTGCGTTCGATACCGTGAGGGCGGGATGTCCGCAGGGGACAAAGCCCTCGATGACATCCATAGCTTCGGTAATGGTTGAGCCCAGTCCCGCGAGGGCATTGACGAGTTGCTGCTTGTTATCCATAACGATCCTTTCGATGGGTCAATTTTGCTTGGCGAAAATATACGTGACGCGATCGGCAGCAAAAGTGCGAAGTGCGGTGCACATTAGGGTCTTCACAGCTCGTGCATAGAACAGCTGTCCGCTTTCAGAGCGTGGTAAAATAACACTCCACAAGCGGGGCTCGCCCCGCATGTTCCTTGAAAAGTCGACGGTTATCGGGTGCTTGTAGGTCCGATACCATCCAGACTTTCCCGACATTCGGGGGCGACTGGTTTCGACACGATAGCTCTGAGAGAGGAAGCAAGCCGAGGTCTCCTCGCCTCGTTAAACAGGGGTACCGTCAAATTGAATTGACAACAACTCTTCTTTTGAGCCTATGGCTCTCGCTGCTTAGTTTATAGCGGCGCGTCAACCCGGTGATTTCCCCGACACCGGCGCGACGTCATGTTAGGGGAATGCTCCCGCGCACGTAATCGGTATGGCGCGGGCTAAGACCGAACCGGTTGGGATGCCGCGAGCGTGTCGCTGCGCGCAAAGCGTCCGAGACTAAACCAGCGACTGAGCTTGGAGATGCCAATCAGGGGGCTTTCGTGGACCGGAGTTCGATTCTCCGCGCCTCCACCATAAGTAACAGGCAGGTAGATACCCATATCTACCTGCCTTTTTATTTCTTGTCCGTACCGCGTAGAATCGAACTCTATGCAGGGCGCGAGCGTTAAACAAACGCGGAGCGTTTGTAGCGAGCGGGCGAGGACGCCGACAGGCGGCCGAAGCCGGTGCGGGTTCGCGAAGCGAACACGCGGATTCTCCGCGCAAAGCCTCGACCCGATATGGATGCGATGTTATCGAATCCCAGCCTGCCATGCGCCACATCAACGGAATCCCAAACCCGCGGAGAATCGAACTCTATGCAGGGCGCGGGCGTAAAGAAAACGCCTTGGCAACGCAGACCGGGACACGCTTTCCCGATGGCAGCCCAGGCGGAAAGCACGTCCCGGAATCCGCGCTCAGACTGGGATGTAGTTTCCGGATGATGCCTCAAGCGGAAACTGCGACCCGGAATCGAGCCGTAGAGTGGGATATGCTTTCCCAATGGCAGCTCAAGCGGAAAGTACATCCCGGAATCTTCGTTCGGAATGGGATGCAGTTTCCAAATGAATGGCTAGCGGAAAGTTCGTTCCGGAATCCGCGCTCAGAACGGGACGCGCTTTCCCGCCGACCGCCCCGCCCTCCTCAACTCCAAAACCTGCGCTCTCGCCATCCCAAAACTGGGTAGAAGAAGGCCAAAACGAAACAGCAGGAGGTCAACATGACTGCAGAAGATAAGGCAAAGAACGCCGGCAAGGTCGCGCTCGTCCTGGAGGGCGGTAGCTTTCGCGGGCAATTTACCGCAGGCGTGCTCGACGTTCTCATGGAGGCTGGCGTCGAGATTCCGGCTGTCTACGGTGTATCGGCCGGCGCCCTCAACGGCGTGAACTACAAATCGCACCAGATCGGCCGTGCCAACCGCATCAACCTGGCTTTCTGTAACGACAACCGCTTCATGGGCGCCGCGTTGTTTGCGGCCACGGGCTCTATCGTCGGCTACGATTTTATCTTCAACGATGTCCAGGACCGCCTGGACCCCTTTGACAACGAGACGTTCGATGCGAGCCCCATCGAGATGTACGCCGTCGCGACGGACATGCTCTTTGGAACCGCCACGTACCTCCCGGTCAAAAGCGCCGTGCTCGACCTCGACGCTGTGCGCGCATCGACCTCGTTGCCGCTGGTGACACCGCCGGTCGAGATAGACGGGCACAAATACGTCGACGGCGGCGTGGCCGATTCGGTTCCTATCGAGCATGTGCTGGAGGAGGCGGGCTTCGACCGTGCGGTCGTCATCGTCACGCAGGACCGCTCGTACGAGAAAAAGCCCTACGAGTTTTTGCCGGCCGCGCGCGCCCGCTATGCCGACTACCCCTATCTGCTCGAGGCTATCGAGACGCGCCACGACCGTTACAACATCCAGCGCATGCACCTGTGGAAGTATGAGCGCGAGGGCCGTGCGTTGGTCGTCGCTCCGCAAAAGCCGGTCGAGGTCGGCCATGTTGAGCACGATCCGGCAAAGCTTCTGGACCTGTATATCCAGGGCCGCCAGGAGGCAAAGCGCCTGCTCGCGGAAATCCAAGAGTTCGTTGAGCGCTAGCGACGGCGAACCCTCAAAAAATGACAACAGCTAAAGAGCTGGAAAATCACGGCTCGTGGATGACATGTGCAGAAACTCTGGTCGGAGCCAAAATACCTGTTGACTCGTACGGCGAGCGGGGTAATATGGACGGGTTACTTGCAGAGCCCCGTGAATCTCTGTAACAACACGTACTGTACATGGAGGAGTCTAAGTGATTTCGAAATCGACTCACTACGCCAAGCAGGGCGAGGTCCAGCGCAACTGGGTTCTCGTCGACGCCGATGGTGCTGTCCTGGGCCGTCTTGCCACCCAGATCGCAATGATCCTGCGCGGTAAGAACAAGCCCCAGTTCACGCCCAACAGCGACTGCGGCGACTTCGTTGTCGTCATCAACGCCGATAAGGTCCAGCTTACCGGTAACAAGGCCGACACGAAGACCTATTATCGCCACAGCGGCTACAACGGCGGCCTCAAGGCTGAGAGCTTCCGCCAGGCTATGGAGAAGCACCCGGAGAAGGTCATCGAGCGCGCCGTTCGCGGTATGCTGCCCAAGACCACCCTCGGCCGTGCCCAGATGACCAAGCTTAAGGTCTACGCTGGTGCCGAGCATCCGCATGCTGCCCAGAACCCCACGAAGATTGAGCTGGAGGCTTAAAGATGGCTGAGAACACCGTTGTCTACCAGGGTACCGGTCGTCGTAAGAACGCCGTCGCCCGCGTCCGTCTCGTCCCCGGCACCGGCAAGGTGACCATCAACAAGCGTGACGCCGAGCAGTATTTCGGCCGCCATCAGCTCGTTGAGAACGCCCTTGCTCCCTTCAAGGTGACCGACACCGCCGGTCAGTTCGACGTTATCGCTCTGTGCGATGGCGGCGGCATCTCCGGTCAGTCCGGCGCTCTGCGCCTGGGCATCGCTCGCGCTCTTCTGAACGCTGGCGACTACCGTGCTGACCTCAAGAAGGCCGGTTTCCTTACGCGCGATGCTCGCGTGGTCGAGCGCAAGAAGTACGGCCTCAAGAAGGCCCGCCGCGCTCCCCAGTTCTCCAAGCGCTAAGGTTTTATCTCCTTTCGAGATACAATGTACAAGCGGGGCCTGCCGATTCCTCGGCGGGTCCCGCTTTTCTTTTTCGACTAGGGTGGGCGGTTGCATATCGCCTGCTAGGGAAGGAGCGATCCTATGCCCCAGAACATCTTCGGTACCGATGGCGTCCGTGGCGTCGCCAATGCCGACCTCTCGTGCGACCTCGCGTTTCGCCTGGGCCGTGCGGCGACCAAGTTTCTTGGTCCGGATATCTGCATCGGCCGCGACACGCGCCTTTCGGGCACCATGCTCGAGAGCGCTCTGACCGCCGGCATTATGGCCGAGGGCGGCCGTCCTCATTGCTGCGGCGTTATCCCCACGCCCGCCGTGGCGCTGCTCACTGTTCAAAACGAGCTCGATGGCGGCATTGTCATCTCCGCTTCGCACAATCCGCCGGAGTTCAACGGCATCAAGTTCTTTAGCCGCAAGGGTATGAAGCTTCCCGATGCTGTCGAGGAAGAGATCAGCGCCTGGGTCATGTCCGAGGAAGCCATGGCTGCCGACACGCTGCCGACCGGCGCCGGTGTGGGCCACATCATCAAGATGAAGGACGCTCGCAAGGCATACGTCGACCACGCCATCGATACGCTCGATGGCCTGAGGCTCGACGGCCTAGTCGTTGCCGTCGACTGCGGTCACGGTGCTTCCTGCCAGACTACGCCCGCCGCGCTGCAGCGCCTGGGTGCCACGGTCCATGCCATCAACACCGATTACTGCGGCACCGACATTAACGTTGAGTGCGGCTCTACGCACCTCGAGCCCCTGCGCGAGCTCGTGCTGCGCACCCATGCTGACATCGGTCTGGCCCACGACGGCGACGCCGACCGCGTGCTGTTCGTGGACAGCGAGGGCAATGAGATCGACGGTGACTACATCCTGGCTATCTGCGGTTCTGACCTCGCCGCTCGCGGCAAGCTCGCCAACTCCGAGATCGTCTCGACCGTCATGTGCAACCTGGGCTTCTCCATCGCTATGAAGGAGCAGGGCTTCGAGATGGTTCAGACCGCCGTGGGCGACCGCTACGTTTTGGAGCGCATGCTCGCGGACGGCGCCGTCATCGGCGGCGAACAGTCCGGCCACATCATCTTCCTGGAGCACAACACCACCGGTGACGGCTTGGTGACGGCTCTGCAGCTGCTGGCCGTGCTCAAGCGCACCGGTCGTACCCTCACCGATCTTGCCGGCATCATGAAGAAGTACCCGCAGGTACTCGTCAACGTGCATTCCGACAACAAGGCTGGTCTGGACGATTGCCAGCCCATCTGGGATGCCGTTGCTGCTGCCGAGAAGGAGCTTGACGGCCGCGGCCGCATTCTGGTGCGCCCGAGCGGCACCGAGCCGCTGGTCCGCGTGATGGCCGAGGCCGAGACGCACGAGCTGACCCAGCGCGTTGTCGACGACATCGTCGAGGTTGTCAAGCGCGAACTTCCCTAATGGTCAAAAACCGTTGCCAAGTGGTAAACTGTTAAGGTTATTTTGATTGATTGGTATGTCCGAGGGGGAGCATGTTCACTAAAGTCCTAAGGTCTTTTGGTATGCGTGGTCGAGTCCTTACGCTGGATGCTCCCATCTCGGGCGATGTCATTCCGCTTTCCGAGGTAAACGATCAGACGTTTGCCACCGGCCTTTTGGGCCAGGGCGTTGCCATTCAGCCTACGGGTACGCGCGTGATCGCGCCGGCTGATGCCAAGGTCGAGGCTATTTTTCCCACGGGACACGCCGTTGCGCTTAACACGGTCGATGGCTTGGACGTGCTCATCCACGTTGGTTTGGACACTGTTCAGCTCGAGGGCAAGCACTTTACCGTACATGCGCAAGTGGGTGACATCGTCCATAAGGGCGATGTGCTCATTGAGTTCGATCGCGAGGCAATTGCTGCCGAGGGCTACGATGTGACGGTTCCCATCTTGGTGTGCAACTCCGTTGAGTTCTCGAGCATCAAGGGCTCCGTTGGCGTGCATGTCGAAGAGATGGACCAGCTCATCGTTGCTCGCGAGCGCTAGCAAGTGCACGTGGCCATTAGTCTACAATTCAAACACGTTTACGGAGGGCGCCCTTGAAAGAGGACGCCCTCAGTGGCAAGATGGGATTTGTCCGAAGCTAAAAGGCTTTGGGTCACCGTGGACGGGCAGGGGCCTCGACGCGGCTAGACACGAGACACATACATTACGCGACCTCGCCCTGGTGGCCGCACACGTTGGTTGCGGCCGACGCGGGCCGCGGGCAAGTGCTTGTAAGGGAGCCTTGCCTCTCTTGTACGAGAAAGGACGCGTAATGAAGATCATTAAAGCTAAAGACTACGAGGATATGAGCCGCAAGGCCGCTAATATCATCTCGGCCCAGGTTATCCTCAAGCCCGACTGTGTGCTGGGTCTTGCCACCGGCTCCACCCCGATCGGAGCCTACAAGCAGCTCGCTACTTGGTACAAGAAGGGCGACGTCGACTTTGCCGAGGTCAGCACCTACAACCTGGACGAGTATCGCGGCCTTTCGCACGACGATCCCCAGAGCTATCACTACTTCATGCGTGAGAACTTCTTCGATCACATCAACATCGACCTGAACAACACGCATGTGCCCGACGGTTCCAACCCCGACGCCGCCGCTGCCTGCTCTGAGTACGACAAGATCGTCGCCGACGCCGGTTACCCGGATCTGCAGCTGCTCGGCATTGGCAACAACGGCCACATCGGCTTCAACGAGCCCGATGACCACTTCTCCAAGGGCACGCACTGCGTCGACCTCACCGAGAGCACCATTCAGGCCAACAGCCGCCTGTTCGACAGTATCGACGATGTTCCCCGTCAGGCCTACACCATGGGTACCCAGACCATCATGTATGCCCGCATGATCCTGGTCGTCGCCAACGGCGAGGCCAAGGCTCAGGCCGTGCATGACATGTGCTATGGTCCGGTTACGCCCGAGTGCCCGGCTTCGATCCTGCAGCTGCACACCAACTGCGTCGTCGTTGCTGACGAGGCCGCTCTTTCGCTCTGCGAGTAACGCGACCAAGCGATCTTACATAGCTTTCCAAAAGGCCCTCGCTTTGCGGGGGCCTTTTTAGTGGACATAGGCCGTGGCACATGCATGACGGAAACCTTGCCACATGCTTGGCGAGCGGGCTCTAAATTATGAGATTCATTCCATACCAGATTCTATGCACATTTGCCACTATAGAGTCGCAGGCGGTAGCGAGGAATAGGCGAGTTGCGCAACTCAAATAAAAACAGCCGACTGCGCTACACTGCAAATTGGATGGGACATGCTGGCAAGCGCATTGACCTGCACAAAGACCTATTGGTTGGGGAATAAAATACCATCGGGCCTCGCTGTACAAAAACTTGCCAAACACGTACCGGCAGACAGCCAAAAACTCTAAGTCGCGCTATTCACGGGGTGGCTCATATGGTCCTGCAGCTACGGTGTCCATATGGTCGAGTAGAGGAGCAGGCATGGTAAACGATCTGGGCAATACGAATGACCTCGAGTTGATGCCGACGGGCGGCGGCTATATGGTGCGGCGCGATCGCTTGATGAACGAGCTCATCGTTAAAGGGCGCAAGGCGGGAATCGTTCTGCTTTACGCGCCCGACGGGTTTGGTAAGACGTCGGTATTGCTGCAATACGTGCAGGAAGTTAAATCGGACCCCACGCGAGGGCCGGTTCGGATAATCGAGGCCGACCGCGCGATTGGACGCGAGCTCTTTATGCAGCTCGAGGTTGTCGCCGATGAGCTCAAGGACAAGCCGCACTCGCTCGTTGCGATCGACAACGTGCCCAATCTCGAGCAGCGCGAAACAGAGGACCTCATCGATCGAATCCGCAGCTTACGTGCTACGGGGACGGGGGTCTTTATTACTTGCCGCCCCTCCAACCGATTGCTTATCCACGGGCTGGGCGATTCTGTAAAAGTCAATGCGCAGATGCTCAAGGTGCACGCCTATGAGTATTCGTCATGGGCCACGGCGTTCTCGATCAGCACATCGCTCGATTTTTATCGGCTCACGCAGGGTGTGCCAGAGCTGGTATCTGCCCTGCAGGCGGGAATGTATGGACAGGGCGATGTTGCCGGGTTGCTCGAGAACGAAATCGTCAACGTGTGCGGTGCGGCGCTGGCCGATCTCGCATCGCTCGAGAACAACCTGCTGTTTACCGTTGCCTGCTTGATGGTGCTGATGGGCGAGGGCCGCATTGCGGAGCTAGAGGCGTGCGGTGTGAGGCTTTCGATGGTCGACCAGTCCATCTTTGTGCGCGATTATCCGATTTTTGGCGTGGATCCGTCTGATCGCACCTTTAGGTGTTTGGGCGCTAAGGACAACGCGCGTCTGAGACTGCGAAAGCTTGTTGCCGAGATCCGTCCCGAACTGGTATCGCGGGCTGCTCGCATTTTGATTAAGGCAGGCAGATGCGATTTGGCCATGGACCTGGCCGATGCGTTCTTGGACCGCCGTGTGGTGTTGGAGCTAGCCGGGCAGTATGGGGCCGATCTTGCCCTGACCGGGCATGGAGGGGACATTTGCCGCGCGGCGTCGGCGATGATCAATGCGGAAAAGCAGGAGCAAGAGCCGGCACCCGCCGAGGCACTCGGCGTGTATCTGGCGGCTGTCAGCGTGTGCAATACAAAGCTAGCAAGGTATATGGCGTCCGTTATCGAACGCGCGGGTGATCAGGCGGCGCGCGAGCTCGACCCCGCTACCTGGAAAATAGCCCAGGCGCTCACTATCGCCTTTTACGGTGACAATGACCTGGGACTTCCCACCAATCCTGTTTTGCAAGAACAGACATCCTGCGAGGTACTCGACATGCTGTCCGCGCATATCGAGATCAAGCGCCATCTAATCGAGCGAGCGGAAGACGGCAATGTTCTCGCGAAGCTCAAGGCGTGCAAAGTCTATGATTGCGAGCTCGACATCGCGGGGATTCTCATACAGGCCGACCATATGCTGGTGGAGCTGTTCGACGGCTCGTTTACTAAACCCGACGAGCGCGATGACAAGATGGCTCAGATACTCGAGGCGCTCGATATCCGTGGGCTTAAGGCGCCATCCATTTGGCTGCGTATGGTATTAGCAGCGCGGCGCCTGCTCGCGGGCTTGCCCGTGACCGACGATGTGGCGTTTGGCGAGCTCGACCGCTTTGCGGTGCGTGTTCGCGACAATCAAATTCAGTTGTTTGGTCTATTGCTGGAGGGCTGGCAATCGCTGGCGGAGGGGCGGCCGGTCAACGCGAAGTTCCGCGCGGTCCAGGTGCTCAAGCTCGCTGACGAATCGATTACGTACATGCGCGAAAATGCATTGCTGCTGGAGCGCGTGGCGTACCTGCGCAATACGTCGCTGGTATCGGTTCGCGAAGAGGCAGAGCTGCTCGACATTAGCAAGACGCAGGTCAATGGCTCAGAAGCCTGGATCGTGGCGCTGCACCTGGCCGCTGCGGGCCGCGACAGCGATCTTGCTGCCTGGATGTCTATGAATCGCTCGGGGATTTTAGACCCATCGTATCGGCTGTTCGCGCGTCTTGCGATGCATTGTCTGGGCGAGCCTGCCGTCAGGATTCGCAAGAAGCTTCCGGTGCGCGAGCTGTCGCGGTATTCACTACGCGATGACTTTGAGGGTGAAAGTGAGCACCTGTTCCAGGCGGGCGAGGTTGAGGCAGTCGATACTATCGGCCATATTGAGATGCGCATGTTTGGCGCGTTTCGCGCCGAGCGCGACGGTTTTCCCATCACGGATAAGATGTGGCGTCGCAAAAAGGCGGCAACGCTTGCCGAACGCCTTGCGTTAGGTATGGATGCCATGGTCGACCGCGAGACGATCGCCATGGAGTTGTGGCCCCATGCCGAGTTTAACGCCGCGCGCAACAATCTGTATTCGACGGTATCGCGCTTGCGCTCGGCTTTGGGTCCAACGCCGGATGGCAAGTCGTGTGTGCTCATCCAAAACGAGTGCATTGGACTCAACGGCGACTACGTTAAGACTGATGTTAGGCTCTTTGAACAGCTGAGCCGCGAGATCTTGGGAAATCGCATGGGTGCGAGAGGGCCTCACCTGGTTGAGCTATGTCTTAAGGTTGAGCAGCTCTACGCGGGCCCGCTGTATGTTCCCACCGGTTGCAATCCCACGTTCTTTACGCGTATGCGCCACATAATGCAATCCAAGTACATCGACTGCATGATTAGGGGAGCGAATGCCGCTCTCGAGGAGAATGACCTGCAATCGGCAATTTGGCTCGTGGAATCGGGGCTTCGCCAGGAGACGGCGCGCGAGGACATGGTTCGCTGCGCCATGCGCGTTTACGGTGCGGCGGGACGACGCCGCGATGTTGTCGAGTTATACAGCGGTCACATGCACCACCTGCGAGAGCAGGTTCAAGGCGTGCCCGAGCCCGAGACAAGGCGCCTGTATGAGCGCCTGGTCGAAGGCAGGCTCAAGCGCGTGCTTGTCGAGCGATAAAAAACGGGCATCCGAATCACTCGGACGCCCGCAAGCTACTCGGTATGGCCACTCGGTTTTAGACGAGCTTGATCTTCTCGATATCCTTGCGCGAGGACTCGCGATACAGCGAGAACTTGCGGCCGATAACCTGAACGACCTCGGCGTGGCAGCGCTCGGCGAGCTCCTCGGCGGCCTCGCGGGCAGAAAGGCTGGAGCCGTCCAGCACGGAGCACTTAACGAGCTCGTGCTTCTCCAGGTAGGCGACCGTCTGCTCGACGGTGCCCTCGTTGACATCGGACTTACCGATGATGATGGCGGGGTTGAGGTGATGGGCCATGCTGCGAAGCTGCTTGACCTGGGCTCCTGTCAGTGCCATGGGTTCTCGCTTTCTATGTATGGGGCGCCCCGCAATGGGGCCTTAATCTACGTGAGCTGTCCCACGATAGCGCAGGAACGGCGCGGTGTGGAGCGCGTTTGCCCAGTTCGCAAAGAATGCGGATGCCGGGCGGGAAGACGATGCAAGCTTTAGATGGGCTACGGGCGGGGTACGGAGACCGGCTCCCAGGCGATAAACGCCCATCGGACTTTGCGGATGTGGTCGAGCATGTAACGTCCCTGCGGTACGCCCTTGGATCCCGGCTCGCCGGCATGGGGGTTCTCGATCATGTGGTGGGCGATATAGTCGCGCAGGCGGTCGATCTTATCCTCGTTGCCATGTTCGAGCATGCGAGAAAAATCCGCCACGCCCGCCTCGAGACTATCGAAGGTGTCACGGCGGGGCGATTCAAAGTACGTGACCTGCGGCAGTGCACCCATCTGAATAAGGATGTTAAAGGCATACACAAAACCATTACTGCAGGTAACCGAGGCGCCGATGGCATTCATCAAGTGCAGGTCATAACGCGGACTCGAGTTGGCGATCATCGTGACGGCACAACGCCGACGAGTCGTACGGTCAAGCTTGGCAAGTGCCCCTTTTAGGTTGGTCGTGGTGACAGAGCGACTGGCAAAGGCAACATCTACCGCTTTCGCGACCGGCCCAACCAAATCCCAGTCATCATCCCAAGCAAGCTCAAGCGGCGTAATGCGATCCTCGAGTCCATAGTACTCAATGCCAGCATCAAGCGTGCCCAACATAGCAGGGGAAAAGTCAGCAGCAATCACAGGATGTCCAGCCTGAGCAAGCGGAATAGCAATCGACCCAGCCCCGCACCCCATATCGAGCACCGACTCACCAGGCTCAAGCGCCAACAATTGTATAAAATCCCGAGCATACGGGGCAGTTTCCAGCGGACGAAAATGCCGAGCCCGCTTATCCCACTCAAAAGGATCATCAGCCCGTCGCCGATCAGCTTGCAGACGCATCCATTCGCCATTCCAATCAGCAGAAAGCAGCTCAGATTGAATTGCACCATCAGCCACGGGCCATCCCCCTCACAACAAAAAAGCGACTCCTTCCAAAAGAAGAGCCGCAACCAGCATATATCAGAAAAAGAACCGTTCCAACGCCAAACCGCCGCACCAGCCAAGTGGTGCAGGAGCGAAGCAACTGCAACCGGGATAGAACCCAACTGAGGTCCCGTTGTGCGGGAGCCCCGGGGAGGGCAAATATATAAGGTCGATCGCGAGTTCCGCACGAGCCGGAGAGCACTTAATGTGCTCTCCGTGCGAGTCAGGACTGTCCGAGCAGGCGACCTTATATATTTGCCCTCCCCGGGGCTCCTCGCCCGAACCCCTCAGCTAGTTCTTGAGCGAGTTCAGCGGCGCCGGGAAGCGTCCGCCACGGTGGGCGAGCACGGTGCCGGCGTTGGGGTTCACCGGCATGATGGGCGCACGGCCGAACAGACCGCCGTACTCGACGCAGTCGCCCACGCCCTTACCGATGGCGGGAATCACGCGGACGGCCGTGGTCTTATTGTTGATGACGCCGATGGCCATCTCGTCGGCGATAATGCCGGCGATGGTCTCGACCGGGGTGTCGCCGGGGATGGCGATCATGTCCAGGCCGACGGAGCACACGCAGGTCATGGCCTCGAGCTTCTCGAGCGAAAGCGCGCCGGCCTCGACGGCGGCGATCATGCCGGCGTCCTCGGACACGGGGATAAAGGCGCCCGAGAGACCGCCCACGCTGGAGCTGGCCATGACGCCGCCCTTCTTGACGGCATCGTTGAGCATGGCGAGCGCGCAGGTCGTGCCGGGGCCACCGCAGGTGCCCACGCCGATGATCTCGAGGATGCGCGCGACGGAGTCGCCGATGGCGGGCGTAGGTGCCAGCGACAGGTCGACAATGCCCTTCTCGACACCCAGGCGACGGGCGGCCTCGCGGCTCATGAGCTCGCCGGCACGGGTAATCTTAAAGGCGGTCTGCTTGATCTTCTCGGCGACTTCCATCATCGATGCGGAATCGGGCAGCGTCTCCAGGGCTGCGGCCATAACGCCGGGGCCCGAGACGCCTACGTTGATGACGGCGTCGGCCTCGCCACCGCCGTGGACGGCGCCCGCCATAAACGGGGAGTCCTCGACCATGTTGGCAAAGCAGACAAACTTGGAGGCGCCGACGGAATCCTCGTCTGCCGTAAGCTTGGCGGCATCGATGATGGTCTGAGCCGCCATGAGCACGGCGTCCATGTTGATGCCGGCACGCAGGCTGGCGACGTTGACGCTGGAGCAGACGCGGCTGGTGGTGGCAAGCGCCTGGGGGATGGACTGGATGACGCGGCGGTCGGCGTCGCCGATGCCCTTCTGGACGAGTGCGGAGAAGCCGCCCAGGTAATCGATGCCGAGCGTCTCGGCCGCGCGGTCGAGGGCATGCGCGATGGGGGTGAGGTCCTCATCCTTGCAGCACGCGGCGATCTGTGCCACCGGGGTGACGGAAACGCGCTTGTTGACGATGGGGATACCGTACTCGCGCTCGAGGTTCTCGGCGGTCTCGACCAGGTGCTCAGCCGTGTGCGTCACGTGGTCGTAGATCTTCGTGCACATGCGGTCGAGGTTCTCGTCACCGCAACCCATGAGCGAAACACCCATGGTGATGGTCCTGATGTCGAGGTTCTGCTCCTCAACCATGCCGCGGGTTTCCGCGATTTCTGCGGGCGTGATCGCCATCCTTGCGCTCCTATCTGCCAAAACGAGCATAGTCTTGTCTATTCTAACGTGCCGCACGTGCCAAGTGGCGCGTGCGGCACGTTTTGGTGCTCGGTTGTTTCCGTTGTGTTACTGCCCAAAGACCTCTTCGGCGATGCGCGCGCTTTCGGCGGCGTCCTTGGCGTAGTAGTCAGCGCCGATCTGCTTGGCGTATTCGGGGGTGAGCACGGCACCGCCTACGATGATCTTGACGCCTGGCACCTCGGCATGAAGCAGCTTGATGGTCTCCTCCATGGCGACGACCGTGGTAGTCATAAGCGCCGAGAGGCCGACGAGCTTAATGTCGCGTTCCTTGACGGTCTTGAGCACCTCCTGCGGGTCGACGTCGCGACCCAGATCAAAGACGGTGTAGCCGTAGTTATCGAGCAGCATCTTGACGATATTCTTGCCAATGTCGTGGATGTCGCCCTTGACGGTGGCCACGCAGATCTTGCCCTTGTCGGCAATCTCGCCGGCGGGCATCAGGCGCTTGATGGTGTCAAAACCCACGCGCGCGGCCTCGGCCGAGGCCATAAGCTGCGGCAAGAAGAACTTGCCCTGGTCAAAGAGGATGCCAACCTCGTCGAGGGCGGGGATAAAGTGATTGTTGATGAGGTCCATGGCGTCGTGATCTGCCAGCAGGCGCTCGGTCTCGGCCGCGATCTCGCCTTTGCGGCCCGAGACGACCATGCGACGAATCGGGTCGTCGTTGCTGTCAGTGCCGGCGGTGCCAGCAGCGGGCGCGGTGTCGGTCGATACTACCTGAGCCGCCGCCGGGTTCGCGGCGATCTTGTACGGATCGGTCCAGCCGGCGTAGCGTTCGATGTATCCGGTCGAGCCCTCGTCCTCAACGCTCAGGACGCGATAGCTGTAGACGGTATCCATAAAGCGCTTGGAGCCCGGGTTCATGATGGGGGCGTCCAGGCCCGCGCCAAAAGCGGCAGCCAAAAAGACCGAGCCCAGCAGCGGGCGGGCAGGCAGGCCAAAGCTGATGTTCGACACGCCGAGCGCGCATTTGACGCCCAGACGCTCCTTGCACAGGGACATGGCGCGCAGGATCTGCTCGGCTTGGCGTTGATTGGTCGAGGCGGTCATGACTAGACAGTCGATGAGGATGCGGTTCGGGCCGATGCCGTAGCGGGCGGCCTCGGCCACGATGCGCTCGGCGATGGCGAAGCGGGCCTCGGCGGTATCGGGGATGCCGCCTTCGTCGAGCGTAAGTCCGACAACGTTGGTGCCGTAGTGGGCGACCAGCGGAAAGATCTCATCCATGATCTGCTGCTTGCCATTGACCGAGTTGATGATGGGCTTGCCGGCGTAGCGGCGCACGGCGGCCTCGACGGCTGCGGGGTCGGTGGAGTCGATCTGCAGCGGCAGCAGCGTGGAGCCCTGGAGCTGTTCGGTCGCCTGTTGGATAATCTTGACCTCGTCGATCTCGGGCAGGCCCACGTTGACGTCCAGGATGTCGGCGCCCTGCTCCTGCTGGCTGATGCCCTGGCTCACCACGTAGTCCAGATCGCCGTCGCGCAGGGCCTGCTGCAGGCGCTTTTTGCCGGTGGGGTTGATACGCTCGCCAATGACGGCGATCTTGTGGCCATCGCGGGGAAGGTCCACGACCGTTTGGGCGCTCGTGACCGACATGCTGGGCTTGCAGTGGCGTGGACTGGGCGTGTGGTTGTCGATAAGCGTGCGCAAGGTCGCCATGTGCGCCGGCGTGGTGCCGCAGCAGCCGCCCACGACGCTCACGCCGTCGGCGATCATACCGGCGACGGCCTTGGCGTATTCGGGGGCTTGGATATCAAAGACGGTGTTGCCGTCGTCGTCCACATGGGGGAGTCCCGCATTGGCCTGCACCATAACAGGCTTGTCGGTAACGGTGAGCATACGTGCGGCGAGCCCCCGGAGCTCGGCCGGTCCTTGGCTGCAGTTGATGCCCAAAACGTCGGCGCCGATGGCATCGAGCGTGATGGCGGCCACCTCGGGACTCGTGCCCAGGAAGGTGCGACCGTCTTCCTCAAAGGTCATGGTGGCAAAGACGGGCAGGTCGGAGTTCTCGCGGCAGGCGAGGACAGCCGCCTTGATCTCGGCAAGGTCGGTCATAGTCTCGATAATAAAGAGGTCTACGCCCGCATCGACGCCGGCGCGCACCTCCTCGGCAAAGAGGTCGTAGGCCTCGTCAAAGCTGAGGGTGCCCAAGGGGCGAAGCAGTGCGCCGATGGGGCCGATATCGCCGGCGACGTAGCGGGCGCCGGCCTCGCGGGCACAGGCGACGGCCGCGGCAAAGACGTCTGCCACGGTGGCGGCACCGTCGAGCTTATGGGCGTTGGCGCCAAAGGTGTTGGCGGTAATCACGTCGCAGCCGGCCTCGACATATTGACGCTGGATATCAGTGATAACCTGGGGCTCCTCAAAGTTGAGCAGCTCGGGCAGGGCGCCGGCCTTCATGCCGGCCGCTTGCAACATGGTGCCCATGCCGCCGTCGAACAGCAGGTGTCCCGTGCCCTCGATGGCCGCACGCAGGCGATCGTCCTTAATGCGCAGATCGTCGATCGTGTGCGTATTGTACGTGGCACCGTTGCGACGTGCGGCATCAACGGGTGCCGCCAATGCAGTGCCGTCAGAATCATGAGTGATAAGCGGAGTAAACATCGAGGGCTCCTAATGGCTGGAATAGCAGGTGGTGTGGGCGGCGCGGAAGCGGCAGTGCTCGCGCATACGGCAGATATTGCAGGTGGGGCGGCTCTGGGCGTCGTGGACTTCGCCGTCGAATAGGCCGATCACCGCGGTCACGCTTTTGGTGGGCATGAGCAGGCTGGTGGGTGTGACGGTAAGCCCGATGAGCCGCGTGGCGTTGAGCGCATTGACGATCGAGCGCTGGGCCGAGAGCGGGCAGTCGCCGTAGCCGGGACTAAAGCGCCAGTTGCCGGCGAGCCCATGAACGGCGGCGTCCGTCTTGACCTGCTGGTCCATTTGCTCAACGGCGGCTTCTACGTAAGCGGAGCACGCGGCGTCGAGCACGGCGCCCTCCAGGGGATGTTGGGCTCCCGTGGTGCGCAGGCGACGCTCGGCGTCCATGCCGAGGGTGCATGCCATGAGCGCGGCAAAGCGGGCATCTTTGAGATGTCGATAGATATCGCGACCTCGCAGCTCAACGTTGGTGCCGACCAAGCGAATGCAAGGCTCACTTTGTTCGTCCACGCCCGTGGCATCGACGGCAAACACGCGGCGCACGCCACGGGGCTCAATGTCCAGTTCCAGACGTTCAACGACAAGCTCAATACGTCGTGACAGTTCGGGCTCAATCTGCTGGCCGCCGTAACCCAGATACCGCAGCATCTCGGCACGGTCGACACGGGGATGGTGCGCGGCATCGACACGGTAAAGCGCCGGCGACGCAAGGTCGGCCGGCACTTCGACAGCGGTTGTATCGATGTGCGGTTTTTCCATTACCCCAGGCGCTCCATAATGGTCGCGGCGATCGCAGGACGGTTCATAGTGTACAGGTGCAGGCCGTCGGCGCCGTGCTCCTTGAGGTCGCAAAGTTGGCGGGCGGCATAATCTACACCGGCTGCCTGCAGGCTCTCGGGGTCGTTCTCGTACTTGGCGAGAATCTTGATGACGGGGGAGGGCAGCGACGCGCCGCACATAAAGACCATGCGGCTGATCTGGGACTTGCCCATAAACGGCATGATGCCCGCGGTAATGGGCACGGTGATGCCGACCTTGTCGGCAAGCTCGCGGAAGCGGTAGAAGCACTCGTTATCAAAGAAGAGCTGCGTCACAAAGAAGCTTGCGCCGGCGTCCTGTTTTTGCTTGAGGTGTTCGACCGAGAGGTTGAGATCCTCACAGGCAATGTGGCCCTCGGGGTAGGCTGCGGCGCCCACGCAAAAGCCGGCGTCGACGAGCTCGGGGATGAGGTCGCGGGCGTAGGCGTAGTCGGAGGCGGGCTTGTCGTCCTCGGTCGCGCCGGCAGGGAGATCGCCACGCAGGGCCAGAATGTTTTCAACGCCGGCGGTGCGATACTCGTCGATCTTGGCGGCGATATCGGCATGCGAGCGGCCCACGCAGGTAAGGTGTGCCACCGAGGGTGTATCGAATTCGCTCGTAATCATATGCGCGATGGGGGCGGTGGTGGCGCCGTTGCCCGAGCCGCCGGCCGAGCAGGTGACCGAGACAAAGCTCGGCGAAAGCTTGCACAGATTGCCTGCCACTTCGCGAGCCGTGTCGAGGGTCAGCTCGCCCTTGGGCGGGAACATCTCAAACGAAACGGGTGCGGTGCCCTGGGATGCTGCCTGCTTAAAAACCTCGTCGACGCGCATATCGTGCTCCTCTAGATACGTAATAGTGTGATGTGTTGTGTAAGGATTCTACAGCACCACTGTGCCACGGTGGAGTTTCACTCGCTATTTGAGGATACCAATCAAAGATGCCTTGCTATCGGCTTTCTCTATAACAGAGCGGCTAATCTAGGCACGGACTATAAAGACTGGTATCTGATGCATAATACCAATTAATAGAGCTCCATCCCAAATTGACTACCCTTAAACCATGGAGAGAGGTCTGCAATTTATGCAGTTGATTGGCTGTTGAGGGTGGCAACGCCGCCTCGATAGGGTAACCTCATTGATTGGTTTCGCGACAGCAACATAACGGTAATGTCGCGGAAACACGGCGAGTCTAAGCTATGACTCGTTCGTTAGTAATCAACACCGCTTCTCACGCGGTGCCGATACGAAGGGAGTTCCGTATGGCCGAACTTACTGACCGCTTCGGGACCATGGTGTTCTCTGAGGAAGTCATGAAGGACTACCTCCCCAAGGACATTTGGAAGCGCCTTGCTGCAACCCTCGAGGGCGGTGAGCCGCTCGACCTGGATGTGGCCAACGCCGTTGCCCATGCCATGAAGGTCTGGGCCATCTCCAAGGGCGCGACGCACTACGCGCACTGGTTCCAGCCGCTTTCGGGCATTACTTCCGAGAAGCACGACAGCTTCCTGGAGCCCAACCACGACGGCACCGCCATTACCAAGTTTACGGGCAAGAACCTCATCCAGGGCGAGCCCGATGCCTCGAGCTTCCCCAACGGCGGCCTGCGTGCTACCTTCGAGGCCCGTGGCTACACCGCTTGGGACCCCACTAGCCCCGCCTTTATCAAGGACGATGTCCTGTGCATCCCCACGGCTTTCTGCTCCTACACGGGCGAGGCCCTGGACAAGAAGACCCCGCTGCTGCGTTCCATGACCGCGCTCTCGCGTGAGTCTAAGCGCGTTTTGGCGCTGTTCGGTAAGACCCCCAAGAAGGTCGTTCCTTCCGTGGGCGACGAGCAGGAGTACTTCCTGATCAAGAAGGACGCCTACCGCAAGCGCAAGGACCTGGTCATTACCGGCCGCACCCTCTTTGGTGCTGCTCCATGCAAGGGTCAGGAGCTCGAGGAGCACTACTTTGGCGCTATCCGCCCCACCGTCTCGGCCTACATGAAGGACTTGGACGATGAGCTGTGGGCGCTCGGCATTCCCGCCAAGACCAAGCACAACGAGGTCGCTCCCTGCCAGCATGAGCTCGCACCGGTCTATGGCGAGGTCAACGAGGCCATCGACCAGAATCTGGTCATGATGGAGAAGATGAAGCTCATCGCCTCCCGCCACGACTTGGTCTGCCTGCTGCACGAGAAGCCCTTTGAGGGCATCAATGGTTCGGGCAAGCACAACAACTGGTCGCTTGGCACCGAGTCCGAGAATCTGCTCGATCCGGGCGACACTCCGCTCGACAACCTGCAGTTCATCGTCTTCCTCACCGCGGTGATCGAGGCCGTCGATAACTATCAGGAGCTCCTGCGTGCCTCCGTTGCCTCGGCCGGTAACGACCATCGTCTGGGCGCCAACGAGGCTCCTCCGGCGATTATGTCCATCTTCCTGGGCGACCAGCTTACCGAGGTCGTCGAGAAGATCATCGATGGCAAGGCTTCCGTCCATGCCACGCGCGGCGTGCTCGACTTGGGCGCCGATACTCTGCCCAAGCTGATGCAGGACAACACCGACCGCAACCGCACCTCCCCGTTCGCCTTCACCGGCAACAAGTTCGAGTTCCGTGCCTGCGGCTCCGAGCAGAACGTCTCCGACTCCAACCTGGTGCTCGATGCCGCCGTGGCCAAGTCGCTCAAGTCCTTCGCCGACGCGCTTGAGGGTACGCCCGAGGATGAGTTCCAGGATGCCGCGCTCGAGTACTGCAAGAAGGTGTTGACCGATCACCAGCGCATCCTGTTCTCCGGCGACGGTTACTCCGACGAGTGGCCCATTGAGGCCGAGAAGCGCGGCCTTGCCAACAACAAGACCACGGCCGATGCCCTGCCCGCCTTTGTTTCCGATAAGGCTATCGCGCTCTTCGAGGAGACGGGTGTCCTGACCAAGGCCGAGGCTCAGTGCCGCTACGACTGCAAGCTCGAGAAGTACAACAAGCTCATGAACATCGAGGCTACCACGATGGTTCGCGAGGCGCGTCGTACCTATCGCCCGGTCATTACCGCCTATGCCACCAAGGTCGCTAAGGGCCTTGAGACTATTCGCGCCGCCGGCGCCGAGGCCGCCATGCAGTGCGAGCAGAATACGCTCAACAAGCTCTGCAACGGTATCACTGCCATCAACGACTCCATTAAGGCGCTCGACGCCGTGCATCAGAAGGCCGAGGCCCTCGATGGCCAGGAGCAGGCCAATGTGTATGCACACGAGGTCGTTCCCGCTATGGATACGCTGCGCGCCGCCGTGGATGCCATGGAGGAGATCGTGGCCGCCGACTACTGGCCGGTTCCGACCTACGACGACATTCTGTTCTATGTGTAGAACGTAACTGACATATCGTCACGGTATTGAGCCGGGGTCCGCATCGCGCGGGCCCCGGCTTTTTGTTTGCGAAGGACGCTTTGAAGCCCGTTTTGCCGCCGATGTGCCTAGGTATAAAGGGCTATGGGCAAAAAACGTCAAATATGAGTACTGTCACAAGTCCTGTAACATTATTTATTTGCAAAATATGTAGTGTTACGCAACATATGTCCAAGTACTTAGCCGATAAACGTCTGCAATTTTTCCGCCGTAGGACGCCCGACGGCTAAATCGCCTTCTGAAGGCATGAAATCGCTGTAACTAAAATGGTAACAGTACTCATATTTGCCATTTTTTGACCACAGGCCTTGCGATGATGCCGGGATTCGCACCCTGTCGGGTTCGAATCCCGACATATCGGTAGCAAAAAGCCCGTCACCGCGGGGGTAACGGGCTTCTAGTTTCAAATGGTGCCCCCAGCGGGATGTCCGCGTGCGGCTGGCGCCGCCCGCTTCCGCTGCGTCGCTCCGCTCCTTGCGTGCTGCGCTGGAAAACGCTTGCGCGTTTCCTCAGCTTCGCACCCTGTCGGGTTCGAATCCCGGCATATCGGTAGCAAAAAGCCCGCTACCGCGAGGGTAACGGGCTCTTCAATTCAAATGGTGCCCCCAGCGGGATTCGAACCCGCGATATCCACCTTGAAAGGGTGGCGTCCTTGGCCGCTAGACGATGGGGACAGCGGGAAAGAGTATAGCAGACTTTTTTAGCCGTTCACATATCGTTGGCAAACTGAAAAACCACCACAAAGGTGCCTGTCCCCTTTGTGGTGGTGAGGTGCTAGGGGAGGAGCTTCATGGCGGCGTCGTGGGCGGCGTGCTCGTAGGTGTCGTCGAGGGGCTTGAGCGGCAGCAGGGCGGCGGCCTGTGCATCGCCACGGCGCTCGAGGGCATGGGCGATCAACCAGTCGGCGAGCTCGGGGTTCTTGGGCAGCGCCGGGCCATGCAGGTACGTGCCGATGACGCCCTTGTAGATCAGGCCCTCAAAGCCATCGTCGCCGTTGTTGCCGGTGCCCGTGACGACGGACGTTCCGAGCGGCGTGGCATCGGCGTCCAAAAGCGTGCGGCCGCCATGGTTCTCGAATCCCACAAAGGGCTCAGGTGCCAGGTCGGTTTTGACGGCTACGTTGCCGATCAGGCGGTCGGAGCCGCGTACGGTTTCGGCGGCAATGACCCCCAGACCCTCAATGCGATCCTCGCCCATATAGTACGAACGGCCGAGCAGCTGATAGCTGCCACAGATGGCGAGCAGCGAGCCGCCATCCTCAACATAGGATGCGACCTTGTCTTTTTGGGCGAGCAGCTCGTGTGCCACGGCTAGCTGGTCGCGGTCGGAGCCGCCACCCATCATGACGATATCGGCATCGGTGAGATCGAGTGACTCGCCCATACGGACCTCGTCCACGCGAACGGGGATGCCGCGCCAGGCGCAGCGACGCTCGAGGGCGATAACGTTGCCGCCGTCGCCGTAGAGGTTGAGGGCATCGGGGTACAGGTAGACGATGCGCAGCGGGCGCGAAAGCTCGACTGGCGCGATGCCGACGGGGACGGCACTGCCATCGGCACACGTTGCAGCGCGGGCAGCAACCGTGGCTGCATCGGCACCCTTCAGCCCATCGAGTTCTTTGACCAGCGGCGGGAAGGCCGTGTAGTTGGCGACGGCATAGAAAGTGTCGCCTGCGGCTTCATCCGCAACGGCGCCAATTGCCTGCGCGACGTCCGAGATAATCGCGGCATCGATGCCGGCGTACTTGAGGCGTACCTGCATGTCGTGCGCACGCG
Source organism: Collinsella sp. TF05-9AC (assembly GCF_003438495.1). Classification (GTDB taxonomy): domain Bacteria; phylum Actinomycetota; class Coriobacteriia; order Coriobacteriales; family Coriobacteriaceae; genus Collinsella. The sequence continues at coordinate 126,396 of NZ_QSSH01000001.1, forward strand.
TGCCTCCGGCAAAGGCGACAAGACCCGGTGTGTCGGCGATGCGCTCGAAGTCGACGTCGTAGATCCACGAGACATCGTGGCCGTCGGCGTCGTTGTCGTTGAGGAAGAAAGCACAGAGCCTGCCGCCCGCCGTCTTAATGGACTGGATCTGGCGATCGAAGCCCACGGGATTCTTAGCCAGGTTGGCCTCGACGGTGCGGCCGGCGATATCCCAGCGGCCCATGCGTCCGCCGGCGGGGACGTAGGCATCGAGCGTGGGCTGCAGGTGCGCCGTATCCACGCCCAACTCGTGCGCGGCAAAGAAGGCGGCGGCAACGTTGTAGACCATGTACAGGCCGTTGTAGCGTGTGGCGATGTGTGCGGCAGCCGCGTCGGGCGCAGATCCAAAGACCAGGTCAAAGTCGTAGCCGTCGCAGCCGAGCTCCACGCCCGTCACGCGGCGGACCAGTGCGGGGCGTGCCCAACCGCACGAGGGGCAATGGTAGGCGCCGAGTTGACCATACTGCACATAGTCGTACTCCAACGGGGCGTTGCACTGCGAGCAAAAGCGAGAGTCGCTAATGCGGTCAGACTCGGTGTCGGTGGCGCCGTCGATGCCAAAGGCGATGTTTGCATTGGGAACGCGTGCGGCGATCGCGGCACACAGCGGGTCGTCTGCGTTGTAGATGAGCGTTGTTGCCGGAGAGAGCTCCAACGCATGGGCGATGACCTCCTGGGTGTGATCGATCTCGCCATAGCGATCCAGCTGGTCGCGGAACAGGTTGAGCAGCACGAAGTACGTCGGCTTGAGCTTGGGCAGGACGCGCACGGTGTAGAGCTCATCGCATTCAAAAACGCCCACGCGCTTGCCGCCGCCGGCTCGCTTGAGGCCGCTGCGCGCCTCGAGCAGTGCACCCACCACACCAGGCTCCATATTGTTGCCGGCACGGTTGCACACCACGGTAGCACCGCTGGCAGCAACGGCGTCGGCGATGAGGTTGGAGGTGGTGGTCTTGCCATTAGTACCCGTAATCACCACGCTGCGGTCGACAAGGCCGGCGAGGTCGTTCAGCAACTCGGGGTCGATCTTCATGGCGATGCGGCCGGGGAGTACGCCGCCCTGGCGCTTAAGGACGGAGCGCAGCCCCCAGCGGGCGATATCGCTCGAGGTGCAGGCAAGAGATGAGCGGAGATTCATGAAGCCGTTCCTAACGTGAATGACATGGTCGTGGCGTTTGCGCCGTTAAAAGCCGTAGCGGCGCGCAAATTCCTGGGCAAGCTGCGAAACGTCTTCGCAGGCATTGGCCCAGGGGGCAAAGTCGGGGGTATCCGAGATGATGCCGTCGGCTTCCCAAACCGCCTGGTGCGAGAGATCCCAGGGGTCGCGCGGCTCGGGTCGGCAGGGAAGGTACGGCGTCTGGTACATGGGGTTCAGCAAGAAGAACGCGCCGCCCTCGCAGCGGTTGGCAAACTCACGCAGCGCGCGTGTCGCCGGGCGCATCTTGTTCGTTTTGAACAGCAAGATCGTGCGGGCGAGCAGGTACCAGGGGGAGTTCTCGAGGGTATCGGCCCCCATCTGCTCCTCGAGCTGGTGGGCCAGGGCAAAAAAGCCGTCCTCGTCTTCCAAGCGAGCGAGGGCGAGTAGCACGGTGCCTGCAGCTCGGGTGGGATAGCCTTCTGCTTTAAGAACACGGCGGGCGTAGTTGGCAGCAGCGCGGTAGCGGGCGCTCGCCATGCACAGCTGCGAGATGGCCTCGAGCGTGTGAAGCCACCCGATAAGAGCCGGCTCGCTCACGGTAAGGTCTGCTGCGGTGACACCGTCGGCCAAAACATTATTGGCCCAGTAGTGTGGGGCCTCCATATCGAACCCGGGCACGCTTTGCTGCAGGTAATCGGCCGTGGTCGCCTCGAGCTTCATCAGGTCGCCCAGGCAGGCGTCAACGGGCGTGTCGGCCAGGATGATGGCGAGCAGCTGCGCGTCGAGGACATACGCATCGATGCGGACGATCTTGAGCAGCTCATCGCGCATGTCGTCGAACAGGCGATTGCGCGTCTGCTCGAACTCCTCGTCGCTGCCCATGTCCTCGATGCGATGGAGCTCGTCGAGCAGGTGGCGATGAACACCGGCGTAGGACAGCAGCGCCTGGGCATGCTCGGACTGCGCATACTTTTGGGGATTCGCGCTAATGTCGTTATGGACAAGCTCGCGTGCTGCATCGGTGAGTTCGGGGTGCGACGCAACGTAGGCGCGCTCCAGGTAGGCGGGGATGTAGACGCTCGGATCCATTAGAGGTCTCCTCCCTTAAACGGCAAGCCCTGCTCGGCCGCCCGCAGGATGCGCTCGTCGATCTGGGAACGCACGATATCGTTGGTGGCGACCCAGGCGGCAAAGCTGGCGTTGTCGGGGGCGCCCAGGCCCTCCTGCAGTACCGGCGTCGCCTCGGACAGCGCAAGGACAAGCTCGTCGGTGGAGCCCACACTCACATTGACGCGGGCATAGACGCCATCGGGAAACTCGGTTTGGAAGTAGAGTGCCTCGGCTGCGTGCGGACACAAGCGCACAAGGATACGCAGGTAGTGCTCGGCGCCCTCGTAGTCCAGTTCGCGCCAAGCCGTGCTCATCAGCGCGATGAGCGTCCACGGGTCCAAGTCGCGCTCCGCATCTTTGGGGCGGCGGCGCAGTGGGGTATTCGCGAGGTACGGCACGGAGTGTGCGGAGCGAAAGCGCTTGAGCTCCTCGGCGGGGTATTCGAGCTTTGCCATGGCGAGCATCGCGGTGTGGCGGACACCAGCGGGGTCGTTGGGCGCAAAGTCCAAGCTGCGATTCGCGGCTTCGAGCGACATGCGATAGCGGCCGCTAATGAGGGCGCGCGATGCCAAGGCGGCAAGCCAGCGCAGATAGGGGCGGCGCGTAAGGTCGCCTGCGGCCTCGCGCTCGTAGGGGTCCTGGGCCGAGGCGATTTTGAGCGCTAGGTCGTGCTCGACCTCATCGCACTTGGACACCAGGTACTGTACGTATTCCTCGTTGGATTCGGCGGTGAGTGCCGTCAGCATGCGCTGAGCGTCCCAGTTGGCCGGATCGAGTGCGGCCGCCTCGCGGAGCATGTTCTCGGCAGCTGTCTCTTCTTGCTCTGCCTGGGTATCGTCAGGGATAAAGGGAATGCGGTAGTCGACAGCCTCGACCACCTTGGCAATGAGGTGCCCGGCGCGGTCGCGGTCGTGCACGATGAGCGGTGCGGGGTTGCGGGTGAATTGTTCCATCAGACGCTCTACGGCGGCAGCGTCGGTGAGCGGGATATTGTCGCGGCGCAAGGCCTCAAGAACGAGGCGATGGCAATCCTCTTGAATGGGATCGAATGCCATGGGGCCTCCTTTGCTGCGGTTAGGGTTCAAATGTTTCTATATAAGGTTCTAGTTTACCCGCATGTGGCACACCGGGGGTGCCGCACTTGGACTTGCACCTTTGCACCACGAAGACGGATGTCGCACAAATGTCGGCACCTTGGACGACCGAGTGGTATCACGGTGCCGCAAACGGTCGATTTTTGGCGGCGAACGGTGCATATTTTGGAGGGGCACCGTCCTGCCCAGGATATGTAGTCAACCTTGATAAAACGTTTGCCCAGCTTGGGAGTATGAATGCCGCACAAGGGTCTTCAGGGATAGAAAAAACGTTTCATCATTGGCGGCTTTAGGTGAATAACTGACCAACCAGAACGGTAAAATAGTGTTTGTCTGAGCGTTGAGACGTTTAGACATCGCGCATTGTCATCGCCGGCAACGCGCAAACCGGTCCTAACGGAGCCAATTGGGTGCTCCGTTATATACGCAAGTCTAAGAGGGGCTTGTTTAGGAGGCACAGTATGGGACGTTTTACCAATCCTCGCGATCTGTACTTTGGTGAGGGCGCTCGCCACGAGGTGAAGAACCTCAAGGGCAAGAAGGCCATCATCGTTTCTGGCGGCAGCTCTATGCGTCGCGGCGGGTTCCTGCAGGACGTCGAGGCCGACCTCAAAGAGGGCGGCTTCGAGGTCAAGCTGTTCGAGGGCGTCGAGTCCGATCCGTCCATCGAGACGGTCATGAAGGGCGCCGAGGCCATGCGCGAGTTCGAGCCCGACTGGATTATCGCCATCGGCGGCGGCTCGCCCATCGATGCCGCTAAGGCCATGTGGGTCTTCTACGAGTATCCCGAGGAGTCCTTCGATAACATCATCCAGCCGTTCAGCTTCCCCGAGCTGCGTCAGAAGGCTCACTTCTGCGCCATCTCCTCTACCTCCGGTACCGCTACCGAGGTCACTGCCTTCTCCGTCATCACCGACTACGCCAAGGGCATCAAGTACCCGCTGGCCGACTTCAACATCACCCCTGATGTCGCCATCGTCGACCCCGAGCTCACCTACACCATGCCCGCCAAGCTGTGCGCTCACACCGGCATGGACGCTCTGACCCACTGCATGGAGGCCTACGTTTCCACCTGCGCCTCTATGTTCACCGATGCCAACGCTCTGCACGGCATCCGCGAGATCGTCGAGTGGCTGCCCAAGTCCTATGCTGGCGACCATGAGGCCCGTCAGCACATGCACGAGGCTCAGTGCATCGCCGGTATCGCCTTCTCCTCGGGCCTGCTCGGCATCGTTCACTCCATGGCTCACAAGACCGGTGCTGCCTTCGAGAACGGCCACATCATCCACGGTGCTGCTAACGCCATGTACCTGGGCAAGGTCATCCAGTGGAACTCCAAGGATCCCCGTGCTGCCGAGCGTTACGCTTACGTGGCCAAGGAGATCCTGCACCTTCCCGGCGAGACCAACGAGGAGCTCATCGCTGCACTCGTCCAGAAGATTCGCGACCTCAACGACCAGCTCAACATTCCGCAGTCCATCAAGGATTACGCGAATGGTGGCGTGAAGGTCGACGCCGAGAACCCGCAGATGGTTTCCGAGGAGGAGTTCCTCGCCAAGCTGCCCGAGATCGCCGCGAACGCCGAGCAGGACGCTTGCACGCCCGAGAACCCGCGTGAGACCAAGGCTGCCGACTTCGAGAAGATCCTCAAGGCCTGCTACTACGACACCGACATCGATTTCTAATCGACTCTTGTTATCGTAACGAGGGGCTCCGCACGTATCTGTACGGAGCCCCTTTCTTTTTTCTTTTAGAGAATGGGATAGTTATGGCTGCAATTTTCAATAGCCCCAGCAAGTACATCCAGGGTCCGGACGAGCTCGCCAAGCTCGGCTCTTACGTTGAGCCGCTCGGCGCTAAGGCCCTCGTCATCGTGACGCCTTCGGGCAAGAAGCGCGTCGGTGCCAAGATCGAGGGCGGTTTTACCGAGGCTAAGGCCGAGCTGCTGTTTGAGGACTTTAACGGCGAGTGCTCCAAGGGCGAGGTCGATCGCCTGGTTGCGCTCGCTCGCGACAACGGTTGCGACATCATCGTCGGCGTCGGTGGCGGCAAGATCCTCGACACCGCGAAGGCCGTCGCCTATTACCTGGAGTCCCCGGTTATCATTTGCCCCACCATTGCTTCGACCGATGCCCCGTGTTCGGCGCTTTCGGTGCTCTATACCGATGACGGCCAGTTCGACAAATACCTCTTCCTTAAGGCAAACCCCAATATCGTCCTTATGGATACGACGGTTATCGCGGCGAGCCCGGTGCGCCTGACGGTTTCCGGTATGGGCGATGCGCTCGCAACCTATTTCGAGGCTCAGGCGACGCACGATGCCGACGGCGGCACCTGCGCCGGCGGCAAGGGCGGAATGGCCGGTCTGGCGCTCGCCAAGCTCTGCTACGAGACGCTTATGGCCGATGGCGTCAAGGCCAAGGTCGCGCTGGAGAAGGGCGCGCTCACGCCTGCCGTCGAGCACATCATTGAGGCCAATACGCTGCTTTCGGGCATTGGCTTTGAGAGCTCGGGCCTTGCCGCTGCTCATGCCATCCACAATGGTCTGACGATGCTGCCCGAGTGCCACGGCATGTATCACGGCGAGAAGGTCGCCTTCGGCACTATCGTCCAGCTGGTACTCGAGGATGCCCCGACCGAGAAGCTCGAGGAAGTCTTGGGCTTCTGCATTGAGCTTGGCCTGCCGGTCACGATGAAGGAACTTGGCGTTGCCGAGCTTACGCGCGAGCAGGCCATGATTGTTGCCGAGGCCGCGTGCGCGCCCGAGGACACCATGTGCAATATGCCGTTTGAGGTGACGCCCGAGATGGTCGCAAACGCCATCCTGGGTGCCGACGCACTGGGTCATTATTACCTTATGGATGAGTAAACTAAGGTAAGGAAGGGGCAAAGCCGACAGATGGCTTTGCCCCTTTTTTGCTATGGTGCAAAGTGGCCTGTCTCCAATGCACAAGTTGGTGCAGAGGGCAGGTTACTTTGCGCCAATCGTTGTTTGATGAAGGGCGGATTCTCGTATGGCGCTCCCATGGTTTATGGCGGTCCGGGCCGGTATGTTCAGGGGCCGGGAGAGCTCTCGCGTCAAGGCAGATTTCTGTCATGGCTGGGGTGCTCCGCCTATGTCCTGTTTGACCAAGGCACCGAGGATCGACTGTGCAAACAGATCGTCGATGGATTTCTGGGCGAAGATCTAAGCGAGCCGTTCTTTAAGATTTATGACGGTCCGTGCAGCGAGATTTCCGATGTCGACCTGCAAGGTGTTGCAAATGCGGTCTTTAGTAACGAGCGTAACATGGCCAACGAGCAGGCCAAGGTGACCAAACAGAAGCTCGTGCAGCTCATGTGCGAGGCATAGCTTGGCGCTTGATCGACCTTGTGCAATCGGGGCGGCGATAAGCCATGGGCTATTTGCCGCAAAGATGCGCCGCGTGTAATTTACCCGAGGCGTGGGCCGATGGCGTATCATTATCTCTTGCTTGTTTGCACTGCTCAGGGAGGGGCCGCGCATGGCGCAGGAACACGATCTGTTTGATGACATTATCGAGATCAGCAAGGGTTTCGACTTTCTAAAAAACCCGCTTGGCGGTGTGACCGATGCGCTCGATCCGTCGGCGCCGCAGTGGAATCCTGCCGACTACAAGGAGCGTCCGCGTGGCAACACCATTCCGTGCCTGACCTGCAAAAACGAAAAGAGCAGCTGCACCGCGTGCATGGACGTTTGCCCGGTCGACGCTATCGAGGTCGAGGAAGACGCTATCGAGATCCTCGACTCCTGTCGCAAGTGCGGCCTGTGCGCCGCTGCCTGTCCGACCGAGGCGATCATTTCGCCGCGCCTGGCGCCCAAAAACCTGTATGACGATATCGTCTCTGCTGCTACGAGCCACGAGACCGCCTACGTCACCTGCACGCGCGCCCTCAAGCGCATGCCGCGCGAAAACGAGGTCGTCGTTGCCTGCGTGGGCGATATTACGGCCGAGACCTGGTTCTCGGTACTGGCGGACTATCCCAACGTGAGTGTGTACCTGCCGTTGGGTGTGTGCGATAAATGCCGCAACACCGGTGGTGAGGACATTCTGGGCGAGGCCATTGCTACCGCCGAGGAGTGGGCGGGCACGGGCATGGGTCTGGAGGTCGATCCCAAGAGCCTCAAGTGCCATAAGCGCCGCGAGTACGAGCGCAAGGAGTACATGGAAAAGATCGCCCGCACCACTGGCCTTACCGTGACCAAGCTCAACCCGGCAACGGCGGCGCTGGCCTCGGTGACGCAGAAACTCAAAGCCCACCGCCACCAGATTACCCAGTTGGAGCGCACGCTCAACACCATGTGCGGCACCACGACGACCAAGCGTCGCCGTACGCTTACGCACGGTCGCCAGCTGGTGCTCTCGACGTTGCAAAACCACCCCGAGCTTGCCCAGAACATGCAGGTGAGTACGCCGGAGTGCGATTTTGACAAGTGCACGTCGTGCGGCGAGTGCGTCAACGTGTGCCCCACGTTTGCCTGCGATTTGGTGGGAAGCGGTCGCTTTGCGTTGGAGTCCACGTATTGTTTGGGCTGCGGTGCCTGTGCCAAGGTGTGTCCCGAGCACGCGCTCAAGCTTGTTGAGCACGATGCGTCCAACTTGGTCGTCGTCGACCCCGAGGCCGAGGAAAAGGCCGCCCAGAAGGCGAAGGCTCACGAAGAAGCTGAGAAGGTCAAGGCCGAGGCAAAGGCCAAGCTGGACAAGATGCTCGACCAGGTGGAGAAGCTCGCGGACTAGTCAGCGAGCTCTATCTCTGCTTCATTTGCGCCGCCGCGGTGTCCGGATTCGCCCGGATGCTGCGGCGGCGCTATACTTATACGGTTTGAAGTACCTGTACCAAAAGGAGCTGTCGTGTCCCTTTCCATCGGTATCGTGGGCCTGCCCAACGTGGGCAAGTCGACGCTGTTCACCGCGCTTACCAAAAAGACCGGCCTTGCCGCCAACTACCCGTTTGCCACGATCGACCCCAACGTGGGTATCGTCGACGTGCCCGATAGCCGCTTGCAAAAGCTTGCCGACATCGTTAACCCGGGTCGCATTGTGCCGGCGACGGTCGAGTTCGTCGACATCGCAGGTCTGGTGAAGGGCGCTAACGAGGGCGAGGGCCTGGGCAACCAGTTCCTGGCCAACATTCGCGAGACCGACGCCATCTGCGAGGTCGTGCGCTACTTTAAGGACCCCAACGTCATGCGTGAGGTGGGCCGCACGGGCGAGTTCGTCGATCCCGCCGGCGATGCCGACACCATCATGACCGAGCTCATCCTGGCCGACATGGGCACGCTCGAGAAGCAGCTGCCTAAGCTCGAGAAGGAGGCCAAGCGCGACAAGGAGCTCATGCCCAAGTTCGAGGTTGCCAAGCGCCTGCTTGCCTGGCTCAACGAGGGCAAGCGCGCCGCATCCATGGAGATGACCGACGAGGAGCGTGCCGCCGCCAAGGGGCTGTTCCTGCTCACCATGAAGCCCATCCTGTATGTGGCCAACGTGGACGAGGATATGCTCAACGACGATCTGGCGCCCATCGATGGTGTCAAGCCGCTGCCCATCTGCGCCAAGATCGAGGCAGAGCTTTCCGAGCTCGATCCCGAGGACGCCGCCGACTACCTGGAGAGCCTGGGCCTGGAGCAGCCCGGCCTGGACGTGCTCGCTCAGGCTGCCTACAAGCTGCTCGGCCTGCAGTCGTTCTTTACGGCCGGCGAGATGGAGGTCAAGGCCTGGACGGTTCGTCAGGGCGCGACCGCCCCGCAGGCCGCCGGCGTCATCCACACCGATTTTGAGCGCGGCTTTATTAAGGCCGAGGTCATTGGCTACGACGACTACATCGAGCTCGGCGGCGAGCAGGGCGCCAAGGCCGCCGGCAAGTTGCGTATTGAGGGCAAGGACTATGTCATGGCCGATGGCGACGTCGTGCACTTCCGCTTTAACGTGTAAGGACGACGCATATGTTCAAATATGGCAAAAAAGCTGGCTACATGGGTATTGCGCTGCTCGTACTTGCGGTGATTCCGCTGGTGGTCGCAGCGTGTGTTATCCCCAACATTGGCCCCGAGGTGGCAACGAAGTTTAACGCCGCCGGCGAGGTGACGCGCTGGGGTAAGAGCTACGAGCTGCTGGCACTGCCGGTACTCAATCTGCTGCTGAGCGTGGCGACGTACTTTACGGCGGGACGCCAAGCCAAGAACAATGACGACTCCGCCGCCATGGCGCGCATCGTGTGCGAGCGCTACCTGCGCAACGGTTGCATCACGGGTGTGTTCCTCAACGTGATCAACGTTTACTTTATGTACTCGGCGATTACCGGAACGGGCTTTGGCTTTGGTTTCTAGCTTGTCCTTTTAGGCAACGAGTCTGCACACATATTCGATAGCTGCTGCGAGGCCGCCGCTCGATCGTGGTTTAAAGACCATGTCGGCGGCGGCCTCGTTTTCGTATCCGGCGCCGCGAAGGGCGAGTGCGATACCGGCTTCCAGGAGAAGGGGCAGACCGCGTTGGCTGGTTGCGATCACGGCAGCCTGATTGAGCGAGCAGCTGTGCGCCTGGCATTGGATAGCAAGTTCACCTTGCGCCGGGCAAGGGACCAGAACGGCGGCGACGCGACTTGATAGCAATGCAAATGCTGTGCGCTCATCGGGCGAAAGGCATTCTGATTCAACGACGACGAGCTTGGGCGGCGCGCTGTTTGTGCGAGGCGTGGCTCGGTACATGCGGACCGAAGAACCCGACATAGAAAACTCCTGTGTATTCGGCAAAACGTAAACTATAGTTTACGTTTATGTTCGGCTCCATTTCAAACTCGGCTGCATGGACGAACGTGCGAAACAGATTCTTGGTAGGCGGGTCGAAGAGACACGCAGAGACCTTGGTATCTCCAAGGTTGATTTTTGTGTGGCGACAGGAATCAGCCGACCCTACCTCGACCGAATCGAAGATGGGACGGCAAATTTCACGCTCAAGGTTCTATTTAAGATCGCGCCCGCACTCGGCATGACGGTATCTGAGCTTCTCGAGGGTATCGAATAGGGCGTTCCCCCGCTGTATTTGACGCTCTTTGGGCGGGTCCCCCCTGGTTGCGATGTGCAAAATCGCGAGTATTCAGCACCAGTTCGGCCGTAGATGGTAGCTCGAGCGGCTGGCTTTGCCTTTTTGACAGTAGATAATCCACACGTTAAATAAAAATGAGGAATAAATATTTACTAGACGGACCCTTCGTCCTAAAAGTTCGTCTAACAATCGGCCGATTCTATGCCTCCGGAGGAGAAATTGCAGAATACTCCGATTTTTGCACGGCCTGAGGGGGACCACCTGTCGTTTAAGGCTGCGATAAGTGGAGCTGCCTTAGGGATTACGCCATCGGGATGCGGTCGTGGTTGACTTGGCTGTAGAACAGGCGCTGGATCTCGGCCGCATCGCGTGACTGGCCGAGCGCCCACATGGTCTTGGCCACGAGCGTCTCGGTGGTCATGTCGTCGCCGCGCAGAATGCCCGGATGATTGGCGTAAGCACGGCCGACCTCATAAATGCCCAGATCGAGGCCCTCTTCGGGGACCTGCGTGGTCATAACGACGGTGCGACCCGAATCGACCCAGCGGAAAATTGCCTCTTGGAACGACTCGCCCGACTCGCCAAACTCGGGAATACCGCCAATGCCAAAGGTCTCCAGAATCACGGCGTCGTAGCTATCGGCAAGGGCGTCGAGGATGCCCGGGTTTACGCCGGGCGTAAGCTTGAGTACAAATACGCGCGGGTCGATGCTGTCGTAGAAACGCACCGGGTTTTCGCCCTGATGAGTGCCGTGGAGCCCGTTGCGCACAATGCGGTCGTTGCGGATGTAGGCAATGGGCGGATAGTTGACGCTAATGAACGCGTTAAAGCTCATGGTGCGCTGCTTGCGGGCGCGCGTGCCGGCAATGGCGACGCCGCCAAACACGATCGACACATCGTGCGAATGCTCGTCGAGCGCATAGAGCAGGCTCTGGTACAGGTTGAGCTTGGCGTCGGTAAAGGGGTTGCCCATGGGCTTTTGCGAGCCGGTGAGCACGATGGGCTTGGGGCTGTCCTGAATCAGATAGGAAAGTGCTGCCGCGGTGTAGCTCATGGTGTCGGTGCCGTGTAGAATCACGAAGCCGTCGTGGTCGGCATAGCCCTTGACGATGACGTCGCGGATACGCATCCAGTCGCTCGGGCGCATATTGGTGCTGTCGATGTTCATGGGCTGCACGACGTCGAGCTCGCAGAGGCCCGAGATCTCGGGGACGCTCTGGGCGAGCTCCTCACCGGTCAGGGCGGGGGAGAGGCCGTTGCCGTCCTCGGTCGATGCGATGGTGCCGCCCGTGGCGATGAGAAGGATGCGCTTCATGCTGGTATTCCTATCGTATTTGCCGCCGCAAGGGCGGAGTCGTTCGGCAGTATTGTGGCACAGGGCGTCCAATGTTCAAACGTATTACATCATCTGTAACGTTTGGTAACACTTCAATTGCCGTCAAATAGGGGCCTAGGTCGTGCGTTTGCCGTGCGCTGATGGCTGCGAGGGGCGAGAAACCCCATATAACGTGTACACTATGAAGGCTATTTTCGTTCATTCACGCGGGTGGGCACCGGCTCCCCGCCAACAAGAGGGGGAACCATGGATCAAAAGGCTTCCGCAAAGGTCCTCGTACTCGACTTTGGTGCGCAGTACGGTCAGCTCATTGCCCGTCGCGTCCGCGACCTCAACGTGTATTCCGAGATTGTCCCCTGCGACATCTCGGCCGACGAGATTCGCGAGATGAACGCCTCTGCGCTCATCCTTTCCGGCGGCCCGGCTTCTGTGTATGCCGAGGACGCTCCGTCCATCGATCCTGCCATCTTTGACCTGGGCCTTCCCGTCCTGGGCTTTTGCTATGGCCATCAGATCACGGCCGTGACGCTTGGCGGCAAGGTCGGCCACTCCGAGGTGGGCGAGTACGGCCGCGCCACCATCACGCGCACGGCCGGCGCCAAGCTCTTTAACTCCACGCCCATGGAGCAGACTGTGTGGATGAGCCACCGCGACGCCGTGTCCGAGGTACCCGAGGGCTTTACCGTTACCGCCAGCACCGACGTGTGCCCGGTTGCCGCCATGGAGTGCGTCGAGCGCAAGATCTTCACCACGCAGTTCCACCCCGAGGTCAAGCACTCCGAGTATGGTCAGCAGCTGCTGAGCAACTTCCTGTTTGAGATCTGCGGCCTGGAGCCCAACTGGAGCATGGACAACCTGGTCGAGACCATGACGGCTGAGTTCCGCGAGAAGGTCGGCAACGACCGCGTGATTCTGGCCCTGTCCGGCGGCGTCGACTCCTCCGTCGTGGCTGCGCTGGGCGCCCGCGCCGTGGGCAAGCAGATGACCTGCGTGTTCATCAACCACGGCCTGCTGCGCAAGGGCGAGCCCGAGCAGGTGGAGGAGGTCTTCACCAAGCAATTTGACGTCGACTTTATCCACGTTCATGCCGAGGACCGCTACGCCGAGCTTCTGGCCGGCGTGACCGAGCCCGAGGAGAAGCGCCGTATCATCGGTACGCAGTTCTGGAAAGAGTTCTTCGCCGTGGCGCAGCAGCTCGAGACCGACGGCAAGCCGGTCAAGTACCTGGCTCAGGGCACTATCTACCCCGACATCATCGAGTCCGGCGCTCGCAAGACGGGCGGCAAGACGGCCACTATCAAGAGCCATCACAACCTGATCCCGTTCCCCGAGGGCGTGCACTTCGACCTCATTGAGCCGCTCGACCACTTCTTTAAGGACGAGGTCCGCGCGCTTGGTCTGGCGCTGGGCCTGCCGGGTCACATCGTGTTCCGTCAGCCCTTCCCGGGCCCGGGCCTGGCCATCCGCATCATCGGCGCGGTCGACAAGGAGAAGCTCGAGATCCTCAAGAATGCCGATGCCATCGTGCGCGAGGAGCTCGACGCCTACAACCAGCGTCTGTTTGAGCAGACCGGCGAGCGCAACTCCGAGCACAGCTGCTGGCAGTATTTCGCGGTCCTGCCTGACATCAAGTCCGTTGGCGTTATGGGCGACGAGCGCACCTACCAGCGCCCGATCATCTTGCGTGCCGTCGAGTCCAGCGATGCCATGACCGCCGACTGGGCCAAGCTGCCCTATGACGTACTAGCCCGCATCTCTGGCCGCATCGTTGCCGAGGTTCCTGGCGCCAACCGCGTGTGCTACGACATCACGTCCAAGCCGCCCGCGACCATCGAGTGGGAATAGTAAATAGCCCTTTGCGAGGGAGGCCGGATACGGCCTCCCTCGTTTTTTATTTGCGTGCCATGGGTGCTTGTGCATTGTGGTGTATGTGGTACATGCAAACCAGTCACGCAATCTCTCAAGCTGTTTAGCTGGGATTATTGTTTGCTGGTATGTTTTAAAGTGCTTTCAATTACCGAAGCAACGTCATCAATTTATTTCTAATTAATGCTGACCGGCAGATTGCGTCCGCCCGCGAGAGGCCGCTCGGACTGGTACTCAAAATGTACTCACGACGTTTTGAGTATCGATTTGCTGGTACTCACAGACGGTAAAAACGGCTGTCTACCTCGATATATTCGTTATCCCCAACGATTCGCCAACGAATACTGACTAGTGATTGAGTGCTGCATGGCTCAAATTGGCCTACGTAATTACGTAATTACGTATTCTGAAGTAAAATGATTTCGGTCAATTAAGGAACGTAGAACAGGTCAATTCGGAGGGGCGACCATGGAGGAAGATCAGGCTGTTCATGCCGAAAGGGAGCTGGATAAGTTCACGCTCTCGATAACCCGCGAGGATAAGCGGGCTCTTAAGTCCTATGCCGCGCGCCAGGATAAGACGGTGGCTAAAGTCTTGCGCGAATGGATTGACGAGAAGTGCAAGGGGGAGAAGTGATGTCTCAGACGGCGCAAGCAGTCGTTCAGAACCTTGTTGATCGCGCTGTCAAGCTGGGCGATCGTCAGCTCGCTGCCGACATCCGCGCCTTTGCGGCGCAGCGCCAGTTTGGGCTTGTATTTGAACACAACCGTCCAGAGCGACTTCGCCTTTATGGCAAACCTGTCATGAAGGGCGATGTCGTACAGGTGCTTCCCGAGCGTGGTAAAAAAGAGGACTCTAGCTCCCAACTGCTATGGTTGGTAAATGCCGTTCGGGGGGGGTTGCTGATCTAAAGCCATATCAATCGCCCTCATATGACGAAAACGAATGTGAGCCCCGCTCCGTTGCTGTCGACGATGTCGTGTCTGTTGCTGAATATGACCAGCCGATTTATGCTGGCCTCAAAGAGACTGGGCGTGTTGAGCGCGCTGGCGATAAGCCCTATCAAGTAGTCATTAACGGCGAAAACTACCATGCTCTTGAAACCTTGGCCTTTGCCTATGCAGGCAAAGTGGACTGCATATATATTGACCCACCCTATAACACTGGCGCTCGCGACTGGAAATACAACAACGATTACGTTGACGGCTCCGACGCCTATCGCCACTCCAAGTGGCTTGCCTTCATGGAGCGCCGCCTTAAGCTCGCCAAGCAGCTGCTCAACCCCAACGATTCCGTACTCATCGTGACGATTGACGAGAAGGAGTACGCAAGGCTTGAGCTTCTTTTAGAGAGCGTTTTTCCCAACGCGACCGGTATTCAGACGGTTTCAATCACCATAAACAAGAACGGGGTCGCCCGCGGCAACCAGTTCAAGAGGGCTGACGAGTACGCCGTCTTCTGCTTTTTTGGTACCGCCACGCCGTGCCAAGTGGACCGCAGACTCTATTCCGTTGAGTTCGGAGAACTTGAGAAAAAAGTGGCTGATGACGCGTCGAGCAGCCGCTCCCAACGTAAAGTACGTTGGGAGCGGCTGCTGAGAGGTGGTTCCAATTCGGCGCGAAGTGATCGACCTAACCTCTTTTATCCAATCTACATCAACGAGAGAAGCCGAACCATAGAGGCGATTGGCGATAGCATTCCTCGTGAAATGGATTATCGCGCGGTGCCAGGCGTTGATGGGCTGCGCGCAATTTGGCCCATCCGCCCTGATGGACGTGAAGCCACGTGGCATATGTCTCAGCCCACGCTAAAACAGAAGCTGGACAAGGGTTTTGCCCGAGTAAGCACATATGATGAGAAGAACGATAGATACACGCTCCTTTATCTTGCCAATATTCAAGAAGACAGGCTTGCAAAAGGCGAGCTGAAAATCGTAGGCAGACGCGATGACGGGTCTGCGATTCTCGAGGCGGTTGGCGAGGCGACTGCAATACCAACAACAGTTTGGTCGGGAGCTCAATTCTCGGCTGGAGAATATGGAAGTCGATACATCAAGCGATTCCTAGGCCATCGGTCTTTCAACTTCCCGAAGTCTCTTTATGCGACCGAGCTCTCAATCGCTTCCGTTGTCGCCGACAAGCCCGATGCCCTTATAGTCGACTTCTTCTCAGGGTCGGGCACTACGGCGCACGCCGTCATGCGCCTGAACCATCAGGACGGCGGGCGCAGGCGCTCCATCAGTATCACGAACAACGAGGTCTCCGAGGACGAATCCAAAAAGCTCACCAAGCGCGGTCTTCGCCAGGGCGACCCCGAATGGGAGGCACTGGGCGTCTGCCAGTACGTTACCAAACCTCGCGTCACGGCGGCCATCACGGGCAAGACGCCCGATGGCGACCCCATCAAGGGTGACTACAAGTTCACCGACGAGTTCCCCATGGCCGACGGCTTTGAGGAAAATGCTGTCTTCTTTGACCTCACCTACGAAGACCCAGACGCCGTCGAGCTGGGCGTGGCCTTCGAGGAGATCGCGCCTTTGCTCTGGCTGCGCGCTGGTTCGCGTGGCAGCATCATCAAGTACGAGCAGCCGGGTTTTGCCATGGCCGACGCCTACGCCGTCCTTTTCGACTTTGCTTCGGTTGGCGCTTTCATAGACGCCGTCAAGCAGAATGCCAGCATAAGGTGCGCCTATGTGATCACGGACGACACGGCTCGATATGCCTCCGTCAAGGCTCAGCTCCCCGGGCTCGACGTGGTCCGGCTTTACGAGAACTATCTGCAATCATTCAAGATTGCCGCCGAGGATGCGGTGAGGTAAACATGCGAGTCGAACTTAAGGATTTCCAAGCCGGGGCAGTCGCGACCCTGGCAAACAAGTTGCAGTCGATGCGCCGACGCTATGAGCAGGACGGCGAACTGTCTTCGGTGTGCCTCGCATCTCCCACGGGCTCGGGCAAGACAGTCATGTGCGCGGCGACGATTGAAGCACTCTTCTTCGGAGACGATGATCTGGGCCTTATACCCGACGAGAATGCCGTTGTTCTTTGGCTCTCGGATTCCCCGAGCCTGAACGAGCAGACGAGCGTGCGTTTCTCCAACGTGGCGGACAAGCTTGCAGACAGCATCCTTGACAGGCGCCATCTGGTCACGATTACCAACGACTTCGGAGCCGCGCACGACATTCTCGAACCGCGCCATGTCTATTTCCTCAGCAAGGACCTGCTTAGCAAGAATGGCCTGCTCACCAAGGGTGGTGAGGCCAACTCCGGCCGCGTGTTCTGGGATATCCTTGACCGCACTATCAGGGACCCGGAGCGTAACCTCTATCTGTTCATAGACGAGGCCCACCGCGGCCTGGGGGCCAATGCATCAAGTAAGCGCGGCACCGCGACGATTTACGCCAACTTAATTGATGGCCTGGATGGTCGTGCAGCGATGCCCGTTGTCGTTGGTGTCTCCGCCACGCCGCAGAGGTTCGAGGCAGCTATGGACCAGCGCGTCGACCGCGTGCGTATGCCAAAGGTCGCTGTGACCCCTCGCGAGGTCCAGGAGTCAGGTCTGCTCAAGGACATCATCGAGTTGCGCGTGCCAGAGAAGGACGACCCAGTCGAGCACCAGTACCTCACTATGGCGTGCGAGCGCTATGCCCTTGCCTGCCGCGAGTGGGGCGAGTACTGTGCCCGTGAGGGCGAGAGTGCCGTCAACCCGCTGCTGCTCATCCAAGCGGTGGACAACGTGAGCAACTCGGCCCTGGCTGAGATGTGCGACCAGATCACGGGCCTGGTCCCCGGCCTTTCCGAGACGATGTCGTTCGGCAACGTCTTCGGCGAGCATAAGGACATCGCGGCGGGAAAATACCTCATTCCCTATGTCGAGCCCGAGTTCGTTCAGGACACCTCGCGCATTCGCGTGCTCTTCGCCAAGGAGGCTGTCTCCAACGGATGGGACTGCCCGCGAGCGGAGGTCATCTTCTCGCAGCGCAGACGTTCGGACTCGACCTATATCGCACAGCTCGTGGGACGTATGGTACGCACTCCACTTGCGCGGCGCATCGAATCCGATGATCTTTTGAACTCCGTCGCCTGCTACCTGCCCCAGTTCAATCCCGAGAGCACTCAGGACGTGGTCGACTACCTCATGGGCCGCAAGGACGACATGGGCGAGAGCTCCATCGGCAAGCAGAACATCGTTCTCAACCCCGTGACTATCACGGCGGCTGCGCCCAAGTCCGAAGCTGACTACCAACAGGAGCTCAAGGCGTACGAGGAGAACGAGAAGGCCATCGAGGCGGCGCGGCAGGCACAACCCGGCTACCAGGCGTCGCTTGCCGGCATTGCGATTCAGGAGCCGTTGGACATGCAGGGAACGCAGCCCTCGCTTGCCTCGACGGTCATGCCCGTCGACGTCCCGGCGCCAGAAGCGGAGCCGGCGCCTCAGCTCGCAACGGGCAACTACGTTGCAGCGCCTGCCCCGCAGCAACCTGCGACACCTGAGCCAAGTTCCACACGGACCGAGCCGACCCAGCCCGTCTCGGTCGTAAAACCCGTGCCCATGGCAAAGCCCAAGCCGCCCACCAAGCGCGAGCAGTCTTTCACGCACCAGGAGTGGCAGGGCATCCGCACAGCATTCGATTCCATCCCCGTCCAGCGCATTCCGAAGAAGGCCAGAAACGAATTCCAGAGCCTGGTTAAGACGGCGACTCTGCTTGTCGAGACCGGCCTCGATGTCAATGCCGCGGCCGACGTGAAAAAACAGTTCGTCCAGAAGCTCAAGGGATACATCGTTGCTTACGAGGACGAGTACCGCGAAACCAAGCACGACGTTGAGGTTGCCGAGACCGTCAAGATCACGCTCGACAAGCTCAACGAGACCGAGGACCAGGAGCAGGAGGAGGCCCGCACGGACGCCGAGGGCCTCAGAAAGGCCGCCCGCGACGCCGACATGCATTTCACCAAGGAGTTTGCGAATGAGTATCGTCGCGCCAACTTCAAGGAGCTTGGGCGCCCCGAGTGCGACTTGCGCCTTGCCGCAGCGGTGCGCACGCAGGCCATCGTTGATGCGCTCGAGGGCTGGGCGGCTCAATGTCGAAAGGAATACTTCGATAAGGTCGATGGATCTGGCGATTATGACTACCTTAACGACTCGGCAAAACAGCGTTACGACGAGCTGGCCCGTGAAACCGAAGGCAAGCGCCTCACAAAGATAGAGTGGCCCACGTCTGCCAGCACGTCGGATGACTTCGCTAAGTATCCGTGCCATATCGTGCAGAAAGAGGACGGCCTCTGCCCGCTCGACCTGAACCCGGCGGAAGACTATATCGTTAGGAACGAATTGGCAAAGAATCGAACGGTTGCCTTCTATCGCAATCCGTCGGGCAGCATGTCTGCCAAGGCGTTTTCGATTCCGTACATGTCTTCGGTGGGACGCAAGGCCCTGCATCCAGACTTCCTCTTCTTCGTGAAGGATGCAGCGGGCGTCATCAGGCCGTCCATCGTTGACCCTCATGGCGAGTTCCTCGGCGACACGCTAGCAAAGCTTAGGGGCTATGTGACCTATCTGCGCGATTATCCCGATGTGTTCAAGCAGGTACTCTTCGTCGGGGATATGGGCGAGGGCGTGTACAAGGTGCTCAACCTCTTGCGATCCGATGTGCAGGATGCCGTGATGGGCTACAGCGATGTCGACTGTAAGGCGCTCTTCTACGGCTCCTTCGCAAACGACTATCACTAGGATTGTCGGGATTTGCCCGGCGGGCGTCTCGGATCATATACCAGAACCGAATTAGTAAGGCTCGCTAAGGCGGCCGTCCGTTAGGGGCGGCCGCCTCTCTTCAGTCTTGACCAATGATTTCAAGCGTTTCGGTGGCATTCGCCGGTCATGACCTCGTATCCGTTACGTGGGTGGCACCTCCGCTACGCCGCGTCAAGGGGGCCCATGAGACCCCGCACAAACCTCCGCTCCGCTCCGGTTGGTGGAGGTCGTCATGGACCTCCCTTGACCCGCCTTCGCTCCGGTGCGGCTTTGCGGGGAGCAAAGCCGACGACGACGCGCGGCGTCGCCATTCGGCTTTGCCCGCAGGGGCGAGATGTTCAGGGCAGCGTGCCCGGAAACGGAGGAAGACATGCAGGAGCTGATGACGAGGGAGATTGCGGAGGGGCTGCCGAGGCTCTATGAGCAAGACGGTGCGGAAGACCCCACGGTATACGTCCACTACTTCTCGTGCGTGAACGGATGGGACTGGTGGCTGCTCGAGTTCGATGGGACGGACGAGGCGTTCGGCCTCGTCGAGGGCTATGACGACGAGCTCGGCTACTTCAGCATCAAGGAGATGGAGGAGCTGAACCGCCAAATGGGGTTCGCCGCCGTCGAGCGCGACGAGCACTTCGAGCCGAAGCTGCTTAGCGCCGTCAGGGGGAGGTAGCTTCATGGAGATGGACGAGTTTGACGCCGTGGGCAGATTCGGCAAGTCCCCGGGCGGAGCCGTCGGGCTGACTGTCGTCGTCGAGTTTGAGTCGGGCGGCGAGGGCGGGGCGTTCGAGGTGGGTACTGCTCCGGAGGGGTCGACCGAACTCGGGCGACTCGTCTCGGACGCACGCGACGAGGCCGACGCCTTGGTGGAGGACGGGGGCGGATGGACTGCCGTCCGCATCGGATTCGGCGACGTGGAGAGCATTGACTGCGAGAGCGGCCGGACCGTGTACGTTGCCGGAGAGGGGTGAGGCGCATACGGAGAACGCGGGCATGCCATCGGCGTGCCCGCGCCAGCTCTT
>NZ_QSSH01000001.1:146816-163350 GCF_003438495.1 Collinsella sp. TF05-9AC
CCCCCGGCGCCAGCTCTTCCGGGGATGCCTCGCGCCATCCCCGAACCCCTGCGCGCCAAGGGGCGCTGCCCCTTGGAACCTTGGCTAAGGTGGCTCGGGGGATATGGAGGATACCGGAGCGCATGCGTCCGGCGGTATCAATAGGACTCAACCTGATGCTTGACCGCTACGGCCTAGAATTCAGTGGCTTCCGCTACTTCGTGGCTCCGCAACCCGAGCACTTATACCCGGTGGTCACGGTCTCGTCCCATGCCGCGCTCACCTGTACCTGTTCGTCGTAGGCAGCCTGCACTGTACGAGACTCTTCGTGGCAAGAACCGCAGTTGCCACCGTTGAGTAGCGAGTTCTTAATATGAGCCGCTTCGTTCCCAGTGATATCCGCCCCACAGTTGTTGCAAATGCTGACATACTTTACAACTGCGTCATGGTGGACGGTCCTGTACTGCGCGTCATGATGGACGGTCTTGGTTTGGACTACCCAGTTGTGCTGGTGGGGGGCAGTTTCCCGTGCGGAGGGGTTTCCCGACTCTGGTTTGCCGGAGCTCTTTCCATTCTCGCCTGACGACGGGACGTCCGAGCCATTACCCGTCGTTCTCCTCTCGTTCGCAGTGGTTTCTTCAGGCTGGGCGTCTTCCGCCGTCGGTCCTGAGGCTTCGTCTGTCCCGTCTCGCGCGACGGAGCTTGTCTCGTTTTCTTCTTCGGTTGCTCCCGCGGCTTCTCGCTGCGTTGTCGCAGCCGAATTGCCTTCGTCTTTATTTCCCGTGGGCATGGCGTGCGGCCAGGCGAGGGCGAGGAACGCGGCGAGCAGGACGGCTGCTGTCGCTATTGCTGTCCTCTTTGACTTTGCTCGCGTGAGGATCGTCGTCATGAGGTGTCTGTTCTCGCCCACTTTGGTGTCTCCATCGTGCCTATTTTCCATTGGCGAACGTCACCGCGCTCCACTCGGAGGAAAGGGTTAGCGTGAGGGAGCCCCTGCGGTCGGACAGCTTAAAGTCTGTCGCCTCGCCCCCGACGGTCATCGTCCCCTCGTAGATCAAGGGTCGCGGCGACGATCCGTCCGAGCTCACCCACTGGGAGGTCACGCCGAGCTCGTACTCGCCAGAATGGTCCGAGGCGAGCCACGAGCTCTCGCGCGGGGCATCGGTGTAAGAGCCCTTCCTTTGGTACTCGCCCTTCGTGAACGCAAGCGAGCCGTCGTCGAACGAGAGCGTCTCTGCGACGGTTTGGGTCGAGGGCGGGTTCTTCACCGACCAGGTGGCACTCTCCAGCGTGTCTCTCACCCTATCGGGCGTGGCCGCCGTGTACTCGTCGTAGTAGGACTGCGCCGCGGACTCGTCCACGAAGTACCTCTCGCCGTAGCCCTCGGACCCCGAGGGCACGTAGCTCCCATCGTCCTGCCTTACGAGCGTGACGGTGCCGAGCTGCGATGAGGACAGGACCACATCGTCGCCTTCGGCTTTCCAGTCGCCGCTGAGCTCGGTGGAGCCGACGTAGTGCCATGTGTCGTCGTCGAACTTGATCGTCGACGCGGATCCGGGCTTGTTCGCGCACACCTTGCCAAGGGCCACGCTGCCGCAAACCGAGTAGTAGTAGAGGGTCTTGCCGCTGATGCCGCTCTTGCCGCACCCGGCGAGCCCGAGCGAGCCCATGACGGCGAGGGGTCCCGCTGCGAGAAACGCCCTCCTAGAGATTTCAATGTTCATCGTGCTTCCTCCCAGATTGAAATCCTTTGATTCCCGTATTGTATTTCAAATTGTCACTTATATAGGTGTGACTTATATAGAACAGGGCCGAATCATTGACACCGACGGTAAGGAGGTGCCAATGACTCAACTGGGCCCCAAGATGCGCGTGGGGCTTCGCGTCAAGGAATTGAGGGCTGGACTCGGCGTGAGCCAAGAGGCCTTCGCATATTCCATCGAGATGTCGCGCACCTATTTCGCCGAAGTCGAGACTGGCAAGCGCAACGTCTCCATCGAGAACATCGAGCGCATCGCAGGCGGGCTCGGCGTCTCCCTGCGAGAGTTTTTCAATTCAGACCTGTTCGATGGATAGCTCGGCGGCGGGCTTCTGACGTCATTTTTCGACGCGGTGGTTCGAATGCTACGCGTCACCCTGGATTCGGTTTTCCGCCACGAAGCGGCGGTGCAGGATAAGGCTCCACTACGTTTCGCCGGAGGCAAGCGGCGCAACTCGGCGAGCCGAGTTCGAAGGCGCAGGTAGATGCCTGCACCTAAAACGAAAAACTTCCGCACCCGCGTGTAGTACGCGGGTGCGGAAGTGTAGTTAATCGAGTCGTTTCCGCTGGATATGGGCGATTACGCGACTAGAAGCCCTCGGGAACGTATCCTGCGACCGTTTTCGGCTTCGTCGGCGCTGTCGCCGCGCCGCCGGGGTCGGTCGGGCCCTGCCAAACCTTCGGTACCGTCTCGTTCCTGATCTCGCGGCGAGCGGTAGATTGCTCCATAAGTGCCCGTTCGGCCTCGGGGGACGTCATCCCGAGCATGGGCCCGACGAAGGTCTCGGTGACGTCCCTGCTGGGGAAGGCCATAGGTACGCCGTCGTGGATCACGAGGGCTCCCGTCTCGCGGCCAGTCCAACGCTGGAGCTCGTCGGGCGTGATGAGCGGCCTGCGGACGAGCCCCTCGCTCGTGCCCGTCGAGCCGGTGTTCGTTCCCCTCGTTCGGTTCGTGGACTGAGCGACCGCCGTGTAGGAGCCCATCGACTCCGAGAGCTTGCGCGCGGTGTCGAGGTTGGAGCAGGAGAGAACGACCTTGTCCTTGAGGAGGTCGAGTATCGTCTCGGCTTCTTCTCGGCTGTAGCCGGAGACGGACTGGAGTGCGAGGAGCGACTGACAGAACCAGAGAACATGGACGCCTTCTGAGCGCATCTCTCCCAGGTCCTGGACGATCCTCTCGTTGCGGCCGAGGGACGCCGCCTCATCGAGGAGGAGGATGGTTTCGACGGGGCAGCGCCCGGCATGGCCCGCAGCGCAGGAGCGCAGCGCCGAGAGCGCTTGGGAAACGAACGTCTGGACGAGTTTCTTGTAGTTGCCCGTTGCCGAGGACGATGAGATGAAGACCGCCGTGGGCTCCTCGCCGATGTCCCCGAGGCCGCACTCGTCGTCGTGAAGCATCCGGGCAACGTTGCCGTCGACGTACTCGGTGAGGCAGTTGCTCAGAGTCGAGACGATGCCGGGCCCGCCTCCGTGCTCACCGTTGAGTCCGCCGAGGAAGGGGAGGGCGGGGTCTCCGGCGGGCAAAAACGCCGCCAGGGCGGCGATGCGGTCAAGCGGGCCTTGATCGCCCGACGGCGAGATTGCGGCCGCGACGGACATGACGGTCTTCTCGTCTTCCGGGATGGACGCGTCCTCGATGAGGGCGAGGGAGATACCGACGAAGAGGTTCCGAGCGCCGTCGTAGAAGAACGGCTGGCCTTTCGACGGCGCGGGCACGATGCAGCGCGAGAGCTCGCGCAGTTCTCGCGCGCAGCCGCCGGCCCCCTCCGCCCTAAAGGCCTCCTTTGCCCTCTCGAGCGGATCGAACCGAACCGAGGATGCGGGCGCGTCGAACATCACGTCGACGATGCGGTGAGTGCCCGCCTTCTCGAACGCAGGCTCAAGGAAGGCTCTGAGCTCGCCCTTGATGTCGTTGATGATGATGGAACGGCCTTGCTCGAAGTTAGCCAAGGCTGACAAAATGGCGACTCGACGGCTTTTGCCCTCGCCACTCTCGGCAAGGATGCAAGCGTGGACCGAGTCGATGAGCCTGACGCTCTTCCCGATCTCGCCCACGACCAGTGTGCCACCCGAGGGTCTTTCGCCCTCCTGCCACGATTTGCTCTTGCGCTTAAGCTCGCCGTGTGCCGAGATGAGCCTCGCGTCGCCGTGGATGGGCGCGCCCGGCGCGCGGCGCCCACCGACCCAGGTCCCGTCGTGGAGCCAGCGCGACCAGTCGAAGTGGCTCCAGACGCCTGCTATCGTGGAGATGGCGAGGGTCGCCGCGCATCCCACGAGGAAGGCGTCGTCCTGGATCAGCTCCGGCAGGACTTCGAGTGGGTTTTGGAACATGGTATCGGGGAGTTCGGGTGCTGCGGCCGTCCCGAAGCTTGTGAGCGTCGCGGCGATGCCGGTGACCCATGCTTTCAGCCAGTGCCATGCTGCCGGCAGTAGGACGAACGCGATCGCGGTCCCAGCGGCCGTGCCGGCGGCGACACAGCGCTTGAAATGCGCGCCCTCGTCGACGTTGAAGCTCTTCTGCTTGCTCATAGAATCATTCCCTTCACTATGGTTTTCGCGGGGTCGAGTACGATGCCCGCCGTATCGCCCCTGATCGCGGCCGATGCAGCGGCTGCGAGCGCCCTTGCGAGCGCGCGCTCGGCTTTCTGGCCGACCTCATCTGACGGGTCCTTCTTGCTTCTGGGGTTCTCCGTTGCGAACGCGAGCGCTTTGGTAAGGGCTCTGCTCACGGCAACCGGGGCTTTTGCCATAGAAAGCGCGTAGGACGGACATGGCCGGAGACACCTCTCCGGGATAGGCCTGAGCTCGCGGACGGCTTCTCGCGCCCCCTCCAGATCTTCACCGGTGACGCAGGCGCGGACCTCGCCGACGAGCGGTTTCATGCGCTTGCGCTCCGTTGCAGGCCCGCCGTCCGGCCTTGCGGACCTCATCAGTTCCCTTTCGGGGTCCGTTGTCCGGTCGGGTGCGATGATCCTCAGCAGGGCGTTGCCCTGGCGCGCGCGTAGCTCGCGCATGGCGTCGTTCACGTAGCGGTCCCGCGCAACGCTTTCGAGGCCTTTGAGGCCGGCGCAACGCTCCACGGACTTGCTGTAAGCGGCGCTCGCCCCTTTGATTTCAGGATGCCTCGACCCTGCTTCCGCGATTGCGACATCGACGGCCTTGGCGACATCTGGGTGCCAGCGGCGGAGGTGCGCGTAGGAGATTCGGCCGTCCGCAGGCAGCGTGACGCCAATCTCGTCGGCGGGGATTTGGCGGACGGCGTCGACCGCCCGCGACCTCGCGAGGTCGCGGGCCTCATACTCGGCCGTGAGCGCCGGGGCCAGGGCCGCGTCGGTGAGCGCGTTTCTAGCCCGGTCGAGCCTGTTGCGGGCCATGAGTGAATCGAACGAGCCATCGGACGACCACGCAATAACGTGCGCGTGCTTGGAATTCGGGTGGTTTTCGTGCTCGGCGGCTACCCAACGGACGCTGGACTCGGGGATGCCCATTGCCTCGGCAAGCGCCGGCGCGAGGTTTCGGCGGCAGAAGCGCTGCCAGTCCTCCTTGCACGCGAGGTCGAGCTCACATGCCTCGTCCCTGCGGACGCTGAGCACAACGGTAGCAATCGCTCCGTCAGCCTTTTCGAGCTCCCTGCGGGCCGTGCGGAGCGGGACGGCCCCGTTCTGGTCGAAGAGCGCGGTCGATCCGGGCCTCTCGGCGTAGTAGCCGACGAGCCCCATCTTCTCAGCGAGCTCGGAGCGCCTGAGGTCGTCGACGGTGGCTGACTTGTCGGCTCCCTCGCGCGTGGCGACGTATTCGATGTTGTTGGTGATGACGGCGGAACGCCCGCGCGACCCGGGGAGGTGCACGCGGGCGTTCACGACGAGGCTGCTACGACTTGCCATCAGAAAGGCGCCCCCTCGCCTCCGAGAGCGTCATGCCACGCTGCATGAGGCCGGCTTGCTTGTCGTAAGCGGCGTAGATGTCCGAGGCGCTCACGCCATCCAGGCCCTCGAACGTGCCCTTTTCGACCTCGACTGCCGCGATTGCCGCGACGATAGAGGCGCGTGTAGCACGGTGCACGACGCGCGCGATGCGGTCCTCCTGCTCGGCGTTGCGTTCGTCGAGCGTGTGGTCGAGCTGCTCGAGTAGCGGCTGCATGACGCCGCGGAGATAAGTGCCGAGCTCGGTCGAGTAGAGCGCCAGGCCGTCGGAGGCGAGCCCGGCGGCGATGAGCTCGCGGGCGGCTGCGCTGTCGCTAAGATCCTTGGAAACCCCGTAGGCGTGGAGGCGGCGATATGCCTTGTCAGGGAGCCGGAGGCTCATGACCTTCGACCCGTCTTTTCCGATGGCCATTTTAGAGTCCCTCGTTCGGGAGGGGCGCACCGACGGCGCGGAGGGCGGCGATGTTCTCTGGCGTGCGCTCGTAGGTCCTGGGCCAGAAGGTGACGGGCACCATGGCGAGGTCATCGCGGGGGATGCCGTAGGCGAAGAGGTAGGCCTCGATGGCGTCGCCGTATTCCGCATCGTAGACGCGGTAGGCATCGGTGAAGAAGATGCCGGTCGGGTCGTCGTTGCAGCCCTTGACGAAGTAGACGCCGTTCCCGCCTTCCTTGAACGGGTTCAGAATCTTGAAATCCGGCTTCGCGTAGTAAGCGATTCCGGCACGGACGATGCGCGTGAAGCCCGGGTGTTCGACAGGGCGCGCCGCGCGCGCGAAGCCCAGGTCGGGGTCGGACTCCAGCAGATGGGTGAGCACGGAGCCGACAGCGTCGTCCTTGTGCTTGGGGACGGTTCCGAGGAGGTCGTCGAGATGCGATTTGATTTTCTTGACAAGTTCCATTATGGTTTTCCTCTCTGCCGGTGCCGTATGGGTACCGGCGATTCATTTGAGCTTCTTCGTTGGTAACGCTTCTAGCTGCGGCGAAACGTTGCGGTGCCGAAGGTGCCAAAGAACAGGAAAGAGTTTCTGGGCCAATGGCACCTTTGGCACCATCGAGAGACTTTGCAGGTGAGGGGCGGCGAGGGAAGTGCCGCAACGGAATGCTGCGGCACCTCCATCGGCCCTAATCCGTCTCCCGGTACACCCAACAGCGCTGCTTGCCGTATGGAGGGCAGAGGCGCTTGTTGCCCGGAACCCATCCGGGGCACTGCGACGAGAGGATCCGGCTGACCATCTTGCAGTTGGCCTTGGTCTTCTCAAGGTGGAGGGCCTTGTCGAGGATTTCGAACGTGCACATGGGACGGTCGGTGTTGCCGGGGAGATACGCGAGGACCTTCTGCACGCAGGGGTCCTCCTCGACAAAACGTCCGCGCTGTGCGGCCGCCTCGACCTCCATCTCGGGCGTGAGGACGGTCGAGAAACGGGGGTCGCCCGTCTTCATCCACGTGCGGGCCTCTGCCCATGCCTGCCGGATGGCGGTAGGAAAGCCCTCGTCGAAGACGGACTTCTCCGTGCGCTCGATGCCACAGAGCACCGGGAGGAAGCGCCTTGCGCCGCTCGTCCGCTCGCGGATGAAGTCGGCCTCGTTCGTGGTGCCGACGAAGACCACGCGCCGGGGAAACGCCTCCGTCCTGCGGCAATAGGCCCCTCGGAATTCATCGACCTGACGGGTGACCCCAGCCTTCACGCTCTCGATAGAGCGCTCGGACATGCCGTTGAGCTCGGGAATCTCAATGATCCACTTGCCCCGGTTCTGCTCGCCCGTGAGCTTGACGTCGCCGAGGTTGATCACGGAGTCGCTGAAATACTCGTCGCGCATGGCGAGGCCCCTCGCGAAGGAGGACTTGCCGATGCCTCCGGCACCGCACAGGATGGGCATGTAATCGGCCTTGCAGCCCGGGCTGTAGACGCGGGCGATGCCCTCGCAGAACAAGATGCGCTCGACCTCCGAGACGTATGCGTTCCTCTCCGCGCCAAGGTAGACATTGAGGAGCGTCCCTACGCGCGGGATGCCGTCCCAGGTGAGGGCATCGAGCATGGCAACGAGCGGGTCATAGGCGTTGTCCTCGCCGACGATGGTCAGCGCGAGCAGCATGAACTTCTCCTTCTGGAGAGAGATGATCTGCTGGAGGAGGGCGAAGAGCCGTGCGTCGTCGCTATCGCGCCACCGGCGTTCCTGCGAATCTGCATCCCAGGGCAGGGGCCCAGTCTTGAAGAGCTCGTTCGCGAGACGGTTGTAGCCGACGTTCAGGGGAAGAGACTTGAGCTCCTCGACAATCTCGTTGACCGTCGGCGGGGAGCGGCGCTCCGGGGACTGCGGCTCGGGGGCGTCGTCGTGCTTCTGCGTGCCCATCAGATCGCCTCACAAGAATGGTGACGGCGAGGGCCATTGATGGGGTGGTTCTTGGCGGAGGCGAGTGCTTCGAGCCGGCGGAGGCGAAGCTCCGTGTCGATAAGGCGCTCGACCAGCTCTTCCTCCGACAAGGGGTGGTCGAGGCGGTAGTCGCGCAAGACGGCGCGGCGTCGGGCGGAATTCATCATGCTAAGATTCATCGACAGAGTCCTCCTTACGTGTGGGCTCATGTTTTTGGGCGACGGCCGAGCTTTGGTAGGGGAGGCCGTCGTCCAGACCCAGGTTTGCGATTAGGGCGTCTTCAAGCTCCACAGGGGAGCGCTCGGGCGCGAACGATCCGGCAAAGGCGGCGAGCGTCTCGAGCGACTCGACGAGCTCGTCGTTCATGTCTCCTGCGCGCCGGATACGCCGGAGTTCCGCTACGACAGGTCCCATGCGCTCCTTAACCGCCTTGCGCATGCGGGTGGTTGCGACCACAGTAAAAGTGCCTTCCAGCAGGCTTCTCGCGATGAAGTCCTGCTTCGACAGACCGCTCAAAGCGACGCGGAGGTCGAGCTGGTCCGCCTCTGCGGGTGACATGCGGAAGGCGATGGTCTTGCAGCGACGGCGTCCCTTGGCGTCCACAATCGGCCTAGACATCCGACATCACCTCGTCCAGCGCCTCCACGAGGTCGTGCTGGGTCGAGGGGAAGAGATGCGAATACATCTCCGTGACCTCGGCGGTCTCGTGACCCATGCGGTCGGCGATTGCCGTGGGCGAGTAGCCGCTGTTGATGAGCGCACTGACGTGCGAGTGGCGGATGTCGTGGATGCGGATGCGCTTCACGCCCGAGAGCTCGCAACCCCTCTTCATCTCATGCGACAACGCGTGCTTCGTGACGGGGAAGAGCCGGTCGGTAGGGGCGATCTCGGGATGTGTCGACAGATAATCACGCAGCTCCTCACGAAGGAGGCTCGGCATGACGATGTCCCGCTTCGAGGCGCGCGTCTTGGGTGGACCGATAACGTCCTCGCCCTTGATGCGGGCGTAGGAATGACGGATACGGATAACGTTGAGATTGAAGTCGATGTCTTCCGGACGGAGGGCGAGGAGCTCGCCCTCGCGACAGCCCGAGAGGTAGAGCGTGAGGAATGCAAGGTAGATGAGCGGCTTGTCCTCGATGGCCTGGGAGAAGCGCTTGAACTCGGCAGGGGTCCAGTAGAGCATCTCCTTCTCGGGGCGCTTGGAGCCGACCTTTCCCGCCGCCAACATGGGATTCTGGGGCAGGCGGTAGAATCGGACGGCGTGGTTGAAGATGGCTGAGAACTGGTTGCAGATGGTGTGGAGATAGCTCTGCGACAGGTTCTGCTCAAGGAGCCAATTCTCCCAACGCACCACGTCCGCAGCCTTGACGTCACAAAGGCGCATGGGGCCAAAAATGGGCAGGATGTACTTGTCGATAATGGCATCCTTGGTGAGCCTGGTGCCGACTCGCAGTCGAGGGTAGATGTCACGTGCGTACATGGTTTTGACGAAGGCCTCGACGGTGACCTCGACACGCTCGTCGCAGGAGGCGAGGAAGTCGCGCTCCCAAGCCACAGCCTCCTTCTTGGAGGCGAACCCGCGCTTCGTCTTCTTATGACGCTCGCCCATAGAGTTGCGATACCAAGCCTCGACTGTCCAGGTCCCGCGCTTCTTGTCGCGGCTAACCGACATGGGCCATCGCCACCTTCTGCTTAGAAGGGGTGGAGAGAAGGCGTGCCTCGAAATACGAGCGCTGGACCTTCCCGGGGATGGTCATGATCCCCTGAGCTGCAAGCTCTGCATTCAAAGTCTTGATCAGCTTGAACGAATAGGACTTGCTCATGCCCGTGATCTCGGCAACCTCCTCCGCGCCGATAAGCTGACGTGTCATATGTAGTCTCCTTTCCAGGGTGGGGCACCGGTTGCCCCCTTGTCTTGATTATGTCCAAAAAAAGCATCAAGTGCTACAAAAATTAGAAATTGGCTTCAATCTTGCTGCGAAAGTCGCATCTAATACATTTTCTGCACACATAAGGTTTCACGTGTACACTTGAGGCAACTATTTGTTGGAGGTGTATTTGGATGACTGCCGTCGACTGCGTCGGTGCAATTTCGGAAGCTTTGTCGTCATATGTGGTCGATAGGGAATGGGAACAGACGAGTAAACGCTGGGGAAGGCAGCAGCTGTCTCAGAAGCTGCTTCGTCTTCGTTCGACGCGAAAATGGACTCGAAAGGTGGCCGCGCAGGCAGCGGGAATCCCGGAATCGGCCTTAAGAAATTACGAGCTGATGAAGTCCGCCCCGAAGGAGGAGCATTTGGATAGACTTGCGAACGCTTTCGGAATACGGGCCGAGTCGCTGCACTATTACGACTTCAGTGATACGGATCTGATTGCTCAGGCTTTTTTCCAATTCGCCGCGACATACGGATTCGAGCCTGTTGCAAACGAGCACTATTCTGCGCTCAAGCCGACCTCGCCCTTCATGAAGGCGTTTCTAAAAAAGTGGGCCGCTCAGTATGCTCAGATCGAGAGCGACTCCGACCGAGACGACTATGAAAGATGGAAGGACAACTACGCAGCAGACTTTGATCCGTCCCAGTTTCCCCTTCGATATGAATATGATCCGCGAGAGTCCTGGGTGCCGATTACGCCCTGGCAAAATAGGATGCAGTCCAAGAAGCTGCCAGAGCTAAGGGCGCGGTGTACCCCTGCAAAGACCCAGCTGGATTTGGCCCGAGAGGCCGATCTCTCCCTCGCAACGCTACGTTCGTATGAGCAGGGGGCTAGGGTGCCGAAATATGCGGCGCTTCAAAAACTGTCCAGCGCTCTTGAGGTGAAGAGGGGAGCGCTTGTATTTACCGATTTCGGTAGTCCTGTTCAAGCTGCTCATGCGCTATTTCAGCTCTCGGCTTCATATGGATTGATTCCGGTTCAGCTGGAAGAGGGGCCGGCGCTTCTAGCGAGAGCGCCTGTTCCCGACTCTTTTCTTTTTGAATGGGCGAAGAGGTATGAAACGCGCGTGAAGCGGGCCGATGAATACGACGAATGGCTTGATCAGTTCGACTATTTCGAGCACGATAGGTCCGATGGCTATGTCGAGAAGTTCCGGCAGCATGAGATACGCCAACCGAACGGTTCATCGCTTATTGACGGCTATGTCTATAGCGATTTCTGTCCCTTTGACGAGCGATTTAAGAAGGGGTATGCCCTGCCCTAATTGTGGTCAGATTAGCCGGCGTGAGGACCAAATGAGTATCAAACGGCGATGGGAGAATGCCTGATAGAACGGACTGAGGCAAAACGAGCGCCTCATTTACCTGCGGCACCCGTTATCGAGTGGGAGTAGAACAGACGTTCGATTCTATGCTATAGTGTTTGCCAATGGGCGCGGCATCTTCCGAATCCGCGCCCATTGCTATACGGGCCTTACGATGACGAGCTGACGATCATAGGCGCCATGCGTGCATTTGCGGCGGAACGGGGATATGCGCCCGACTTCTCCGAATCCCGCCTCTGTCACGAGATTTACCTCTCCGACCCGCGCAAGTACGCGCCGGAGAAGCTCAAGACCGTGATTCGCCATCCCATCAAGCCGATTTAGCGAAACGAGCGCCGCCGTGCGGTCCGGCTTTTGGGGTTTATCAATTGGTAGTCCGCGTCGATCGAGCAAGCTGCCCTGCCTCCCGGCAGGTGCGTAATCCCCTTGGTCGATCCGTCTCGAGGTGCGCTCTTTGCTCATCTTGTGGCGTGGAGTTACGATACTCCTAAAAGTGTAACCAGATTCGAGTTTTAGGAGCAGCTTTTGAAGGGTGGCAGACTCAGGAACCGCGATAGATACCTCGAGGAGGCGATGCTCTTCCGTGACACCGACCTCATCAAGGTGATCACGGGCGTGCGCAGGTGCGGCAAGTCGAGCCTTCTCGATCTAATTAGGATGGCCGTCGAGTCTGAAGGAGTCGCTGGCCGCGGCTTTGTGAGCGTCAACCTGGAAAGCAAGGGTACGGGCATCAAGACGGAGGACCAGCTTTATGATTACGTTCGCGGGCGCCTGTCGGACAAGGGCCGCACCTACGTTTTCATAGACGAGCCCCAGAGAATCGATGGCTGGCAGGATGCGGTCAACGCAATGAGGATCGACTTCGATTGCGACATCTACCTCACGGGCTCGAATGCGTATCTTCTCTCGAGCGAGCTGGCCACCTATCTCTCCGGGCGCTACGTAGAGGTAAAGATGCTGCCCCTGTCCTTCTCCGAGTTCGCCGACTTCTGCGGAATCGAGTTCGTATCGGGAACTTCGGTGGCTCTCACTCCCGAGGGGGATCCCGTTCTCTTCGACGACATGCTTACTCGTTACCTTGAGTACGGGGGCATGCCAGCCATCGCATCCCTCTCGACGACCCAGGCGCAGCACTCGGCGTACATGTCCGGCGTCTACGAAGCCATCGCCGTGCGTGATATTGTCAACCGTGAGCGCGGGAAGGGCAAAAGTGCGGTGACTGACCCTTCCCTGCTGCGCCATGTGGCCGAATTCCTGGCGGACAACATCGGCAACGAGTGCTCGTCGAGTCGAATCGCCGGCGCGTTAACTTCTGCGGGGCCGAAGACCACGAACAAGACCGTTTCCTCGTATGTGGGTGCGCTTGAGGAGGCCTTCCTGTTCTATCGTGCCACGCGTTACGATTTGCACGGCAAGGCGCTCCTCAAGACGAACCCAAAGGAGTACATCGTCGACACCGGCTTCAGGACCTGGATGGCCGGCTATAGGGTCACGGATACTGGCCGTCTGTTCGAGAACGCCGTGTATCTCCAGCTGCTCTACGAAGGATGGAGCGTGCATGTGGGCAAGCTCTATGGCAAGGAAGTCGACTTCGTTGCGACGAAGGACGGGCGCGTGCTCTACGTGCAGGCGACTGACGAGATGTTCGCAAGCGAGACCAGGGAGCGAGAGATCGCCCCTCTGAAGTCGATACGAGACAACCACGAGAAGATCGTGGTCGTGAGGCAGGGTTCCTACGACACGGATATCGACGGCATCCGCATCGTGAGCGCGAGGGACTTTTTCCTCTAGGGCCATGCGATTCATCGCGAGGCAGTTAGGTCAAGTGAGAAACATGCCTGACATCGGTTTGCTGACGATCTAAAACAGTAAGGAGAAGCTTGGACAATCGCAAAATCGAGCAGAACGCGGTCAATGCTGTCAAGCAGGCTTTCGGCGATGTCGCTTGCGTCTATGCGTATATAGATGAGAACGACAAGACCGAATGCACCGACGGGCACCTGCAAGTCTACTCGTCTTCTTCCTTCACGATTGAGACCGTTGAAGGCCAGTTGCCGCTTCAGGTCAAGGGGACCACTTCGAAAAGAAAATCGGACCGACCTAAGCGGCAAGTTCGAGTTTCAGACCTCAAGCACTATCTCAACATTGCTGGAGGCTGCATCTATTTTTACGTCTACTGTGGGAGCGAGGCTCGTTCAGCGGAGGTTTTCTACAGACTTTTGCTTCCCTATGACCTAAAGAAGATTCTGGCCGATATTCCGGAGCAACAAGAGCGCATCTCTTTGCGTTTCGACCGGCTTCCGTCAGACGCGGCGGAATTGACGCGGCTTGTCAGAAGGGCGGTCAAGGACAGAGCAAAGCAGCGAGCAGTCGTTGGCATCGCCCCCAAGACAATCGAGGAATTTAAGGATGCCGGCCTTTGCTTTGATGAGTGCGAGTTTGGAATCGAGCTGCTCGAGGGCGAGTCGCCCGCAAGCTTGGCTCCATACAGGAACGGGCTGTATATCTACGGGAAGAGCCCCTGGGGAGAGCTGTATCCCTTGAATAAGCTTGAAAACATAGTTGGCGTCGCGATTGGGTCTCGGCATGACGTCAGCTCTGGTGATGTTTCCCTAAATGCGGTGGTCATGGCCGGAGAAAATGAGAATGGCGAGCACGTTTTCTTCAGGGGTTTCGACATATGCCTCTCCACCAACACAATCACCCTCAGCGAGACCGGAACTCTTGCCGAGCGCATGGAAGAGTTGGCCCTCATGCGCGCATTGACGCAAACCGGTACGCTTTCCATAGACGGAAGCGGCTTTGCTCGCGGGTGCAAGTTGAGCGGAGGCGACCTCGACGCCCTTGAGAGTCGATTGCAGTCGCTGGAGATTATCAAGCGGGTTGTCGACGCTCTTCATTACAAGCCAGAGCTCGACATCAGTGCGTTGACCACTCAGGATTTAAGAAACATCGAGACAATTTACAAGGGATTGGTTGAGAACGCACCCCTCCACTACAAGGATCGGCAAAACGGATTCGGATATATCAATCTGGGGAACCATCCGATTAAGCTCGTGTTTTACCAAGTATCTGAAGATATGTACCGAATGGTCGATGGGCTTCGACTGGATGACCTGACGGTCTCGGTGTTCTTCCGGGGCGAGGGGGATGCCCCCGTAGTCGTCGCGCCTCTGTTCGTCCAAACGATGCAGGACTATATGAGGCTTGCCAATATCGATGCCGAGGTGTTTGCCGCTACGTTGAAGCAGTATCCAGTCACCGAAGTTAGCTCTGCCTACGTCAACGACAAGATGCTTGAAATGCTATCAGCCTACGATCAAGATGCGTGCTGTAAGGAAGAGTTGCTGAAATGCTGCGAGATGACCGTAGACGCCCTGGAAGCTTTTGCGGATCGAGAGGCAACCCTGATAAATCGATATCAAATTGCCGCTCGAAAGCGAGATCTTACTAGCGAGGAGAAATCTGAGTTAATGGCAATCCAGCTGAATTCAGATAGTGCGCTGTCGAAAGCATGCGCAGCAGCCTTGCGCGGAGACTCGGACATGGCCTCTGCGCTCAGAGCGTCACTTGACGAAGAGGCACGAACGACGCTCGGCTCATGGCCGATCGGCCGTTTCTTCGCATAAGACCGCATAGACTTTTTGAGGCATCGAAATGAAGCTACTCGTCGAATCGATTAGAAATGCGGTTGAGAAAGACTGCCTTATCCCAGCCCTTATGTCTTCCCTTACCATTCCCGACGCCATGGGGCAGCTTCTTTATCCCAATCTCGTCCTTCATAACGGGAAGAGAGCGGCGGGGCGGCAGTATGTGAAGTGGTTTGATGACTGGGCGGCAAACGACTTCCTGTTTTCGGGAGACCCCTCGAACGAAGGTGAAACGATTCCAGGTCAAATCTTTAATGGGAAGATGTGCTGGAAGCTCCGGTGCTCCCTGTTGCATTCAGGCGACTACGATGTGTCGGTCGATGCTCCCGAGAAAGACGAGAGCTTCGACTACGACTACAAGTTCGAGCTTGTCCTCCACGGGTGCAACGCCCTCTGCTCTTCCTGGCCGTCGCCCAAGAGCGGGATGCGTGCGACTAAGAGCGTGACGTTCCGCGTTGATGCGGCGTCGCTCGCGAGCTCGCTGTGCAACGCCGCGGAGGCCTGTCTTAAAGAAACGGGCGAAACGGTCAGTTACCCCAATCTGGAGCTATTCGACATGGCTGCCTGGGCGGATAGATTCAATACTCGCTGAGCCATCTCGTCAAACTCCTTGTGTGCTAAACGTTGGTGTTGGCGCCCCGGAAAAGGGGTGTGGCCAGCGCCTAGAATCTTCAGCTACCACGCTGAGACGATAGGAGATGACCACATGGACACTATGGCGCACGAGGCGCCCGCGACGCCGTTGCTTGCGTTTCGCTATCGCTGCTCGAAGCGTGTCGCTTGGGGCCCTGGCCGGAGGAGAGACGACCGCTCCCTGCGAGACTGCGTACCACCTATATCCGCTTGCTGTGGGCTTGCTTGAACCAGTTCCTCTTGAAAGAACCTATACCTCCGAAGAACTTGTTGTACGTTTCACCGTTCTCCTTGGCCTCGTACTTGACCAAGGCAAGTTCGATAGTGCAGAGGTAATCCGCCACTTGCTCGAGGCGGTAGTCGGTCATCGAGGTCTTGCGGCGTCGGACGACCCCTTTTGAGAGAACCTTGCCCACCGAGCGGTCGAGCGCCTGCTTGACAATATCCTGACCGTTGTCGTAATAGACCTTCACATCGTCGAAGGATCGAAAGAAGCCTAGGTGTTCAATCATGGCGGAGGAGATGTCGCGCCCCATGCGCTCCATTAGCCTTGCCGGGTCTTCGAACTGGCTGCGGCGGTAGACGAACGTGATATAGGAAATGGGAAGTTTGCGGACGAACGAGGAGAAGTAGACGAGCATCACCTTGCGCTGCTCGATGTTAAGAAACTCATAATCCTTGTGCCCGTTCATGAGAGGCTCGGAGTGAAACGGAATGTTGGGGAGATCGGCCCTGGCAAGCTTGGCCTCATAGCTCGTGACCGCCTCGGCGATGCTGTCTGCCTGGTCGTGAAAGACGAGTGTGAGCAAGTAGTAGCGCGCTTTGCCGCCGCGGTCGCCGCTCTCGTCGACGAAGATGCTGAGCTCCTAGGCTAATGGGGACTCCTAATGGAATGGATAAAAAAAGGCTCTGTTAGACCAGGATTGACATGCCGACCTGCCGGCTATCTCGCCGT
>NZ_QSSH01000010.1:0-64118 GCF_003438495.1 Collinsella sp. TF05-9AC
CCCGGCGCGGCCCTCCTCCCGCTGTTCCCGTGGGGCAGGGCCCTGAACCCGTGGGCCCTGACCGTCCTCGCGCGGGAGCGGGTGAGCCCCGTCCTCCTGCAGAACTCAGCGAGGTTGCATGCCTGCGGGTCGAACCCGCCGCCCTCCTCCGCGGCCATCTCCCGGAGCGCCGCGTCTATAATCTCCTGTAGGTCATCGTGTCTCTCGTTCACCTCAATGGTCCTCCTGACGCCGGCGTGTTGGCACCACCAGCGTAGTGGCGGCGGGGAGGCACGGTGGCCATTATTCGGTGACCGGGATTGGTCAAAATCGTTTGACTATTAGCGGCTAAAATCGCCCGGCGCTAACATCCCATCTGTGCTTATTGTGATAAAAGCATCTCAGCTCGTCCGGACAATAAACGGACGGCCCCTCCAGAGGTGACTTCTGTCTCGGACGCGCCACTAGTCCTCAACAGCCCCAGCACCAGGACGACCGGCACGAGCGGCAGGAACGCCACGAGCGCGAGCGTCGTGACCGCAATGCCCAACGCCCATTTCACGTCTTGCCCTTCGCACCACCTCCTTCCGCTCGAACCTGCAGGAGCGCGCCAACCGCGGGCTCAAGCGCCGCAGCCGCGCGACGCAGGCGTTCCTTGGCGGGAAGCCGCCCATCTGGATGATGGGCGCCGTGTACGCCGAGACGGACGAGGAGTGGGCCTGCCGCCGCCGGTTCGACGACGATTCCATCGGCAGGGCCGTGGAAGGCGCCGAGGCCAACGCGCCCGCGCCCGTCTGCGAGGGCATCGCCGCGGAGCACGCGGTCGGGATCATCGCGCCTGTCGTGGCCGACAACCCGATTCTTTGTTCTTTGCAGGAAGACGGCGTGACATGAACTTGATTGACGGCATTCCAGGTGATTCTCGGTTCCCCAGGCAGCCTGCGGCTACCCGGGGAACCGAGCCCTACACCAACATTCGGGACACTGCCGCCCGTAGTGATCTGCAAGACTCCCAATAAGCTTGGCGACCGACGCCGCGCTTGTCGACGCAGGACTTTACGCCAGGCACAAGAAAAGCCGCCGTTAAGGAACGGCGGCTTTTCTTGTGCCTGGCATATTTAAGAGCGCCTAGAGCATCTTGAGGTACTCCCCCAGCTCTTCCTCCCAGTCGGGCATGTGGAAGCCGGCGGACTCCAGCTTGGACAGGTCGAGCGCGGAGTGGCCCGGACGCGGGGCGATGGGACCGGCGGCGCTGGCGTAGTAGTCGGCGGTCGACACCGGCACGACCTTCCCGCCGTTGCCGTTGGCGGCATCGAAGACGGCGCGGGCGATGTCGGACCAGCTCTTCACGGCGCCCGAGCCGGTGCAGCCGTAGGTGCCGTAGGGGGCCTTCGCGTCCAGCACGTGGAAGATGGCCGCGGCCATGTCGCGCGTGAAGGTCAGGATCTCGTTCGCGCGCTTCTACACCGTCGAGCCTCACCATGCAGCCGAGACGGACAGAAGACCGTGAGCACAGCGAAGAAGACGCAACTGGTTCAACCTTCAATCAATCCAATAAATGAAATCAGATGCAGCCAACTTGTCCTTATCCAATTTTCCAAAATGATTTTTCGAAGCATCGTAACCGCAAATCAGCATCATGTAGTTTGATTTAAATACACCCAAGCCAATCGATTGCTTCTCATCAGAGAGGCCCACTATCTAAAACAGGTCATAAATTCTATTTTTATAGCTTGCTTTCTTTGGCTGAAACAATTGTCTCACGTGCATGAACTCCATATGCATTTAAGGTCTCTGTGCTTTACGGGTCGAAGCATATTAAATGGTTGATGGGGCTAATATACCCTCTTCCTTGACGATCAGTAAAATCCGTATGATTAGAGTCGCAGGCCGTCCCTCTCCCCTAGTCCCGCTTAAACAGATCCCTCGTGTACACCTTGTCCGCCACGTCCGCGAGCTCGTCGCTCCAGCGGTTGGTCACGATCACGTCGCAGCCGGCCTTGAAGGCCTCCAGGTCGTGGGTCACCTCGGAGCCGAAGAACTCCGGCGCGTCCAGCGTGGGCTCGTAGACCACCACGGGCACGCCCCTGGCCTTCACACACATCATGACGTCCTGGATGGAGCATGCGCTCATGACTGTTCTAGTTTTGCCGTCGTGGACGCAACAACGTACTATTTCATGTTCTGTTTAATCCTCTTGAACAGTGCTGTTTCCTTTAATTCAGAAATGGCACATTGGCCCGTTTTTATTTTCTTCCAAAGTTGGCCAAGCTCTTCTGTCGCTTTTCGACCTAGCTCAACTTCATTGTCATCAAGAAGCTTATCGGTCTCAACGCAAACAAAATCAAACGCAATAGTAAACGAAGTAATGAATGAACTAACGGGAGAAAACTCATGCGACGTATCAAGACTAGCGAGACGACAGATCTCCGCGAGCGGAACGTTGACTCCGCCAAGTTGTCCCGCGTAGTCACTCATATCTGAAAGG
Source organism: Collinsella sp. TF05-9AC (assembly GCF_003438495.1). Lineage (GTDB taxonomy): Bacteria > Actinomycetota > Coriobacteriia > Coriobacteriales > Coriobacteriaceae > Collinsella. The sequence goes on from NZ_QSSH01000010.1 coordinate 2,468, forward strand.
TACAGACCGCTTGATGGTCTTGCCGAATTGCTAAACGCATCAAGCATGCCGGTTATATGAACGGCAATTATTTTTTCTGAGAATAGTGCCGTGAATAAAACAGCAGTCGCCTCATATAAAGTGAGCTTGTCTATTTCATCAAGAATGTCTTCGATGTTAGACAAATCAATATAGTGCAGGTTTGAGACATTATATGTTGCCTCTTTCAACTGAGGAAATGTTGATCTAATCGCATTCACCCAATTGCAGTAATAATCCGTCTTGATGTAATGCTCAACAAAATCGCTTCCCAAACAATTTTCAATAAAGCTCTGACTGAATTCGAGTGTCATACAATCGGGGAATCTGTATTCGCATTCGGTGTCGCTCAGCAATATGGGGAAAGGATCGACGGCAAGCCGAAAGATCGCACATATGTTTACAGTGGCTGTGAAATATACGGTGAAATCTTCGCGAATAGACTTTGAACTGTCTGAAGTCATTTCGTTGGGCTTGGTGTAAAAGGATTCGTGGCCTTGTTTGTGGATATACTTATTCGCCTTCTTATTGAGCTTGCTGATCAGCTCATCTATTTCTGGCATTTGCTCAAGAAGTTCTCTGTACTCGGTATCTTTTGAGTACAACATTTTGGACAGTTTGCTAAATGAGGGAAACCAGTCAAGTGAGGCCCAATTCTCATATTCAGCAACGCGCTCAGATTCGTCCAGATTCGAAAACAACGTTCCAATAAGGATGACCTCTCCAGCTTGTCTGACTGAATAAAAAGCAGCGTCGAAGTAACCCTGATGAATTAAATCTAGCGAGTTAGCCAAGAGCTGACAGGATTCAAGTAAAAACTGGTTGAAAGATGGCGTAGAGACTAAACCGCTAACGGAATCCGCCAATTGTTCTACGTAGCCATAAAGACGACTGTAAGCGAGCTCATCCTCCCTTGTCACATAACGCGATGGATGATGTCTCCAGCTGAACATCTGACTATTTATGTATTCGTCTTTAAAGTTCACCTGAACCAGCTTTCGAGTCTTATTCCGGCACTGGGTTCTATTCTAATTGGTCGCGTTCTCAAACAGGCAGCAGTGAAAGCCGGCGAGTCTTACGGTACATTAGAGCCGAGGAGTTTTTTCTCAATGAGCTAATGCAATTGAGTTTGGCATGGCCTAGACCGCCTTCAAAGCCCAACATTTCACTCAGCGCCATATAGAACCTGCTAGTTCTATTTGCCGCTGAATTGCACCTCGCTTGTTTTGCTGACATAGAGTCTTGTATGAAGCGGCAAGGGCGCATTCTTTTTCAAAGAGATCTTTCCGTTGACTGGGCTCATGTAACTTTTCAGAAGCCTGTTCAAGCGTCCATTGATATTTCTCTGCATTCTGATGCATCCTTTTAACCATAATTTGATACTGATACATTGAAAACAAAAGGGATTGATAAGCTTCTATGAATTCGGCTATTGCGTCTCCACTCTTTCCTTTGAAGCAAAATCTTGCCTCCATGGCGAGCGATTTCATTTCATCAAGCTTTAAATGCAAATTATGTTGAGGGTCGGCATCTAGCACATGATTTATTGAGGCTGAAATTGATTGCAGGTACGTGGTATTAGTTAGCCAAACAAATAGCAGGTCGATAGCCATTTGCGGTTCGTCGTCATGTTCCAAGTTCTTCGTGTTTTTGACGTAAACACTCATGAGTTTATCGACGGTTATCCATATATTTAAACGTCGATTGAATAGAGACTGTTTATTGCTGAGACGAGCTTGGTAACAAGAAATGAGCAACGCGATGATTGCAACAATCGCTGAGATGTACTCAGGTAGATTTATTAGACCCATTGTCTCCTCAGCCATTAAAAATCAATTGGCAATACTACAATTATCGCTCTGAATTCAGGATTCTCTGATTCAGTATTCATATAGTGGGACTATGCGAAAGTTTCTCCAACAAGGAGCAATAAACGGGTGAATAGATTGCTTGCTACAAAAGCAGCAAAGCACTCTCGGATTAGAAGCCTATACAAATAAGGCCGGACTGCTTTGTTACTAGTAAACAAAGCAGTCCGGCCTTAAAAAAGTCAGTATATAGAGCTAGCGAATAGTTCTTATCCCATTTGAATTTCAATTAGCCTAAGAGCGCGGTCGCAGTTGGTTAACGCTTCTTCTTTCGTGTTGCCGCTGGCAACAACGGAAGCAAAGCGAGCAGAATCATCTACTGCTTTTCCGTACCGTTTTCCAACGATACCGTGAACTTCAACATGAATAACGCCTTCTGAATCTCTTGCAGCTTCAATGCCGTTTAATTCCTGAAGTAAGCCCTCGCGAGCAGGAAGGAATTTAGTAGCTACGAATTTACCGCTATCACTGTAGCTAAGCTCACTGAACTCTTCTCCCAATGCCAGCTTAATCATGGTCTCAACCATGTCGATACCCGATACAGAGTTCCAGATAAGATGTGAGGTGATCCAATCGCCACCAAGTCGAGCTCCAAGCTCAACCATTTTAGGACCTTCGGAAGTTAGCATCACTTCTGCATGCGCGGCGCTATTTTTGAGACCAACGGCTAGTACGGCTGATGAAGCAACATTCGAAATTGCCCGACGCTGTTTGCAGCTTAAACTTGTAGGTTGAACATGACCAATTTCATAGAAATTTGGAGCACCGGACGTTAACTTATCGGTAACCTGCAGAACATGAGGGACACCGCCAGATACGATAATTTCCACGCTAACTTCAGGGCCGGTCATACATTCTTCTACAAGCACATCGCCCGAGATGCCCGCTTTGGATGCAGCCTGAAGTGCTGCGGGGAGCTTCTCCAGTGATGAAACCAGATTCACTCCCCTGCCTCCAGCGCTGTCAGTAGGTTTTGTTATGACGGGATAGGAGAAAGGGGGAACAAAAGTATCTAGCTCACTCACCTTGGCTACGGCGAAGGCAGGATGAGGAACCCCCTCTTGAGCAAAGCAATTTATCATCCTAAATTTGTCGGTTGAATTAAGAGCGGCATCTACTGAATTGCCTGGCAGCCCTAGCTCCTCACAAAGACGAGCAACCGTGACAACCGAGGTATCGCATGCTCCGCTGGCAATGGCATCCGGTTTAAACTCACGAGCAATCGCGAGCATGGCATCATAATCTCTGATGGAACCCTGAAAAAACTCATCAGCGAGTGATGCTGCGGGAGCATCCTGACTGATGTCAGCCACGCCAACGTAAAGTCCCATAGACTTGGCGCGCTGAATTACAGGTTTTTGGAAAACGGGACCGCCTAATAGAAGAATCTTCTTCATTTATGAACCTCCATGTATCTAACGTGATCGCCTCGCTCAAAGGAACCGATCACTTCACAGATTGCACGTGTTATATCTCTTTCAATACCACCTTCACGACGAAGTGCCTCTTCACCATCAGTCCCTTCGCTCACCGCCTCAATCATCCTTAGGAACGAAACCCATTCAAATCGAATTCCCTCTCCATCCAATTGGTAGAAATATCGACGGTTGTCAGATGAATTTTCGTAGCGAATTTCAAAGTAGTCCGTTTTCCACCAAGGAGCAGGTACGTATACATAGCCTTTGGTTCCAGAGACTACAAGGCTTCCTTCGGACTTTGCACCTGCACCTACTTTTGCACTACCAACGGCCCCTTGGAACTCAACACTGATTCTGGAGAAATTGTCGAAGGCTTTATCTTTCAGATCACATAAGGAGGAAAACTGCACAGACTCGGGGCTAGAACCCAATATTTGAAATATCGGCAGCAGTGCTGTGGGTCCCCATGCGGCCATGCTGCTCCAGGCAGTTTCATGGCTCAATGAATACGGCGGACGGTTCGTATTGAGGTTAGTACAAGTTGCATCAACGGATACGACGTCGCCGATACGACCGCCCGCTACAAGCAATAACATTCGTGCGTATGCCGTTGAATACGCGGTTCGGAGGGAGTCCATTAGCACTAAGTCCCGCTCGTCAGCTAAGGAAAATAGCTCATCGCATTCTGCTGCGCTTTTGGCGAGCGGAGCTTCACACATAACATGCTTGCCTGCCTCAAGCGCCTTCTTTACTTGTTCATAATGGCAATCTGGATGCGAGTGGATATAGACCAAATCCACGGCGTCTAGCAATTCGTTGAAATTATCTGTAATCAGCGGAGCGCTTAACGAGTTCTTGCTTAGCGAGCTTCTATCTTTCGTGCATATCGCAACGACCTCAAGGCCGTTAACTAAACCGCATTCTGCATACACGCGGTTCATGTAGTCAGTATATCCAACCAAGCCGCAACGCTGTTTTTTAGTGCTGCGAATTTCTGTGGATGATACACCGCAGGTACGTTCAAGGTATTCAACCTTACAGTACTCGTTTAGATAATCGAAATGCCCTACCCAGTCAGAGCCTACAGTGAAAATATCCACGCCATAGCGCTTGATATCATCAATTTTTTGACCCTCATACTCTTCGACAATTATCTTGTCGGCAATACCCGTGGCTCTTACTGCAGCAATGCGCTCCTCGAGAGGCTGCTGCACGTTAATCTTGCCACGCTGCTTGTCGAAATCATCAGAAGTGACACCTACGATTAGGTAGTCGCCCAAAGCCTTTGCGCGCTCCAGTAGACGCACATGTCCACGATGGAGATGGTCGTAGGTACCATAGGTGATGACCTTCATCATTTATTGGCTTCCTTGTCATGCTTAGGCTCCAAACGTCCGCAAGCATCGACGAGTGCTGCAACTAAAAGCACATTATCAGAGAGCGGATGATTGCCGATGTGCCCTACTCTGAACGAGGTATCACCCTTTTCCCCGCCGTTGGGACACAGCCAGATGCCGTACTCATCTTTAAGCAAGGCGAACAGTGCCTTGGCACTCACGTAAGGGCTTTCGATATAGGTCACGGCATTTGAGGGAGAAGCTAGGCGCATTTGAAAAGGTAGACCGGCCGAGAAGATCCTATTGCGGAAGTCATTGGCCACGTCGGCACATCGAGCAACTTCAGCTTTAGCGCCACCGGCGGCATCTAGGGCGGCTAGCCTCTCGTGAATTTGCAATAGCGTTGTCACTGCAGGGGTGAACGGAGTCTGCCCACGCTCTTGATTCTTTAGCATGTCATAAAGATTTAAATACATGCACGGCTGCGTAAGAGAATTCGCTCTTTTAACAGCATCAGGTGAGAGGACCATAGGCGCCACGCCCGGAGGACAGGCTAAGGCTTTTTGGGCATCGGTAATAAGCACATCAGCCCCCATGCTTTCCATGTCGAATGGATCGGCCAAGAAAGAGCTGATGCCGTCTACGATTAGAAACAGATCGTGTTCACGACAAAATCGCCCTATGAGGCTAGCGTCATAGAGCACACCTTGTGAGGTCTCGCCCAGATTTACAAGGAAAGCGGTACAGTCCCCAACGTTGATAGCTTCGAGGTCAGCTTCGGTAAGCGGAGTGCCAGGTACAAGCTCGATTGGGACGTTGTCAATGCCGTGCAGCTCAAGCATAGAACGGAACCTGTGACCGAAACTGCCGCCATCAACAACAATTGCCTTGTCGTTGATGGGATCAAGAAGCCCCATAATAGCGGCTTCCATCGCCCCGGTGCCCGAGCAAGTTGGGAAAATCGCACGTGACCCCTCGGGTGCGTGGGCTAGGTTGCAAAGAAGCCGCTCGTTTTCGAGCATGGTATGTGAAAATTCCGGCGTGCGGAAATAAGGAGTATCTAGGGAACCAATTGCTCTTACGTTTTCGGAAGAGGGTACAGGACCTACCGCGAAGTTAATCATAGAATAATCCTTTCATGGGTCAAAAAACTGGACTTCGGAGCTCAGGCGCGCCACGCCTTAAGACAGTGAGTTTGCCTATCGTTCTCGGAAGGAAGTTTCATATAGTCCCCGTAGAGGTCAGTAAGAAATTCGTCCCAGCAACTCATACAAGGCAGCATATGCCCCTCAAATTCCAGATATACGGTCTTTTCATATGCGCTTTTAGGTAGTGTCCAAAGTCCATTTTCTGCGCCAAAAAAGCATCCAACCCGCTTGGCAGACTCATATCCAGGACATGCAATGGTCTCATCAATGAGCTTTAATAAACGACTTTTAGGATTTTGGAACCTGAAGAGCCAGCCAAAAATTGTCTTGATTACTTTACGCGCCCCTCGTTCGTAATTGAGGTTTATATTTGCCCACTCGTTGCGCTTCAATGCTCTCTGAATGCGTTTTTTTGACTTTCTAAATAGTTCTGAGTTTTCAGGGACGCCATCAGTTGGGACGATATCGATCCAAAGCATTTCTTCCATTACCCCGTCATAAGAAGGCTCCTGAGCTCGAATATTAGAAGTGCATAGCTTCGTAAACCCTCAAGTAAAGTTGCTATTGGAGGCGTTTATAACGCACAAATCAGTTGGCAGATAATTTGCAATTTTTAACAATCTATCGTAATCAGGCCTAGGCATATTCAAATCAATATCGTCGTCCCATGGAATAAAACCCTTATGACGAACTGCCCCCAAAAGCGTTCCCGAATCTAGCGAATAACGAAGATTATGTTCCTTGCAAAAAGCATCAAAACGCAGAAGCAAATTCAGTAGCTCTTCATGAACCTCGTCAAGCGTTAGATATGTCCGCTCTTCATCCATTAACTTATCCATTGCAGGACTCCTTTTAATGCAGCACGGGAAGTGCGTGATAAAACCTAATTCCGCACAGTAAAGCCTCCGTGGCACATCGAATGGCGCAAATCACATGGAGGTCCGTCATACCAGTAAACGAGGCAATCAGAAGCGTAACGATGCAGAATAAGGCACTTATTACGGTGGACTTTGTGACCTCAGCGACTTTACCTACTGCCCCGAGGACTGGCCAGCCAAATAGCATGCCAAAGAAGCTAAATACAAGTAACGGACTCGCCCACACGAGCACCCAAGAGCCTTCTAGGTATTGTTCGCCGCCTAAAACAAGCATGACAGATTTAGAAAGTAAACAGAAAGCAACTGTGCCGATTAAGACGGCTGGCAATGCCAAAATACTTAGTTTTCGGGCAAAGCAATAGTCTCCTGTATTTACCATATGAGGGTATAGGCTGTTGATGATAGGCTCATAGAGCGCCTGAACCGCGGTGACTGCCGTCATAGACAAAGACCAATAGGCGACCTGGGCCGCATCGGTCACGACTGCGCCGATAAGCAGCGTCGTAAAACCCGAGAAAACGCTTGCGGCCATGTTCGAAAAGCAATATAAACCCGAAGTTCTAAGTTCAGCAAGTGATTCGCTTAGCGGCGCGAGCTCGATGGTAGTGCCAAAGCTCCGCTTCGCGGCCGCAAACGACCATGCAAGTGCAACGCCGTTCGAGACTATATCGAGCACTGGCACCCACATGATGTCGTTAATTGAATGTACAAGTACGAACGTAAAGATAGTCGATATGCTTTTCGAGGCAAAGAAACGTGTGGTGATCGGCCCCATATTCTCATGCCCCTGAAAAAGGAAATCGGGAACTAGCCCCTTTCCGCATACCGCTGTGAATGCCAGAAAGACATAGGGCAACCTATTTTGTGTAAGCGGCAGGAAAGATGCAGTAACCATTACAGCCACGCCTGCAACGATGCAAAGAAGGAGTCTCGCTTCGGTTACTGCTCCTATAACGTGGTTTTCCTCTTTTATTGATCGTGCCTTCGCGATTCGCTTGGTACCCGAAAGGTTAAATCCAAAATCAACAAAAACCTGCGCGAAGGACATGAAAGATATCACGTAAGCATAGAATGCATAACCTTCGGGTTCCAGCACGCGTGTCAAGTAAGGCAGTGTAATTAAGGGAAACAAGTATTTGATTATTTGAAGGCCATATTGCCAGGCAGTATTCTTAAAAAAAAATACCGTGTTTTTTATTCATCTGATTCCCCCACATGAAATGGGTTTGAGTCTGCAGTCAACATCGCAAAAGTCATAGCAAGTAAAACTGAATATGAAGAAAAAATACTTGCCTCAGATGTGCTTGCTATTAGAAGGTAGATGGGAATCGCAAAGCTAGCCCAGAGAGGGACACCATGATCTACGGCTTTGCGGGACATTGAAAATAGAAGTACAAATATGATGGCAACCAGCAACAGGCCAATATAGCCACATTGGCCAATAACAGCAGGCCAAAAACTGTCAACTAAATAATCGTGATTCATGGGACCAAGGCCATAAACGCTTGGGAACCCTAAGGAATAATAGAATGACGAATAATAATCAGCAGATGCATTAGAACCGTAAGTAGCAAGACCGCTGCCTAGTGGCCAATGCATGTTTGCAACGTCAAAGGACGTTGACAGAAGAACGCTTCGTGCCGTAGTGGAGTCAAAAAAATAAAGCGATATCTGATCGTAAACAAGAAACAATGCTCCACATCCCGCTAGAAGAATGAAAGAGAGGGGAATCTTTTTCTTATTCGAATACAAGAAAACTGCAGCAGCAATGATGAAAGCAAACCCGATGGCCTTGAAGCGTCCCGTAGCGCAGAGAACAAGCAGTCCACAGACGATAAATAACCTATTGGATTTAACATCAAGTAGAAGAATGCTAATCAGACAAACAACAGTTGCGGCAAAATTCGTCGGATGGCCGAATAAGAATGAATATCCTAATCGCTCGCCAGATGACAGGCCAAGATCAATAAATTGATTAAGAAAATATAAGATTAGTAGTAATGGGAGGATTAATTTTGCAAAGCTAGATGCAAGTTCAATCACTGATCGCTTTTGCAGAATCACTACGGAAGAAATCAAAGAAATAATGAACTTCGAACAGGCAAAGGCATCGATTGCAATCGCCTGATAAGCAGGCTGTAACTTATACAATAAGTTACCGCACAATCCCAACAGAAGAAGAAGGCTGTTAATCAACAGCAAATAGCGTGAAATCATACAATAACGAGTTTTGTGTCCATGCATACTGAAGACCGCCCAGCAACAAAGAAGAAGGGCTGAAAACTCGTCGATATATGCAAATGCCCCTCCAAAGAGCTTTTGAAATGCATTCTGAAAGGCAAGCAGAAAGAAAATGTTGAATAGTATAAAGTCACTAACCCTATATGAAAGCAAGCTCATCTTGCTGTCTGTTTTTTTCGACCCGTTATGTTCGTAATTGAGACGCGTCATTTCTTACGCCTCATCAACTTAACGCGCTGATATGCTGAAAATGCTACGGAATATGCCCAGGGTGCTTTTGAACTCATATAAGACTTTAAAAGTAAGGAGCGAGAAGCCAAGGCATTTTTTCTGATTGTCCTCAAATGAAGAGTGACATAGTCCCTGGCTTCGTTCCTGATAGAGAGACTATTCTCGTCAGGTTTATTAATATCGTTAAAGAGACGAATCAATCGAACACTGTTTAACATCATGAAGCATTCAATTTCATCTTCGAGCTCGTCATAATGTTTACTATTTTTAATAGTATTCATCGAACGATTCAGTGCATAACTCCAATCGGAATATTGCTTATTACTAATTTTGCCTTTTCTAGAAAGAGATCCAACGCGATAAACTTGGCCATAAATCTTCCCAGGGGAAAACGCAATGGAATCAGCGTCATTGATAATCCCTGCGCAAGTTGCTAAATCCTCGTAAACCCGCCCAACGGGAAACTTATGTTGCTTCCAAAAAGAAGCTTTTGCAACTTTTCCACACGCAGACTCGCAGATATCTACGTTACGAAGTAGTTTCGACAAAGCTGTTTTGGTATTCACAATTTCAAATGCAGGTAAATCTAATTCACATGGTAATGAGCTGATAGCGCTTTGGTTTTCAATCTCCTGCAGTTGAACGCATGATAAGTCGGCCGACCCGTTTGCCAATCCTTTCATTAGATAGTCAATGTAGTAAGCCGGAACAACATCATCGCTATCGATAAAAGTTATATACGACCCCTTTGAGGCACAAATCCCAAGGTTTCTTGCATATGAGAGGCCGTGATTCTCAATGTGATAGACACTGATATTTTCATTACTAATTGAGTAATGATCGCAAATATCAGAAGAACCATCACTTGACCCATCGTCAACAATCACAATTTCGATGTTCGGATAGGTCTGGCATAATAGACTTTCTATGCAAGTCGAAAGATAATCCGCAGTATTAAAAACGGGCAATACGATTGAGACAAGATCAGTAGAAACTACTTCTATTTCTTCGCAACAAGCCATATATAATTCCTTAAAATTAATCACATTTCACTAGTCATGATGATTCTTGCAGGTACGCCAACGGCAGTAGCACTTTCAGGAACATCACAAAGAACGACGGCTCCTGCGCCAATCTTCGCTCCTTTGTGGATTACGATATTTCCAAGCAATACCGCGTTGGCGCCGATTGAGACGTCATCCTCAATGATAGGAACCCCCCCCCGGAGCGTTCCAACAGTAACATGCTGATAGAACTCGCAGTTCTTTCCAATCACGGCTTTCTCGGAGATGACGCATCCCACACCGTTGTGCTGGAACAAGCAACCATCGCCTATCTCGGCTTGGCTTCCGATATGGCAAGCAAAGAGAAACTGCGACAGATGTCTGAAAACTCCCGCCAACGGACGGACGAACTTCGGGCCCTTGGTGCAGGCGTGGGCAGCTTTATATAGTTTGAAGCATTCATTCATGTTGCTAACCTGCCAGCACATCCACAATTTGCTCGCTCGCATGCCCATCCCCGTAGGGGTTCGAAGCATGGCTCATTGCCTCATACTCGGCCTGATCGCTGAGCAAACGGTTGAACTCGCGGTAGATGACGTCCTCCTCGGTGCCCACGAGTTTCAGAGTGCCGGCTTCTACGCCCTCGGGACGCTCGGTGGTGTCTCGCATGACGAGGACCGGCTTTCCCAGGCTCGGCGCCTCCTCCTGGATGCCACCCGAGTCGGTGAGGATGAGGTGGCTGCCGGCCATGAAGTTGTGGAAGTCAAGAACCTCGAGAGGGTCGATGATGTGGAGCCTGTCGAAGCCGTCGAGCTCCTCGTGCGCCGCCTTTCGGACGAGCGGGTTCATATGGATGGGGTAGATCGCCTTGGTGTCGGGGTGATCCTCCATCACGCGGCGGATGGCGCGAAACATGCGGTGCATGGGCTCGCCCAGGTTCTCGCGGCGGTGGGCCGTGATGAGGATGAGGCGGGAGCCCTCAGCCCACTCGAGCTCGGGATGGGAGTACCCCTCGCGCACGGTGGTGCGCAGGGCGTCGATGCCGGTATTGCCGGTGACCCAGATCTTTGACTCCGGCTTGCCCTCGTCGAGCAGGTTCTGCTTGCTGGCCTCAGTGGGGGCGAAGTAGTACTCGCTCACGATATCGACCGCCTGGCGGTTGAACTCCTCGGGCCAGGGACTGTAGATGTCGTGCGTGCGCAGCCCCGCCTCGACGTGGCCCACGGGGACCTGAAGGTAGAAGCACGCGAGCGCCGCGGCGAAGCTGGTCGAGGTGTCTCCGTGGACCAGGACGACGTCGGGCCTCTCGTCCTCGAGGACGGCCCTGAGCTTGAGCAGAACGTCGCACGTAACGTCGAACAGCGTCTGGCCGGGCTTCATGATCGCCAGGTCGTGGTCGGGAGTCACGCCGAAGACGCGCAGCACCTGGTCGAGCATCTCGCGGTGCTGGCCCGTCACGGTGACGACTGTCTCGAACTCATCCGTGCGTGTCTTCAGCTCGTTGACGAGCGGGCACATCTTGATTGCCTCCGGGCGGGTGCCGAAAACGAGCATTACTTTCTTCTTAGTCATTGGCCTTGCTCCTCTTTGACTCCTTGCGGAGAAGCATGTAGAAACGGGTGTTGCCGACCACGTAGCGCTTCATCAGGCGCTTGGGCTCCTGCATCATGCGGAAGAGCCACTCCAGGTTCGCGCGCTGCATCCACATCGGGGCGCGCGGGATGTTGCCGGAGACCACGTCGAACGAACCCCCCACGCCCACGAAAGCGCCCTTGGCGCCCAGCTCGCGGAAACGCTCGATCAGGCGTTCCTTCTTGGGCGAGGTGATGCCCACGAACACGATGTCGGGCTCGGCCCGCTCAACCTCGGCGACCACGGCATCGAACTCGTCATCGCCGAAGTAGCCGTCACGGTAACCCGCAAGGACCATATTGGGATACCTCTCAGACAGTACCTCGGCGGTCTTTGCGACCACTTCGGCCTTTGCGCCCAGCAGGTAGACACTGTGCCCCTCGCGCTCGGCCAGCCCGCACAGCTCCCACATGAGGTCGATGCCGGCCACGCGCCCCGGAAGGTCCACGCCCAGTTTCTTGGCGGCCATGACCATGGAAGCGCCATCTGCGTTCACGATCTCGCAGCGGCGCACGCACGCGTCCATCTCGGGATCGTCGCGCATCTGCAGCAACTTGTCGGCGTTCACGCCGATCAGGTGGGCGAAGCGCCCCTCTTTGATGAGAGCATCGGTCGCCTCGACGGTCTGTCCCATCGTCCAGGGGTCGACGGGGGCGCCCAGGACTTCGACTCGCCCGGGAAGATCAACCGTTGAACTGGTGCCTTCGTATTTCCCTCTTGTCTCTTTAGCAAGCGCCATTTCCGCTGACAACCTCAATCACTGTTAATAGGATTATTTTTAAATCGAAGAAAACGCCACGTTTGGCGATATATTCCAGGTCGCGACGAACCATGCCGTCGAATCCCGTCGAGTTACGCTCTGTAACCTGCCACCAGCCGGTGATGCCTGGTTTGACGGCCAAACGCCGCAGGTCGTACTCCGTGTACTGCGCGACCTCATTCGGCAGCGGTGGCCTGGGACCAACCACGGACATCTGGCCCAGGAACACGTTCAAGAACTGGGGGAACTCGTCGATGGAGTGTTTGCGTATGAACCTGCCGATCTTTGTGACGCGGGGGTCCTCCCTCATCTTGAACATGGCGCCGGCGATCTCGTTTTGCTCCTTGAGATCCGCCAGGCGCTCGTCGGCGTCCTTGTACATGGAGCGGAACTTCCACATGCGGAAGGTGGACAGACTTCCGTCGCGGTGGGTCTGACCCACGCGAATCTGGCTGTAGAAGGGGTTGCCCTCGCTCTCCAGACGGATGGTCGCGGCGAGGACAAGGCTGGGTACGGCGATGACGGACAGCACGCAGCCGCTGAACACGATGTCAAAGGCGCGCTTGACGGTGCGGTAGGCCAAGCGCGAGCGATCCCAGTCCATAATGGTTTGCATGGACCTGTAGCGGTCGGCGCCCTCGCGCCGGTCCATGGCCTGAGCAATCAGTGCCGCTCCTGCGGGCGCATCCCTTGCATATTCTGTTTTATCCGACACGTTCTCTTCCAACACTTCGTCCCCGGGTCGGGGATCCTTCCTGTTCTGAGTAGCGACCGTCTGCAGCTAGGCGATCGCCTTTTTAAGGTTTCGCATTACGCGCTGCTCGGCCGAAAGCACGGCAAGGCCAACGCGCGTAGTTACGCGTCGGCCGCACAGGTTGAGCTCCAAATAAGCAGTGCTCTTGCGTCTGTTAATGGTTTTGATAAGGCCTTCGTGTCCCAGCAGCGGACCAGCCGTAACTACGACCTGATCGCCTTCTTTTAGGGCCTCGCTCATGGGTACTACGCGGTCTCCCCTATGTGTAAATCCGCCAATAAGCTGAACCTCTTCTTTTGCTAGCGGCACAAACTGACCGTCCTGGGAAAGCACCCGGGCAAAGTCGTCCATGCGTAGCAGATACTGTTGCACGTTACGAGGATCTGCCGTGTCGCAGATAAGATAACCGGGAAAGAGCGGCTTGGTCGTATTGACCCATTCGCCGTGAACTTTAATCTCGGTTTGAAATTGGGGATAAAAGAGCTCCTGCATGGCGCTCGCCGGCACCATGCGCTCGATGCGCTCGCGCATTACGTCTTCGCGACCGTTAATGACCTGGATCACATACCACACGAGCACCACCCCCTTGCTGTCTTACGTGTGGCTCACGAGGTTTGTGTATGGCTTCGCCAGGGCGCTTGTGCGCGAAGGCGCTCCATATTCAAACCCTGAGCCCAGTTAGACAAGCACGTGGCTCTGCCCCACCGTGAACGGTATGTATAAGTGCAGTTGCTAGAGACGCGGACGTGTATCGCAAAATGACCGCGTCCCCAGCTGACTGCGTGCGGGCCAGTCAAGCGGGTACAAAACTGGACCGCACGCAAACAGCTGCAGGACTGCTACGTTTTGGCATACGAACTACCAGAATTTGCATCTCATAAATAAATCAACGCAAATTAAAAGAGCTGCATGACTTCTTTATTGGAGTTCGTGGTGTTTCTGGCACCGCCGTTACGGCCGGATGCTGATCGACCCTGCGCTTTGTGACTTGCTGGAGCCGTGAGCACAGTTGAACCCATGTAACGTTAGTTATCCTAGCACAAGCTGTTAGTGAAACTGATTTAGGCTGCGTTGGACAACATATCGTTCATTTGACGTGCTTAAGGGGGTTGTTTTGGGATGTTGTTCACATTGATGCAGGTTATTGAGGTATTGGCGGTGATTGGAGACGTTCCTGAAGCCTAAATGGAGCAGCGAGCTGCACTGGTAATTGCGCTTGACTAACAAAGTATGTACAGAGATGGGAAATAAATTGTGCAACTTTTTGTTGGCGTAGGTGGGGTTTGTAGCGCGTGGTGTTTTGGCATGAAAAAGGCCTTCGGAATCCCGAAGGCCTTTTCATTCACGATGGTGGAGACGAGGGGAATCGAACCCCTGACCTCTTGACTGCCAGTCAAGCGCTCTCCCAGCTGAGCTACGCCCCCATGACGAAGAGATACTATAGGGGAATGTTTTGATTGATGCAAGAGGTTTTTGTTGAAACTTTTTCTTACGGGTTTTCCTGGGACGGGGCAAAAATAATCACTCTACGAGCGCTAATTTTTATCCACCGTCCCGATAAAACCCTGATGCAGTAAATACGCTATTGCAGTACCGGTGTGGACTTCGATCTTTGCGGTGGATCTTACTATGTTGCTAATGCCGGTATCGGCCAACAAACCCAGCGGGCTGTGGTCTAGTTCCCATACTAGGCCGTGTTCGCTTACCTTGGTGTTAGGGGCGATGGCGATGATGGAGAAGGTTTTGCCCTCGGCGTTTTCGATGATCCAGGTCTCGTCCTGGTGAAGGATTCTGGCCGTCACTTTATCTTCTTCGATCCAGACTGGGGCGTCATCGTAGCCTGCGAGCAGACCTAGTACGGAAAGCGCCATATCCGGGCGGCCGCCGGTGGCGCAGGTCGCAACCACTTCGGCACCTGGCCAGCGGCGGCGGACCGAATCGAGCGCCAATGCCAGATCGGTATAGTCCTTGTAGGGGTCGTGGCGTTCTACCTCAAAGGCTTCAGCGGCATCAACCAATGCACGACCCACATCGCTCACCGTGTCGGCATCCCCCACATAAACGTCGCAGCCCAGTCCCGCACCCAGCAGCGCGTCGAGTCCG
Source organism: Collinsella sp. TF05-9AC (assembly GCF_003438495.1). Taxonomy (GTDB): domain Bacteria; phylum Actinomycetota; class Coriobacteriia; order Coriobacteriales; family Coriobacteriaceae; genus Collinsella. Next base: position 17,860 of record NZ_QSSH01000010.1, read on the forward strand.
CGGTCCACGGCGACAACACGGTTGCACTCCCCTGCTAGCCTACGCAACAGATCCGCACTCGTCACCACGGGTGAGCCGCAGACCACTAATATCTTGCAAGCCACAGCCCTCGCCTATCCCTCAAACGAAAGCACGCGGGCCAAATCCAGGTCCTCATAGCTATCGATAAAGATGTCGCAGTTGTCGCGAACCTCGTCGCGCTCCATGCGGCCGTGCGGGTCATAAATACCTACGCGCTTAAAGCCGGCGGTGCCAGAGCTCTTAAGGCCAAAGACCGCATCCTCAAACACCCACGCGCGCTCAGACTTGTGCCCATGGCGCTCCTCCAGGCGACGCAGCGCCAGCTCGTACACGTCGGGGAACTGCTTGGAGCGGCCCGCCTCGCCCGTAGTGGTAATAAACTCCATGTAGGCATCGAGCCCGGCGCCAGCAAGGGCGGACTGCACCAACTCGGCCGGCGTGGACGTGGCAACGCACATGGCAATACCGGCCTCCTGCGCCTGCTTCAAAAATGCAATCAGGCCCTCGCGCGGCGGCACCTTGGAGTACCCATCGATCAAAATCTCGCCCAGCTCGCGATACAGCTCCTCGCCATTCGCGCCAATGCCCCACGTGTCGTGGTAAGCCTGGCACTCATCCTCCAGCGACAGGTGCTCAAACTGGGCAAAATCGTCGACCGTCACGTCGACACCGTGCCGGTGCAATAACTCGGGCTGGGCATAAGCCCAAACGGGGGTGCTATTTACCAGCGTGCCGTCGCAATCGAAAATAAAAGCAACCTTGGGAGCGGCGGTATGGGACATAAGCGTACCTTTCGATGTCAAATGGTAAACAAACTGCTAAAAACGTTTTACCAAACGTCAGTCTAACGATTTTGAAACCTTAATTGGTAAAACTGTCAAGAGTTTTACCACGGTAATTCTGCCAGTGGTATAAACATGGCGCTTACCGATTAAACGCCCCCGCAAATCCACTTTCGTTCATAAAACTAACGCACAGGTGTTATCGTAGTTTCTGCCGAAAGTTCCACCGAGCACGCGAGGTGGAACGAATCACAGAAACTTCGCCGTCCCTTCGATTCGTGCAGCCTTGGACCTTTCGCATGTAGTCACCAAGGCAACACGCTGCCGCGTCATGATGGGATCAAACGTGAGCGATACAAAGCTAAAGCCAGCAACCAAAAAGCCTGTTACCCGTAAAGCCGCCCCGCACGCGCCGGAGCTCACCAAGGACGATGTTTATCTGTTTGGCATTGGAATGTGGGAGCGCAGCTGGGAAAAGATGGGCGCGCATCCCGACACGCAGCAGCGCACGCGCGGCTGGCGCTTTTGCGTTTGGGCGCCTGACGTAAAGAGCGTCCATGTCATTGGCGAATTTAACGGCTGGGATGAGGAAGCCAACCCGCTGGTGCCCGTGCATACGAGCGCTATTTGGGAAGGTTTTATTCCTGGCGCCGAGCAGGGCCAGCTCTATAAATACCTCATCGAGACCAACGAGGGCGAAAAGCTCTATAAGGCCGATCCGTACGCCTTTAAGGCCGAGTGCCCTCCGGGTACGGCCAGCGTGCTGTGGACCCTGGACGGCTACAAGTGGAACGACGCCGCGTGGCTCAAGCGCCGCGCCGGCCATAACCACATGTCGCAGCCCCTCAACATCTACGAGGTGCACATTGGCTCTTGGAAGCGCCACGGCGACGCACCCCAGGGCGATCCGGACGAGTACGGCAACTACCCCGGCCCCATGGATCCCTTCCCCGCGCAGCGCGGCGAGTTCTACACCTACGACGATCTGTCGGTAGAGCTCGTGGATTACGTGCGCGACATGGGCTATACGCACATCGAGGTCATGCCGCTCATGGAGCATCCCTTCGATGGCTCCTGGGGCTACCAGACGACCGGCTACTATGCCGCCACGTCGCGCTACGGCAACCCGCAGCAGCTCATGCACTTTGTCGACGCATGCCATAAGGCGGGCATTGGCGTGATCATGGACTGGGTGCCTGGCGGTTTTTGTGCCGACGCCCACGGCCTTGCCACCTTTAACGGCCACATGCTGTTTGAGCACGAGATCCACCCCAACTGGGGCACGCATAAGTTCGACTTCGCCCGCGGCGAGGTCCGTTCGTTCCTGGTCTCCAACGTGCTGTACTGGCTCGAGAACTTCCACGTGGACGGCATTCGCATGGACGGCGTGTCCAGCATGCTGTACCTCAATTTTGGCATCGACGATCCCGGCCAAAAGAAGTTCAACAAGTACGGTACCGAGGAGGACCTGGACGCCAGCGCGTTTATTCGCCAGGTCAACTGTGCCGTGGAGGCTCACTACCCCGACGTGATGATGATGGCCGAGGAGTCCACCGCGTGGCCGCTCGTGACCTATCCGCCGCAGGACGGCGGCCTGGGATTCCACTACAAGTGGGATATGGGCTGGATGAACGACACGCTGCACTACATGCAGACCGATTTTCCGTGGCGCCCCGGCAACCATGGCCTGCTCACGTTCTCCATCATGTACGCCTTTACCGAGAACTTCATTTGCCCGCTGAGCCACGACGAGGTCGTGCACGGCAAGTGCTCGCTCATCGGCCGAATGCCGGGCGACTGGTGGCGCCAGTTTGCCGGCCTGCGCACGCTGGCCTTCTATCAGATGACGCACCCCGGTGCCAAGCTCAACTTTATGGGCAACGAGATCGGCCAGTTTATCGAGTGGCGCTACTACGAGTCCATCCAGTGGTTCCTGACCGAGGAGTACGAGACCCACAAGCATCACCAGGCGTTTATCAAGGCGCTCAACCACCTCTACACCGCTGAGCCCGCCCTGTACGAGCGCGGCTACACCGACGACGGCTTTACCTGGATCGATGCGGACAACTCCAAGCAGTCCATCGTGAGCTTTGTGCGCCAGGGCGAGGACGTCGACGACGACCTGGTGATCCTGATCAACTTTGACCCTGCGAGCTACGAGAGCTTCCGCGTGGGCGTGCCGCGCGAGGGTGACTGGGAGGTCATCTTCGATTCCGACCGTCCCGAGTTTGGCGGTAGTGGATACGCCGGCGAAGAGCCCTACACCTGCTCGAGCGAGCCCTACCCCTGGAACGGGCAGATGGACTCCATCGAGATCAAGGTGCCCGGCCTGGCAGGCGTGGTGCTTAAGCGCCGTGGCCCCAGCAGCTATAAGCCGCCTGTGGTTGAGGAGCCCAAGAAGGCCACGCGTAAGCGCACGTCTTCGGTGAAGCCTAAGCCTGCGGCCGCCAAGAAGGCTCCGGCCAAGGCGAAGGCTACGACGGCTAAAGCTAAGGCTGCAGCAAAGCCTGCTGCCAAGAAGCCGGCTGTCAAAAAGATCGCTACCAAGGCTAAGTCAGCTGCCGCTAAGTCGGCCGCTAAGGACGCGTAACAAAGCCGTTACCACTGTAATTACCCGCCCCTCTGGGGCGTAGGATGTAAGTCATAACCGTTCCGGGAGATATCCCGGGGGAAAGGAACGTATGAATAAGATCTTCGACAACAAGCAGGAGTTCACCGAGCTCTATCGCGATGCCGTCATGAGCATTAGCGGCAAGAGCGTCGAGGCCGCCAGCGACCTGGACCGCTTTAACGCCCTGGCCAAGCTCGTGGCCGAGAAGGCGCGCACCGTTGCCACCAAGAGTGACGCCCGCGCCACCACCGAGGGCAAAAAGCGCGTGTACTACTTCTCGATCGAGTTTTTGATCGGCCGCCTGCTCGACAACTACCTGCTCAACTTTGGCGTGCGCGATATGGTCGCCGAGGCGCTCGACGACATGGGCTTTGACCTGTCCGTCATCGAGAACCAGGAGCCCGATCCGGCACTGGGCAACGGTGGCCTGGGCCGTCTGGCCGCGTGCTTCCTGGATTCCATGGCAGCCGAGGGCATTGCCGGCTACGGCAACGGTATGCGCTACCGCTACGGCCTGTTTAAGCAGGAGATCGTCAACGGCAGCCAGGTCGAGGCCACCGACGAGTGGCTCACCCACGGCTATCCCTGGGAGGTCCGTCGCCAGGACAAGGCCGTGACCATCAAGTTTGGTGGCCATGTAGAGGGCTTTGAGGAGAACGGCCGCACGTTCTACCGCACGGTGGACACGCAGGACATCCTGGCTGTCCCTTATGACATCCCCGTTGTGGGCTATGCCGGCGAGACCGTCAACAAGCTGCGCGTTTGGGCCGCCGAGCCGGTCGAGGAGCACTTTGACCTTGAGGCCTTCAACCGCGGCGACTATGCTCTGGCCGACGCCGAGCGCGCCGAGGCCGAGGCCATCAGCGCCATCCTCTACCCCAACGACGCCGGCGAGCACGGCCGTCTGCTGCGCCTGAAGCAGGAGTACCTGTTTGTCTCGGCCGGCATCTACAGCCTGCTCGACACCTTTGAGAAGGAGCACGGCGCTAACTGGGAGCTGTTGCCGCAGTTTGTGGCCATCCATACCAACGATACCCACCCCGCCATGTGCGGTCCCGAGCTCATGCGCATCCTCATCGACGAGAAGAAGCTCGAGTGGGACGACGCCTGGAACATCGTGACCCAGGTCGTGAGCTACACCAACCACACCATCCTGCCCGAGGCTCTGGAGAAGTGGCCCATCGGCACGTTCTCCAAGCTCCTCCCCCGCGTGTACCAGATTATCGACGAGATCAGCCGTCGTTGGCACGAGTCGTTCGACACCACGCAGGAGGGCTGGCAGGAGCGTCTGCGCCAGACCGCCATTCTGTGGGACGGCGAGATTCGCATGGCCAACCTGTCCGTGATCTGCAGCCACAGCGTCAACGGCGTTGCCAAGATTCACTCCGACATCATCAAGAACATCGTGCTCAAGGACTTCTACGCCCTCACGCCCGAGAAGTTCAACAACAAGACCAACGGCATCTCGCACCGTCGCTTCTTTGCCGAAGCCAACCCCACCTACGCCAAGCTCGTCACCGAGGCCATTGGCGATGGCTGGCTCAAGGACGCCTTTGAGCTGGAGAAGCTCAAGGAGTTTAAGGACGACACCGAGTTCCTGAAGGCCGTGGGTGCTTCCAAGCGCGCCAACAAGGAGCGTCTGGCCGCCTACGTTAAGGCCGAGACCGGTCTGGTCATCGACCCCAACACCGTTTTCGATGTTCAGGTGAAGCGCTTCCACGCCTACAAGCGCCAGCTCATGAACATCATGAAGGTGATGGATATCTACAACCGTCGCATCGCCGATCCCAACTTCCACGTGACGCCGACGACCTTCATCTTTAGCGGCAAGGCCGCCTCAAGCTACACCTTCGCCAAGGAGACCATCCGCCTCATCAACTCCGTCGCCGAGGTCATCAACAACGATGCCCGCGTCAACGAGGTCATGAAGGTCTGCTTTATCCCCAACTTCCGCGTGAGCAACGCCCAGCTCATCTACCCCGCCGCCGAGATCTCTGAGCAGATTTCGACCGCCGGTAAGGAGGCCTCGGGCACGTCCAACATGAAGCTCATGATGAACGGCGCCATTACGCTAGGCACCCTCGACGGCGCCAACATCGAGATCGCCGATCTGGCCGGCCGCGAGAACGAGGCCATCTTTGGCCTGACCGCTCCCGAGGTCGAGCAGCTCTGGGCGTCTAACAGCTACTTTGCGTGGGATACCCTCAACGGCGACCGCGAGCGTCTGGGCCGCGTGATGGACGAGCTAAAGGACAACACCTTTGCGGGGCTTTCGGGCAACTTCGAGAGCATCTACAACGAGCTCATGAACAACAACGACCCCGACCTGGTCATGGCCGATTTCCGCAGCTATGTGGATGCGTGGGAGAAGCTTACTGGCAGCTACGGCGACCAGGAGACCTGGAACCGCAAAGCACTGCTCAACACCGCCTCGAGCGGCTGGTTCTCGAGCGACCGCACCATTCGCGAGTACCGCGACGAGATCTGGCACGCGTAAAGGCGTGCGAGTTCCCTTTGCCAGCACGGCATTACTCGACGGGCGCGACCGAGCGCCGCGCCCGTCGCTAATGGGTTTAGGAACATCGATGACAGAAGGAGAAATCGATGAGTAAGAAAGAATGCATCGCGATGCTCCTCGCAGGAGGACAGGGCAGCCGATTGGGGGCACTTACCCAAAAGATCGCTAAGCCGGCGGTTAGCTTTGGTGGCAAGTTCCGCATTATCGACTTTTCGCTGTCCAACTGCTCCAACTCGGGCATCGACACGGTGGGCGTTCTGACGCAGTATCGCCCCTACCTGCTGCATGCCTATGTGGGATCCGGCGAGGCCTGGGATCTGGACAGCCGTGACGGCGGCGTGTCGATCCTGCCGCCGTACGAGACGCAGACCGGCGGCGCCTGGTATGCGGGCACGGCCGACGCCATTACGCAAAACCTCGACTACATCAAGGCCAACGACCCCAAGTACGTCCTGATTCTTTCCGGCGACCATCTGTATCGCATGGATTACCGCAAGATGCTCAAGACGCACATCGAGAACAACGCCGACCTCACGGTGAGCGTTATGCCCGTGCCGTGGGAGGAGGCCAGCCGCTTTGGCATCCTGACCACCGACCCCGAGGACGGCCGCATCACCAAGTTCACCGAGAAACCCGATAAGCCCGATTCGAACCTCGCGTCCATGGGCATCTACATCTTCTCGGCCGACGTGCTGATCAACGCGCTTGAGGAAGACGCTCTGGACCAGCGTTCGAGCCACGACTTTGGCAAGGACATCATCCCCAAGCTGCTCGGCGAGGACAAGCGCCTGTATAGCTATGAGTTCCACGGCTTCTGGAAGGACGTCGGCACCATCGCCAGCTTCCACGAGACCTCGATGGACCTGCTGGGCAACAACCCCGAGTTCGATCTGTTTGACAAGCACTTCCCCATCATGTCCAACATCACCACGCGTCCGCCGCACTACATTGGCCCTGACGGTCGCCTGGACGACTGCCTGGTCTCCAACGGCTGCAAGATCTACGGCACCGCTCGCCACTCGATCCTTTCGACCGATGTCATCATCGAGGAGCGCGCCGTGGTCGAGGACTCCGTGCTGCTGCCGGGCGCGCACGTTAAGAGCGGTGCGCACATCTGCCGCGCCATTTTGGGCGAGAACTCCACGGTCGAAGAGGGCGTGAAGCTCGGCTCTGTCGATACCACCAAGGATACGGCCGTCGTTGGAAATGACGTCGTTATCGGGAAGGGGGAATGATCCGATGATCAATCGCAAGGCCATCGGTTACATCACCGCTAACTACTCTTCGACCTACGGCAGCGTGCTGCTCAAGGACCGTCCCATCGCGTCCGTCCCGTTTTTGGGCCGCTACCGCCTGATCGACTTTCCGCTGTCCAACATGATGAATGCCGGCATTAAGACCGTCGGCGTCGTCATGCCGGGCAACTACCGCTCGCTGATCGACCACGTGGGCTCGGGCAAGGACTGGGGCCTGGACCGCAAGAAGGGCGGCCTGTTCATGGTGCCCGGCAACGCGTATGGCACCACCAAGGGCGGCATGCGCTTCCTGCTGCGCGACATCATCTCCAACAAGACGCTGTTCCAGCGCTCGGACAAACCCTATGTTGTGATGATGGGCACCAACATCATCTTTAACATGGACCTCAACACCATCATCGAGGCACATGAGAACTCCGGCGCCCAGATGACCGTGGTGTACTGCAAGGCCACGCGCAACGTCGATGACGAGACCAAGCTCGAGATCAACGAGAACGGCCGCCTGACGGGCGTGAGCGCCGGCGTCGTGTACGGTGACAACGCCTCTATGGACTGCTGCATCGTCAACCGCGAGACGCTGCTCGAGATTATCGACCACTACCAGGCCGCCGACTATCTGGACCTGCTCGAGGCACTCCAGGGCGACTTTGGCAATATTGACGTGTGCAGCTACGAGTACAAGGGCGAGGTCGTGGGCGTGTTTAGCGAGAAGTCGCTGTATCGCCGCAGCATGGACCTGCTCGACCAGACCGTGGCCGACCAGCTCTTTGACCCCGAGCGCCCGATCCTGACCAAGGCTCACGACGTGCCGCCTTCGCGCTATGCGACCGGCAGCCACGCGTGCAACTCGATCATCTCGGCCGGCTGCATCATCAAGGGCACCGTGCGCAACTCGATCCTGTCGCGCGGCGTCGTGGTCGAGGAGGGCGCCTCGGTGACCAACTCGATCATCAACCAGAGCTGCATCATCAAGAGCGGCGCCCGTGTTGAGAATGCTATCCTGGACAAGAACAACGTGGTTCCCACCAACACCGAGCTTCGCGGTACGCCCGAGAACATCTTGGTGCTAGGAAAGGCTCCGTTAACTTCCGACACCACCATCGTACGTTAACGTTGGCACCGCAACATCACTCGTAACATGTGAATAGCCGCCCGGTTAGCGCCAGGCGGCTATTCTCGAATTGCAACATGGGAGACAATATGGCAGATTCCAGCAAAAAGATGCAGATCGTGTTTGCCTCGGCCGAGTGCGCACCGTTTGTGAAGACCGGTGGCCTGGGCGACGTGACGGGCTCGCTGCCTGCGGCGCTTGTGCGCGCCGGCGCCGAGGTTATCGTGATGGTGCCCAAGTACGCCACCATCAAAGATGAGTACAAGGCGCAGATGGAGCACTTTGCCGACTTTTACGTGAGCCTGGGCTGGCGCAACGAGTACTGCGGACTCGAGAAGCTCGAGCACGACGGCGTCACCTATATGTTCATCGACAACGAGCGCTACTTTGCGCGCGACTATCCGTACGGCTTCTTTGACGACGGCGAGCGCTTTGCGTTCTTCTCCAAGGCCATCACCGAGAGCCTGCAGCACCTGCCGGCCGGCTTTGAGTGCGACATCCTGCACTGCAATGACTGGCAGACGGCACTGGCGCCTGTGTTCTTGCGCGAGTTCTACCAGGGCCTGCCGCTGTATGACCGCGTCAAGACCGTGTTCTCGATCCACAACGTGGCGTTCCAGGGCCAGTTTAGCGACACCGTGATGGAGGACATCCTGGGCGTGGCGCACATTCCGGCGGCTGCCTCGCAGCTGCGTTGCGACGCCTGCAGCATCAACTACATGCTGGGCGCCCTGCGCTATGCCGACGCCATCACCACGGTGAGCCCCACCTATGCCAACGAGATCCAGACGCCCGAGTTTGGCGAGGGCCTGGACGGCGTACTGCGCGAGCGTTCCTACGCGCTGCAGGGCATTTTGAACGGCATTGACGTTGCGGGCTTTGACCCGGCAACAGACAAGCGAATTGCCGCCAACTACACCATGGAGGACCGTTCCGGCAAGGCCGTGTGCAAGGCCAAGCTGCAGGAGGAACTGGGCCTCGAGGTTCGCGACGACCGTCCGCTCATGGTGATGGTCACGCGCCTGACGCGCCAGAAGGGCATGGATCTGGTCATGTACGCGCTCGACCGCATCCTGTCCGGCGGCGTGCAGGTGGCGGTGCTGGGCACCGGCGACCGCGACTACGAGGACGGCCTGCGCTACTTCCAGGACAAGTACCCCGGCACCATGGCCGCACGCATCGAGTTCGATCCGGCGCTGTCGCAGCGCATGTATGCCGCCGCCGACATGTTCCTGATGCCTTCGAAGTTTGAGCCCTGCGGCCTGTCGCAGATCATCGCCATGCGCTACGGCACGCTGCCCATCGTGCGCGAGACCGGCGGCCTGAAGGACACCGTGCAGCCTTACAACGAGTTTACCGGCGAGGGCACGGGCTTCTCGTTTAGCAACTTTAACGGCGACGAGATGGGCGACGCGGTGTTCCGCGCGGCCCGCCTGTTCTGGGATAACCGCGACGCCTGGAACCAGCTGGTCACGCAGGCTATGAGCCAGGACTTTAGCTGGACGCGCTCTGCCGATAAGTATCTGGACCTGTACTTCTTTATGCATCCGGAGATTGAGAGGCCGGCGGCGGTTGAGGCTGCTGCGCCTGAGACCGAGGTTGCGGCCGAGCCGGAGCCCAAGGCCGAGCCAGTTGTTGAGGCGCCTGCTGCCGTTGAGGAGCCCAAGGCTGAGGCCAAGCCTGCCGCCAAGAAGACCACGACGCATAAGACGACGGCTAAGAAGGCTACGACGACCAAGGCTGCTGCTACCAAGACCGCTTCGGCGACCAAGACTGCTGGCACCAAGACGACCGCTGCCAAGGCTACGACAACGCGCAAGCGCACGACCGCTGCCGCCAAGAAGGCCACCGAAGTTGAGGTCGCTCACGAGGTAATGGCCGAGGCCACGGCTGAGGCTCCTGCCACCGAGGCTAAGCTGGCCGCCAAGGCTCCGGCTAAGACCGCAGCCAAGAAGACGACCGCCGCTAAGACCACCGCTGCCAAGAAGACCACGGCTTCGAAGACAACGACCACCAAGGCCGCTGCAACGAAGGCTGCCCCCAAGGCCGCTGCAAAGCCGACTGCCAAGGTTGAGGAGACAGGCGCCGAGCCCAAGCCCGCTGCCAAGACCACCACGCGCAAGCGCGCCACGACGACGGCCAAGAAGACCACGACCAAGGCCGCTGCCCTCAAGGCAGAAGCCAAGCCCGAGGTCAAGGCCGCCCCGAAGGCCGAGGCCAAGGTTGAGGCAAAGCCCGAGCCCGCCAAGGTGACTCCGGTCTCCCCCGCTGCTCCGGCCGAGGAAAAGGCTCCGTCCAAGAAGACCTCCGTCCGCAAGGCAACGGCCACCCGCAAGCGTCGCTAATTCGGGCGATCCAAAACCCAAACCTCACCAGACAAGGGGGCGTCGTTTAACGCGACGCCCCCTTCTTCTATAGATGCGGTAAAACGATTTTCTAGGACAACCGTTCGCCGATAGTGAACGGCTGTGGTTTAGACAACTAAAGTACAACGATATACTTAAGTACTGTGCGTTAAGCCCATGACCCGCTGGCCATGATTGTATAGAACTGGACCGTACTATGAGATTGATTCACAACAGCCGCCTGCCGCAGTTTCGCAACCCCTTTGGCGCTGTGACCACTGGAACTTCCGTTGCACTCTCAGTGATTCTGGAGGATGCCGACCCCAACCAAGCAACGCTTACCCTGCGCACCTGGGTTGATGGCGTCGGCGAGACCCTGATCCCGATGGAGCACGAAGGCGACGGCATCTTTACCGGCGAGCTCAAGTGCGCCGAGCCCTGCCTTATCTGGTACAGCTTTATCTGCAATATCGAGGGCCAGCCCGAGGTTCGCCTGGGCGCACCACAGGGCCGCACCGGCGGCGAAGGCGTAACCTACGATTACGCCGAGGTGCCGTCATTCCAGGTCACCGTCTACAAGCACCGCGAAGTTCGACCCGAGTGGTACGAGCGCGGTATGGTCTACCAGATCTTCCCCGATCGTTATGCCCGCGACGAGCACTGGCACGAGCGCACGCTGGCCGAGGTCGAAAAGCCGCGTAAGGGCATTCAGCGCCGCATGGTCGAGGACTGGAACGAGCCGCCTGTGTACGAGCGCGCCGAGGACGGCTCCATCAAGACTTGGGACTTCTACGGCGGCTCGCTCAAGGGCATCCAGGAAGACCTGCCTCGCATCGCCGAGCTGGGCTTTACAGCCATCTACCTCAACCCCATTTTTGAAGCCGCGAGCAACCACCGCTACGACACCGCCGATTACACCAAGATCGATCCGATTCTGGGCACCGAGCAGGACTTTACCAAGCTGTGCGAGGCGGCCGAGAAGCTCGGCATTTCCATCATTCTGGACGGTGTGTTCAACCACACGGGCGACGATTCGATCTACTTCAACCGCTACGGCAACTACCCCGGCGTGGGCGCGTGGCAGAGCGAGGATTCGCCGTGGCGCGATGCGTTTTATTTCCACGAGGACGGCTCGTACGACTGCTGGTGGGGCGTGGGCAATATGCCCGCCATCAATGAGAGCTCCGATCTGGTGCGCGAGCGGCTCCTGGGCAAGGACGGCGTCATTCGAAAATGGCTGCGCGCCGGCGCTCACGGCTGGCGCCTGGATGTGGCCGACGAGCTTTCCGATGACTTCCTGACCGAAATCAAAAAGGCCGTGCTCGCCGAGAAGCCCGACGCGCTGCTGCTCGGCGAGGTCTGGGAAGATGCCTCCAACAAGATCAGCTATGGCCACCTGCGTCGTTACCTGCAGGGATCCGAGCTTGACTCGGCTATGGATTATCCTTTCCGCGACATGGTCATCGGCTTTTTGATGGGCTACAAGAACGCCTACCAGGCAGCCGAGGATATCGAAACCCTGCGCGAGAATTATCCGCGCGAGGCCCTGTCTTGCGCACTTAATCTGCTTTCGAGCCACGACCGTCCGCGCATTATCTCGGTGCTCGGCGGCGGCCCCGACGAGTCGCAGCTACCCGAGAGCGAACGCAGCAAATGGCGCCTGGACGAGAACGCGATGGGCCTGGCCAAGAGCCGTTTTTGGCTCGCGACGCTCATGCAGATGACGTTCCCCGGTGTGCCTTCGATTTACTATGGTGACGAGTACGGCCTTGAGGGCCTGACCGATCCGGGTAATCGCCGCACGATGCCGACCAAGGAAGACCTGCACGACTTCGATACGTTCGCGATCGTCAAGAACGCATCTGCTGTGCGCCGCGCACTGCCGTTTATGATCGATGGTGAGATCAAGGCCTTTGCACTCAATGACGAGGTGCTGGCCTACAACCGTACGGGCAAGGACGGCGAGTCTGCGACCGTTGTCATCAACCGCAGCCTGCGCAACTCGCATCGTGTGACCATTCCGGCACTCGGCGAATGTGCGAGCGATGTGATTAGTGGCCACGAATGCGAGATCCACAACGGCACGGTCACGCTCGACTTGTACCCGCTGGGCTCGTCGATCATCTATCACCATGCCGAGCAGCGCCTGCAGGAGCCGCTCGATTACGGTGCGGGTGTTGTGTGCCATATCACATCGGTGCCGACCGACGACGGCATGCCCGGTACGATCGGCGCGCCCACGCGTCGCTTTATCGACCATCTGGCCGCCATGGGCATGCGCTACTGGCAGGTTCTCCCCGTAAACCCCACGGACTTCTTCCGCTCCCCTTACGCCGGTCCTTCGGCCTTTGCAGGCAATATCGACCTGCTACCCGAGAGCCACGAGGAGCTGGCCGCCGACTTTAAAACCTGGAAGGCCCGCGGCGGCGAGGATGCCGATCCGCTGTACACCGCGTTTAAACATCGCAATGCCGATTGGCTCGAGAAATACTGCGTCTACATGGCCGTTAAGAAGTACTTTGAGGGCGAGTCGCGCCATGATTGGCCGGCAGATGTCGCGCGCTACAACGAGTATCTGATCGATGACAAGCGCTTCCACGACGAGGCCGAGCTGCAGGCGTACATGCAGTACCGCTTTGACCTGGCTTGGTGCGAGCTCATGAACTATGCGCACAAGAAGGGCATCGAGGTTATCGGCGATATTCCAATGTACGTGTCCGACGATTCGGCAGACGCGTGGAGCGAACCCGAGAACTTCTGGCTGTCCGATACCGGCAAGGCGATAGAGATTTCCGGTGCGCCGCCCGACAACTTTGCACCCGAGGGCCAGGTGTGGGGCAACCCGACGTTCCGCTGGGACCACATGAAGCAGAACGGCTATAGCTGGTGGATGGATCGCCTGCGCCGCGCGTTTTCGCTCTACGATCGCGTGCGCCTGGATCACTTCCTGGGATTCCACAGCTACTTTAGTATCCCCACGGGCAAGGCTTGCGCCGACGGGCGTTGGCTGGCAGGACCGGGCAAGGACCTGTTCCAGACCGCGTATGACGAGCTGGGTCCGCTCAACTTTATCGCCGAGGACCTGGGCTATTTGACGCCCGGTGTTCGCGCCATGGCTTCGACCTGCGGTTTCCCCGGCATGGACGTGCTGGAGTTTAGCGACTACGACGTTCGTTGCGGCGTGCATCCCACGCCCGGCAAAATTCTGTACACCTCGACGCACGATACGTCGACGTTGGCCGGTTGGTGCACGCGTTCCTTTGCGGGCGGCGACGAGCCGAGCGGTGTTGAGGTGGCAGCCAAGTTGATGAGCGACGCGCTGGCAAGCGACGCTCCCCTGGTGATGATGCCGCTGCAGGATATCCTGGGGCTTGGTGACGACGCACGTATGAACGTGCCGGGTGTGGCCACGGGCAACTGGACCTGGCAGGCTGACGAGGCGGACATTGCAGCCGCCGAGAACAAAACCGCACAGCTCCTGCGCAACAACCATAGATTCTGGGGCGAAGCGTGATAAAACCCCCGATATAGGGTACAGTTACAGACGTTTGAATTTTTGCGGGCAGAGTAATCTGCCCGCTTTGTGCTGAAAAGGAAGTATTATGGCGCGCTACGATTACAAGTGCTCGAGCTGCGGCAACGTGTTTGAGGTTGAGCATCCTATGTCCGAGACCCCCAAGGTCGTGTGCCCGAGCTGCGGCGCTCCGGCCGCCAAGACGTTCTCGGCCAGCGGCATTAAATTTGAGGGCAGCGGTTTCTACAACACCGACCAGCGAAGCGGCGGCTCCAGCACCAGCGCCACAAGCGGCTGCTGCGCCAACTGCCCGCACAGCCACTAGAAACCAAACAGCCCCGCGATCGGCGTTGATCGCGGGGCTGTTTCTTTGCTCTATGGGTAGCTAATCAAGCTACCCAGGTTTCCTTGTGAGTTGCGGTGAAATAAGGACTGTTTGGCGGGCAGAAGCGGCTTTTCAATCCCTATTTCACCGCAACTTAGTAGTTAGTTGCGGACCAGCCTGGCGCAGAAGTGGCCGTCGTAGGAGTCGGCGTTTACGGGGACGCTTTGGAAGAGGCCTCGATCGTTTTGGCGTACGAAAACGAGCTTCTTGGCCTGCTCGAAATCAGGCAGTTGCAGAATCTGTGCCTCGGAGAGAGGCGCCACGGTAAAGCAGGCGCCCTCGGGAGAGGCCAGGAAGGCATCTACGACCTGCGTGTTCTCTTCATCAAATACCGAGCAGGTGGCATAGATAAGTTCACCGCCGGCAGCCACGCGTGCGGCTGCTTCCTTGAGCATCATCAACTGCAGTTTGGGCAACTCGGTCGTAACGTCATTCTCAGTTAGGCGCCACGGGATCTCGGGATGACGACGCATGGTGCCGGTGCCAGAGCACGGCGCATCGATAAAGACCGTATCGAACTTAACCGGCTTGCCAAGCATGGCATCAAACGACGTCAGTACTTCATCAAGCTCGCAGGCATCACCCGAAACCGTACGAACGCCCTGAATACCGGCCTTATGCAGGCGAGCGAGATTCAGATCGCACTTGCGATCATGCAGATCGAGCGCCGTATACTGACGCTCATAGCCCGCACGCTTGGCCTGACACATCATCACATACGTCTTGGTGCCACGACCGGCACCAATCTCAAGGCAGCTTCCAGGGCGCGTGGCTGCCGTGGCGATAAGCTGCGCATTGAGATCAGATGCCACCGCGGCAGCACGCTCAAACACACCCGAAGCAACGGTAACCTGGGCATCAACCGGGGCATGACAACCCGGGAACACGGGTGCCACAAGCTGCGAGATATACGGATCGGGCTTGTTCGCAAAGGCGTTCTCATGCAGAGCCAGAGGCGCGGGGGCCAGATTGCCGGCAAAGTTAAGCGAACCCTCTGGCGTGTCAAACGACGCCATAATACGAGCGCACAGCCAACGCGGAAGACCCATCAGGCGCGACAGACGAACCAGGCGTCGCTCAGACTCATCTACATCGGACGCAGTGGCAAAGTCCTCAACATTGTCCGCAACCTTATGCAGCACGGCATTGGCCAAACCGGCGGCAGACTTAGCTCCGCTGCGCACCAGCTCAACGCCCTGACTCACCGCAACGCGGCCAGGCGTATGCAGATAGAGCATCTCGAAGGCCGAGATACGAAGTGCCATGCGAACACGCGGCGCAACCTTTTTAGGCTTATCGAGAAACTGATCGAGCAGCTCGTCCAAAATACCCTGCGTAGCAGCCACACCCAGCGCCAAGCGGGCGGCAAAAGCGGAATCGCGCTGGTCAATAGCCTTGGCCGATGCGCGAGAGGACAGCACGTCACGCGCATACATGCCGCGGCGATCGGCCTCCATTAGCACATCGAGCGCAAGTTTGCGCGCGGGAGACAGCTTGCTCATGACAAAACACCCCAGATAAGATCGGCGCCTTGCAGCCCAGCAGCCCAAGCAGAAGCGGCCATGGCACGCTTGCCATCGGGCTTAACCTCGAGCAGTTCAACCGCACCATCGGAAAGACCAAGGTAAACACGCTTGGCCTTAATGAGAACCTGACCCTCGCCAAGCGACACATCAGCCGGCGCAGCATCGAGCACGCGCGCGGTCTTGCCGGCAATCACGCAACGAGCAGGCGCGGTATCGGACGAGGCCAGCACATGGCGCACGCAATCGAGCGCAGCCATCTGCGGATCCAGACGCATCTCCAGCTTGGAAATCTTGGCAGCATGAGTGACGAGCGACTCATCCTGCTCAGTCCACACGGCGGTGCCATCGGCAAGAGAAGGAAGCGTATCGGCAAGCAGTTTACCGCCCAGCTTACCAAGCTCCATGGTCAGCGACTCAGCATGCTTACCGGCAACCGACGTGGAAGCCTGAGCACAATAAGCACCAGTATCCACGCCATGTCCAATGCGCATAATGGAAACGCCAGAAACCTCATCACCAGCAAGAATCGCACGCTGAATAGGAGCGGCGCCACGCCAACGAGGCAGCAAAGACGCATGAACATTCACAATACCAAGCGGCGCCATATGCAGCACCTCATCAGGCAAAATGCAACCATAGGCAGCCACACAGAAAATATCAGCCTGCGCAGCCTGAAGCGCCTCAACGACCTCAGGCGTCATGCGATTAGCCTCAACAACCGGCAACCCCAGCTCAAGCGCCTTGGCCTTAACAGGAGACGGCTCCAGCTTCTTACCACGCCCACGAACAGCATCAGGACGAGTAATAACAAGCGCAATCTCGTTCCCAGCCTCAACAAGCGAAACCAAAGAGGGCACCGCAAAATCCGGCGTACCCATAAACACAATACGCATAAAAAATGTCTCCCCTCAACAAGAACCGAGACGGCTACAAACAACAGCGCCAGGCCAAGTCCCAACCAAGACGCCAGATAAATTCAACACGTTCAAATATACCCAAAAACAAAGAAAGGACTGCGTCAAAAGCAGCCCTCCAACAAAGCAATTATCAGCAAAGACGCCCCTCCCTGGCCCGACGGCATCCGGGAGAGACGAGCACGTAAACGCAGTCCCCTTCCGCCGCAGGGCTTAGGTTATTGCTCCACGCGCAGTTCCGCACGAGCCGAAGAGCACTTAATGTGCTCTTCGTGCGAGCAGGACTGTTTGAGCATGGAGCAAAACCTAAGCCCTGCGGCGGAAGGGGACGAACAATCTACTCAGTCTCGCCCGGTCGAGCGCCGCGGGCCAGGGCGTCCTGGTACTCCTTGACTGCCTTGAGCCTCTGCATGGGCTTCAGTCGCTCGAACATGGTATTGCCGTGCAGGTGATCGATCTCGTGCTGCAAGCACACGCAGAACAGGTCGCCCGAGGCCTCGTAGCGAATCAGGTTGGCGTCCAAGTCGTACGCCTCGACGACAACGTGATCGGGACGCTCAATCTCGCAGCTAATGCCAGGGATGGAAAGGCAGCCCTCGCTAAACGGCACCAGATGGTCGCTCTGCTCCACGATCACGGGGTTAATGAGCACGTAGGGGTCATAGTCGCTCTTGTCGCTGTAGTCGCAGTCGATGGTGACGAGCTGAATGAGCTCGCCGATCTGCGGGGCAGCCAGGCCGCAGCCGCCGTTCTCAAACATCATCTTCTTCATCTTCTCGGCAAGCGCCTCGATCGCCGGGGTGATCTCCTCGATGACGGCGCACTCCTGGCGCAGACGAGGGTCGGGCGACAGTACGATTCCGTTGGCTTCCATGGCCATCCTTTCGAGTTGTTACATCAAATCATAGGCGTCGACGTCAACGCTCACGCTCACGCCGCGCACAGAGCCCACCTCTTTGAGGCAGGCGTCGATATCATCAGAGACATGGTACCCCACGGGCGACTTCACAAGCAGATGGAAGCGGTAACGGTCCTTGGCTCTCTCGATTACACACGAAGCCGGGCCCAGCACCTGCGGCACCGCGCTGCCCGCCCGCAAAAAGTCGGGCGCGGCGGCATGCCAGCGGCGCTTAAGAAGCTTTGCAATGCGCCCGATGTAGCCCTGCGCGTCGTCTCGGTTCGCCGACCACACCAAGATGTTGACCAAGCGAACAAACGGCGGGTACAGCGCGTCGCGGCGCTGGTCCAGGTCGTAGTCGGTAAAGATCGAACGGTCGTGCTCAGCGACGGCGCGAATTACCGGGTCATCGGGCAGGTAGGTCTGGATGATCACCTCGCCGGGACGATCGCCGCGACCGGCACGGCCCGCAACCTGCTCCAGCAAATCGTAGGCGCGCTCCCCTGCGCGGAAGTCCGGCAGCTTGAGGGCGAAGTCGGCATTGACCACGCCCACGAGCGTGACCTCGGGAAAGTCGAGGCCCTTGGCGATCATCTGAGTGCCCAGCAGCACCGCGCAATCGGCGGCATCGAACTGTTCGAGCAGCTTTTTGTGTGCGTCCTTTCCGCGCGTGGAATCGGCATCCATGCGAATAATGGCGACGTCCTCGGGCAACATCTGGTGCAGTGCGTCCTCGATCTGCTGCGTGCCCAGGCCCATTTTTGCCAGGTAGCGACTGCCACATTTGGGACAGCGACTCGTGGGGGCCGGATAGGGCTGCACGCGCCAAGAAGAACCGCATGTATGACACTGCAGCGTGTGCGTGCGCTCGTGATACGTAAGCGCGGTGGAGCAGTGGTTGCAGGTGGGCACGCAGCCGCACTCGCGGCACATCAGGAACGGCGCAAAGCCACGGCGGTTATGCAGAAGCACGGCCTTCTCGCGGCGCTCGACCACACGCTCCAGACCTTCCATCAAGGGTTTTGAGAACATAGAGCGGCTGCCGTGCGAGAACTCGCGGCGCAGGTCGGCAATGCGGACTGTCGGCAGCACGGCGTGTCCCGGGCGCTCGGGCATCTCGACGCGCGTCCAGGTGGCACCGTTATACGTGCCACGGCGGCAGCGGTCGAGGGCCTCGGCCGAGGGCGTGGCGGAGCCCAACACGAGCGGGCAGCGGTAGCGCCGCGCCATCTCGGCCGCCACTTCACGCGCATGGTAGCGCGGGCTGGAACCCTGCTTGTAACTGGTCTCGTGCTCCTCGTCGATGATGATGAGGCCCAAGTCGCTGAGCGGGCAAAAGAGCGCCGAGCGGGCGCCGACAACCACGCGGGCCGCACCGCTGGCGACCATATCCCACTGGTCCAGACGCTCGCCGGCCGAAAGGCGCGAATGGAACACGGCAACCGTCTCGCCAAAGCGCGAGCGAAAGCGGCCGACGGTCTGGGCCGTCAGCGAGATCTCGGGAACGAGCACGCAGGCCGAACGGCCGGCCGCCAGCACGCGCTCAATCGCCGAGAGGTAGACCTCGGTTTTGCCGGAGCCAGTGACGCCGTCGACCAGCACCACGTCGCCATGAGCGTCCAGACGGGCGCGCTCAATCTGCGCGAGCGCCTGCTGCTGGCCGTTCGTGAGCGCGACTGGTGCCTTGCCGCTTGCCGAGGATAGCGTGGTCTGCTCGCTGCAGCCACGCCAGGCGCGACGCTCCTCCACCACCACGACGCCGCGCTTTTCGAGCGCCTTGATGGTAGCCGACATGCTGTTATAGAGCAGGTTGAGATCGCGCGTCGTGACCGGGCCGCATTGGAGCGCCTCGATGAGCTGACGCTGGCGAACAGCGGTCTTGGGCGGCGTGTAGTCGAAACCCTCGGGCGTGAGCATGACCCAGCGATTTTGGATAGGCTTGACGGCGGGGCGCTCAACCGTCCACACGCCGTCATCGCCCTTGACCACGCGCGGACTTCCACCCGGGGGCAAGAACAAACGCAGGCACTCGGAAAGCGTCGCGACATACTCGCGGCTCATCCAGCGTGCGATACGGGCAGCCTCGACAGTAAAGAGCGGTTTGCTGAGGATAGCCTCGATGGGCTTGATGCGTGCGGGGTCGAGGGCGATGTTGCCTTGTAGGTCGCCCAGCTCAGGCGCAATGTCGACAATATAGCCCGCGGCCGCACGGTTACCAAAGTGGACCAGGACCGTGGATCCGATCTGCGCCTCGTTGGCAAAGGACCGGGGAATGCCATAAGCAAACGGCTCAGACAGCGCACGCGTCGGGATGTCGAGGACCACGCTCGCATAGGCGGTGACGGGCTCGGGTGCAGGCTTAGGCTGAGCCGAGGCAGCGGCAGGCACAGACTTCACCGGAGCCTCCTCCGGTTGCGGCGAACCAAACAGCGACAGTTGTTCGACCATGGCCCCTGTACCTCCCATCCCATACGTCTACAGAAACAAGAGCCCCGCTCTGAGTGAACGGGGCTCGGATACATACGTTTGCGCAGCGATTACAGCGCCATTGTGCGGGCGCGATCGATGCGCGCCAGGCAGTCGTCGCGACCGACGAGCGCCATGGTCTCACCCAGCGGAGGGCTCACCATGTTGCCGCATACGGCGACGCGCACAGCTTGGAACACCACGCGCTTCTTAAGGTCCATCTGCTCGGGCAGCGGCTCAAGCGCAGCGTCGATGTTCGCGGCCGTCCACTCGGTAACACCCTCGAGCGCGGCCTTGGCGGCGTCCAGAATGGCGCCCATGCCTTCCTTGGCCAGGCCCTTGTTAACGGACTTCTCGTCATACTCGAGCGTCTCGGCCGTAGCGAAGATGGGAGCGGCGACGGTCACGGCGTCGGCCGGCATCTTGGTGCGCGGCTTGACGATAGCGGCAAGCGCGTCGATCCAGTCCTCGCCGTACTCGACATTACCCTCGATGAGACCCGCCTCGTGCAGCTCGGGGACCATGATCTCATCGGCAAACTGGGCGTCGGACATACCGTTGATGTACTCAGCGTTAACCCAATCGAGCTTTTTGGGATCGAAGGTCGCAGGGTTCTTGGAGATGCGGTCGAGCGAGAACTTGCTGGCCAGAACATCGCGCGGGATGATCGTGGTCTCGCCGTCGAGCGACCAGCCGAGCAGCGCCAAGTAGTTGACGAAGGCGTCGGACAGGTAGCCGGCGTCGCGGTACTCCTCCACGGAGGTGGCGCCGTGGCGCTTGGAGAGCTTTTTGCCGTCGGCGCCCAGGATCATGGAGATGTGGGCGAACGTGGGCACGGGAGCGCCGAGGGCCTCGTACACCATGACCTGACGCGGGGTGTTGGACAGATGGTCGTCGCCACGGATGACATGGGTGATCTTCATCATGGCGTCGTCGACGACTGTCGCGAAGTTGTACGTGGGCGTGCCATCGGAGCGGAAGATGACAAAGTCGTCGAGCTCCTTGGCGTCGAAGGTCACCTCGCCGTGAACGGCGTCGTGGATGACGACATCGCCGCGGTCCTCGGGCACCTTGATGCGCAGGACGTAGGACTCGCCGGCCTCGATGCGGCGGCGGGCCTCCTCGGGATCAAGATCGCGGCAACGGCGCTGATAACCCTGGAAGGGGTCCTTGCGCTCCTGCGCGGCCTTGCGGTCGGCGTCGAGCTGCTCCTTGGTGCAGAAGCAGGGATAGGCCTTGCCCTCGTCCCAAAGCTTCTGGGCGGCCTGCTTGTACAGGTCCAAGCGCTCAGTCTGGGCGTAGGGGCCAAAATCGCCGCCCACCTCGGGACCCTCGTCCCAGTCCAGGCCCAGCCAACGCATGGCGCGCAGGATGATCTGCGTGTTCTCGTCGGTGGAGCGGGTGGGGTCGGTGTCGTCGATGCGCAGGATGAACGTGCCGCCGTTAGCACGGGCGAAAGCCCAGTTATAGATAGCGGTGCGGGCGCCGCCGATGTGCAGCTTGCCCGTCGGTGAGGGTGCAAAGCGGACGCGAACGTCTGATGCCATGGAAATCTCCTCGATTGCAGGATGGATGTCTAACCGCACCAGTATAAAGCATCAAAGCAACCTCCGCACAAAGGGCACCGACCTACTCATTGGGGACAGACTTAAATGACCAGTCTTTGGGCAACCTGTCGGCACTTAGGTAAGGCTGGTCATTTAAGTCTGTCCCCAATGAGTAGGTGCGGAAAGGGTGTGAATGTTTGATTTACGCGCTATGATGTGCCCTTGCATAGAGAGCCCGGCGGAATGGTAACGGTCGCCGGGACACGTTTTTGAAAGGACAATCATGTCAGAAGAACTTCGTTCCATCCCGCCCCAACACGGGTCCTTTGTTTTTACGTCGGAGTCGGTGACCGAAGGTCATCCCGATAAGATCGCTGACCAGATCAGCGACGCCGTCCTCGACGCAATCCTCGCCAAAGAAATAGAGCTCCAGGAGCAGGGTTACATCGCCCCCAACGGCGTGCCTGCCAACGTGGAGAACGTCCGCTGCGCCTGCGAGACCCTCGTGACCACCGGCACCGTCATCGTCGCCGGCGAGATTCGCACCCAGGCCTACGTCGACGTACAGGAAATCGCCCGCGGTGTTATCCGCCGCATTGGCTACAACCGTGCCAAGTTCGGTTTTGACTGCGACACCTGCGGCGTTATGAGCCTCATCCACGAACAGTCACCCGATATCGCCCAGGGCGTTGACGAGTCCTTCGGGACCCAGACCGGCGCTACCACCGACCCGATCGACCTGATCGGTGCCGGCGACCAGGGCATGATGTTCGGTTATGCCTCCAACGAGACCAAGACCCTCATGCCCATGCCACACTACCTGGCAAGCCGCCTAGCCGAGCGCCTGGCCGCCGTGCGTCACGACGGTACCCTCGCCTATCTGCGTCCCGACGGCAAGACCCAGGTCACCGTGCGCTACGAAGACGGCAAGCCCGTCGAGGTCACGACCATCGTCATCTCCACGCAGCACGCCGCCGAGATCGAGGACATGGGCAAGATCAAGGCCGACCTCATCGAGCACGTCATCACCCCGGTCATGGCCGCCGAGAACATGCCGTGGGACAACGCGGACATCTACGTGAACCCCACCGGTCGCTTTGTCGTGGGCGGCCCCATGGGCGACACGGGCCTCACCGGCCGCAAGATCATCGTCGACACCTACGGCGGCTACGGCCGTCACGGCGGAGGTGCCTTTAGCGGAAAGGACTGCACCAAGGTTGACCGCTCCGCCGCATACGCCGCGCGCTGGGTCGCCAAGAACGTGGTCGCCGCCGGCCTGGCCGACCGTTGCGAGGTCGAGCTTGCCTATGCCATTGGCGTTTCCAAGCCCCTTTCAATCATGGTCGACACCTTCGGTACCGCTAAGGTCGCCGAGGACAAGATCGTTGAGGCCGTAGAGAAGACCTTCGACCTGCGCCCGGGCGCAATCATCCGCGACCTGGACCTGCGCCGCCCCATCTACGAAAAGACGGCAGCCTACGGTCACTTCGGCCGCGAAGACGCCGACTTCACCTGGGAGAAGACCGACCGAGTCGAAGAACTCAAAGCAGCCTGCGGCCTGTAAGCTAACGGCAAAAGCTACAGCCAAGAAACAACGCACCAAAAGAAGTACCGGCTCCAACCGGTACTTCTTTTTTATTTAAAGATGGTGAAGATGAGCCGACCTGGGACATGGAATAGGTCATAGGCCGATATATTTCGCAGCAGAGCGACTCCAACCATGTATCCTAAGTTCCGAGGGCTTTAGTATTTGGTCGATCGCGAGTTCCGCACGAGCCGGAGGCCACTTAATGTGGCCTCCGTGCGAGCAGGACTGTCCGAGCAGGCGACCAAATACTAAAGCCCTCGGAACGGCGGGACAGAGTATGCCCCGCCCCTCGGGACGATGGGATAGAACAGGAGCGCATATGGCAGGCAAGCCACAAACACTAGCTACGACCTCGGCATTCGAGATCTTGGGCCCCGTCATGGTCGGCCCCAGCTCATCGCACACCGCCGGCGCCCTGCGCTGCGCACAAGTTGCCGCCAGCCTGCTGGAAGGCCGCATCACCAAAGTCACCTTTGGCCTGTGGAACTCCTTCGCCCACACCTACCGCGGCCACGGCACCGACCGCGCTCTCGTCGCGGGCATTCTGGGCCTCGACACCGATGACGAGAACATCAAGCAGGCCTTCGACCTCGCACGCGAGCAGGGCCTCGAATATCACTTTGACATCAAGGGCGACGACGCCTCCATCCACCCCAACACCGTCGACATCGAAATGGTCGACGACACGGGCGCCACGGCACAGGTCCGCGGCGAGAGCCTGGGCGGCGGCAAGATGCGCATCAGCCGCATTAACGGCGTCGGCGTCGACATCTCAGGCATGTATTCCACGCTCTTCGTGGCGCACAAGGACGTCCCCGGCGTGCTCGCCGCGCTCACCAACCTGCTCGCCTACGCCCACGTAAACATCGCCTTCTGCCGCACCTACCGCACCGAAGTGGGCGGCCAGGCCTACTCCGTCTTTGAGACCGACGGCGCGCCCGACGACACCGTCGTCCCCATGCTGCGCAAGCTCGACAATGTCGATTACGCGACCTTTATCGAGCTCCCCGGTTCTGCCTCGTCGCTCTCTCCCGGCGTCTCGGCCAAGGAAATCTTCGACGACGGCGAGCAGCTGCTCGATGCGTGCGAGGAAATGGGGCTCAGCATCGGCGCCGTCATGGCCGTTCGTGAGGCGCGTCTGACCGGCGAGGCCCACGCCGTCGCCGCCATGCGCCGCGTACTCGACGTCATGCGCGAAGAGACCACAGCCCCCATTTCCAATCCACAGCGCTCGCTCGGCGGCCTCATCGGCGGCGAGGCAAAGCTTGTCGATGCCACCAGCCGAAACGATCTGAGCATAAGCCTGATGGGCGCCGTCCAGACCGACGCCGTGGCCCGCGCGATGGCCGTGCTCGAACGCTCCGCCACCATGGGCGTGATCGTCGCCGCCCCCACGGCAGGCTCCGCGGGTGTTGTGCCCGGCTGCGTGCTGGCACTCGCCGATCGCCTGCAGCTCGACGACGAGCAGGTCATGGATGCCCTCTACTGCGCCGCCGCAATCGGCCTCAACCTCACCACAAGCGCCTGCGTTGCCGGCGCCGAGGGCGGCTGTCAGGCCGAGGTCGGAAGCGCCGCCGCCATGGCAGCCGCCGCGCTGGTGCAGATGCTCGGCGGCACGCCCGAGCAGGCGCTCGATGCCAGCTCCATCGCACTGAGTAACCTGCTGGGCCTCGTTTGTGACCCCGTAGGCGGCCTCGTGGAGGTGCCCTGCCAAAACCGCAACGCCATCGGCGTGGCAGCGGCCTTTAGCTCGGCACAACTCGCCCTCGCCGGCATTAAGAGTCTGGTGCCGTTTGACCAAATGGCACACGTCATGCTCTCGGTGGGCCACGCGTTGCCGGCCACGCTGCGCGAGACGGCAAAGGGCGGCATCGCGCAGGCTCCGGCCGCACTTTCGGCCTGTGCAAAATGCGGTGTGTGCGGATAACGGCAAAGAATGACTCAAAGGTGGGACAAATGTCCCACCTCTTTTGAATGCCACCGTTTCCGTACCACAAACAGTAGGGCAATCGCTATAATGCAAGCCCAGTAAAAACACGATGAACCGCAAGGCGAAAATCGAAGGATATGCATACGATGTCGCAAAACGATCGAACTCAACTGATTCCCGATCCGCAGCAGCCGAGCAGGCACACCGGCGGCGTTCAGTCGCCGCGTCCTATCGCGCCGAGCCACGGTCAGCAGCGTGGTGCGGCAAACGCTTCCCAACGCCCGAACCAACAGCGACAGCAGCGTCAACAACGTCAGCAGCACCAGGCAAACGGTAATGCGCCCAAGCACCCCCCCACGCACGCTCGAGGCGATCGCGGCCCCGCGCGCAAGTCCGCCGGCAACAATAAGTCGGGCAAAAAGACGACGCTCTTTGTCGTCCTGGGTCTAATCGTCATTGTCTATATCGTAGGCGTCGTAGCATTTTCGCAGGTAGCCTACCCCAACACCACCATCGCCGGCGTCGACGTCTCGTTCTCCAACGCTTCGTCTGCCGCCACCAAGGTCAATTCGGCATGGAAGCACTATAAGCTCGCCGTGACAGGCGATGACTTTAGCTGGACCTATCAGCCCGAGTCCGATGAACCCATCGTCGATGGCGAAGCTGCCGCAAAAGAGATCATCAACCACAACGAAGCCTTTATTTGGCCGGTCCGCCTTGTGGAATCCTTAAGCGGCAAGACCAAAACAACCGCTACCTCCAACGAAGTCGATCTTGATCAAGACGTCGACCTGTCCATGCTCTCCGATACCTTTGACCAAAAGAAGTTTGAGAAGGATCTGGGCGCCGCCATCGACGAGTTTAACGAGGGGCGTTCGGGCACGTTCGAGGCTAATAGCTCCTATGACGAGCAGGCCGGCAAGTTTACCGTCGAGAAGCCGCGCTCCAACGAAAAACTCAACCGCGAGCATGTCATTAAGTATGTCGAGCTCGAGCTTGCCTCGCTGGCCGAGACCGTAGATCTTTCCAAGCTCGGCAACGATGCCTATGAGCCGCTCAATGGAACGCTGACCGATGATCAGATTCAGGCCGCATGCGATGCCGCCAACAACTTCCTGGGCGTCAACGTGACCCTTAAGCTCAACGGCGAGGATGCCGGCAAGGTTGATGGCGGCTCCGTATTGCAGTGGATCAGCTTTGCCGATCCGGCCAACCCCACGCTCGATACGTCGCAGATCAGCAGCTGGGCAGCCGAGCTCGCTAACGGCTTTAATACCGTGGGCTCCACTCGCTGGTGGACGCGCGCCGATGGCAAGCAGTGCGCCGTCGAAGGCGGTGACTTTGGTTGGTCCATCGACAGCAGCTCGCTCGCCAAG
The DNA here is from genome assembly GCF_003438495.1 of Collinsella sp. TF05-9AC. Lineage (GTDB taxonomy): Bacteria > Actinomycetota > Coriobacteriia > Coriobacteriales > Coriobacteriaceae > Collinsella. Next base: position 44,648 of record NZ_QSSH01000010.1, read on the forward strand.
CAGGTCGAGGACGCCATTAACAACAAGCAGACCGGCGAAATCGAGATCAAGTACTCCCAGAAGGCCGACACCTTTACCGCAAAGGGAGAGCCCGACTGGAAGGCGTATATCGACGTCGACCTATCCGAGCAGCACGCGCGCTACTATGACGAGAACGGTAATATCGTTTGGGAGGCCAACTTTATTTCCGGCAAACCGGGCGAAGACGCCACCCCCGAGGGCGTGTGGCAGATCAACAGCAACGACGGCGGCAGCACCCTGATCGGAGCCAAGGACCCCGAGACCGGTAAGCCCAAATACGAGAGCCCGGTGAGCTACTGGATGCCGTTCGAGGGCAATATGATCGGCTTCCACGACGCCACCTGGCAAAACGACAAGAGCTTCGATAATGCCGAGTCGTACAAGTGGTGCGGCAGCCACGGTTGCATCAACCTGCGCCTGGCCGACGCCAAGGCACTTCACGACTGCATCAAAGTCGGCCTATGCGTGGTTGTCCACTCGTAGTGCAACGCGCGCATTCCTACAACGTGGAACCGCTGCGACCAATCTAACAGTTCCGAAAGAAACCGTTCTATGCGCCCGCCCCAACCGGTGGGCGCTTATAATTATCGAGATTCTTTCTATAAAGGAGACGCTATGCCGAATGTCCCCACGATCGCCCCGGGCCCAGATGATACCGAGCGCACGCCCGAAGGTGCCACCGAAACGATTCCTCTGATTACAAACGTACATGCCGACAAGCAGAGCGGACGCGCGAACGATACGGCCGAGATTTCCGATGAAGAGGCCTACGCCAAGCTCAAGGCAAAACGCGCCGAACGTCGACGCAAAAAGCTGATTCGACGCGGTATTGCCGCCGGCGTCGTGGGTGCCATCGCGCTCATTGCCATTGTCGCAACCCTGGTTATCAATGCGCAGCCACAAGGCGCTAGCGGGCCTGTGACCGACATGGTGACCGAGGGCACGTTTAGCTCAACGGTCGAGGCGAAAGGCCAGCTCAAACCCATTTCGTCCTCAGTGGTCTCCCCTTCTGTCGACGGCACGGTCGATTCGATCAACGTGCAGGCAGGCCAATCCGTCAACGAGGGCGACGTGCTTATGACCATTAAAAACGACGAGCTCGATCGCAACGTTGCCGAGGCGCAGCGTGCAGTTGCAGCCGCTCAGGAAGACCTCGCCAACGCGCAGAAAGCCGCAACCGCCGCGCAGGCCACCCCGACGACGGACGCCGATGGAGCTTCCGCAGCGGCTGGCGTCTCCGCCGCATCGGCGGACACGAACGCCGTATCGGCCGCGCAGCGCAGCCTCGCATCGGCCCAGGCAAACCTCGATCAGGCGAACGCCAAGGCCGCCAGTCGCACGGTCACGGCCCCGAGCTCGGGTAGCATCGTGGAGCTCAACGCCAAGGTGGGCGCCACGGTAACAGGCGGCATGATCATGGGCGAAAGCGATACGAGCGGCGGCAAGCAGTGCATGCAGATCGCCGACCTATCTAAGATGAAGGTGACCGTGCAGGTGGGCGAAAAGGACATCGCCAAGATCGCCGTTGGACAGAGCGCCAACGTCACGTATCCCGCGTTTCCCGATATCGTGAGCCAGGGCACCGTCACGGCTATCGCGTCGGTGGCAAACTCCGATGCCGCCAACGGCGGCGGCAGCGTAACCTTTAACGTCGACATCCTCATCGAGGCGCCCGACGCGCGCCTGAAGCCGGGCATGACGGCCGAGGTATCGGTGGTGACCGAGCAGCTCGACGACGTGGTGATGGTGCCGACGATGGCGCTCATGACCGAAGACGGCGAACACTATTACGTCAACGTGGCAACCGATGACGAGGGCAAGCAAACCCATCGCGTGAAGGTGGCCGTCGTGACGCAAAACGACAACGAAGCCGTAGTCGGCAAGACACAGGTCAAGCGCGACGACCAGGGCAACGAGATCAACCCCAACGTGCCGGTTACCAAGCTGCGCGATGGCGATACGCTCGTCATGGACACCGGAGCGGACGCAACGGCTGACGGCGGCTACAGCGCGGATTCGGGCAGTATGTCTGCCGATGAGGACATGTAATGCGTCCCGTTATCGACATCCGCAACGTGCACCGCATCTTTGTGAGCGAGGCAGGTTGCGCCCACATCCTGCACAACGTGAGCCTGGCGGTAAATCCCGGTGAGTTCGTGGCCATTACCGGCCCCTCGGGCTCGGGCAAGTCGACGCTCATGAACATCCTCGGCTGCTTGGATAAGCCGACGGCGGGCGACTACTACCTGCAAGGGCTCAACGTGGCCGAGCTCGATGATGACGAGCTGACCGAAGTCCGCGCCCTGAGCATTGGCTTTGTCTTTCAGAGCTTCAACCTGCTGCCGCGCCTGTCGGTTATCGAAAACGTCATGCTGCCGCTGGCCTACACCAATGTGCCCCGTAGCCAGCGCGAAATGCGCGCCGTGCACGCGCTGCAGGCCGTCACGCTACCGGTCGACCACTGGGACCACCGCATATCCGAGCTCTCGGGCGGCCAGATGCAGCGCGTCGCAATCGCGCGCGCCCTCGTCAATGACCCGCCCATCATTCTGGCCGACGAGCCGACGGGAAACCTGGACTCCGCTACCGGAGCGCTTGTGATGGAGACCTTCCATAAGCTCCAGAAGCGCGGCAAGACCATCGTGCTTATCACACACGACCCCGGCATCGCCGCCGAGGCCGACCGTGCCGTGACCATCCGCGACGGTCGCATTCACGACGGCGCGTATATTCCACATGCACCGCGGACCCTGCGCAGCGCCGTAGATAGCCTGCCCATGATTTCCGCCTCCGCCAACCCGCCGAAAGGAGAGATGGCATGAGCGCCCGCGATCTCATCCAGGAAGCACTTCACTCGCTCGAAGCCAACAAGGGGCGCAGCCTGCTCACCATCTTGGGCATTGTCATCGGCATCGCCTCGGTTATCGCCATGACTTCGCTCATCGGCGGCATCCAAAACAGCTTGGTCAACAGCCTGGGCCTCAATGCGGCACGCATGGTGCAAATCTATTCGTCGCAAGAACTCACCGAGTCGGACATCGAGAAGCTTCAAAAACTGGTGCCGCAGATAGAGCAGATCGGCATTGTCGACAGCGCGTATACCGAGTACAAGACCGGCGATAAAAGCTATACCGTCATGGCACAAGGTGTCGATAGCGACATGCTCGACGCCGTGGGGGCCAGCAAGCTCGTTGCGGGGCGCACCTATTCCCAGGCCGAGTCCCAATCAGGCTCGCGCGTGGCGCTCATCAGCCGCAACGGCGCCGATCAGCTTTACGGCAACGAACAGGATGCGCTGGGGAAAACCATCAAGGTTTCCAACGGCGAGGTGCAGATTGTAGGCGTGATTGATGGCGGCAGCGACTCCATGGGCTCGCTCACGCTGTATATGCCACGCGAAACCATCTCCGGGCTGTTTAGCGACGAGAATCCTTCATTCCCCAGCGTGACGGCACTTGCCGCCGAGGGCACGGACATGGATGAGCTTTGTAAGACCATCGAGTCCAAGGTGCGCGCGATGAAGGACATCGAGGAGGAGGATGAGTACGACAGTGTATCGGCGACATCCATGAAAAGCGCCATCGATGCACTCAACTCCTTTATGGGCGCATTCTCGCTCATCATGGGCGCTGTCGCCAGCATCTCGCTGCTTGTCGGCGGTATCGGCATTATGAATATGATGCTCACCAACGTGACTGAGCGCATCCGCGAGATCGGTATTCGCCGTGCTCTGGGCGCCAGTCGTCGCGATATCACCGCGCAGTTTTTGGCCGAGTCTTCGGCGCTGTGCGTCACCGGCGGACTGTTGGGTGTCCTGATAGGCTATCTGCTAGCCTGGGGCCTCGCGATGTTTGCCTCCGGATCCGGGATTCTTGGCGAGCTCGGAGCCAGCGGGCAAATCACACCGAGCTTTTCAATCGCCACGGTGCTGCTGGCCTTCGCCGTCTCCGTCGGCATCGGTGTAATCTTTGGCTTCTACCCCGCTCGCCGCGCAGCAAAGCTCGACCCGGTGGAGTGCCTACGCTACCAGTAAGCCACCACCAACAAGTTGCGGTGAATTAGGGACTGAATATGCTATCTAGCAGCAAAAACAGACACTATTTCACCGCAACTTATTGAAGGGCTGCTTGCGCCAGTTCCGGGCGTCGTCCTCGAGCTATTGACGGATGACGGTCTTGTACGGTTCGAGCTTGCTCGGGGCGCTCCTCCTCGCAGGCGGGAGGGCACGCATGCGCGGCGAGCGCCTAGCGCGCGAACTCCCGTAAGAGCGCGTCTTCCACTTCCCGAAGCGAAAGGGCCCCGCTTCCCTCGGCGGGACGGGTGACCACGATGCAACGCGCTCCCACGTCGCGCGCGGCGGCGAGCTTCTCGGCCGTGCCGCCTACGGTTCCCGAGTCCTTGGTCACAAGCCACTGGGCGCCCACCTGCCGAAGCATCGCCTCGTTGAGCTCGCGGGTGAAGGGCCCCTGCATGCCGATGACGTGCGACGGCGAAAACCCCGCGTCGATGCACTTCGTTATAGCACCGGGCAGCGGGAGCACACGCACGAAGAAGCGCTCCGCGAAATCGAAGACGCGCGTGTAGGGGGCAAGCTCCTTGCTCCCCGTCGTGAGAAGCGCGCGACCCGGGTTCTCGGAGAGAAAGCGCGCCGCGCAGGCGATCGACGCGACCGACACGACGCCTTTGGGCAGCGCCTCGGCCGGGCGCGCAAGGCGCAGGCATCGTGCACCCACGGCGAGCGAAGCGGCCCGGATGTTGCCGCTTGCGAGCGTAGCGAAGGGGTGCGTGGCGTCGACGACGATGCGCGCGCCGGAAAGCTCGCGCTCCATGTCGGCTTCGTCGAGCCTGCTCGCATGCACCTCGATGCCCGGAAGCTCGCCCAAAAGCTCGCCTCCGTACTCGGTTGCCGCGTAGGCACGGGCGGGGATGCCCGCCCCGCTTGCCCATTCGCACAGAAGGCGGCCCTCGGTGGTGCCGGCGAAGATGCGCAGCGCCGGCGCGGATGCGGGCGCCGTCACTTCGGGCCGCCTGGGCGCGTGATCTGGTAGAGCAGCGCGTTCATAATGGCGGCCGCCACGGTCGAACCGCCCTTGCGACCCCTCGCGACGATGGCCGGCACGCGTCGCGCGAGTAGCTCCTCTTTCGCCTCGACCACGTTCACAAACCCGACCGGCACCCCAACGACGAGCGCGGGCGCGATCTTCCCCGCGTCCATGAGCTCGGCGAGGCGCAGAAGTGCCGTGGGGGCGTTACCGACGGCCACGATGAGCGGACCCTCGATGCCGCAAGCTTTGTCCATGCTCGCAACGGCGCGAGTCGTGCCCGCGGCGCGCGCAGCCGCGGCGACATTAGGGTCGGCCATGTAGCACACGGCCTTGCAGCCGAGCTTTGCGAGCGCAGGCTTGCTTATGCCTGCGAGCGCCATGTTCGTGTCGGTGAGCACCGTGGCCCCTGCGCGCAGCGCGTCGAGAGCACAGTGCGCGGCGTCATGGGTGAATACGAGGGAATCGGCGTACGAGAAGTCGGCAGTGGTGTGGATGACGCGCTTCACGACGGGCTCTTCAAGCGGCGGGAACGTGCGGCCGCCGAGCTCTTCGGTGATGATCTCGAAGCTGCGCCGCTCGATGTCGCCGGGCGCCATCTCCTTGGAATCCATCTAGTACTCCACTCCTTCCCTTGCACCTATCCCCTGCTCGTAGGGGTGTTTCTCGCACCGCATCTCGGTTATGTAGTCGGCCTTCTCCACGATCTTGCGGGAAGGCGCGCGCCCGGTGAGCGCTACTTCGACGCCGCGCGCGGACATATCGAGCGCGCGGTCCACGAGCGCCTCGTCGACAAGCCCCTTCGAAAGCGCGTCGAGCGCCTCGTCGAGCACGAGCAGCCCCTCCTGCGCGCCCTCGAGCTCGGCGAGCGCGGAAGCGAGGTTCCCATCGTGCAGCTCGCGCGTCGCGGCAAGTTCTTCCGACGTCATGGACCAGGTAAACTTGTCCGACGCCTTCCCCGCGAACACGGGCACGCCGAAATGCTCGGCGAGCAGGCGCACCTCCCCGCTTTCGCCGTCTTTCAGGAACTGCACGACGACGACGCGGCGGCCTGCGGCGAGCATGCGAAGGGCGAGGCCCATCGCCGCCGTGGTCTTGCCTTTGCCGTCGCCATGATACACGTGGATCATACGCCCTCCTCGATAATGCGGTAGACATACTCCATGTCGAGCGCCCCGCGCACGACGTCGGCCAGGCGGTCGAACTCGCGCGCACGGTGATCGGCCGCGGACGCCGCGCCCGCAGCACCCACGACGCTCTCGGGCAGGCCGCGCATTCGCGCGAGCGAGCGTGCGAGGACGAGCGCCACCCCCGGTTCGTCGAACAGGCCGTGGAGATAGGTTCCGAACACGTTTCCGCAGGCCGCGCCTTCTGGTTTGCCGCCAATCGTGCCCGCAGGGGCGCAAGAGACGGTCGTTTCGCCGTCGTGAATCTCGTACCCGCGCGCCGTCATGCCGTTCCACACCGAGAACGCGCCTTGGGCGCCCGTGATGCGCAGCTCCGACTGGGCGAGGCGCTTTTCCTCCTTGAACACCGTACTTGCAGGGATGAGCCCGAGCCCGCGCGCGGTGCCAGCGCCTTCCCTGCCGTGCGGGTCGGAAAGCTCGTCTCCCAAAAGCTGGTAGCCTCCACATATGCCGAGCACCGGCGTGCCCGCGCCCGAAAGCGCGCGTACACAGGCTCCGATGCCGCTAGCCGCAAGCCAGCGCGCGTCGTCGAGCGTGGTCTTCGAGCCGGGGAGCACCACCAGGTCGGGCCGGCCCAGATCGGTCGTCGAGGAAACGTAGCGCACGCCCACGCCGGGCACGCGCGAAAGCGGGTCGAAGTCGGTGAAGTTCGACAGATGCGGAAGGCGCACGACGGCGACGTCGATGACGCCGCGCGCCTCGCGGGCAGATAGGCGCGGCGCGAGCGAGTCCTCGTCGTCCAGGTCGAGCGTAAGATACGGCACGACCCCCACGACGGGAACCCCGCACATCTTCTCGAGCGGGGCCAAACCCGGGCGCAGGATTTCCACATCGCCGCGGAACTTGTTCACCACAAGCCCCCGCAAAAGCGTGCGGTCCTCGGGCGCAAGGAGCGCGACCGTGCCGTAGAGCTGGGCAAACACCCCACCTGGGTCGATGTCGCCCGCGAGCAGCACGGGGGAGGACACGGCGCGCGCGAGCCCCATGTTGACGATGTCGTTTTCGGCAAGGTTGATTTCGACGGGGCTGCCGGCGCCCTCGATGACGATGACGTCGTTTTCCTCCGCGAGCGAATCGAACGCCTCCAAAATCTGCGGCATGAGCGCCTTCTTTCGCGCGAAGTAGTCCCTCGCAGCGAAGGCTCCCTGCGCCTTGCCGGCCACGATGAGCTGGCTTCGGTGGTCGCTTTCGGGCTTGAGCAGGATGGGGTTCATGCGCACGTCGGGCGCGATGCCGCACGCCTTGGCCTGCATGATCTGGGCGCGCCCCATCTCGAGCCCATCGGCCGTGACACCGCTGTTGAGCGCCATGTTCTGGCTCTTGAAGGGAGCCACGCGCAGGCCGTCCTGCGAAAGCACACGGCACAGCCCCGCCGCAAGCAGGCTCTTCCCCGCGTTCGACATGGTGCCCTGGATCATGATGGGCTTCGCCCTACCCACGGGTATCGACCTCCTTCGCCGAGCCTCGGCCATCCGCGCCCGCCATAGCGTCGCTGCAAGAAGCGCCGCCCCGTTCGTCGGGTTCGCCTTCGCCCGATGCGCCTTCCGCCCGAAGCGCGCGGCTGAACGCCATCGCAAGCCGGGCGTTCTCCTTGCGCGTGCGCACCGCGACGCGGCACCAGAAACGGGACAGTACCGAAAACGAGTCGCACGTGCGGACCAAAACCCCCTGTTTATACAGGCGCTCGGGGATGTCTTTCGCCGGCGTGCGGACTAAAAGGAAGTTCGCATCCGACGGCACGACGGAAAGCCCGAGCGAGGAGAGCTCGTGGGAAAGCCACGATCGCTCGCCCGCCAATACATCGCGCGTGCGCGAGACGTATTCGACGTCTTCCAGGGCGGCGATGCCCGCGGCCTCGGCGACCGAGGAGACGGGCCACGCCTGCCCCGCCCGGCAAATCCCCTCGATGAGTTGGGCGTTTCCGCTGATCAGATACCCCAACCGCAACCCTGCCATTCCGTAGAGCTTGGTGAACGCGGAGAGCACGGCCACATGGTGCGAACACGCGGCGCGTGCGGCCACGCTCCTTTCGCGGGCGTCGGGCGCAAATCCGAGGAAGCACTCGTCCACGACGAGCAGCGCGCCCACCTGCTCGCAGCGGCAAGCCGCCTCGTCGATCACGCGGGGGTCGACGAGGCGCCCCGTCGGGTTGTTCGGATTGCAGAGGTACGCCACGTCTCCCGGCCCCTCGATCGCGCGGGCGAAGGAGGCGGGCACGTCGAAGTCATCCGCTTCGGAGAGCGGGAACTCCTGCACGCATGCGCCGTAGTACGATGCCGCCTCCGCATATTCAGAGAACGTCGGCGCGCACACGACGATGCGTTTCGGGCGCACCGCCGCGGCGAGCCGCCAGATGATGTCGGACGCGCCCGCGCCGCAAACAATAGTATCTTCGGGAATGCCCTGGGCGCGCGCTAGGGCGCGAACGAGGGCGAGGCTTTCCCTATCGGGGTAGGCGTCGATTCGAGAAAGCGCCTTGCAAGCTGCGGCGACGGCGCGCGGCGAGGGGCCTGCCGGATTCACGTTCACCGAGAAGTCAATGAGGTCGGAGACGCCCCCTTCGCAAGCGATGCCGAGCGATTGCGAGCTGCCCCCATGCGTACGGGCGCGCAGGATTCCCCCGGCAGCCCGGGGCGCGGCGTGGTCTTCCCTCATGCCATCGCCCCCACGGCGAGCACGACCGCCGCGCGCGCGGCGCCGAAGACGACGAGCGCGCATACGGACGCGGCGAGCATGAGCCTCGTCGCCCGGGCGATGTCGTCCCACTCGATTTCACGGGACGCGTCGCCTATCGTCGGTTTATCAACGAGCTTGCCGAAATACACCGCGGGTCCTGCCAGGCGCAGCCCGAGCGCGCCCGCGCACGCCGACTCGGTCTGCGCCGCGTTCGGGCTCGCATGGCGACGCCTGTCGCGGCGCCAGATGCGCGCCGCCCCGCGCGCGTCGAGCCCGACGATCGGGCACACGGCGATCATGAGCAGGGCCGATAAGCGCGAGGGAATCCAGTTCACCGCATCGTCGAGGCGCGCCGAGGCGCAGCCGAAGTCGATGTAGCGCTCGTTTTTGTAGCCCACCATGCTGTCGAGCGTGTTCACCGCCTTGTACGCCATACCCAAGGGCGCACCCCCGATCATAAGGTAGAAAAGCGGCGCGATGACGCCGTCGCTCGCGTTCTCCGCCACCGTTTCCACAGCGGCGCGCGCGACGCCCTGCTCGTCGAGAACAGACGTGTCGCGTCCCACGATGAGCCCGACGGTTTCGCGCGCCGCGACAAGGCCGCCCTTCGAGAACGCGCGGGCCACGGCCAGGCTCTGGCGGCGCAGCTCGCATGTCGCGAGAATCTGATAGCTCGCCCATGCCTCGGCCACGAAGCGCAAGCCGGGGTGAACCATGCCGCAAAGATGCAGGATTCCCCAGGTCAAAAGCCCACACGCAAGCGGAAGCGCCACGGCGAGCACAAGCCCTGCGGCGCGCGTGCCCGCGGACGTTTGCGGGAATGCGCCCCGCAGGCGGCCTTCGGCCCACGTGATCGCGCGCCCCATGGCGACGACGGGATGGGGAAGCCAGCGCGGGTCGCCGAAGGCAAGGTCGGCCGCGAACCCGGCGGCGACGGCAAGAATCGTCATCACAGGACATCGCCCCCCGAAGCGGGGCGAACGTCGAGAAGGCAGCGCCCATCCCAGGTGGCGGCCCATGCGCCGCCCGGCTCGGTATGCACGTCGAAGTATTCCATTTTCGGGACAGCAAGCTCGGAAAGCAGCGCTTTCACGGTACCCGCGTGAACGACGAAGACGGCGCGCCCACTCCCCTGGGCGAGCTCCGATTCGCACGCCTCCCGAAACGCCGCGACGACGCGGCGGGTGAAATCGCTCTTGCCCTCGCCATGCGGGCAGCGCATCTCGCACCAGGAGTCTACCCAGGCGCGGTAGCGCGCATCCTCTTTAAGCTCGGCGGCGCTTCGCCCCTCGAAGTCACCGAAATCCATCTCGCGCAGACCGGGGCATGCCATAAGCTCCGCATTCGGGAAGAGGATGCGTGCCGTCTGGTCGGTGCGGGCCATGCCGCTCGTGATAACACGGAACACGTCACGATCGAACGCGAGCTCGCGCAAAGCGCGCTCCCCCGCGCTCGACAGGGGCTCGTCGGTGCCCGCCCCGCTGTAGCGATGGTCTTCCGTGCCCGCCGTGGCACCATGGCGCACGAAGACGACTTCCAAAGGCGCGCCCGCGTCCTGCGTCCCTCGAGGCGCATCGGCAAGGTTTCCTTTGATGACCTGGGGAATCCCGCACGTCATGCGCACGACGACGTCGGCGCGCGCAGCAAGCGCGCATCCCAAGCGCCCCGCGCGCTCGCGCCATTGGGCGTCTTCCGCACGCATGGGGACGACCCCCGAGCCGACCAAGGGCAGAATCACTGCGTCGAAGCCAATCAGCCGCTCGAGCGCCCGGTCAGCGTCGAGCGCGCGTACGAGTTCCTCAGCACGGTACGCGACACGGCCGGCAAAAGCCGCGGGCACGCCGCCCTCCGCAAGCTGCGCCGCGTCGACGAAATCGTCCGCCGCGAACCCGAGCTTTTCGCGCACGAAGGTCCTCTTCCCCGAATGCGCGCCGCCTACCACGAGAATCATAGGAGCATACCCCCCGCCACCAGCATGGCAAGCATCGCGAGCTCGGCCCATTGCAGAAACCATCCGGCCAAATCCCCCGTCACCCCGCCGAAGCGGGACAGGGCAACATGACGGTACCACGCGAGCGCCAAAAGCCCCGCCACCGCCATAAGGGCGCCGACGGCCTGAGCGCACGCGACCATCCCTGCAGCCGAAGCCGCAGCGAAAGCGCAAAGCGGCACGACGATCGCCGCGCGCTTCTTAGCAGGCGAGAGTCCCGCGGCCATGCCGTCCGCCCGCGCAGCAGGCCAGCATTCTACGGCGAGCCCCGAAAGCGCACGGGAGAACACGAGCGAGCACAGAAGCGCGAGGAACGCCCCCGCCGTAAGCGGCAGCGCGGTGAACAGGGAAAACTGCAGAATAAGGTACACGACAACACCGATGACCCCGAAGGCGCCCGCCCGCGGGTCGTGCATGATCTCGAGCTTTCGCTCGCGCGGGGCCCAACTTGCAAGCGCATCGGAGGTGTCGCAGAGCCCGTCTAGGTGGATGCCTCCCGTCACCGCCACAGGCAGCGCCGCGAGCACGGCCGCGACGATGGTCGCGGGTACGCCGAGCAGGTTCGCCACGTACCCCCACGCCGTCATGAGGAAGCCTTCCGCAAGGCCCACCAGGGGAAACGCGGCAAGCGCATGGGTTGATCCGAAATCGGTCCAGGCCGATTTCGGGACGGGGATGCGCGAGAACGTTCCGAACGCCGCGCCGATTGCCTCTGCTATCTTCACCTTGTAGGTCCTTCGCCTTTCATCCACACGGGAATCCCGAATACCACTTCGACTGCGCGGTCGGCCAGCGCCGCCACGCCCGCGTTCACGCGCGCGAGCGCGCGCCTCCATGCCTCGGTCCCCTCATCGTAGCGCATCCCATCGGCGAACACGTCGACGGTGACCACCACCGTATGCGCAGCGGCCTGAGCGAGCCGTTCGATGCCTCCGAGCACCTCGCGCGCCGCAGCATCGGGGTCACGTGGGGACAAGCCGCCTTCCGCGAAGAGCTCGTTCGCAACCAGGTTGCCCACGTCCTCCAAAAGAAGCGTGCAGCCGCACGGAAGCCCGGACGCTGCGGCGCCCACGTCACGCGTGCGCTCGAGGGTGGAAAACCCCTTGCCCTCGCGCAGCGCCCGATGGCGCGCGATGCGGCGGGCGCCCTCTTCCCCGAAGGGCTCCATCGTTGCCAGGTACACGCGGGGGCCGTCGTGCCCGAGGCACAGGGACTCGGCATAGGCGCTCTTGCCACTCGCTGCGGCGCCGATAACGAACGTCACCATCATTTCCCAGCCTCGAAATGCTCGTAAGCAGCCATGCCAGTCGCCGTGAACGTCTTCCCATCCCGGTACACGCGCAGCGCCGAATCCAGAAGGGGCAGATACGCCATGGCGCCCGCGCCCTCGCCCAAGTGCATGCCTGCGTCGAGGGGTGCCTTTATGCCGAGCTCGCGAAGAAGCTCCTGGCTTGCGGGTTCACTTGATGCGTGGGTGCCCACGAGGTAGCCCAAGACATTGGGGCACAGGCGCGCCGCGCACAGGGCCGCCGTGCAGGATATGACCCCGTCGAGGAGCGCCGGCGCCTTCGAGGCCGCGGCCCCCAGGTAGAAGCCGCACATCGCCGCGATGTCGAAGCCGCCCACCTTCGAGAGCACGTCAATCGGGTCGGCGGGATCGGGCGAGTTCGCGTCGATAGCACGCTCGACCACGTCACGCTTGCGCCCGAGCGAGGCGTCCGAGAGCCCCGCGCCGCGCCCGACGAGGCTCCGCGCGTCCGCCCGGATGAGCACTGCGGCCACCGCCGCCGAGGTGGTCGTGTTGCCGATGCCCATCTCGCCCGCGGCGAGAAGGCGCACGCCGGCGCGGGCGAGCCCGTACGCGACGGCGATTCCGACCTCGATCGCGCGCACGGCCCCATCGCGAGACATAGCGGAGCCGTGCGCGATGTTGCCGCTCCCCCGTCGCAAGTTCGCGCGCACCATGCGCGCGTCTTCTATGCCCCGGGCCATACCCACGTCGACGGGCACGACCTCGGCACCCGCGAACGTCGCCATGCGGCAGGCGCTCGTGGCCCCCTCGCACATGTTGCGCGCGACGGCTCGCGTCACGTCTTGCCCGCTTTGCGACACGCCTTCGGCAACGACCCCGTTGTCGGAGAAGAATACCGCGAGCGCACGGGGAAACTCGGCCACCTCGGCGCTCCCCTGAGCTGCGGCGATACACGCGACGGCGTCTTCAAAGTCGCCCAATCCCCCCAAGGGGTGCGCGATGGAGTCCCACGCGGCGTACGCGGCGGCGCGGGCGCACTCGTCTGCGGGCGCGATCCGGGAGAGCGCGGCTTCGAGCACGGAGCCCGGCGCCGACGAGAACGCGCGCTCGACTTCCTCGCGGATGCAGGCAAGCGCGGTTTCGGTTGCTTCAGCCATGCCGTCTCCTCTCTGCGAACGACGCTGCGGCAGACGCGAACGCGCGCGCAACGTCGGGGTTCGCAGGATAGTACACATGCGGGAAGCCCGCAACCAGGGACGGGGTGGTCGTCATGCACGGCCAGCCCTTGTCGCGCCGGGGCTTCTGCGCCCAGAAGTCGCCGCCCGGGCAGGTGGACTGCCAGTAGTGGAACTCGTGCGCGCGGATGCGTGTGCCGCGCGGCCCGTAGAGCCCGTCGCGTTGGGAAGTGAGCTCCACGTACCCGAAATGGGACAGACTTCCCCCGTTCTCGCTTGCGCCCTCAAGGGCGCCCGCAACAGGCCAGCACCGCCCCTCGCTATCGGCGATTTCGCGCTGTAGGTACAGAAACCCACCGCATTCGGCGACCGTCGGCATGCCGGATTCCACCGCGCGCCGCACCGCCTCGCGCATCGGCGCGTTCTCGGAGAGCTGCCGCGCATGGAGCTCCGGGTAGCCGCCCCCCAGATAGAGGGCGCTTGTCCCCCGGGGCAACTCGCTATCACACAGGGGGCTGAAAAAGGCCAGCTCGCAACCCAGATCCTCGAGCGCTCGCAGGTTCTCCTCGTAGTAGAACGAGAACGCCTCGTCACGCGCGACGGCGACGATGGGCCGCGCCCCCGCGATCGGCTCCAACCGGTAAGGTTCCTCGCGGATATCGGGTGCCGTCGCCGCTATTTCGAGCAAGCGGTCGACGTCGACGCTCTTTTCCACCAGCTCGGCCATCTTGTCGATGCGCGCGGAGAGCTGCTCGACCTCGTCGGCGGTCACAAGCCCCAGATGCCGGCTTTCGAGCGAGAACGCATCGTCGGCGGGGATATTCCCCAAAACCGCGACGCCCGTGTGCTTCTCGATCGCAGGCGCCGCGTAGGCGCAGGCAGCGGTGCTCGTCTTGTTCAGCACGACGCCGCGCACGTTCGCACAAGGCAGGAACTCGGCGATGCCGCGGATTACGGCGGCGAGCGATAAAGACGCTCCGCGCCCGTTCACCACTAAAACGACCGGCGTTTCCGTGTCGCGCGCAACCTGGTAGCTGCTCGCGTCAGCCACGCCGGGCGCCATGCCGTCGTAGAAGCCCATGACCCCCTCGAGCACCGCGACATCCGCGCCCGCGGCGCCGCGTGCGAGCAGGGCGCGCAGCGTCGGGGCGTCGGTGAAGAAGCCGTCTAAGTTGCCCGAGCACGCACCCACGACGCGGCGATGAAAGAGCGGGTCAATGTAGTCGGGGCCGCATTTGAAGGCCGCGCATGCGAGGCCGCGGCGCGCAAGCGCGCGCAGGAGCGCGCACGTAACGACCGTCTTGCCGCTCCCGCTCGAGGGCGCAGCGACCATGAAACGCGGGATGGTCGAGCTCACCGGGCGCCGCCTTCCCCACCCGCACCACGCGCGCTGACGAGGAACACGGGGTTTTGCGCCTTCATAAGATGGTGCGAGCCTACAGCCTCGGCGCGGGCGGCCGACACCTGGCACGCCTCGAACCCCTTAAAGCGCGAACCCGAGAGAAGCGCGCACGCCTCGGTGAGCGTCTCAACGGTGACGCATGGCACGCACAGGCGAACCTGCGAGTTCTTCTCGAGCGCCGCCTCCACGATAGAGGGAAGCTCGCCCGCGCTCCCGCCGACGAACACGGCGTCGGGGACGGGCAGTTTCGCGAGCGCTTCGGGGGCGACACCGGGGACCGCATGTACGTTGCCGCACCCGAATGCATCCGCGTTCTCTCGGATGAGCCGCACGCCGGCCGCGTTGCGCTCGACCGCCCATACCGACCCCGCTCGCGCGACGAGCGCCGCCTCAATCGACACGCTCCCCGTGCCGGCTCCGACGTCCCACACGGTGTCGGTAGCGGTAAGGCGCAGCTTCGCGAGCGCGACGGCGCGCACCTCCTGCTTGGTCATGGGAACGTCGCCGCGGATGAAGAGCTCGTCGGGAATGCCCGAGGAAGCGTACGGCCAGCGAGAGCTCGCGGCGCGGGATGCGCCCGCAGAGTCCGCCGCGGAAGAAGCCGCCGCGCGCGCAGACGCGCCGGCCGGCGCCTCGGAGGCTGCGCTAGAGCCCGCAGACGACCCGGCGCCACCTGCGAAATCGATAAGCATCACGTTCAAGTCGTCGAAAGTCTGACCTGCGATTTCACTTGCGGTCGCACAGGTGATGCGCTCGTCGGGGTACGACAGGCGCTCGGCCACCGTCACGCGCGCGTCCCCGAAGCCCGCATGGCCAAGCTCGCCCGAAAGCCGCGAGGGATCTTCCCCGCCCGACGTGGCGAGGAAGAGCTCACCTGCGCGCTCGGCCTCGGCCACGATGTCGCACGCCACGCCGTGAGCGCTCGCGAAGCGCCAATCCTGCCATGGACGCGCGAGGCGCGCGGCGAGATACGACGCTGAGCTTATGCCGGGAATGACGCGCACGTCCACCCGCGCGTCGCCGGAGAGCGCCTCCACCAGGCCGCGCGCGCCGCTGAACAGCCCCACATCGCCCGTCATCACGACCACGGCGCGCTGCCACGACGCCGCATCGGTGAGCGCGGCGACGATGTCCGCCGTCTTCACGAGCTCGCATCTCACAGCGTCGGGCGGCACGTCGATGCCGGCAAGCGCGCGATGAGCACCGATGACCACGTCGGCGATGTCGATCGCGTCGAGCGCCGCGCGCGAGAGCAAGTCGGGGTTTCCGGGCCCCGCCCCGATGATCGTTACCTTTCGCATGGAATCTCCCGATACCCGCGCGGCGTGACCATACGGCCGCCTACGAGCTTCGTGTCCGCGTTGCCGACGAACACGGTGGTGAACATGTCGGCGTCGATCTCCCCCAGCTCAGAGAGCCTGCACATGCCCGACTGCTGCCCCTCGCGCCCGATGTTGCGTACCCAGCCGCAGAGCGTGTCGGGGGCCTTCCATTCGAGCATAATCTTCGCCGCGCGCAAGAGCCTGTCGGCGCGCTTTCTGCTGCGCGGGTTGTACAAACAGATGCAGAAGTCGGCGCTCGCCACGGCGGCGAGCCTGCGCTCGATGACCTCCCATGGCGTGAGCAGGTCGGAGAGCGACACGACCGCGAAGTCGTGGGCAAGCGGGGCGCCGAGCACCGCCGACCCGCTCTGAGCCGCGGTGGCCCCGGCGATAACTTCCACGTCTACATCGGGGTAGTCCTCCGCAAGCTCCAGCACGGGGCTCGCCATGCCGTACACGCCCGCGTCACCGCTGCACACGAGCGCCACGGCTTCTCCGCTCTGCGCGCGCGAAAGCGCCAGGCGGCACCGTTCGACCTCGTGCATCATCGGCGTCGCGAGATGCGCCGCGTCGGGCACGGCGGTGAGCGCGAGCTCCACGTATTTCGTGTACCCCACAACGATGTCGGCCGCCTCGAGCGCGCGCCGGGCCGCAATCGTCATGCCGTCGGGGCCGCCCGGGCCGATCCCCACCACGAAGAGCTTTCCCATCACCGCTCCTTAAACGAAAGTTCGATAGTTACCTTGGAAAACGCGACGGTTACGCCGCCATGAGCGAGCTTCGGGAAGATAAGTTTGCCCCCGTCCGCGAGCGCCGCGCGCTCGCACACGTTGTCAACCCCCACCGTCGCGCGCACGAAATCAGATGGCGAAACGCTGCCTTCGACTTGCGACAACTCATCTGCGGAATACGTCGCAAGCGGAATATTGCGCGCGCGGCAGAAGGCGAGCAGACCCTCCTCGTGCGCCTTCACGTCAATCGTCGCCGCCTTGCGCACGGCCGAAGGCGAGATACCCGCCTGCCCGCACGCGAGAAGAAACGCCTCCTCGATCGCTTCGGCGCACGCACCGCGACGGCACCCTATGCCCGCAACGATGCAGGGCACGACAAGGCGAAGCGGCTCGGGCGCAGGCGCCTGCGCCCGCACGCCCGCCGGCTTCCCCGTCTCACCGGCGGGCACGACCTTGCCCGTTGTCTCCGCCACGCGAACGGACGCACCTTCATTCGCGCCAGCAAACGGCGACACGACGATATCGGCCCGAGCGCGGTCGGACGCAATGTCAACTCCCTCAGGCGGTTGTCCCGAAATCGGCATGTCGGAATAGAGCGCCACGCGCCCGCCAGAAAGCAGCCGCGCCGACACTCGCTTGATGGCCTCGGGATTCGAAACGGGGAGCCCCGCACAGCGCGCCCACGTATCCACCGCCCACACGCCGCGGACGTCGGTCGCCGTGGTGATGACGGGGATGGCCCCTGCCGCGCGTGCCACAGTTTGCGCAAGCTCGTTCGCACCGCCCAAATGCCCCGACAAAAGCGGGACGGCAAAGCGCCCCGCCTCGTCGATCGCCACAACCGCGGGATCGTTTGCCTTCGAGGCGACATGCGGCGCGATCGCCCGCACGGCGATGCCCGCCGCGCCCACGAACAGAAGCGCGTCCGACGCTTCCCACGCGAGCGCCGTCCATGCGCGCAGGTCGACCTTCCCCTCGCCGAACCCGCGCGAAACGGAAACGTCCCAGCCAGGGTCATCTTCACCTGTCTGCGCGCAATCGGAAAGCGCGCGTGCGGTGCGCTCCGCCAACGCATACCCCCTCTCAGTGAACGCTATGCAGGAAACCCTCATCTAGCGCACCACCATCGTCGAGAAGTAGCTGCCCCGATCGGGCACATCGTCGAGCGAGCGGTACACGCGCTCGCCCGGAAGCCCACAGTCCTCTACGAGCTCGGCACCGTCGAAGGCGCCCTCCTCGCGAAGGATGCGCTTCATGTCCGCAAGCGAGCGGCGCGCCTTCATGACCACCTTCGTCCCCGGCCAGCCGATTGCGCGGCCTACCCCGTACAGCACGCCTTTACTCATAGGTCGCCCCCAATTCCCCGATGACTGCATCGGCGCCCGACGTGCGGAAAAGCTCGCGGCGCTCGGCGTCGAACACGACCGCGGCGATGTCGCATGCGCCCGCCGCGCGACGGCGCAACCTGTCCTCGATTGCCGCAGCGAGCGAAGCGCGCGCAGCGTCCCCCACGCCGGCGGCCTCGATTACCTCGAGCGCCGCCGCGGTCGTGACCGACGACATGATCTCGCGCACGGTCTTCGCGCCCGCGCCGGCCAAGGCCGCGTGGGAGGCCAGAATCTCCGCGCGGCAGTCGGCGGTACGCGAATGGGTGTCCATGATGCCGCCAGCGACCTTCACCAGCTTGCCGATGTGTCCCACAAGAAGGACATTGGTGAATCCCTCGCGAACGCAGCAATCAATCGCATCGCCCACAAAGTTGGAGATGAAGACCACCGGCGCACCGTTTAGGTGGAAATGCCTCGAGATGAACTGCCCGCCGTAGTTGCCGGGCGTGAGCACGACTCCGCGCCGCCCCATAGCCGCATGCTGCCGAATCTCGAGCTCGATGCTGTCACGCAAGGCAGCGAGACTGCGCGGCTCGACGATGCCCGTCGTTCCCAGGATGGAGATGCCGTCCTCTATCCCCAGGTGCGGGTTGAAGGTCTTTTCGGCAAGGGCCACACCCTCGGGTACCGAAATCGTCACAGCAATGTTTCCAGAAAAGCCGTGCGCGGCGCACACCTCACGCACCGCCGAAGTAATCATCGCGCGCGGCGTCGCGTTGATGGCGGCCGCCCCCACCGGCTGCTCGAGCCCGGGCAACGTCACGCGCCCCACGCCCACGCCGCCATCGACGGAAACTTCCGATTCGTGCGCGGGCACGTCCTTGCTGCCCGCGGTACCCGTGCCCGACCCCGCATGTTCCACGCGCGCGTACACGAGCACGCCGTCGGTCACATCGGCGTCGTCGCCTGCATCCTTTCGCACGGCGCACTGGGCGCACCCCTCGCCGATGCATGCGTCGACCACGTCCGTCTCGACGGGCAGCCCGCCGGGGGTGACGATCGACACGCGGCCGACGGGCTTTCGTGACAAGAGCATCTCGCAGGCCGCCTTCGCCGCGAGCGCGGCGCAGCTCCCCGTGGTATAGCCGCAGCGCAGGCGGGTCGTCCCGGTATATATGTAGTGCTCGAAGGCCACGCTAGCTGCTCGCCTTCCGATACCCCGTGGCAAACGAAGGGTCGTAAAGCTTGCTGCGCTCGTACGACTCCGCTTGCGCGCCGTCGTGCGCAAGCCCGCCGCGAGCTCCGAGCACGCGGCCCACCACCACGAGCGCCGTGCGGTCGATGC
>NZ_QSSH01000010.1:64128-73064 GCF_003438495.1 Collinsella sp. TF05-9AC
TCGATGCCCTCTCGCGCGCCCGCGTCGGCGAGCGTGCCCACTGTGCATCGCACCACGCGCTCCTCAGGCCAGGTCGCCTTGTACACGAGCGCCGCCGGCTCATCGGAGCTGCGGCCCGCGGCCAAAAGCTCGGCGGAAAGCTCGGCGAGCATACCCGAGCTCAGGAAGATGACCATAGTCGAGCCGCTTTCCGCCATGGTGCGCATGCCCTCGCCCGCGGGCATGGGGGTGCGCCCGGAAAGCCGCGTGATCACGACCGACTGGCTGATTCCCGGCAGCGTGTATTCCTGGCGAAGCGCCGCCGCGGCACCGCAAAAGCTCGACACGCCGGGCACCACCTCGTAGTCCACGCCGCGCGCGTCGAGTGCGTCCATCTGCTCCTGGATGGCGCCGTATAGGCACGGGTCACCCGTGTGCAGGCGCACCACTTCCTCGCCCCGCGCATCCGCCGCACACATCACGTCGAGCACTTCCTCCAAGGTCATGTGCGCGCTGTCGTAGACGACGCAGGATTCCTTGCAATCGGCGAGCAGCTCGGGGTTCACAAGGCTCCCCGCCCAAACGACCACGTCGGCCGCGCGCAGAAGGCGCGCCCCGCGCAGCGTGATAAGGTCGGCGGCGCCCGAGCCTGCGCCAACGATATGAATCATCCGAGCCTTCCCTTCCCGTTTCTCATCGCAACCGTTTACGCCGCCCTTCGCACAGCGGGCAAAACACGGCGCCCGCAGCGGCAATCGGCGCAAATACGCAGGCAGGAGGCGCAATGCCGCCCGCCCTGGCTTTGACACGTTCACAAGTGCCCACTATCATAGTAAAAGTTTCGGCAACGAGCATATGACAATCGGATAAAAGGAAATGACCGGCGCGGCGCCCGCACAGCCCGCGCTGGCTTGCGGAGGGAACCAGGTGGGAATCCTGGGCAAGGGACATTACTGTATAGGACGCGCGGGCGAACTGCCTCGCGCCCCAAGCCAGACTGCTTCGCCTTTTCCTCACGGCATCGCCGTGGCGTTAGCTCCTTGTGAACCCCGAGGGGTGCGCTTTTCTTTCGCTTGTGCCGACAAGCAACTGTCGCCGGGGGACCGGCAAACCGAGGAAAGGAAAAACCATGTCCGACCAGATGTCACGCCGCGGCTTCATGGGCGCCACAGCAACCGGAGCCGTCGCGCTCGCCGGATTCGCGCTCGCGGGCTGCTCCAACACCTCCGCGAGTTCCGAGAAATCGAGTGAAAAGGAGAAGGCCGTGAAGCCGGTCATCCTCGTCACGAGCTTCGGCACGAGCTACAACGACTCGCGCCACATCACCATCGGCGCCATCGAAGACGCTATCCGCGAGAAGTACTGGCAGGACTACGACATCCGCCGCGCCTTCACCGCGCAGATCATCATCGACAAGCTGAAGAAGCGCGACGGCATCACGATCGACAACATGACCGAGGCGCTCGACCGCTGCGTGGAAGACGGCGTGAAGGAAATCGTCGTGCAGCCGACGCATCTCATGGGTGGCCTGGAATACACCGACGTGAAAGACGAGCTCGACAAGTACGCCGACAAGTTCGACAAAATCTCGCTCGGCGACCCGCTGCTCACCTCCGACGACGACTACAAGAAGGTGGCCGCAGCCATTAAGGAGAACATGGCGTCCTTCGACGACGGCAAGACGGCGCTGTGCCTCATGGGCCACGGCACCGAAGCCGATTCCAACGCCGACTATGCCAAGATGCAGGAAGTGTTTAAGAACGAGGGCTTGACGCAGTTCTTCGTCGGCACCGTCGAGGCTGAACCGACCTGCGAGGATGTTATCGCCGCCGCGAGCGCCGCAGGCTACAAGAAGGCCGTGCTCGCGCCGTTCATGGTGGTCGCGGGCGACCACGCGAACAACGACATGGCAGACGAGACCGACCCCGACAGCTGGGCTGCGAAGTTCGTGGCCGCCGGCTTCGAAGTGACGTGCCTGCTCCAGGGTCTGGGACAGAACGTCGCGGTCGACGACATCTACGTCTCACACGTGGACGACGCCATCGCCAAGCTGTAAACTCGCCGCGCACGGGGGCGCCGGTCGCGTCCCCGTGCAACGGGCATGCGCCTTCCCCGACTGACGGCGCATGCCCGTTGCATTCGCATCCCGCCCACCCACAGCACGGCGCGGACGGTCGAAGCGATTGAAAGGAACCCCTCCATGTTGAAGAAAACCCTCGCCTTCGCCCTGTCGGCGGCGCTTTTCGCGTTCTCGCTCGCCGGCTGCGGCGGAAATTCAATCGACAGCGCAAAGGCAAGCGATGCCGATTCCCAGGAAAAAACCGAACAGGCGGCCGATGCGCCCGAGGACGCAAGCGCTGCCTCCATCACCGCCGACAAGGTGGCCGACGGCACCTATCCGATCACCGTAGATTCCAGCTCGAACATGTTCAGGATTGTGGACGCCCAGCTCATCGTGGAAAACGGCTCCATGCACTGCGTGATGACGCTTTCCGGCACGGGCTACGGCAAGCTCTTCATGGGCACGAGTGACGAGGCTGCCGCCGCGAGCGAGGCCGACTTCATCCCCTATGTGGAAAACGCGGAAGGCAAGTACACCTACGACGTGCCCGTTGAAGCGCTCGACGAGGACACCGCCTGCGCCGCGTGGAGTATTAGAAAAGAGCAGTGGTACGACCGCACGCTCGTGTTCGAATCCGCCGGCGTCGATCTGCGCGCCGACGCACTGAAGTAACGCCATGCGGTCGATTCTTCCCAAGGGGGAAAACAGAAAGCGCCACAGAATCGCGGCGCGCGCGATCGCCTGCGTTCTCGTCGCCCTGCTCGCGCTTCCCTTCGCGGGGTGCAGTGCGAGCCCGAACGCGACCGGTGCCACGACGGGCTCTCAGGAATACACTGTGAGCGTCTCGCTCTCCGGCGGGTCAGGGCGCGCAAGCATCGCCTCACCAACCACAATTGTGAAGGATGGCGACACCTACACCGCGACCATCACCTGGTCGAGTTCGAACTACGACAAGATGACCGTCGACGGCGTGGACTACGCGCCCATAAACGACGGCGGCAACTCCACGTTCGAGATACCCGTCACGCTCGACGAGGACATCGCCGTGTCGGCCGAGACCGTCGCCATGTCGACGCCGCACACCATCGACTACACGATCCACTTCGACTCATCCACCATGAAGGAGAAATCGGGCGACGAAGCAAGCGGCGGCTCCCCTGCGGGAACGGCTTCAAGCGCCGCGGCCGACTTCCACAACGCCGATTTGGGCTGCGGCTGGAAGCCGACGGGGACGTTTCAGCTTGAATACGCCGAACACTTCACTGTCGACGAGTTCGAAGGCGGCCTGCGGCTTATCTGCATTTCGAACGGGGAGCGCTTCCTCGTGGTGCCGCAAGATGCGAAGGTACCTGATGGGTTGAGCTCCGACATCGCGGTCATAAGGCGCCCCGCCGACAAGGTGTACCTCGTGTCGTCGGCGACGATGTGCCTGGTCGACGCGCTCGATGCGAACGACAATATCATTATGTCGGGCACGAAGGCCGACGATTGCTCGGTCGCGGGCTTCAAAAGCGCACTCGAAAGTGGGGCGATCGCCTACGGCGGCAAGTACAGCGCGCCCGACTACGAGCGAATATCGGCCTCGGGCTGCACGCTCGCCATCGAAAACACCATGATCAACCACACACCCGATGTGAAGGAAAAGCTGCAGAAACTCGGGCTCGTCGTGCTCACCGAACAGTCGTCGAGCGAGCCCGAAGCACTCGGGCGCGTCGAGTGGATTAAGCTTTTCGGCGTCCTGTTCGACAAGGAAGACGAGGCCGCGCACCTGTTCAACGAGCAGAAGGCCCGCGTCGAGCAAACGTCGGGGCTCGCGTCGTCAGGTAAAACCGTGGCGTATTTCTACATTAACTCGAACGGGGCCGCCGTCACGCGGCGGGCGGGCGACTACGTGGCGCAGATGATCGAGCTTGCAGGCGGCAACTACGCGCTCGATGACGCGCAGACGGCGTCGACGTCAGGTTCGTCAGTAACGCTCGAAATGGAGCGCTTCTACGCGACGGCGAAGGATGCCGACATCATCGTCTACAACGGCACCATCGACGAATCGGTTGCCACCTTGAACGACTTCGTAGGCAAAAACGCGCTATTGTCGCAGTTCAAAGCCGTGAAGAACGGCAACGTCTGGGTCACAAGCGCCGACATGTACCAGCAGATGACTTCTACCGCCGACATTATCGACGAACTGCACGGGGCGTTCACCGGCGATGACGCGAGCGACTTCCATTATCTGAGGAAGCTCGGCTAGCACCATGAAAAGCCGACTTTCCATGACATACGACGAATCGGGGCGCGCCGCGCGGTGTCGCGTCGTGACGGCGCTGCTCGCTGTTGCCCTCATCGTGCTCGTCGGGGCCAACCTGTGCATCGGGAGCGTGCTCGTGCCCGCAGACCACATCCCTGGCATCCTTTCGGGCGGCGCGGCCAATTCCATGGAAAGCCAAGTCATCTGGGAGATTCGCCTGCCGCGCGTGCTTTCAGCCGTGCTTCTCGGCGGGGCACTTTCGCTCTCCGGGTTCCTGCTGCAGACGTTTTTCAACAATCCCATCGCCGACCCGTTCATCTTGGGCGTCTCCTCGGGCGCAAAGTTCGTCGTCGCGCTTACGATGATCGTACTTCTGGGCGCGAACCAGGCCATGTCCTCGCCGGCCATGGTGGCCGCAGCGTTTCTGGGCTCGCTTATCACCATCGGCTTCGTGCTCCTCATCGCACGGCGCATAAGTTCCATGGCCATACTCATCGTGGCGGGCGTCATGGTGGGATACATCTGCTCGGCGGCGACGAACTTCCTCATCGCCTTCGCCGACGACCAGTCCATCGTGAACCTGCACAACTGGTCTTTGGGTAGCTTCTCGGGTTCGAGCTGGGACGACATCGCGGTCATCGCGGTCGTGGTGATCACCGTGAGCGCATGCGTATTCGCGATATCGAAGCCCCTTTCCGCCTTCCAGCTGGGAGAAGCCTACGCGAAAAGCGTCGGCGTGAACGTCGCACGCTTCCGCGTGGTGCTCGTCCTTCTAGCGAGCATGCTCTCCGCCTGCGTGACCGCGTTCGCTGGTCCGGTGTCGTTCGTAGGCATCGCGGTTCCGCATCTCGTTAAGTCGGCGCTGAAGTCGTCGAAGCCTATCCGCGTGATTCCTGCGTGCTTCTTGGGAGGCGCCATCTTTTGCGCGGGCTGCGATTTGATCGCGCGCACGCTGTTCTCCCCCGTCGAGCTTTCCATCAGCGCCGTCACCGCCATCTTCGGCGCGCCGGTGGTTATTGCACTCATGTTGAAGAAGCGGGTGAGGTAGATGGGGGAATTCGTGCCGCGGACCAAAACGCTCGGAGGGAACATTCCATGCTTGGCCAGTCCTGAGCTCGCACGAAAGCGCCAGAAGGCACTTTCGGCTCGTGCGGAACTGCGCGCGGAACGCCTCCTTCGAGCGGAGTCGAACCTCGAAACCCCGGTCGAAACGCAGGCTGACGGAGCGCCGCTTTTCCGCATAAGCGACCTGTCGGCGGGCTACGACAAGAAGGTCGTAGTCGAAGGCGTCGATCTGGAGGTTCGCGCGGGCGACGTCGTGGCACTCATCGGGCCGAACGGCTCGGGCAAGTCGACCATCTTGAAAACCATCACACGCCATCTGGCACCGCTTGCCGGCGCGGTCGAGCTCGACGGGCGGGAGATTTCCCGATGGAAGACGGCGGAGTTCGCAAGGAACCTTGCCGTTATGCTGACAGATCGCCCCCGGACCGAGCTCCTCACCTGCCGCGATATCGTAGAGGCGGGAAGGCATCCCTACACCGGGCGAATGGGCACACTCACGCCCGACGACCATAATCGGGTCGACGAGGCCATGAAAACCGCACATGTGGAAAAGCTTGCCGAGCGCGACTTCATGCAGATAAGCGACGGGCAACGCCAGCGCGTCATGCTCGCACGCGCCATCGCGCAGGATCCGCGCGTGCTCGTGCTCGACGAGCCCACGTCGTATCTCGATATCCGCTACCAGATCGACCTGCTGCGAATACTTCGCCACCTTGCGAAATCGCGGAATGTTGCTGTCATCATGTCCATCCACGAACTCGAGCTCGCGCAGAAAAGCGCCGACAAGGTGATTTGCGTGAAGGACGGCCGGGTCTTCCGCGCCGGCGCACCCGAGGACATATTCACGCGCGAGACGATTGGCGAGCTCTACGGCCTGCAACATGGCACCTTCAACGAGCGCTTCGGCAGCGTGGAAATTGGGCGCCCGCACGGCGATGCGCACACGTTCGTCATCGCCGGCGCAGGTACGGGGTCGGCTGTGTTTCGCCAGCTCATCCGGCAGGGCAAGGCGTTCTACGCGGGCGTTCTGCACGAAGGGGACATCGACTGCGAGCTCGCGCGCGACCTGGCGACGGAATGCGTGGCCGAGCGCGCCTTCGAGCCGATCGGGGATAAAACCATAGCCCGCGCCAAAGAGCTCCTCGTCCACTGCACGCGCCTTATCGTGTGCCCCGCCGCCTTCGGCACCATAAACGCCCGCAACGCAGAGCTCGTCGAGTTCGCACGCTCGCATGGTATCGAGGTCATGCGAGCGTGCGAAGGCGCATCGGAGGATTCCCAATTGGATACGCCTAGGCGCGGTCCAAGAAATCGTCCGCACCCCCTTTAGGTTGTTAAAAGACCTATTCAGTCCCTATTTCACCGCAACTCAGGGGGGGGTAAGGCGCAAGTGCTATTCGAAGCGAGATTCTAGGCTCGACAGGCCGTTGAGCGTGAGGTCATTAGCAACCTCCGAGACGCGCTCGATAGGAACCGAGCCGTCAGACAGCGCCCACGTGCGATAGATACCGATAATACCCGACAGCAAAAACGCCAGATAGTAGTCGAACATCTCGTCCTTGAGACCTTGGGGCAGCAGATCGCGCTCGGCAATCTCATGTTCGAGCGGCGCACGAAGACGAGCCATGAAATCATCGAGCGGAATATTCTCGATCAGCTGACGATTGAGCACTAAGTTGTTGCACAGTGCCTCATTAACGGTTTTAAAGAAGGTCGCCGCCGCGCCCAGGGCGCGCTCGTTGGTGTCGCCGTCCATGGAAGCAAGCGTTTTCTCGACCGAGTCGACAATCATCTCCACCACATCGACGGCAATGGCATCGAGCAGGCCATCAACCGTGCCAAAGTGAACGTAAAAGGTCTTGCGGTCGACATTGGCCTCGCGCGCGATGGCACTCACCGTAATGTCTGCCAGCGGCTTTTCCATGAGCAGGCGCTCGAAAGCGGAAAGGATGGCATTGCGGCTGCGAACGATGCGGCGATCAAGGCGCGGTTTGCTGGTTGCCATGGGCGTGTCCCTTCGATATACGAGCAATCATCAACAGATGAGAGATAATCTACGTAAGAGGATTATCTCTCAAACAGCACAAATATACCCCGCATCATGAAGAACGCACGACTGCCCTACTGCGACTTAGGGTGCTTCTTCTTATTGAGTGCCGACGGAGATACGCGAATACCGTCGCCCGTCTGGCGCACATAGGTTTTATGAGTCGGCTTAGCGGTCCCAGGAGCCTTCTGAGCGTGCTTCTTGGGATCAACGGTAACAGCATTCGTGGGGTGCGGCTTAGTGGGCGCAGAGGGCGTCTGAGGCGTGCGGCCGAGCTTGCGCATCACGCGATCCCAGCGCGCATGGATGCTCTCGTTGTGGGCGCTCTTAAGTCCCAGCAGGGGCGCAGCCAAAATGGTAGGCGCAATAAACGTAATGAGACGCCACAGCAGATAGCCGGCGGTCGAAGCCGAACCGAAGAAATGACCCAAGAACAATGCAAAGCCGCCCTCAGCGCCACCAGTTCCACCGGGCAAGGGAACCGCAGAGCTTAACAGCTGGACAAAGGCGCTCGCGGCCATGACCGAGAAAAAGTCGACCTCGTGGTGGCCAAAGGCAAGCATCAGGAAATACGGAACCAGATAGAAAAACGCGAGCTGCAGCATGGTGATAAACACGGTGAGCAGCATGGAAGAAAAATGTCCGGCCGAAAGCTTGAACTTCTCGGAGAAGGAGTAGATCTCGCCATCGACAAACGTGCGCCAACTCTCGATCTTAGTGGCCGAGACACCAATGCGCTCAAGCCAATTGATGATGCAATGGGCGACGCGCGTGACGGTCTTAGGCATGAGCGCGACGGCGAAGATGCCAAGCAAGATGCAGCAGTGTCCACCAAAGCTAAAGACGCACAGCAGCGTCATGTCGCCGTAGCGTTCGGCAAAAAACGGCATACGGGCGAGCAGCAGGATAGCGCCCCAGGCGACCAGGCCAAACTGGTACACGATAAAACGCGTGAATTGCGTGGCGCCGGCCTCGCCCATGTTTTGGCCGGCCTTGGTCAGGCGATAGATCTGAGCCGGGGTGGAGCCCATCATCATGGGCGTCAGGTTGCCAAAGAAGATGCCACTCGCCTCGACCGAGATCAGGTCGCGGATGCCGACGGGCGAATTGGGATCGAGCCAGACGGCGATCGCATAGGCCACAATGCCAAAGAACAGGTACATGAACATGCAAAGACACGCGACAACGAGCCATGACGCCTGGACGCTCGACATAGCGGCCCAGAACTGCCCCATCTGCCCGGTTACCACCAGATAGACGATATAACCTACCAGCACGACGCCGATAAAGATGGCGCCGCGGCGTGCGCTCTTATTGTCATCTCCGCCCGAGGCCTCAACCTCGACCTGGGGCTTAGACGTATGCTGAGAGGACTCCGTCATGAGACTCCTTCTAATAGTCAAAATATCTTGGATATTGTACTCGTAAGGGCCATAGGCAGAACGCAAAGCTCTGGTTCAAACGGGAATTGCAGACGGTTGTTTGAAAATCAGAACCACCCTTAAAAAGGGTGGTTTGCTCTTAGGGTATAACCCACG
>NZ_QSSH01000011.1 GCF_003438495.1 Collinsella sp. TF05-9AC
GCCCTTGAAGTTGAACGTCAGATTGTCCAAATGCGGCCCGCGCAGCGTCGAGCAGTTACGCGGTTCGTAGAACCGCGTAACTTACAAAATGAGCATTGCATCGCCAAAGCTGAAGAAGCGGTAGCGCTCCTCGATGGCGGCGGCGTAGGCATCCATGATCTGGTCGCGAGTGGCAAGCGCGCTCACGAGCATCATGAGCGTGGAGCGCGGCACGTGGAAGTTCGTAATCAGCGCGTCGACCACGTGATAGGTCGAGCCGGGCATGAGGTAGAGCTGCGTCGTAGCGTTCTCGCGCACCACGATGTCGCCGCGGCCGAGCGTATCGGCCCCGTCCTCGCGGCCCTCAAAATAGCGCGCCGTCACAGCCGGATCGGACACCGGCGCCTCCGCATCAAAGGCGCTCTCGAGCGAGCGCACCGCCGTGGTACCGACAGCGATCACACGATGGCCCTCGGCCTTCGCCTTATGCACGGCGTCGACAACTTCTTGCGACACGTGGTAGCGCTCAGTGTGCATCACGTGCTGCGTGGGATCGTCCTCCTCCACCAGACGGAAGGTATCGATGCCCACCTCGAGCTCGACGGCGGCAAATTTCGCACCCTTGGCCTCGATAGCGGCCATAAGCTCGGGCGTAAAGTGCAGACCTGCCGTGGGAGCGGCAGCCGAGTGCTCCTCCTTCATGGCGTAGACGGTCTGGTACTTCTCGGGATCGCCCTCGTAATCGGTAATGTAGGGCGGCAGCGGCACGTGGCCGGCAGCATGGATGGCCTCGTCGAGCGTGCGCGGGTCGCCGGTGGCATTGCAACCGGCCGGCTCAAAGCGCACCAGGCGGCCGCCGCGGCTATCGGTGACAAAGTCGATGACCTCGGCCGTCAGCACCACGGGAGCCCCCTCGGGCGCATGGGCGCCACCGGCGCGATACTCAATCTGAGCGCCGGGCTTCAGGCGCTTGCCCGGCTTGACCAGGCACTCCCAAACGTGACCCAGCGGGTCAACGTCCTCACGGCGCTTGAGCAGCAGGGTCTCGACCACGCCGCCCGAGCCGGCCTTGCGACCTATCAGGCGGGCCGGCATCACGCGCGTCTTGTTGATGACGAGCACGTCGCCCGGCTCGATATAGTCGATGATGTCGCGGAAGATGCGGTGCTCAACGGTACCGCCGTGCTCCAACGGCGTTCCCGCCTGGGAGCCCTTGCGATCCACCACCAGCAGGCGGCAGGAGTCGCGCGGCTCGGCAGGCGCCTGGGCAATCAGTTCCTCAGGAAGGTTATAGTCAAAATCATCGGTACGCATAGACACGTCGGATACTCCTTATATAGCTAAAGTCCGCTCTACATCCTAGCAGGCTGACGTCCCAAATGAACTACTTTTTGGCAGCCTTGCGCTCGTCGCGAATGCGGGCGCGGTCCATGGCTGCTTCGACGGCCGAGAAACGACAGCCGCAGTAATTCTGCCGATACATGCCCAGCTCGCGCGAACGACGCGTGGCCTCGGAATAATACGGGCGAAAATCGCGAATGACCGGGGTGAGCCCATGTGCCGCTGCCAAGCGTTCCAGCACATCATTGCAGGTCTCGAACAGCTGATACGGCGAGACGGCGAGCGTCGTGCCCACATATTCGAACCCGCGCTCCTGGGCCATGCGGCACGCCTCGGCCAAGCGCAGGGCATAGCACGCACGACAGCGACGGGGCCGATCGGTACCCAGCGGTGCCACGCCGGTCTCCCAGCGATCGCGGTCCTCCCCCGCCTCGATAAGCTCGATGTCGCCATCGGTACACCACCGGCGCAGCTCGTCCAAGCGGCGCTGCCATTCATCGCGCGGTTGAATATTGGGGTTGGTCCAGCAAATCGTGGGCTCAAACCCTTCCTCGCGCAGCAGGCGAACCGGCTCAAGCGAGCATGGTGCACAGCACGCATGCAGCAACAACGACTTCATCGACATCTCCTCACCCAAAAAAGCGCACGCCAAAGGACGTGTCCTCGCAAGCGACAATGCGACGGTCGCGCAGAATGGTCCGCACGTAATACCAATCGCCCACGCAACCCGACAAATGCAAGCCGGCCGCCAGGTAGCACAGCAGCGGATAGCCCGAGAACGCAAACCCCAGGGCAAACGCCGTCGTCAAGGCAACCGTCGGCGCCAGGCAAACCGCCATGTACCGCCGGCGCGAATACACAACGCCCTCGGCGCAGGCGTAAATCATGCAGGTTTCGAGATTTGCCCCAAAGGTCACCCGAGCACCGGCGGGCGCGAACAGCTTAAAGAACACCGAGTGCACCAGCTCGTGCACGGCGAACGACGCCATTGAGATCGCAGCCAAGCCGACTATCCAGCCCACGACAGCCATCCAGCCGCCCGCGTCAGCCGCATCCAAGTCTGCAGGCCCACCCAGCAACATAAACACCGGCACCAAGCACACGGCAAACACGCCGACGACGACCATCCCCCACACAAAGCAAGCGTGCAGAAAATCCTCGTCTTCAAACGCATGTATGTTGGAAATCTCATTCATAGCATCTTAGGATAGCGCCCCTGCCACGTACCCGTCCGCATGTGCGATAATGTCGAACGATATGCACGAATTGACCACCGCGTCGCCAGGCCTTGCGCCCGGCCGCGCTCTCACCATATGCGAAGGAGTCCCATGGCATCCAAATACTCCATGAACGACCGTCCCAGCTGGCCTCGCCGCGCCATCGTTACCGCCGGCGAGCCCTACGGCAACAAGGGCCTTCACTTTGGCCACGTTGGCGGCGTCTTTGTCCCTGCCGACTTCTTCGCCCGCTTCCTGCGCGACCGTCTGGGCCGCGAGAACGTCATCTTCACCTCGGGCACCGACTGCTACGGCTCGCCCATCATGGAGAGCTACCGCAAGCTCAAGGAGAACGAAGGCTACGATAAGTCCATCGGCGAGTATGTCGAGTCCAATCACTCCCGCCAGGCCGCGACCCTCAACAACTACAACATCAGCTGCGATATCTACGGCGGCTCGGGCCTTGAGCCGGCTGCGCAGATTCACAACGAAGTGACCGCCGAGATTATCGAGCGCCTGCATGAGCAGGGCACCATCTCCAAGCGCTCCACGCTGCAGTTCTACGACGCCAAGGCCGGCACGTTCCTCAACGGCCGCCAAGTGATCGGCCGCTGCCCCATCCAGGGCTGCAAGTCCGAGAAGGCTTATGCCGACGAGTGCGACCTGGGTCACCAGTTTGAGCCCGAGGAGCTCATCGCACCCAAGAGCCAGCTCACCGGCGAGGTGCCCGAACTGCGCCCGGTCGACAACCTCTACTTCGACCTGCCGGCCTACCTCGACTTTATGAAGACCTACACCGCCAAGCTCGCCCAGAACCCGCAGGTTCGTTCCGTGGTCTCCAAGACCATGGAGGAGTGGCTGCTGCCGGCCCAGCTCTATATCCAAAACAAGTTCCGCGAGGCCTTCGATGCCGTCGAGGACCAGCTGCCCGAGCACACCGTGCTGGAGCCCGAGGGAAACAAGAGCAGCTTTACCGTCACCTTCCCCAGCTGGAAGGAGCGCGACGACGCCCATGCGGTGCTCGCCAACGGCGGCGTGCGCTTCCGCAGCGGCAAGGCGCTCGTGCCTTTCCGCATCACCGGCAACATCGACTGGGGCGTTCCGGTGCCCCAGGTCGACGGCGTTTCCGACGTCACCTGCTGGTGCTGGCCAGAGAGCCTGTGGGCGCCCATCAGCTATACGCGTACCGTGCTCGCGCGCGATGCCAAGGCCGCCGGCGTGACCGAGGGCGTCGCCGCCCAGGATGCCGCCCTCATGGGCGAGCCCGCTGCCGACTCCACACAGGTGCCCGCGCCCACCTACCAGCACAGCTCGCTCGACTGGCGCGACTGGTGGTGCTCGGACGACGCACAGATCTACCAGTTTATCGGTCAGGACAACATCTACTTCTACTGCATCGCGCAGACCGCCATGTGGGAGGCCCTGGGCTGGGACCTCACGCAGAGCACCGTCAGCGCCTGCTACCACCTGCTCTACATGGGCAAAAAGGCCAGCTCGTCCTCGCAGACGCCTCCCCCGCCGGCAGACGACCTACTCAACCACTACACCTGCGAGCAGATGCGCGCGCACTGGCTGTCGCTCGGCCTGTCCGAAAAGCCGGTGAGCTTTAGCCCCAAGGCATACGACACGCGTGTGACCGGCAAGGACAAGGACGGCAACGAGGTGCGCGCCTGCGACGACAAGCGCGTTATCGATCCGGCCCTTAAGGAGAGCGCCCTTTTGACCGGCGTATTCAACCGTCTGGCCCGCAGCTGCTTCTACGGCGTCGCCGTCAAGGAAGGCGACGAGAGCCCCTATCGCAACGGCTGCATCCCCGCCGGTGCAGCCTCTGCCGCCGTGGTCGAGGCTGCCGAGCAGGCAGCTCTTGCCTTTGAGCAGGCCATGTACAAGTTCGAGACGCACCGCGCGCTTGCCGTGTGCGACGACTACCTGCGCGCCGCCAACAAGCGCTGGAGCGACGCCTCCAAGGCCGCCAACAAGCTCGAGGGCGACGAAGCAAACGCAGCGATGACGCAGGCCCTGGTTGATGCCTTTACCGAGCTGCGCGTGGCGACCGTCCTGATGCACGGTATCGTCCCGGCCGGCTGCGAACTCATCTGCGAGTACTTCGACGTCGATCCGGTCGCCTTCTTTAGCTGGGATAACATCTTTGCCTCCACGGACGAGTTCGTAGAGAGCCTGGGCGAGAAGCCCGGCGACCACCGCGTGAAGCCGCTGCCCCCGCGCTTCGACTTCTTTAGCAAGCACGAGAGCCAGTACTAAAACACTCGACATGTAATGGAATGGGAAGGAAAGACGGATGTCCAAGCCGCGTCGTCGTAAGCAGAATAAGCAGGTTAAGCCCGAGCTCAAGCTCAGGCAGTTTGCTGCCACCGAGCTTTCCGACCAGCTTGCCGCCCTTCCCTGCGCCGCCGACCTGCCGCGCTTTATGGTCGACACGGTCGCCGGCGCCTATGCGCCCGCCGATGCCGAGCTCATGATCGAGGGCTTCGGCGCCGCGGCCACACGCCCGGTCACGCTGCGCGCCAACACGCTCAAGGCGACCGCCGAGGACATCGCTGCGGCGCTCGGTGCCGCCGGCATCGCCCACAACCCCGTCGCTTGGTATCCGGACGCCTTTATCCTGCCCGAGGCCCAGGTTTCCGACCTATGGGACCTCGACATCTACCGCGACGGCAAGATCTACCTACAGAGCCTGTCGTCCATGATGCCGCCTTTGGTGTTGGGCGCCCAGGCAGGCGAGGACATCCTGGACATGTGCGCAGCCCCTGGCGGCAAGACGACGCAGATCGCCGCCCTCACCCAGGGCCAGGCACACCTCACGGCCTGCGAGATGAGCATTCCCCGCGCCGAAAAGCTTGAGTCCAACCTCCACCGCCAAGGTGCCAAAAACGTGCCCGTCATGCGCATCGACGCACGCGAGCTCGACGAGTTCTTCCGCTTTGACCGCATCCTGCTCGACGCTCCCTGCACCGGCACGGGCACCGTCATCAGTGGCAACGAGAAAAGCCTGCGCGGCCTCACCGAGCAGCTGCTCGTCAAGTGCGCCCGCTCGCAGCGCGCGCTTCTGGACCGCGCCATGGGAGCCCTCAAACCGGGCGGCACGCTCGTCTATTCCACCTGTTCGATCATGCCGCAGGAAAACGAGGACGCCCTGCAAGAGGCCCTCGACAAGCACATGGATTGCGAGCTTATCCCCCTCGACGGCACACCGAGCGAAAGTGAAGCGCGTCGCGCCCAGGATGCCGGCGAGGAGCCGCATATCGAGTGCAACGCCCTCACCGAGGCCATCGCCGCCGGCCATGTCTCGGCCATCGCCAACGGTATGCCCGGCACGCTGACCATTCCGCCTAGCCGCGATTTTGAGGGCTTCTACATTGCCCTGATCCGAAAACGCAGCTAGCGCACGGATCAAAAACTCAACAAGCTATCTCTGTGCGCGTTTGCCCTGCTGGTCGCGATGCTGTTTAAGCATCGCGCGCTCCTTGCGTTCGGCCCTTTTGCCCTTAATGGCCGTGACCACAAAGTAGATGACCGCGGCGGCAACGATTGCGCCCACGCACAGGCCAATCGAGCCAAACATTGCTGTCAATTCCATACCGCGTCACCTCTCTTTTAAACGGGACTTTCAAGATAGCACCTCGATCCTCGCCACCACAGCTCCTTCACGTTCTCCCGCCCTTCGGTCTAACGGATGGTGCGGCGGGGAAAAATCAACTCGTCAAACGATTTAGCATTCGCAATTCCGGCTGCATCGCGCCGGCCACCATCGCATAGAATCGAGCCTCCATGGATACCCTCAACGACCTAAACGAACGCGTCGACGCCTTTGTCGGCACCAGCTCCTTCGACACGCCTGCCGCGGCAAACGACCAAGCTCCCATCGATTTACCCGCCGAGGTTCACGAGGACATCGTCGCCTCGGTCGATTTCTCCGAGGTCGAGCTCGCAGACGAGTTCACCGAACCCCAGGTAGCCGTGACCCCCAACGGACTGCTTCCCATGGAGCCGCTGCCCATCGACGGGCGCCTGCGCAAGGCGGCCCTTCGCATGCCCGACGAGATCGAGGAGGCCAGCGGCTTCACGCTCTTCGGCCGCCGCATCAAGTCGCTCATTTACACTACCGATGTCGCGGTTATCCGCAACTCCAACGCCGATGCCGTTTTTGCGGTCTACCCTTTCACGCCGCAGCCCGCCATTACGCAAGCGCTGCTGACCGTCGCCGAGTGCCCGGTCTTTGTAGGCGTGGGCGGCGGAACTACGACCGGTAAGCGCTCCGTGCAGATGGCAGCCGTCTCCGAGATGCAGGGCGCGGCGGGCTGCGTGGTCAACTCCCCCGCTACTGCCGAGATGGTCGAGCACATCACCAACATCGCCGACATCCCCGTCATCGCCACGGTCGTACGTTGCGACGACGATGCGCATGCCAAAGTGCGCGCCGGAGCCAAGATTCTCAACATCGCCGCCGGCAAAAACACGCCCCAGGTCCTGCGTGAACTGCGCGAGCACTATCCCAACCTGCCGCTCATCGCGCCGGGCGGCAAGACGCCCGAGAGCATCCGTGAGACCATCGCCGCCGGCGCCAACGCCATCATCTGGACGCCGCCTTCGGCACAGCAGCTACAGACCGACATGATGCAGCGTTATCGCAAGATGAAGGAAGAAGCCACACCTGTCATCTCGCGCGACGATGTGCCCATTATCGACCAGGTCGCCGCCGCCGAGGTCAGCCAGGTCGAGAACATGAATCCCGATGTGCCGATTCCCGACGAAGTCATCGAGCGCGTCGCTTCGATCCACGAGCGCGTCGAGGAGCATCGCGCCAACCGCGGCCTCAAGCCGTCACTGCACGGCTTCTTCTTCCGCGGAAAGAAACGCTAATCGTAACAGCAAGGCCCGCCCCACAAACGTGAGGCGGGCCGTTATCGTTTGAGCAATCATGCAGCGACGTGATGGGGCAAATTAATCCACGCGCTTGTCGCCCATAAAGAAGAGCGCCACCGTACCAGGTCCGGTATGCGAGCCAATCAGAGTACCAATGTCATTGATCTCAATCTTGCCTTTAAGCTGCGGAACCTGTTCCTCAATCAGCGCCGCAACCGCCTCGGCATCCTCGCGGCACGCCGAGTGCGACATGATGCACTTACCCGAATAATCCACACCGTCCTGCACGTGTGCCATCATGGTCTTAGCCATCTCGGAAATCGCTCGCTTCTTAGTGCGAATTTTCTCACGCGGCGACAGCTTACCTTCGCAATCGACCGTCATAAGCGGGCAAATCTTAAGCGCCGTGCCAATGATCGCGCTCGCAGCCGAAATGCGACCGCCTCGTAGGTAGCTCGACAGATCGGTCGAGAAGAACCAGTGGTGCAGGTTGAGCTTGCGCTCCTCGATCCAGGCAGCCGTCTCGTCGAGTGAAGCCCCGCTATCGCGCACATCGGCGGCATATTCCAGCAACAGACCAAAGCCCGAAGACGCCGCCAGCGAATCGATGACGCGCACTTTGCCGCCCTGGGGATAGCGATCCGCGAGCATCTGCGCCGCAACGCAAGCCGATCCATACGTGCCCGAAATACCCGACGACAACGTCAGGTGCAGCACGTCTTTACCCTCGGCAACAAACGGCTCCCAAAACTCCTCGTACTCACCCACGCTCACCTGAGACGTCTTGGGCATGGCGCCCGCGGCAATCTGGGCAAAAAACTTGTCCGGCGTAATCGACTGATACAGATTGTCCGTATAGACAACATCGTCGATCTCGTAATGAAAACACACGACAGGAATATTGCGCGACGCAAAGA
Organism: Collinsella sp. TF05-9AC; assembly: GCF_003438495.1. GTDB lineage: Bacteria > Actinomycetota > Coriobacteriia > Coriobacteriales > Coriobacteriaceae > Collinsella. The sequence goes on from NZ_QSSH01000011.1 coordinate 8,339, forward strand.
ACTCACGGGTTCGGTCGGCGGCGGATTCACAGGTCAGGACAAAATCACTCATATGAGGCTCCTTACTCATTGCTGCGCAAATTATCGCACAGTGAGCCTATATGCGGTACATATGTCCACTATTTACCAAATCGAACCAAAAATAGTGAACATCTTTACCACCATCGTCTCCACCGACCCCACGCATAAATATCTGAGAAAACACCCTCTGTCGTCTCCACCCAACCGACACATCTACCTTCACTAAATCGATTTACCAAACCGTTCAGCCGACAATTCAGCCGCTGGCGCAAAATCGAAACAAAAGCGGCGCATACTGGTAAACGTTTGACGCTGTTTATCAGTTTTACCAGCCCCATCGGAAGGTGTTTCATGGTCGCATTCGATCGCAACCCGCAAGACTTCAAGTATCTGCGCCTGCTTTCGAGACAGTTCCCCACCGAACAATCCGCGTTTACCGAAATCATCAATCTCTCGGCCATCCTCAACCTGCCCAAAGGCACCGAGCATTTTATGAGTGACGTGCATGGCGAGTACGAAGCCTTTATGCACATCCTCAACAACTGCTCGGGCGTCGTGCGCGAGCATGTCGACGAGATTTTTGGCGACACGCTCACCTTTGACGAAAAGGGCGAGCTGTGCACGCTCATCTACTACCCGCACGAGAAGATCGAGCTGGTCCGCAGCCAGCGCGAGGACTCGCCCACCTGGTACAAGACGATGCTTGACCAGCTCATCATGGTCGCTCGTTCGCTTTCAAGCCGCTACACGCGCTCCAAAGTGCGTAAGGCCATCCCGCGCGATTACGCCTACATCATCGACGAGTTGTTGCACACGCACCCGGACGAGAACAACTATCGCGTGCGCTATCACGAGCGCATCGTGGAGTCCATCCTGGAGACCGCCAGCGCAGACGACTTTATCGAGTCGCTCGCTTCGCTCATCAAGCGCCTGGCCGTCGACCACCTGCACCTGGTGGGCGACATCTTCGACCGCGGCAGCGGCGCGGCCAAGATTATGGACCGTCTGCTCACCTACCATTCACTCGACATCCAGTGGGGCAACCACGACCTGCTGTGGATGGGCGCTGCGGCCGGTGAGCCCGCCTGCATCGCCACGGTGCTGCGTAACAACCTACGCTACGACAACTACGAGATCCTCGAGAACGACTACGGCATCTCGCTGCGCGAGCTTGTTGCCTTTGCCGATGCCACCTACACCGCCGGTGAGCCCATCACCCCGCTAATCAAGGCCATCAACGTGCTGCTCTTTAAGCTAGAGGGCCAGATTATCCAGCGCCACCCCGAGTTCGATATGACCGGCCGCCTGTTACTCGACAAGATCGAACACGACAACGGCACGGTCACGCTCGCCGACGGTAGCGTATGGCCGCTAACGACCAACGACTTCCCCACCGTCGATCCGGCGGACCCCTATACGCTCACGCCCCAGGAGCAGCACATCATCGACAAGCTCGTGTCCGAGTTTGTCACCGCCGATCACCTGCATCGCCATATCGATTTCCTCTACACCCACGGCTCGATGTACAAGGTCACCAACGGCAACCTGCTGTTCCATGGTTGCGTTCCGCTCAACGAGGATGGTACCTTTAGCAGCATGAACTGCCTGGGTACCTGGCACGCCGGCCGTGATTATCTCGATTTTTGCGACCGCATCGCCCGCCGCGCCTGGCGCGTGGGCGACCGCGATGCCCTCGACTGGATGTGGTACCTGTGGATCGGCTTTAACTCACCCGCTAGCGGACGCTTGGTGCGTACCTTTGAGCGCGCCTATATCGCCGATAAGAGCACCTGGGTCGAGCCGATGGACCCGTACTTTACGCTTACCAAGTCGCCCTCGGTCTGCGACGACATCATGCACGAATTTGGCGTCGTGCCTATGGCATGTTCGCCGACTGGCCACATCATCAACGGCCACACGCCCGTTAAAACCACCAAAGGCGAGCAGCCCATCCGCGCCGAGGGCAAGCTGCTGGTCATCGATGGCGGCTTTTGCCGCGCTTACCATCCCAAGACGGGTATCGCCGGCTATACGCTCATCTCGAGCTCGCGCGGCTGCCGCCTCAAGTCGCACCGGGCCTTTACGACGGTTGCCGAGGCACTCACGCGCAACGTGGACATCGAAAGCGAGACCAACCGTTTTGACCAAGCAGACCGTCGCCGCATGGTGAGCGACACCGATACTGGCGCCAAGATCCGCAGCCAGATCCAGGACCTGCGCCAGCTGCTCGATGCATATAGAAACGGTGCTATCGAGGAGCGCGCCTAGCACCACCCGCGGGGATTGGCTAAACTTGCTAAGTTTGTCATCCCCACGGCGCCCCGGCGCCGGCTTAAGGCAGGTACCATGCAAAAGCTCCTTGCGCAGATCATGAAATTTGGCGTCGTCGGTGTCATTGCCACGGTTATCGACTTTGGCATTATGAATCTGCTCCACTACGGTCTGGGCCTCAACATCCTAATCGCCAACACCAGCGGCTTTATCATCTCACTCATCTTTAACTACCTCGCAAGCATGAAGTACGTGTTTGCGCACAAGGAAGGCATGAGCCGCCGCCGCGAGTTCATCATCTTTGTCGTGCTGTCCGTGATCGGCCTGGCACTCAACGACGGTATCGTGCTGACACTCAACGCCGGTCTGGGGCTCGAGGCCAATATCGCCAAGATCTGCGCCACCGCGCTTGTCATGGTCTACAACTTTGTGACCCGAAAGATCTTCCTGGAGGGTGACGAGACCAAGTAACTCGCAACCTTACAGCCTTACGATGCCCACGGACAATGCGTGCTCAGTACAGTATCGCCCGTGGGCATCGTTCGTTTACGGGCAAATTTTCAACGTTTGCGGATTAGCTCTTGAAAATTTGGCGAGTTCATATAGTTCTTGGCAAAGACCTTACGTTTCCCTTGTAAAAGCTCTAAAGTATCCTCTGCTCGATTCATCAACGCATTGGATGTGATTACGTGCGCAAGGCGCTGGCACAACCTCATACCAAGCAGTTCCTCAAGTTTGCTGTCGTGGGTCTTATCTCCTTTGGCATCGACTGGGGCATGCTCATTGCGCTCGTCGAGCTGTTCCACCTTGACTTTTTGATGAGCACCACGGTTTCGTTTATCACGTCCGTCGTGGTCAACTACTGGCTCAGCATGAAGTACGTGTTCGACCACCGCGAAGGCATGAGCCGCAAGCGCGAGTTCACGATCTTCACCATCCTGTCGGTGATCGGCCTGGGCCTCAACGACCTGTACATGTTTGTGGGCGTCACGTTTTTGAGCATCGGCTACCAGGCCATGAAGGCCATCGCCACGTTCCTCGTCACCTGGTACAACTACTTCAGCCGCCGCTTCTTCCTCGAGGGCGCACGGTCGTAGTCGATTCACTATTTGCTTGAATGTATAACCGGTTGGAATTCCCGTTCCAACCGGTTTTTTTGTTTGCAGAGAGACCCGGCGACCCAGTCCCATTCGCATGAAAAACGGGCGGTCCGGATGTTGGTCCGAACCGCCCGTCTGGCGCGCTATGTCGAGGCCTCTAGCCCGTTACGTAATACCAAACAACGTTGTCGCCATTGGAGAGAACGTAGTTACTGCAGGCCGTCATGGGCGTTGTGCCGTTGACGGAGTACATCCAGCCGCTCGTGCCGCCGTACTGTTTCTCGGCCAAACCACCAATCGCGGAGACATACGTACCGTACGACGAGCCATGTGCGTTGACAGAAAGGCCCAGCGCGCACAGGGCATCGTAGACGGTAGCGCCTTCGTTAAAGGTAAAGGTGCCACCAGAGGACACAGGATTGCCCACAGAGCTCGATGTGACCGAAACCGTCACCGTAACGTAGCTAGGCTGCTGCGAGCTGCCCTGGTCGCCAGTAGAGGCGTTGCCGTTATCGGGGGCAGAAGATGCCCCGCTGGATGAGGAGGAGGCGCCAGGCGTAGAGCCGGCCCCGCCAGAAGAAGTCGAGTTCTGAGAAGTCGACTGATTGCCGTCGGTCTTTTTATTGCTGTTCTTCTCTCCAGACTTCTTGCCATCCTTGTCTTCGGACTTTTTGCTATCCGAGCCCTTGTTTGATTCCTTGTCCGAAGACTCGGACTCCTTCTTAGAGTCAGATTTATCCGAACCCTTAGACTCGTCGTTCGCACCATCCGAAGATTTGGAATCCTTGGAGCCAGCTTTACCCGAAGCGACGGTCGAGTCAGACCCCTTGGCGTCCTTCGCGACGACGCTCTCCCCCGTCACGGTCTGAACGATCCAGTCAATGGACCAGGCGCCGCTCTCGGAAGGATGGACGAAGCCCAGCGATATGACAATTAGCGCAACGCACGCGGCGGTCAGGACGCCAGTAAGCGCCTTCCGTCGAGGGGCGGACGCCGCCGAAGCGGCGCCCTGTTGCTTTGCATCGTCGAACTGAATGAACGAGGAATTTGGTTGCTTGGGGTCAGCGTCCTTGGATTTATTGGACACAGCCCTCACCTACCGACGTTTGGTGAACACGAACACGCCGACGATGGCGAGACCGATGACGCCGGCGGCAACGCCAACAATGGCGAGCGGGTTGGCGCCAGTCTCCTGCTCGGAAGCACTAGAGGGCTTCTTAGCAGTGGTCGTAGAAGCAGCACCCGTATCGGACTTGGAATCGGACTTCTTGTCGGACTTGCTGTCCTTCTTGTCAGACTTCTTGTCAGACTTCTTGTCAGACTTCTTCTCGTCCTTCTTATCGGACTTATCGGAGTCCTTCTTGTTGGGCTTGTTGTCCTTGGTCTCGGTCTTGGTCGACACCGTCGTCTTGGTCATCGGCTTATGACCCGGAGCGACAGCGCCGCCAGCCTGCTGGCCCTTCGTGCCGGAGCCGGAACCCGTGCCCGTGCCAGCGCCAGCACCGGAACCGTTGCCAGCGCCGCCATTGCCGCCATTGGAGCCAGAACCGCCATTGCCGCCAGGGTTAACAGCATTCTTGGTCCACTTGGCATACAGCGTCAGATCGGCCGTCACCGGCGTACTGAAGTCATACGCCCGCGTGCAAGCCTCATCGGTGAACCAACCGCCGAAAGTGTAGCCATCGCGCGTCGGATCGGCCGGCTTGACCAGCTTGCCGTCGTCCGTAGCAACAAACTTAGTGTCGCAAGCAGACCCGCCGTTGGAATTAAAGGCAACCGTCCAAGACTCAACGGCCCCGAGCTTGAACAGCGTGCCCGAATCATTGATGTAGTACAGGCTGCCAGATGCATCGGCAATGACCGGAGAGTCGCAGTGCTGGTAATGGCCAGCCGCATCATAAATCTGCGTCGCCTCTGCATCGCCGAGCGTATAGCGATACACGCCACCACCAGCAGAGTAGTTAACGTAATCCTTGCTATCCGCGCTGTTAACGGTGAAGTACACATAGGTCTTGCCGCCCTGAACACTCACCAGCGGAGTAGCAGCAATACCGTTAAATCCGGCCGGCAGTTCTTTACCGTCAGCAGCGGTGACCATCGTGGTTTTACCGGTCTTCAGATTATAGAAAGCCAGAGCAGAGCCAGTAGCCGTCTGTCCGCCGACAATCAAGTTTTCGCCAGCCACCGCCGGTGCGCTCATGTTATTCGTAAGACCCAGGTCGACCGTCTTCTGCTCGCTCAGTACGCCCTTCGCCGAAAGCGAAATCACATGGAGCTTTCCATCGTGCGTCATCTGATAGAAGGTCGAACCATTGGACGGATCGGCGACACAGTCGGCGTTCGCGAGAGCGCCGAGCTTCATGGTCGAAACGACATCGCCCGTCGTCTTATCAATGCACTTAAGCGTGCCCGCGCTCGTAGGAACAATGGCATACTTATCCGTCAAAGCCGCACCAGTCCAGTAATAGCCCTCGGCAGGGTCGATGTTCTGCCAAGAAACTTCGCCCGTGGCAATCTTAATGCGCGAAAGGGAGCCGTTGCCGTAGGTCGCGTTGTAATTCTCGTCATACGAAATATCGACCGTACCAACATAGACGTACTCGCCGTCCGAAACGACGGTGCAGGAGCTCTGCGTCAAGTCCGTCAAACCGGGCGTCAGCCACTTGCAGATCAGCTTGTCTGCAGTAATCGCCTGGACCGCACCGCCGTTGAGCGGAACGATGATAAGGCCATTGGTATAGATCGGACGAGAGGTATAGCTCACCTTGGAGGCAAGCGGCGCAGAGGCAACCTTTTTGCCCGTGGACGAATCGATCTTAATGAGCTCGTTCTCGGTCGCGATGTACACAAAGCCGTTAGCAATGACAGGCTCGCTGCAGTTGGCATACTGCTGACCAGACTCGGCCTTCCAATCGAAGGCCCACTTAAGACCGGCGGCCTGCGCAGGCGTCTTGGCATCCGTTACGGTCGAACCGTTGCCACTGTTGCCGTAGCCGGCCCACTCGGCATCCCAATCAGGAGTCGTCGCGCTCGGATCCACGACAATCTTGTCGGGATCGGGCATGGGCGAATTTTCGGTGGTATAGGCAAGCGTGACCTTATCGCCGCTCTTGAGCGTAATCTGATTGGCGCAAAGTAAGGAGGGCTCTCCGTTGATATACAGATGCCAATATTTATTGGTCGCAGCATCCCAACCATACGGTTTGTGATCAAACGGCGAAGTAATGGAATTCAGGAACCAGTACTCACCACTCTGGGAGCCGTTGTACGCAACGCCCTTGGCCTTCAGAACTGCCTCAATAAGGTTCTGGGCCGTGGAGCCTTCGGGCAGAGAAACATTGCTTGCCGTGCCCCAACGCGTATTGTTCCCGTTGACATCGGGACCGATAACATCGACAGAACCAAGAACCTGGCCAGGAAGGGCACCGGCGTCAGCACCATACATAAAGGTGACGGCGTCACCCTCTTGGAGCTCGTAGGCACCGGCGCCAACGTCGGCGAACTTGCCATTTACGTAGAAGCGCCAATAGCTATTGGTCGCAGCATCCCAGCCATAGGACTTACCATCGAACGGCGAAGTAATGCCGTTGAGGAACCAGCCCCAAGGCGATTCGCCAGCATCGAGAGTAAGGCCGGTCTGCTCAAGGAGATCCTTAGCAGTGGAGCCTGCCTTGAGGCTCGTCTGGCCCGTCGAAGCCCAAACCTGCTGCTTGCCGTCCTTGTCCTTACCAAGTACCTGAACAGAAGCATGAACAGAATCAGAGGGCAACTGGTCGCCCCAGCCACCGTAGAACCACGTAACGGTATCGCCAGCATGAATGGTGACATTGTCCGCCGTGTAGTCGCTCGACTTGCCGTTGATAAACAGCTGCCAATAGGTCGAATAATCGAGCGGCGTACCCAGCTCAACGCCGTTGTACTTAAGGCTCAGAATGAAGGAGCCCGCAGCAACGGCGTCAATATCATTCGCCTCGAGCGCGACCTTCGTAAGGTCAAGCGCGCTCGAGCCGGACGTCACCACATACTGCGCGTTATCGACCCAAGTCTGAGTCTTGCCCTGGGCATCGCGACCAATGACGGTCACATTTGCGGCAACCTGGTCCTTAACGACAGGGGACGAGCTACCAGCCGTATAGGCAAACTCAATCTTCTGCCCCTGGGTGAGCTTGACGCTGCTCGCGCCAACCGAGGAAGACGCGCCGTCGACGAACAGCTGCCAGAAGGCATAAGTCGTCGGATCGTAGGCGAGCGTGCGGCCATCGCTCGGGGATGTGATGCTTTCGAGGTAGAAACCGTATGCCGTGTTCGGATCGTACTTCGCCTTGAAGCCCGTCTTCTCCTGCAGCTTAATGAAGGCATCCGCAGCCGTCGCGCCCTCATCGAGCTTGAGCTGCGTAGGTGCCACCCAGGTCTGAGCCTTGCCGTCGGCATCGGTGCCGATAATCGAGAACGAGACCTCGACTTGCTTCTTGGCGACATCGCCGGTTTCTGTCGGGTTCTCTGTCTGGACGGCAGTCGCGGCGGCAGATCCTGCTTGGCCAGCGGATGCCGTCGAAGACTGCTCGCTCGTGGCAGGGCTCCCCCCCGTCGCCGAGCCTTCGTCGCCAGTTGCTGCCTCTGTTGTGGCGGCACTGGCTGCAGGCGCGCTCCCGGAATCCGAAACCTCGGCGCCGCTCTGCTCAGCGGTACCGCCCGCAAGCGCTGCGTCCTCGCCTGGCGTCGTAGCCTGAGCCACAGCGTCGGTAATGCCCTCGGCACCCTCGGCCCACAGCTGAGCCGGCGTGGTGCTGAAGGCCATCGCGAAGGCCAGGAATGCCACCAGGCCGCGCTTGGCTACGCCGCGCGCGATTACGCCACGGCGACGAAGCGAGGCACGCTGGCACTCGTCCTCAAACATATCCATTTGTCTCCTACTGTCTGTACTTGGAGCGTTGCCTTGAAGCTGCCCCACGTCATCGCGCATGTTGCGCTCGAGTTCCCCCATCGGGGTCCCCCTTCCCTCCAGAGCCCTATGCACACCGGCGGCATACGCCGCAGCCGCATGCAAGATGGGAGGCGATCCGACTTAACCTTAACGACTCGGGCGCGCCGTCCGATCTGCGACGCGAACATCCCGAGCCAAGAGGAATTACGGTTACTGGTACAGCCGGGGACTTGCACCCCGATTCTCCCAAACGCGCAGGAAAACCGCGCATTCGTGCGTCTCCGCACCACCATCTAGGCCATCGATTAAAACCGTCAATATGCTATCACGCAAAAGGGCCTCGCACGCAGGCGAAGCCCAAGGTAAAAGCTATTGTTTGCGATAGGAAAATGCGGTGACGGCCGCAGCCTCTAGTGCTTGCCGCCGTGACTGTTGAGCCAGATATTGCGACCCAGCATAAGCGCCAGCACCAGCGCGCTCACGTAGCCCATAAAGCCAATGACTGGGATACCAAACACAACCGGCTCGATGCGTGCGTAGTACACCACCGACGAACCGATAAACAGGCCGGCGATAACGATAGCCATCGACATGCGGTCGATAATTCCGCCCAGCTGTCGCAGCGCCTTATCGCTGCTCATGATCTGCGTGTTTACCTTAAGCTGGCCGCGCGTAAGCATACGCGAAGCCAAGCCCAGATACTCGGCCGCCTCGAGCGAGCCTTTTGCCGCGCGATAGCTGCTCGCGGCAAGATCGCGGCTCATCTCGCGCATGCGGGCGTAGGTGCTCTTCTCGTTTTTGATGTGCGTCTGGATGATCTGGATCATGTTGACGTTGGGCATGTACTCGGTCAACAGGCCCTCGAGCGTCACCATGCCGCGGGCGAACATCGTCACCACGCTCGGCAGCTCAACGTCATTTTTGCGCGCGAGGTTTAACAGCGAAGTCAAAAACTCGCCGATATCCAGGTCTTTAAGGTCGAGCCCGGCAAAGTCGGCAACAATAAAGTCCAAGTCGGACAAAAAGGCCGAATGGTCAAGCTCGGCCGAATCGCCGCGCGTCACGGCAAAGCGCATGAGCGAATCCTTGAGCTTGGGCACGTCACCCTCGGCCACGGCGAAAATCATGTCTTTGACGATACCGCGGTCATGGCTCGACATACGTCCGACCATACCCAAGTCGATAAAGTAGACGATACCGTCCTTGAGGATGATGTTTCCCGCATGCGGGTCGGCATGGAAAAAGCCGTCGTCGAGCACCTGCGTCGAGTAGTCCTCGACAATCGCGGCACCGATCTTTTCCAAGTCATAGCCCTCGACCACCAAGCGTTCAGGATCGGCGATCGAAATGCCGTCGACGTAGTCCATAACCACCACGTGCTCGGTGCACAGGTCCAGATAGGATTTAGGGCACGTCACGCCATGAACGCTCTTATGGAACTCGTAGAAGTCGTTGAGGTTTTTGGCCTCGGCCAAAAAGTTGGTCTCCTCGCGAAACGAGGTCCACAGCTCCTCGACTACGCCGTGCAGGTCAACGAATTGATCGGTGTTGACGAACTTGGAAACGATACGCACCACCGAGCGGATGATATCGATGTCCTGTGCCATAACCTGCTGCGCACCGGGGCGCTGAACCTTGACGGCCACGTCCTCGCCCGTCACCAGACGAGCGCGATGTACCTGTGCGAGCGATGCGCTACCAAGCGGATTGGGGTCGATCGCATCGAACATCTCCCCCAGGCGCAGGCCGTATTCCTCTTCCAGACAGCGGAGCACCACCTCATACGGCACCGGCTCCACGTCGGAGCGCAGACGACGCAGCTCGTCGCAAAAGCGTTGCGGCAGAATCTCGGACCGGTTGGCCAGAATCTGCCCCATCTTGACGAACATGGGGCCGAGTTCCTCGAGCAGGCGGCGCAAACGAACCGGCGTGAGGTTATCCCACACGCGGTACTTTTTGACCAGGCGAACAATCTGCCCGATGCGTTCGCGACGACCCGCCGGCGTGAGCTGGTATTCCTCGTCCGGCGCCATCGCGTCGGGCTCCTCGGGCACCATATCGACAGCGCGCGGCTTCTTGCGAGCGCCCGAGACGGCGGCGTCGACCTCATCGACAACCGCCGCCTCGTCACCCAAGGGATCTAGATTGTTGTAATCGGTGGTGGAATCTGCCATCTGCGCTGCTACTCGGCCTCTTCGGTATCCTTCGCATCGTCGGGCTCAACGGACTCGACGGGCACCGAGGTCACGTTGTCCTCGACCGAATCGACGATGTCGCGCACATGGGCCAGGAAGGCCGTGCGCTCGGGGGCGGTCATAACGCGGACGCGAGCCAGAATGAGCTCGTCGAGCACGCGCTGGGCCGCGGTCTCGCCCTGCGTGCCCAAGCGCTCGGTCAGATCGGAGATGGTACCGCCGGCCTGCTCGAACATATCGGACACGCTGCGGGCGATATCGGGGGCGCCTGCGTCCTTGCGCACCTGCTCACCCTTGGTATTGAGGTCGTCGAGAACCTTCTTGCTGCCCTCAACGGCAACGGCGGCAGCGCCAAAGCCAACGTTGATGGCGCCGTTAACAAGCTGATCGAATTTCATAACCATGGTTGTCTCCAATCACAAACAACTGCATTGGCGTTCTTGTACCCAAGATTGAGTGAAAGCGACAAAGCGTTTTAGCGCTATTCGATCGACGGGAAATCCCTACCTCACGTTGTCGTTCATCGCGAAAGAGTTCTTCATGGCGCAGCTCGTGGTGTAGAGCACCTTGCCCAGCAGGGCATCGGTCTCCACGCGGACACGCTCGGCAAAGGCCTCGTTGGCGCGTGCAAGCTCGGCAGGCACCTCGGCCTCGGGCAGAGCGGCTACGGCAGCGTCGACGTCATGGATCTGCTTGTGGCCCATGCCACCGACCTTCTCCTGATAGTCCTCCACAGCGCGGCCGCACTCATGAAAACGGACGTCGGCTAGCGCGCCGATCAGGCGGTTGGCCCAGTAGAAATTCTCGGACGTCACGCGAGCCTGCGTGTCGGCATAGTACTCGGGCATGGTCTCGACATTGGCGTACAGCGGCACGAGCGCGTTAAACGAGTTAGAGCCAAACGCCATCCACTGCACGGCGCGATACGCCGGCTGTACATAGGGACGCAGCTGCAACACGGCAAGCTGGCTGTTGCGGTTGATGCCGATGGGACGATAGGCACCGCGCGTGGCGGGCGTGCCCTTGCTGCCGTAGCAGTCGTACTCCGTGCCCTGGTAGTGGCTCGAAAGCACGTACTTGATGTCCTCGATGGTCACCTTGCGCTCGGGCACGCGGCTCCAAGGGATGTCGTCGCTCTCGGGCGTGTAGTCGGCGTCGGGACCGTCCCATACATCGCTGGGGTTGAGGCAGCGCTGCATATACCAGGCGCGCGGCGTGTTATAGACGTGGTCACTGTCGCTGTGCGAGCCAAAGGCCTCGCGCGGGTTAAAGACCGTCGCCGGACCGTCGCCCCCGACGCCCAGCGTCAGGTCCAGATGCCACTCGGCCATCCAGGAGCGCAGGTCGGCAGAGCACATATGATCTGCCTGGGTGCCCTCGGCATCGTCCAGGTCAAAGCCGTCGATACCCAGCTGGTTGGGCATGGTCACATAGGCGTCATCGGGCACGCGCTTGGCGATCCAGTGGTGGCCGCCGATGGTCTCGAGCCACCAGATCTCGTCAACGTCACTAAAGGCGATGCCGTTGTTCTCGTAGGTACCGTAGCGCTCAAGCAGGTCGCCCAGAATGCGCACGCCGTCGCGGGCGGACTTGGCGTACGGCAGCACCAGGGTCACCATGTCCTCCTCGCCCAGACCGCCGGGCTGCGCCGGCACATAGCCGTCCTCGCCCTCGTTGCCCTTGGCGGGAACGTAATCGACGAGCGGGTCGGCGCCGCGAACGCGCTCGTTGGTGGTGAGCGTCTCGGTTGCGGACATGCCAACGTTAAGCTCGTTGAAGCCGGCCTCAGCCCAGATGCCGTGGCCCGGGACAACATCGGGGACGCTCGTGTAGCGCATGGGGTTATCGGGCAGTTCAACGGTCAGGTGACTCAGGACGCTCGTGTAGACGCGCGGCTGCTCGTCGGGATGCACCACGCGCATACGCTTGGGCTCAAACACCCCGTTGGACGAGTCCTCGTTGCGGGCGACAAGCGTCGACCCGTCGTAGCTCGCGTTCTTACCAACCAAAATCGTTGTGCACGGCATGCGCATCCTCCTTAAGCGAAGAAATCAAACGATAACAGTGTATCGCTTCGACACGAAAAGGGCGAAACCACGGCTTCGGCAGCCCCTGTGGGCAAAAACGCCTATTTCGATGCGCGCCCCGCCGCCTCGATCACGTGTTTGGCGAGGATCGCCGTGGTCACAGCCCCCACGCCGCCCGGCACGGGAGTAATTGCGCCAACGATCGGTTCCGTAGCATCAAAATCGACATCGCCGACCAGCTTGCCAGCGGCCTCGTCCCAGTTAATGCCAACATCAATGATCGTCTGGCCCTCGCGAACGGCATCCGCGCCAATCGTGCTCGCGCGTCCAACGGCCGCAACAACGATATCGGCAGAACGGCACTCGGCAGCAAGATCGCGTGTATGCGTATGGCACGTCGTCACGGTCGCATTGCGCGCCGTAAGCATGGCGGCAACAGGACGCCCGATCACCAGCGAACGCCCGGCCACAGCAACCTTAGCTCCATCCAGCTCAACACCGTAATGGTCCAGCAACGCTAACACTGCCTCGGCCGTGCAGGGAGCAAAACCCTCGCCGCGCCCCGAAAGCGTGGTAAGCAGCGAAGACGGCGTCATGGAGTCAACGTCCTTGGCGGGATCGAGCGCTGCGGCGACGGCGTTCTCGTCAAGGCCGGCGGGCAGCGGGCGGAACATCAGACAGCCATGAACAGCCGAATCGGCATTGATGTCCTCGACGGCCGTCAACAGCTCGTCCTGCGAAACATCGGCAGGAAGCAAAACGCGGCGAGCCTCAATGCCAACCTTCTCGCAGCGCTTGAGGGCACCGCGCTCGTAGGACAGGTCGTCCTCGCGCTCGCCCACACGAACGATGGCCAGCGTCGGTACAACACCGCGCTCGCGCAGGGCTGCACAGCGAGCAGCAAGTTCCTCGGTCAAAGCGCGAGCAACGGGAGCACCCTTCAGCAGTTCAGCCATGGCTATCCTCTCTTCCTTGCAGCGTCGGAGGCGCGGCGCGCCAGCGCATCGGCGCGCGGCAACCATGTGTCGAGCAACTCATCACACGCCGTCTCGAGCTCCTCAGCACGAACGCGATCTTTCATAGACGTGGTGTTCGCAAAGAGCGTCAAGCTCGCGCCCTGCATAGCGGCACGGCAGAACACGGCGCCGCACGCCACATCGGACAGCAGCTGACGCGAACCCTTGTCGGCCATGTCCTCGAGCAGCGCCAGCGCACGCCCGCAGGCATCCATAATGCGATACGGCGGCATAGCGGCCACATGCAGCGCATCCTGAATCGCGGTCGCTCGAGCCGGATCGTCACGCGGAATACCGTACGCCGTGGACACCTGCCCGTAGGCACGAACGTCCTCGGCGACCAGACCCACAAGTTCCTGCGCCAACTCATCCGCCTGGGCAAACGCGCGCGTCAGATCGTCTGCGCGATCGGCAAGCGCAGGATTTGTCGCCCCATAGCGAGCAACCATCCCGCAAAGCGAGGCGCCCAGTGCACCTACAAAGGCGCTCGCGCTACCGCCGCCGGGAACCGGCTCGCGTGCGGCAAGCGCCTCGGCAAACTCTCGACATGTTTTATCCATCATCTCTTGGCTCATACGCACGCACCTTCAAGTCATATACATCGGTCGGGTGGCAACCGCCGACCGACCGCATCAATCACATAATGGTGCTAAGTCTAGCCCATAAGTACATGAGCGTCAGCGCACCTGGCCATCGCGGATTTCTATGACGAACGATAGGCGTCGGCACCGCAAACATGGGACACATGGCCCACCTTTCGAGACTTCCGGACGTCAAAAACTGAGGCATATCTATAAACAAGGAACCTGTTGGGGCAACGCCCACGCACGCGCGCCCCATTAAATCAACGGGCACCTCACCCCGGGGAGGGCCGACAGCATCGGCCCTCCCCTCTTTTGCGTCCGGACATATTGCCACTTAACGGCGCAAATCCGGCACCCAGAATGGGACACATGGCCCACCCTAGCGAGCCGTCCGCGCGTACAGTAAAGGCAGGTAATCCATGGGCGGTTACAGATCGAGGAGGACACGACCATGAAAAAGAAGGCCTTTGCGATTCTCACCCTCTGCATCAGTCTCTTTGCCGCAGTTGCCCTGGTGGGTTGTGGCGGAAGCGGTGGCGCTACCGGCAGTGGCGGTGGCGGCGGAGCAGAAAAGCCAGCCGTGGATATGAGGACCGACTTCATTTGGTTTAAGGTCGAGGTCCCCGAGGGCGTCGAGGTCATCGACGTCGCAGGCGATACCGCCGACAGGGCCCAGTTTAAGTTCACCGAGAGCGAGCACGCCAGCGATCGCTTCATCCCCGTCTTCGATCCTGACAAGAACGCCGATGAGCTGTTCGACTACGAGGCAAAGTGGAATGCCAGCTTTGAGTGGACCGAGAATGACCCCGTCAAGTACAACGGCAAGACTTGGCGCAACGCTTCCTATACACACTCGGGCGGCGTGACGACTGAGTACTTCACCGAAGCAGGCGGCGGCAGCGTCTACGTGCGCATCGACAACGTCGAGGAGCACAAGGATGCCGTCGAAACCATGATGAAGTCTCTGGAATTTGCCGACGACATCGCCAAGGCAAAGACCAAGGCCATGGACGTTAAGCTCGACGATATCGAGATCAAGCGCTAAGCGACTGGCGAGCGCAGCGGGAAACGCGGGCGCAGTGCAAACAAGCGACGGTGCCCCAGCGCTTCGTACCCAGGGAGGGCCGGTAAACCGACCCTCCCTTTCTTATGCCGGCAGCCGACGAACGCGAAGATGCCGGACGCCGGAACCACTCCAAATGTGGCAACAGTACGAAAACGGCAAGCACCCCAACACGTCCACCCGCCGATTTATAGCGCCGCGCACACAATTTAAGCCGGCGCCTTTAAACATCTGGACGGTATAGTTACCAAAATGAGTGCATAACCGCACCCTGCGAACGGAGGAGTTATGACCGAACACCACGCCATCAGCCGTCGAGCATTCACGTTGGGCCTAGGACTCGCAGCATTGTCGCCATTTGTAAGCCTGCCCGAAACCGCGGGATTGGGCCTTCCCATGCGCGCGGCATTTGCAGAAGACACGCCCACACCGGCGAAGAGCCTCCATAGTTTCGTCATTCGCCTTCGCCCCGCGGGCTATTTTCGCACCGCAAGCGTCAACGAAGGCGGCAACGTCATCGGCAACGTCTGCCACCTGTTTAATGACGGCACGTCCAGCAAACTCATCCTTGAGCGCGTAGAGACCGATGCAGATAATTCAAATTGGTATGCCATCCGCACCTTACTCAATTTCGAAGAGCATAAAAAGACGGGCTACAGCATTTGGTCGGTCGACGGCGACTCGGACAAAGATGGAAAGGTCATCCACGTATGGAGTGGCGAGTATGACAACAAGCCCAGCCGCGCTTTTGCGTTTGAACGCCAGTCAAACGGAACCTATATCATCCGAGACCGCACAAACGAGAAAAAAGACATTAATTACCTGGCCATAGAAAAGGACGGCAAAGACCAGGACAACAACAAGATCTGCCATAAGAGGAAGAGCATTCCGTGGGAGCTCGAACTTGTCGGTTACGACATGGGCAAGACCAATACCACGGTTAGCAGTATCGACTGGACCACGTATAGCAGCTACGTCGACGGGCCCTGTTGGATGAAATACGTCGACAACAACAAGTTCCTCGACGAACTGAGCATCCCGGGCACGCACGATTCGGGCACCTGCAGCGTGGACAACGACACCGAGCCCCAATCCTCCCAAGCAAAATGCCAGCAGGATTACATCCCCACGCAGCTGCTCGAAGGCGTTCGCTATTTTGATATTCGACTCGGAAAGGGTGAGAACCCCGGCATCGACCACGGAGCTTGTTACCTGCTCAAAAAAGACGGGAACTTTATGCATCTCTCCGATGTCATCGGGTACTTCAATACGTTTTTGAGCGAAAACCCGACAGAAGCGCTCATCATGCTCGTGTCGCGGGGCAATGGCGAGGCTACCGACGAAAGCCTCACGACGGCTTTGGGCAAGGTTTTTGATGAGAACCCCGACCTGTTCTACACATCGAGCCGCATCCCCACGCTGGGCGAGGTGCGCGGAAAGATCGTCCTGCTGCGTCGGTTTGGGCTCGCCGGCAACAGCGTAAGCAGCCACACATGGGGCCTCGACCTCACCCAATGGGACGACAAAATCGCAGCACACACCGACAGCACCTCTATGTGTCTCGTTCGAGACGAGCGGGGCTTTGAAGCCGTGGGGAAAACGGGTGACGAAGAGCCCTATTGCACCAAGGTATACGCCCAGGACCATTACGAATGCACAGGAACCGACAAAATCGGCTGGGTCGATATGGCGCTGCAGGAGACAACCAAGCTCGCCCGCATCATGGTGGACGTCGAGGACAATGACGGGGCCAAGGTAAAGGTCCTGGAGCACAGCTGGTGTATCAACTACACCAGCTGCACGAACTACAAGCAAGGAAGCAATCCTTTTACCGCAGCACGAGTGGTCAACGAGCATCTATACAAGAGCCAGTATATAAACAGCACCGGAAATGAGAGCACAAAGGAGGACTGCCTCAAGCACATTGGCATCATTGCGTCCGACTTTGTTGATGCGGCACTGGCCCGAAGCATCTACCAGCGCAATTACGATGCGAAGCACAAGCAGACCGTTTCGTACTACCTCCCGACCCGTATACGCATGACATACGGCGACTCGTTGAGCGATGCCTCACTCCAGGATGGAAAGACCGTTGGCGAGGGTCGTTTCCGCCTTGTCGACAGCAGCAACGTACTCAGCGTGACGGCTTCGGGCAACACGTTTGCCATCGAATACGTGGATGTCGACGCTTTGGGCAACGAGACCGTTACGGAACTGCAGGGTTCCGTGCCCATCGATATCGACCCGCGCGCACTGACGCCCCACTTTGAAGGGCTCGAGGGCCTTAAGGCCGGCGAGGACGTGCGCGCAAAGATCGCGGCACCGCTC
Source organism: Collinsella sp. TF05-9AC (assembly GCF_003438495.1). GTDB lineage: Bacteria > Actinomycetota > Coriobacteriia > Coriobacteriales > Coriobacteriaceae > Collinsella. The sequence goes on from NZ_QSSH01000011.1 coordinate 25,868, forward strand.
GAGGGCAAGCTCGAAGGCGATGCCTGCACCGCCCAGCTCGAGTTTATGCACGATGCAAACGGCGCTCCGGGCACGGAAATGGCCGAGGGCGAGGCATTTACCGCGGGAACGTACTGGGTGCGTGCGAATGGGCTTTTGGGCGACGCGGCGCAGAACTACACGCTTGCCAGCGACGGAGCCGCAAGCTTTACCGTAGCGGCCTCGGACGGTGCAGGCGGCGCCGGCACCGGCACTGGCGCCAACGCGGGCAGCGCTGATAAGAACGGTAAGGGCAACAAGGGCAAGGGCTCGGGCGGAAAGCTCGCCGACACGGGCGACGGCTCTGGCATCGCCGCCGGGCTCGCCGCTGCCGCCGTGGCAACAACGGTTGCCGGCGCAGCAATGCTTGCCAATGACCGCGAAGACAACGAAGGTGCTAGCGAATAGGCAAGCCAGTCTTTTGGGCGCATCAACTCAATCGGGGCGCAGAATACCGTTCTGCGCCCCGATTTTCACCTTGGCCCGTACGCCGTTATCGGCTACATCACCATGTTCAGCGCGTTAACAAACTCCTGGGCCTTCGCACGACTGCTCGGGCTAAAGACGCAAGCGGTTAACAGTCGATTGCGCAGAAAAACGTCGCGGCCCTTAATCCTGTTGACCCCCGTGATGTCCTTAAGGTAGACAATCTCGGTGTGCTTGCCTCCAAAAGTGCCCTTCTTGAGTACCTCAATGCGGTTAGGGTAGATCATGACGTCTTTAAACCTACCCGAACCTTTGTCCTGGAACAGCAAAGTGTTGTTGTCCATGCGCGTCACCTCCATAGGGCTCGTTAAAACTGTCTCTATGGCCACATTTAAGTCACCGCAAGGCTCCCATGCGAAGGTGCTAGACAGCACAGCAATTCGTGTCCGCGCGAGGCTTTAAACTAAATGCAATAAAGATGCATTCCACAAGAGGAAAGTGGGGCGACAGTGATGGGCGAACTGGCAAACCGTGGAGAATCGGCAATCGTGCCAGAAGTTTTTTACAAGCAGGTTTCCTCGATTCTCAACGCCGCTCGCGACAAGGCCTATACCGCCGTTAACTTTGCGATGGTTGAGGCGTATTGGGAGATCGGCAAGAGCATTGTTGATGAGCAGGGCGGAGAGGAGCGCGCAGCATATGGAGAGGCATTGATTGCGGGCCTCTCCAGAAGGCTTACCGCGGATTTCGGAAGAGGCTTTGGCATCGCAAACCTTCGCAATATGCGTCAGTTCTTTCTTGCGTTTCCAATTCGCGACGCACTGCGTAGCGAATTGAGCTGGACTCATTACCGCAGGTTGATGCGCATTCCCGAACCCGAAGCTCGCACCTGGTACATGAACGAATGCGCCGACTCTCGCTGGAGCACGCGCCAACTCGAACGCCAAATCAATACCATGTTCCGCGAGCGCCTGCTTGCCAGCAAGGACAAGGAGGCCGTCACCCAGGAAATCGAAAAGAGCGCCCCGGCTCGTCGCCCCGAGGATATCATCCGCGACCCATATGTACTGGAGTTTTTAGGTTTCTCGGACGATACTGCGTTTCGCGAGAGCGATCTAGAGCAGGCGCTCATCACGCATCTTCAGAAGTTCCTGCTGGAGCTTGGCCGTGGTTTCGCCTTCGAGGCGCGCCAAAAGCGCATCACCTTTGATGGACGCCATTTCTATATTGACCTTGTGTTTTACAACTATCTGATGCGCTGCTTCGTGCTCATCGACCTTAAGACCGATGACCTTACGCATCAGGACCTGGGCCAGATGCAAATGTATGTGAACTACTACACGCGCGAGCTCATGAACGAAGGCGACAATCCGCCCATAGGCATCGTGCTCTGCGCGGACAAAAGCGACTCGATTGTCGAGTACACGCTGCCCGAAGACAACGACCAAGTGTTTGCCGCCAAATACCTGCCGTATCTTCCAAGCAAGGAAGAGCTGGCGCGCGAGCTGAGTGCCGAGTACCGCGCCATCAACGAAGCGACTAATGGCGAAGCGCAAGGGTAGCAGCACGTTGCGACCGATACCCCCGATGGCGCTCCACATCACCCGGGATAAAAGGAGTTTTCCATGACAGACAGACCGAAACCAGCGCTACGCGACTGCATCTACGGGCTTGCCGTCGGCGACGCTCTGGGCGTTCCTTACGAGTTCAGGCCCCGCGGCACGTTCGAATGTACCGACATGATCGACTACGGCACGCATGGGCAGCCCGCCGGCACCTGGAGCGATGATACATCTATGACGCTTGCTACCTGTGACTCGATTAGGGAACTCGGGCATATTGACACCGCAGACATGCGTGACAAGTTCGTAGGCTGGATTGCCCGTGGCGAGTATACGATCGACGGCGTTTTCGATTACGGCGGCACGACCGACCGCGCCCTGCACACCGGCAAAGGAGGCTCCGGCGAGCGCGACAACGGCAACGGTTCGCTCATGCGCATCGCGCCCCTGGCGTTCACCGATGCAACAGACGATAAGGTCAGCAAGGTCTCCGCGATTACGCACGCCCACAGAACGTCGACCGACGCGTGCATCATATTTGTCGAACTGATGAGGGATGTGATGAACGGCGCGCTCCCCTCGTGGGCGTTGCAGCTGAAAAGCGCACCCGAGTACGAAATCAGGTCTGGCGGCTTCGTGCGCGACACGCTTAAGGCAGCCACCTGGTGCTTCGTCAACACTAACAGCTACGAAGATTGCGTGCTTACCGCCGTCAACCTGGGCGACGACACCGACACCACCGCAGCCGTCGCCGGCGCCCTCGCCGGCACGGCATACGGCATGGACGCCATCCCACGGGAATGGATCGACACCCTGCGCGGTAAAGAGCTGATAGAGCAGTGTTTGTTTTAGGACACGCCTTCAACGAAGACAGTGTCAGTCAGCGCAAATGATTAAGGGACCGCGTAAACGATGATTACAGAGTGCGCCGTCATGGGTCCGTTCGTCACAGAGCAAAGTACCGTGGGGCCGTACACTGTGTTGGTATTCGCATCCCCGCTGCCGCAGAAAAGGGCCGGTTGCAGCCGGCCCTTTAGACGATAATACCTGCGTTGCCCGCGCTTCCGAAGTGTGACTAGCTGAGGAGCGGGTTCCGCGGCACACCTTGATTTTACCCGGTGGGGCGGCTCTTTTGCAGCCGTCCCACCGTTTATTTAGATCTACTACGACGGACAGCTCGCACTACTGCGCACTGTCCCGTACCGCCCCCCTACTTCCCAAATATCGCGCCAAACAAACCCTTGCGTTTGGGCTTTTCCTCTCGGTAGGAACCCTCCGCCGCCGCTGCCACCTGCCGCGGTTGCTCGCCGCCTCCGCGGCGTACGATCTGGTATAGGGAGGGCGATTTAACGTATTTGACCTCGATGGGCATGGCGTGCACGGTGCTTTCGCTCGACAGCATCACGTTGGGATTGAGCGGTGCCACCACATGCGTCTCGCGCTTGTCGCTAAACACCACCGCGGCCGCGCGACCCGTCTGGCCGTTCACGGCGATGCGCACCTGCTCGCCGTCGCGGCTATCCGACGCCGGGCGATCGACAAAGTAGACCGGCACCATCACCAGGCCGTCCTTGTGCTTGCGAGCCTTGCGCGCCCACGTGCGGATGCTCTTTTTATTGAGCCCCAACACCGCCTCGGCATCGTTGCCGGCAATATCGAGCGCCAGCTTATCAATAACCACCTGGTCCTTGGTGGACGCATCGACGGAAACGACGCGGAAGTCACCTTCCTGCATGGCGGGATCGAACGGCCCCACCTTGCCAAAGTCCCACGGCTCCAAAATGCCCATAAGACGAACATCCAGGTAGTTGGCCCTGGGATATGCCCAGTCGAGCACCTCGTAGTACACCAGGGTCTCCTTGCTCAGGCCCTTGCCCGGGAAGGACGCCATCATGCGCAAATCCGCGAGCGCCATGGGGAAATAGAAGAGCATCATGTCATTTTGGATCGCATCTTCCACGTCATGCCCGGCTAAGGCCTCCGGGTACTGGCGCACCAACTGCAGCGCGTTGGCACGTGCCTGCTGCGGCGATATCTCACAGGGGACGCCCTGTTTGGGAACGTATTCGGCACCCACGCCCATGGTCAGGCGTTTACTAAACGTGCCGGGCTTGAGAAGGTCAGCCACGCCAATCATGTTGCCGCACGACGGGCACTCAAACACGCGCTGGGTCGATGACCCCTCAAAGGACGCGCCGCAGAAGGGGCAGGGAATGCTCACGCGCGTCGCCTCTTGGAACTCCTGCGCCGTGCCGCGGTCCTCCCACAGCAGATGCTCCAGAACCGACTGGTTGCGCCAGTGCGCATTGAAGAAATACCAGTCCGGGTCCTCTGGGCGCTCGAGTTGCGACACATGCGTGAGCTTGAGCAGCCCGTCAACCACCGTCAGCGGCGTATGACGGATACCCAGGGCGCTCTTGGGCTCCCCGGCGTCCGCTTGCCACGGAATAACCGTTTCGCAATAGGCGCACTCAAAGCTGCGCTTTGCCTGGTGCGAATACATGGGGCCGCCGCAGTTTTGGCATTTAATGGCAAACATCTCGTCCATGGAAACGTCCTCCTTTGCACAGGGCTGTCGACATTAAGTATGTCGAGCAAATCGGCGCGTGCCCATACCCATGTGGCCCAAAATGAAGCACTCGGTCGGACGGGAAGGTGCAGTGAACTCGAAGGCGCGCGGGCAGTCGTCCCCCTCTGCCTCGCGCCCGTTAGCGCCGGCAGACCATTGCTGCATTTTCTGAGCATCGGTACACGTTGCGTCTGCGCGAGCTACACTATCCCCTTAATAAGAATGCGAGGAGATACGCCATGCTATTTGTAAATCGGCTGGTACATACGCTTGTTCCCGGCAGCGAAAGCAAGCCGGTCGATACCTCCTGCCGCACCAACGCGGGCTTTGCCGCAAGCCTCATCTGCATCGGGCTCAACATCACGCTGTGCCTGGCCAAGGGCATAGCTGGTCTGCTCGCGGGCTCCGTCTCGCTTATCGCCGACGCCTTCAACAACCTTTCCGACGCCTCGAGCAACATCGTGAGCCTGCTCGGATTCCGCCTTGCCAGCCGCCCGGCCGACGAGGGGCACCCCTATGGTCACGGCCGCTACGAGTACCTCGCCGGCTTGTTTGTCGCCGTCCTCGTTTGCGCCGTCGGCATCAACCTAATCCTGGAGTCGGTCACCAAGATCATCAAGCCCTCCCCCACCGCGTATTCGGCGCTCTCCATGGCAGCCCTTGTCCTGTCCATGCTCGTCAAGTTTTGGATGGCGGCATTCAACCGCACGCTGGGCAACCGTATCGATTCCGAGACGCTCATCGCCACGGCGCAGGATTCCAAAAACGACGTCATTGCCTCGGCCTCGGTCCTGGCCGCAGCGCTTATTTCGCAAACGACAGGCTTTGACCTCGACGGCTGGGCGGGCCTGGGCGTAGGCATCTTCATCTGCATCAGCGGCATGGGCCTGGTGCGCGACGCCATCAGCCCGCTGTTGGGGCAAGCGCCCGACCCCAAGCTCGTCCAGGCAATCCGCGACAAGATCATGTCATATCCGCAGGTCCTAGGCACGCACGACCTCATGGTGCACGACTACGGTCCCGGCCGCCAGTTTGCCAGCGCACACGTGGAAATGCCCGGCGAGGGCGATGCGTTTGAACATCACGAGATCCTGGACACTATCGAGCACGATATCAAACGGCAGATGGGCATCGGTATCACGCTACACTGCGACCCTATCGCCACCACCGGCGACGACCTGCGTGGCTGGGTCAAGCGCGGCATAGCGCAAATCGACCCCACGCTTTCCATCCATGACCTGCACGAACACGACGGGTTCGTTTCGTTTGACCTGGTGCGTCCCGACGGCTTTGACATATCCGACGAGGAGCTGCTGGAGCTCGTAACGCGCATCGTGCACGAGCGCAGGCCCGACGCCTCGTGCGTCGTCACATTTGACTCGGGCTTCAGCTCGCCCGACCGTCCGGCCGAGCAGCTGTAATCGACAGCAAAACGGGACGCAGGACCGCCGACCAACGCGCCTACGCGCCCGGTCACGCGATCCTGCGCCCCGTTTTTGTTTGCACTGCTAAGGCTCTAGCCGCTCGACCGCTAGTTCCCCTGTGCGCCCGAAATGCCGTTTTGCAGGGCATCCCAAGCGTTCGTTGCCATATCGCCCAGGTTCTGTGCGGTATCGCCGAGGTTCTGAGCCGTGCCGCCCAGCTCTTGGACCTTATCCCCCAGCTCCTGCGCCTTGTTGCTCAGGTCCTCCAGCGTGTTGGAGCTCGAGCTGTCCGCGCCGCCCTGGTCGCCGGACGCATTACCCGACGAGCTGCCCTTGCGCGTGAGCTGAATCTCGAGGTTACCGTTGTCGTTATAGTAGGCAGACGTCACGACCCAGTTGGCATCGACAACGGGCGTCGAGCCGTCGTCGGTCAGAATCACGGCATTCGAAAGATCGGCCCCGCGCGACTTGAGGAGCTTCTTGGCGTTGGACCAGTACTGACCCGGGATATCGCTCAGGTCGACGGTGCCGGACTGGGTAGTCTCGGTCTGCTCGGCCGTGGTATCAGTCGTGGCACCCCGCTTGTTGAGCATGCCCGACACGATGGCAAACACAACCGACAAGGCAAAGAAGATCGCCAGAACGATCAGGTTTTTCTTGACCACGCTCGACGAACGCGAAGGCTTCTTCTCCTCGTCCTCGCCATACTGAGGGATGGACTTGGGATACTCACGATACGGCTCGCGCGCATATCGGTCGCGCGACTCGTAGCGCGGCTGTGCCGTGCGCGGCATATAGGTCGTCTGCTGAGGTTGCGGAATGGGATTTTGCAGCAGGTCATCATAAGGGTCTGCCGCCGCGTTGCCGTAGGGGCTCTGCGACGAGGCGCCATACGGGTCCTGCGCTGCGTTTCCGTAATTCACAACGCGCGTGGGATCGGCCGACGCCTGCGTCGTATCGGGAGCAGCGTAGCCGGGATTCGGCACGACGCGGGTCTCATCGGCGCCATTGCCCGTCCGCGGGGAGTCGTAGCCACCCATTACGGTCGTCTTATCCTGGTCCATGCAACGATTCCTTTCCGTCGCCCGTAAGCATCAAGTTATCCATGCATTCTACCCGCGCAAAAGCCTATGATGGGCAAAGCCCGCCGGTATCTACAAGACATGCGCGGCCGACGGTCACAAGCGAATCGAGGATATGCCATGGCAAAAAGCAAACTCATCAAGGACACGACGCGTGCCGAACGTGAGGAGATCATCAAGCTAGCACTCGCGGGCTGCGGGACCGGCCGCTGCGACAACTGCGGAAGCTGCAGCTTGGGAGCCGGCGATCCATATGGCACCTACCAGCCCTACATTGACGGCGAGATGGAAATCGCCGACATCAACATGATGGTCGCCGAGCGCAACGCCAAACTCTTCGGCCTCCAGCGCGGCTAATGATCTCTTCTTGGGCCGTGCACCAAAAAATGCGCCCATCTACTACGTTTAACCCAAGGGTGCCAACCATAGCCATATTTGTGTTAACAAAACCGCAGGTAAACGTCTTGCCACATTGTTAAAAAACGCTCCATGGTCGGTCCAACCCTGACAAACGTAGTAGATGGGCACTTTTCGTGGCGCGGCTGGCCCAGATAGCTTGTTTGGAGCCAATTTGCATCAAAAAGTCCCCGGTGGCGTTTTGCTTGACGCCACCGGGGACTGTTCAATTTATCCCTCGCGGTCCACCTTACTCATTGGGTACGTACGTAGCCCTGGCTCGCTCGGGCGTTACATCCTGGCCGCAGGAATAGCTCGAGTCGAAGGCGTGCGCAACCAAGTCGTGGGTATCCCATGCCATGCAGTCAAACTCGCCAGTATCGAGGACGATGACATAGCCCTTGCCGTCGTAGTAGAAATGATCTTCGGTGTAATTATCGTCATCGTCGATGTTGTCTTCGGACACGGAATCTATATCCGGCTTTGCTGTCTTAATTGCCTGCTTGGCCTCGCTCTTGAGGGTATCAAACGAAAGCCCATGCTGCGCAAGCGAATCCTCGAGCGAAACCTGCTCACCCGTCTTGAGGTTGTAGTACGCCGACCTCGTCACCCTTTCCGATCGATACGGAGGTTGATAGCTGTCGGTGTAGGTTCGCACGCAGGCGATATCGCCGTCAATCGAGACGATCTCGGCGGTATACATCATGGTCACGCGGCTGTCCTCGTCATCCATCGAGGCCTGCTTGCTCGCATCGAGCGTGTCCGCAACGAGCTGGACCATATCCTTGTTAAACTTGGCGACGCCCACGCCCTGGCCCTTCACCTGGGGATAGGTCCACGTAGCCGTGATCTGACACGTGTCATCGGGAGACGGATTCAGCGGCCCTTCGCCAACTGCAGCCGTAAAGTCGACATCCTGCGTGGCAGAGACGGCCTCGTAGCTCGCCTGCGCATCGTCGCCGGCATCCTTAGACTTCAGCTGCTCCAGCGTCGTGGCCACCGTTGCGATGCCTTTTGCTACAACTTCCTCGCTGCTGAACAACTCAGCGTCAAACTCACGTACTTCATTGATGTCTTTCACCTTCGAATCGTCAATCGACACAGGGCCAACAATGGCGCTAAATGACTTGCCGTCATAGGCGTTGAATTCGCACTCGTAGCCATCATGGGATTGGTTAAAGCCATCAGGGACTTCTTTGAAATTAATTGTCTCCCCATCATGCAGATACCGTTTGAATCCATAGGTACCATCATATTCGTATACGTAAAGCGAGACGCCAGCGCACATGGTGTAAACCTGAGTGTCGGGCTCGTATACCTTCTCGATCTCACCATCGCGATAAGCCCAGACCTCTACCTTGGCAGCAGTGGCGCCATTGTCGTTTTCAATCGGCTCGTCAGAGTACTCAATCAACAGTTCGTCCTGGCCATCGCCGTCAAAATCGATGAGCCTAGCGTAGGCAACGCCCCGTGTTCCAAACATCGAAGAATCATCAATCTCGACAGCCTCGCCCTCGCCGTGCTTTTTCTGGTACTCGAGAATCTTGTCGGTAAATAGCTCGTTTGCCGTCTTGACCGCTGCCTTGGCAGAGGCCTTGGCCTCCTTCTTGGACTGCATGAGCTCGACGTTCTTGGGGGCGTCCGAGCCCTCCTTGGCGTAGTCGACCTTCATGGTGGTCGTGCTCTTCTTTTTACCCTTGCCCGAGGTGATTATCATCTGGTACTTCTGGTCGGGCAGCTCACCAAAGTCCTCCATGGCAAAGCCATCCTCGCCATCGACCTTATTGGTGTAGCTCTTGCCCTTGCCATTCGCGGGCACCAGCTCGACGGTATAGCTCTTGAGCTTTTTGCCCTTACTGTTTTTGGGCAGAATCTTGGTCTCGCACGCGCAGACAACATAGCCCTTGCCACCCGAGGTTACCTCGGAAGATGCGCCGATACGCGGCACGACGACAATTGCCGCCACAATGGCGACAACGGCAACGCCACCGATAACGGCCGCGACGATACGGCCCTTGCGCTTGGGTTTCTTGGGCTGCGGCGTCAGATCGAACGGCTCAGCAGGTTCGGCGAACGGTTGCTCATATTGAGGCTGTACCGCCATGTGAGCCGGAGCACCTTGCGCGGCCTGCCGCCCCGCAGGAGCTGATGACGGCGCAGGCGAAGCAGGGTCGCCCACCAGCGCGCTATCCCCTACCGGAAACGCCACGGGCTCCGCTTGATCCTCGGCGGCGTCCACACGCGTTCCGCAACTCGTGCAAAACATGGAGCCATCGGGTATCTGGGCCCCGCACTTGGTGCAATACATCGCATCTCCCGTCTCTCATCGCAGCCGCAATGCGCCCGCGCAATTCTTCCAACTACACCGTACGAGAAAAATCCCCATTCTTGTTGCGCAACATTGCCGCCGCATCAAAAAGCCCCGCCGGGCCTTGAAGGCACGACGGGGCGGACAAGCGGCTATGGGAGGCGGGCTTAGAACAGGCCGGTGATATTGCCGTCGTTGTCGACGTCGATATTCTCGGCCGCGGGAACCTTGGGCAGGCCCGGCATGGTCAGGACGTTGCCGGTCAGTGCGACCACAAAGTGGGCACCGGCAGAAACCTTGAGCTCGCGCACCGTGATGCGGAAGCCCTCGGGGGCGCCCAGCGCCTTGGCGTTGTCGCTAAAGCTGTACTGCGTCTTGGCCACGCACACCGGCAGGTTGCCAAAGCCGTTCTCGCGCAGCTCGGCGAGCTGGCGCTTGGCAGCCGGCGTAAAGTCAACGCCGTCGGCGCGGTAGACCTTGGTGGCAACGGCCTCGAGGGCGTCGGCCACATCGGCACCGTCCTCGTAGGCAAACTTGAGCTCGCTCGGCTGCTCGATTAGGCGCATGACCTCATCGGCCAGGTCGAGCGCACCCTCGCCGCCCTTGGCCCAGACCTCGGACAGCTTCACATTGACGCCCAGCTTCTGGCACTCGGACTCGATGAGGGCAAGCTCTGCCTCGGTATCGGTCGGGAAGCGGTTGATGGCGACCACACAGGGCAGACCGTAGACATTCTGAATGTTGTCGACGTGGCGCAGCAGGTTGGGCATGCCGGCCTTGAGGGCCTCGAGGTTCTCCTCGTTAAGGTCGGCCTTGGCAACACCGCCGTTGTACTTAAGCGCGCGGGCAGTGGCGACGACCACGACAGCGCTGGGGCGAACGCCCGTCATGCGGCACTTGATGTCGAGGAACTTCTCGGCACCCAGGTCGGCGCCGAAACCGGCCTCGGTAATGGCGACATCGCCAAAACGCATGGCCATACGTGTGGCCATGATGGAGTTGCAGCCGTGGGCGATATTGGCGAAGGGACCGCCGTGGACAAACGCAGGCGTGCCCTCGAGCGTCTGAACCAGGTTGGGTTTGAGCGCGTCCTTGAGCAGGGCCGCCATGGCACCCTGAGCCTTAAGGTCACGGGCGCGGACGGGCTCGCCGGCAAAGCTGTAGCCGACGACAATCTCGCCCAGGCGCTCCTTGAGGTCATTGATGCTCGTGGACAGGCACAGGATTGCCATGACCTCGGAGGCAACAGTGATGTCGAAGCCGTCCTCGCGCGGCACTCCCTGGGCCTTGCCGCCAATGCCGTCGATAACATGGCGCAGCTGACGGTCGTTCATGTCGACAACGCGCTTCCAGGTGATGCGCTTAACGTCGATGCCGAGCTGGTTGCCCTGCTGAATATGGTTGTCGAGCATGGCTGCCAGCAGGTTGTTGGCGGCACCGATGGCATGGAAGTCGCCGGTAAAGTGCAGGTTGATGTCCTCCATGGGGATGACCTGGGCCCAACCGCCACCGGCGGCACCGCCCTTCACGCCAAACACAGGACCGAGCGAAGGCTCGCGCAGTGCCACGGCGCTCTTGACGCCGCGACGACGCAGACCGTCGGCCAGGCCGATGGTCGTGGTGGTCTTGCCCTCGCCTGCGGGCGTGGGATTGATAGCGGTCACGAGGACAAGCTTGGCCTGGTGATCAGTTGGCTCGTTGAGCAGGGAATAGTCGACCTTTGCCTTGTCAAAGCCGTACGGAATCAGATGCTTAACGTCGACGCCGGCGTTCTTGGCCACCTCGGTAATAGGCAGCGGCGTAACAGAACGTGCGATTTCGATGTCAGTAGGCATGGGCGGTCCTTTCGTTACCGGATGAGAAAAAGACCAATCCAGCATAGCACGCGCGCGCAATAGTAAAACGCCCGTAACCGACGAACGGCGATATGTTTACCCGATGCCCAGCGATAGCCTACAGATGCGCTAAAACAAGCCCATTCCTACAGGGTCGGTTCAATACCCAAATGCTCAAAGGTGCGCAAGGTTGCCTGACGGCCCTGGGGCGTGCGGATCATCAAGCCGCACTGCAGCAGATAGGGCTCATAGACATCCTCAAGCGTTCCCGGGTCCTCGCCCACCGCGCTAGCAAGCGTCGTCAGGCCCACGGCACGACCGGAGAACGTCTTGGCAAGCGTCTCCAAGATGCGAATGTCCATCCAGTCCAGACCAAGCTCATCGATCTCGAAAAACTCGAGCGCCTGACGGCAAATGTCAAGCTCAATAGGACCGTCGCCGCGCACCTGCGCGTAGTCGCGCACGCGCTTGAGCAGACGGTTGGCAAGACGCGGCGTACCGCGCGAACGCGAGCCGATCTCGAGTGCACTGGGATGGTCGATCGTCACACCCAGAATGGTCGCCGAGCGTGTCACAATCTGAGCGAGCTCCTCAACGGTGTAGTAATCCAGGCGATACGAAATGCCAAAACGGTCGCGTAGCGGGCCGGTCAACATGCCCGAGCGAGTCGTTGCCGCCACCAGCGTAAACTTAGGGATATCCAGGCGAATCGAGCGTGCAGCCGGACCCTTGCCGATCACGATATCGAGGGCAAAGTCCTCCATCGCAGGATACAGGACCTCCTCGACCGAGCGGTTGAGGCGGTGGATCTCGTCGATAAACAGCACGTCGCCCGGTTGCAGGTTGGTAAGGATGGCAGCCAGGTCGCCGGTGCGCGCGATGGCCGGACCGCTCGTCGTCTTAATCTGAGCGCCCAGCTCGTTGGCGATAACCGTAGCCAGCGTGGTCTTGCCCAGACCCGGAGGGCCCGAGAAGATCACGTGGTCGAGCGTCTCGCCGCGGCTTTGCGCCGCCTCGATGAGCACGCGAAGGCTCTGCTTGATATGTTCCTGACCGCAGTAGTCATCCAAGCGTTGGGGACGCAGGGTACGGTCGACATCGAGGTCCTCGGGCGTCAGCTCCGAGCCCACCATGCGCTCGCCATGCGCCATGGATGCCGCCGGCGAGTTGCCGGGCGTCGCCCACAGGTCCTGAGAGTCATCGGCTTCCCACATCACGCATCCATTCCGAGTCGCTTAAGCGCCGCGCCGAGCAGATCCTCGACACGCATATTCTGCCCATCATACCCGCTCAGGGCAACATCGGTCTCCTGCGGGCTAAAGCCCATGGAAAGGAGCGCCGCACGAGCGTCATCGATCGCCGAGGGAGCGGCGGCGGGAACCGGCATCGCAACCTGTCCGGGAATCACGTCGACCGGCACAAAGCCCTTATCCTTGGCAAAGGTGCTCTTGAGCTCCAGGATCAGACGCTGCGCGGTCTTTTTACCCACGCCGGGAACCTTGGCCATGCCCTTGTCATCCTCGGCCATTACCAGGGAATACAGCTGCCCCACGGTATAGGTGGAGAGCACGGCGAGCGCCAGGCGTGGGCCGACGCCCGAGACGGACACGAGCCGATCGAACATCGTGCGCTCGTCCTTGGAGGCAAAACCAAAGAGCGTCATGGCGTCCTCACGCACCTGCATACGGGTATAGAGGCGAACCTCGCCGCCGGGTGTAGGCAGCGTGGCGGCAGTGCTGCCCGAGATGCCAAGCTCAAAGCCCACGCCCGACACATCGACGACGGCCGAGCTCATCGTGGCCTCGACAAGCGTTCCATGGAGCTGGGAAATCATCAGTATCCGGTTCCTCTCTGTTGATAGAACTCGCCACCGGTAAGCGCCCGGGTGCGGCTGAGATTAACGTGGCAGATGGCGCAGGCCAGAGCATCGGCGGCATGGTCGGGATGCGGGTTGTGATCGAGCTGCGTGAGTGTACGAACCATATACGCGACCTGCCGTTTGTCCGCGGCGCCGGTGCCCACAACAGCCTGCTTAATCTGCATAGGCGTGTACTCGCCAATCTCGAGCGCGCATTCCGAAAGCGCTACGAGTGCAGCACCGCGAGCATGCGCCGTGGGGATGGCCGAGCGGACATTGGCGCCAAAATAGATGCTCTCGATAGCAGCGGTATCGGGTCGATAACGCTCCACGACACCCTTGAGGTCGCGGGCGATATGCGACAGGCGCACCGCGAGCGGACTACCCGCGCTGGTCTCGATGCAGCCATAGGCACGGCAGCGAACCTCGCCACGCCGCTCCTCGATAATCCCCCAACCCGTATGAGCCAAGCCGGGGTCGATGCCCAAAATAACCAAGCCAACCTCCCCTCGCCACAAGCACGGCGCAAGGCAAGGCCCCACGCATCATTCACGAACGTCTGTTCTAGAATAACACAATGCTAGCCCTATAAGTCAGCCGAGATCGAATTGTAGGTTGAGCATACGCAAGCGAGCGCCCGCCAGAGCGAGCAAGGTGCCTTGAAAGAGGAGGGCATTGACCTGGCGGTCATGCCCGACGATTGAAAGGCAGATTGCCGCTCTGGCGGGCGCGCAGCGACCTAGTTTTGAGAGAAGAACGGGAACTGCCTCGGATCCACCGGCGGATGCGGCATCGGCGTGCCCTGGGGCCCGCCCTGCGGTCCGCCCTGGCCGCCCATCATCTTTTCGATGGCATCCTGGACCTCGCCCTCAAACTTTTTCATACCCTCATGCAGGCGACGCTGGCCATCCTCGGAGCGCAGCTCCTCCATCTGCTCGGGCGAAATACCCAACAGGTCACCCAGTATGCCCATCATCTCGCCACGCATGCGCTCGCTTGTATCCTCGTCGGCAAAGCGGTTCACCTCGGCGCGTGCCAGCGCATCCGCCGTCATGCGTTCCTTGCCGCTCAGCCCCAGGTCGGACCACGCGAGCATGTACGGCCAAGCGCGCTCGACAAACGAACGGGCCGAGACGATCGGCGCCGTCGGCAGCATGCGGCGGGCGGCCTCGCCCTGACGCACGAGCATCAGCAGCAGCGAGCAAGCCTCGGGCTTGCCGGCGGCCATTGGGATGTCGTCGAAGGGTCGGTTGCGGTCCACGTGCGCCTCGAGCGTGCCATCGACCTCGCCCGGCTCGAGCCCACCGAGCAGTTGCGCCGCGCGGTCGAGCATGTCGACCGGGCCGTCGAGCGTCGAGAGCGCCCGCGCCAGCACGCGCTCCATGCAATCTTCCACCGCGTTGAGCGTCACGAGCTCCTGCGGCACCACGGCAGACGTGCGGTTGCGCACGCGCGCCACAAACTCGAGGGTCGACAGATACACATCGCCAAAGGGCGCGTAATCGCCCTGGTAGCCACCGCAAAGCGCCGATGCCGCCAACGCGTACTCGGTCTTGGAAAGCGGGCTCAGAGCCATCGCGCCCAGCTCGAGCGCCGTGTCCTCCAACATGAGGCCCAGCGTACGCGAGCGCAGACGCTCGGCATCGCCTGCCGACACATCGCGGTCGAGTACGCGCGCCGCATCCGGCGCATCGCGCTCAACCGTGCGAATATGCAGGCGCTCGGCAATCGCGCGAACGGCGGCGCAGCGGGCAGCCTCGGCCTCCTCCTGCGCCGGCGTAAAGATGCGGTTGCGGTCCAACACCAGGCCGATCACGTTGCGCGAGCCCAATGCATCGACAGCCAGCGCCGCAAGCAAAGACGACGGCAGATCGCCCTCGAGCGCCACCACGGCGCGCGACGTACCATGGGCACGGGCGTTATCGCGCACAGCGAGCACCAGCGCCTGCCACAACCACTCCTCGGAACGAAACTCGGGCAGCTCGTGGTCCTCCAAAGCATCGAGCATTACGCCGCGCTGAATCTCCTGAACCAACAGGCTCTCCTCAAAGCACGGCGCTTGGGCCACCACGCGCCCGCAATCGTCGAGCACAAACGACCCGCCGGTATAAACCGACTCGTCATAGGCACCGACCGGCGCCATGCAGGCAAACCATACGCTGCGCTTGGAGGCGATCTTGCGGTAGGCTCCGCTGCGCACGGCGGCGATCGCGGCCGTCTCGCGGTCGGTCATATCAAACGCGTTGAATTGGAAATAGGCAATGAGGTCAACGCCGGTCGGCAGCATCTCGAGCTCACGGTCCAAGTCGAAGATCACGGCGATGCGCACGCCGTCCACATCGAAGACTGGCGGCGCCCAACGGGCATCGCCGTTCCCACCGCGCTGCAGGGCAATGCTCGAACGGGCCGGCACCACACGACCGTCCTTGAGCATCATATAGTCGAGCAGGGGCTGGCCCTCAAACGAAACCGCCGCGGGCACGATGCAGATCATATCGAGCTCTTGGATACGCTCGGCGACGCCGGTCAAGCCGGCAAGCATGTCGTGCTCAAAGTCGGCAGCGCCCACCAGGCCGCCGGGCAGGGCTCCCATAAAGAGCGGAGCCGGCACGCACAGCACACGCGCACCACGCTCGTGGGCCAGGCGCGCCTGGTCCTCGATGCGACCGCAGATACCCTCAATATCACCCAGGCGCATATCGATCTGTGCAAGTGCGAGCTTCATGGCTCAGCCCTTTCCGTCGTAAACCATCGTTGTCGTAGTAAAAGCGCCGGCCGCATGATGCAGTCGGCGCCCGTATGTGCATATGCTAGCTATGATACCCCGAGCGGGGGCGCGCTCCTAGAACGTCGCGGACCACAGCCCGTGCAGGTTGCAATAGGCATAGACGGTACCGGTCTTGGAGCCGCCGGCAAAAAACGTCGCGGGCTTCATGCCGGGCTGGAGGTAATGGACCTCCAGACGGCCCTCGGCCTCAAGGGCAATCCACTCGATGTAGTGCTCGGGCAGGCTGGGATGCTCAACCGAGCCCACGCGTGCGCGGATCACGTGACCGTCGCGCTCGCTCTCAACGACCGGCACGTGCTTTTCGAGCGCCGCGTCCTCGGTGTTCGCGGTCAGCTCCGTGCAGCCGGCAGGGGTCGCAACGTCGTCGCCAAGGGCGGCGATAAGCTTGCCATCGGGGTCCTTAAAGAATTTCGCCATGATGTTCTCCTTTGCTGATGTGCCAATGTTCTCGATGGTTCTTATGCCCAAAGGTAAGCGAACCATCCACGGCATCGCAAATGAACACATAACGAGCGAGGCTAGCACCCGGGGTCAGAGCGCGCCGGCAACCCGGAGCCGCCTCAACAGCCCCGGTTGCCATCTGCGCAGCTAGCGCCCGTCGCCGCCGAGCAGCGCCAGAACATCCTCGCGGGTAAACAGCGCCGAGGAGATGCCGTCGCCGCCAAGCACGCTGTTGACCAGGTCGCGTTTGGACTCCTGCATCTGCATGATGCGCTCCTCGATCGTGTCCTTGGCGATGAGCTTGTACACGGTCACGGTATGTTGCTGGCCAATACGGTGCGCGCGGTCGGTCGCCTGGTCCTGCGCGGCAACGTTCCACCACGGGTCGTAGTGAATGACCACGTCGGCCGCCGTCAGGTTAAGGCCCACGCCGCCCGCCTTGAGCGAGATCAAAAAGACCGGAACCTCGCCCGCCTGGAACTGCGCGACCATCTTGGCGCGGCTCTCCTTGGACGAAGCGCCCGTGAGCTTAAGAAAGCCGATGTCCTCCTTGGCCAGGCGCTTGCCAATGATATCGAGCATGCCCGTGAACTGGCTGAACAGCAGAATGTGGTGCCCGCCGTCGAGCGCACCGTGCACGAGCTCCATGCAAGCGTCGAGCTTGGCGCTCCCCGCCTTGTAGTCCTCGTAGTGTAGATGCGGGTCGCAGCAGATCTGGCGCAGCTTGGTGAGCTCGGCGAGTACCTTGAGCTTGTCCTT
Organism: Collinsella sp. TF05-9AC; assembly: GCF_003438495.1. Classification (GTDB taxonomy): domain Bacteria; phylum Actinomycetota; class Coriobacteriia; order Coriobacteriales; family Coriobacteriaceae; genus Collinsella. The sequence continues at coordinate 43,334 of NZ_QSSH01000011.1, forward strand.
CTTAAACTCGGATGCCTCGCGATGCTGCACCTGCTGGGCGATGCGGTCTTGGTTGGCCAAGTAGAGCTTGCGCTGCTCGCCGGTAAGCTGAGCCACGACAGTGTCCTCAATCTTCTCGGGCAGGTCAGCAAGCACGTCTTCCTTGACACGGCGCAGCACAAACGGCGACACGAGCGCCTGCAGGCGAGCGGCGCTATCGCCCTCGGCGTGCTCGACCGGGCTTTCGAAGCGCTTGGCAAACGACTCGCGCGTGCCAAGCAGGCCCGGCATCAAAAAGTCGAAGATGCTCCAGAGCTCGGACAGGCGGTTTTCGATGGGTGTGCCCGTCAGGGCAAAGCGCACGCCGGCAGGCAGGCGCTTGGCGGCGCGCGCTACCTGCGTGAGCGGGTTTTTAATGTACTGGGCCTCGTCGAGCACAACGCGGGCAAAGTCCTGTTCGGCATACTCGTCGATATCGCGGCGCATGAGGTCATACGACGTCACGACCACGTTACGCTCGTCGGCGCCGGCTATCTGCACGCGGCGCTGCGCCTTGGCGCCCACGATGGCACACGCGTCGAGCGAAGGCGCAAAGCGCTCCAGCTCGGCAGTCCAGTTATACACGAGCGACGCAGGACACACCACAAGCGTGGGCTTGGCGTCCCCCGCCTCCACGCACGCCAGGATATGTGCGATCATCTGCAGTGTTTTGCCCAGGCCCATATCGTCGGCCAAGATGCCGCCGAGGCCCAGGTGCTCAAGCGAGCCGAGCCACTGGTAGCCATCGACCTGATAGCCGCGCAGTGTGGCCTTGAGCGAGACCGGCACCGTAAAGTCCATCTCGCCGAGCGTGTCCAGGCGCTCGACGGTGCGGCGGAACGCGGCGTCGCGATCGGCCTCAAGCGCCGGCGTGCGCGCGAGCATGCTGTCGACAAACAGGGTACTCGACGCGGGAAGCGACACGCCGTCGAGCAGATCGACGGCATCGACGCCCAGGTCCTCGGCAAGACCAAACGCGGCGCGGGCACCCTCGTCCAGGCGTACGATGTCGCCGGACGTCAGGCGCGCGAATGTCTGGTGACGCTTGTAGGAGTCGAGGTAGATGGCAAGGTCTGCCGCCGAAAGGCCGCTCGCGCCCAGTTCGACGTCGAGCAGGTTACTCTTGACGGTTGCACGCACCGAAAGCCTGGGCGCAGGGCGGACCGAGATCTGGCGTAGGCGGTCGCTGAGCATGACCTCGCCCAGCTCGGACAGGGCGGACAGCCCCTCGGTCAGCAAGTGGAACAGGCTCTCGTCATCGCGTTCCCCAAACGCCAGGCCGCCCTCGTAAAAGTCGAAATACAGGGCCGCCGTGTCCATAACGCGAAACTCTGCCACCTCGTCGCGCGGCGGCACGCCCGGACGCCGCTCTTCGAAGGGGCCGCCCGGAGCGCCCAAGCTAAAGAGATCTGCCGACCAATCACCATAGGCAACCGTAATCTTGCAGGTCACAAGCCCATCGTCGACACCGATTGCCATGGCAAAGCTCGGCTCGGGCGCCACGGTGTCGAGCACGGCGGGAGCGGTGAGGTCAGTGTATTCGCACAGCACGGGCAGCGCCATACGGCAGAATTCGCCCACCTGTTCGGCGGCGATATGGACCGGCGTGCGACAGGGCAGCAGGCGCGACAGAAACGGTGCGGCATGCTGGGCAAACGCCGCATCGGCGCGGCGCGCGCGGTGCGTGTCGACCAGATAGGCAACGTCGTCCGAGACAAAGCAGTACATATCGGCGGGTAGGCGCAGGTCGTAGCTGCCACCGGCCGCCGGCGCGATCTTGGCGGCAAGGAGCGGCGGCTGTTTTGCCGAGGCCTCGTCCTCCCCCACCGGCGACAACTCAACCGCTACCTCGTAGGAACGATGCGTCGTCGTTCCCCGCGACCAGGCGGGCTCAAAGGAAATGGTCCGGCCACGCAGCAAGTCCAGCATGTATACGATGTCATGCTCGGACAGGGGCAGCTGGCGCTCGGCGACAAAACCGCTGCGCGCAAAATCGTACGACGCCGAGCGCGAACTCGTGATGTCGCTCAGATACACAACCGTTGCCACAACAAGGTCAAGCAGACGCACCGAAACCTCGTCAAAGGCCTCGGGCGTATGGAGGAATGTGAGCTTCTTGCCGTACGAGAACGTGCCGCCGCGCACGTAGGCGGCGGCCATGCCGTCGATGTCCTTGACCACGTAGGACACCGAGCCGCATCGGATGCGAAGCTCGAGCGCCCAGCTAAAGCGGTCGGCGAACAGCGGATTGTAGTACGGCACCAGCGAGGGCTCCAACACCGCCTTGGGGGCATCGGGGTCGACAGTGCCGGCGAGCTTGCGGCGCATGCCCGCCAACTCATCCATGCGCGCGTCCGAAAGATCGGAGAGCGCCTTCATGAGGCTCGGGCTCGTGGGAACTGGCGCCGGGAAGGGAAAGTTAGGGTTGACCGCCGGTGCGGCAGACGCAGGACGCGCGGGCTGCCTGGATTGTGCGGGCGGCACCGTAGACGTACGGACCGGTGTGCGCAGGCCCTCGACGGGCTCGGCGCCGCTTGCGTCCAGATACGCCAGCGCTGTGGCGATGGCGTGCTTGCACATGCCGGGATAGCGATAGGCAGCGGGGCAATCGCAGTCGTAGTCGATCACCTCGTGGTCGTCCATGTCGAGCGCCACGTGCGTCTTGTACAGGTCGCCGCGCGAGCCACGCACTGCACCCTCAACCGTCACGTTTTTGGAGAAGCGCGAGCCGCTGTCCTCGATCGACAGCACGGCGCCGTTGAGCATGAGCGAACGCCCCTTCATAAAGGTGCCGCTCAGCGCCGCCTCTTTCCGGAGCGCCTGCACAAACGTCCCCTGTGCCATCACTTCCTCCAATCCACGCAGCAAATGATTTTTCTGGGACGGGGATTTAAAAATCATTCCCCATCCCAGAAAGACTGGTCCGCCGCCCTATGTCATCCAAAATGATTTTTAAATCCCCGTCCCAGAAAAATCATTTTAGATAACCGTCACGCGGCCCTGGTTACCCACGATGGCCTTGGCCTCTGCCAGCAGCGGAATCGAGCGTGCGTTGACCTTGGCCGGCACCTCGGCACGCAGTACGCGCCCGTCCACCTGCTCGATAAAGATCTCCACGCGGTCGCCGCCCGGGTTGGCGGTAAGCACCGTGGCAAGACGCGCCATATTGCCCTGGCTAAAGCGGCTGTTGGGCACCATGACCTCAAACACCTTGGGCTTGTTGTTCTCCTCGTTAAGCTCAAGCGGCACGATCTCCTGCGCGATGATCTGGTCGCCGCGGTCCGAACGCTCGAGCTTGCCCTTAATGCGCACAAACGCATCGGACAGCTGCGCACCGGTCTCGGGATCGACCTCGCCGTACAGGTATCCCTCGGCCTCTTTGTAGGTCTTGGGGAACACCACGACCGTGGCCTCGCCTTCCATGTCCTCGAGCTGCACAATACCCATGGGGTCGCCGTTTTTGGTCACGCGCTTGGACACGCTCGAGACCATGCCGGCCCACCACAGCGCCTTGCCCTCGGGAATCTCCTGGTTGATGGTACCGCCCGTGGGGTTTTGCACCTCGTAGCCGGTATCGATCTGCGAGAACGAGAAGTCGCGTGCCTTGGCTAGTGCATACTCAAACGGGCGCAGCGGGTGGTCCGAGACATAGATGCCCAGAACCTCCTTCTCCTGGCTCAACTTAAGGTGGCGGTCCCACTCCTGGCCATCCGGATCGGGCACGCTCACCTCAAAGCCCGAGCCCTCAACGTCGCCAAACATATCGAAGAACGACGTCTGGCCGCTCGCGCGATCTTTCTGGCGCTTTACCGCTGCATCGATGATGTTCTCGGGGTTGTTCTTGTCCACGAAGTGCATCATCTGGCGACGCGGATACCCCGTGGAGTCGAAAGCACCTGCCTTGATGAGCGATTCGATCACGCGACGGTTGGCCTGGCTCGAGTCCACGCGCTCGACAAAGTCGTGCAGTGTCTTAAACGGGCCGCCCGCCTCGCGCTCGGCGATAATCGCCTGCGCCACGCCGGTGCCCACGCCGCGAATGCCGGCCAAACCAAAGCGCACGCCTTCCTTGGTAGCCGTGAACTCGGTACCGGACTCGTTAACATCTGGCGACAGCACGGGGATGCCGTCGTGACGGCACGCCGAGACGTAGTGAACGATCTTGTCGGTCTTGCCCGTATAGGACGTCAGAACGGCCGCCATGTACTCGTGCGGATAGTGCGCCTTGAGCCACGCCGTCTGCATAACTAGGATGGCGTAGCCGGCGGAGTGCGACTTGTTAAAGGCGTAGGACGCGAACTCGAGAACATCGTCCCAAATCTTCTGGGCGACCTCGCGCGTGTAGTTGTTCTTGATAGCGCCGTTCATCCAGTGGTCGTAGGTGGTCTCGTCCGAGCCATCCTCCCAGTGGAGCACCGTCGAGGTGAGCAGCTTGATCTTTTTCTTAGCCACGGGCTTACGGATACGCGAGTCCGATTCGCCCTTGGAGAAGCCGCACATCTCAACGGAGATGAGCATAACCTGCTCCTGGTAGACCATGGTGCCGTAGGTTTCGCCCAGGATGTCGTCCAGGCGGTCGTCGTAGGAGACGGCCGGCTCCTTGCCGTTCATACGGTTGATGTAGGACGAAACCATGCCGGCGCCCAGCGGGCCCGGGCGGTATAGAGCGATCAATGCCACGACGTGCTTGTACTCGGTGGGCTTCATGTTCTTGATCGTGGCCGTCATGCCGGCGGACTCGACCTGGAAGACGCCGGCGGTGTGACCGGAGCCCATGAGCTTAAAGATCTCGGGGTCGTCAAAGGGAATCTCTTCCTCTTTGATGTCGATGCCGAAGTTCTTTTTGATGTTTGCCTTAGCCTTGGAGATAACCGTCAGCGTGCGCAGGCCCAAGAAGTCCATCTTGAGCAGGCCCATGTCGGCAACGGTATGGCCCTCGTACTGGGTAATCTCGACGCCGCCCTTGGTGTCGAGCTTGGTGGGCACGTGCTCGTTGACGGGGTCGCGGCAGATCAGAACGGCGCACGCGTGCACGCCCTCGCCACGGGTGAGGCCCTCGATCGAGAGCGCCGTGTCGATGATGCGGCGGGCGTCGTCGTCCTTTTTATATGCCTCGGCAAAATCGGGGTTAAACAGGTCCTCTTTGCCGGGTTGCTTTTCGAGCACCTGCTTGAGCTTGACCTTGGGGTCGCTCGAGACCATCTTGGACAGACGCTGGCCCATGTAGACCGGGTAGTCCAGGACGCGAGCGGCGTCGTTGATGGCCTGCTTGGCCTTAATGGTCGAGTAGGTGATGACGTGGGTGACCTTCTCGGGGCCATAGAGCTGGCGAACGTGCTCCACGACCTCGAGGCGCCGCTCATCGTCGAAGTCCATATCGATATCGGGCATCTCGGTACGCTGCGGGGACAGGAACCTCTCGAACATCAGGCCGTTCTCGAGCGGGTCGAACGCGGTGATGTTCATGGCGTAGGCGACGATAGCGCCGGCGGCCGAGCCACGGCCGGGGCCGACGCCGATGCCGTTGTCCTTGGCCCATTGCACGTACTCGGCGACGATCAAAAAGTAGGCGGCAAAGCCCTTGTCGCAGATGACCTTGTATTCGTACTCAAAGCGCTCTTTGATGTTGACGCCGCCGATCTCGCGCGTGGCCCAGTCGTCGCCGTAGTGCTGGCGCAGGCCCTTCTCACACTCGCGGCGGAACTGGCTCTCGTGCGTCTCGCCGGGATCGAGCAGCGGGAAGCGCGGCAGGATGATGGAATCCCAGTCCAGCTCCACGTAGCACTTGTCGGCGATCTCGAGTGTGTTGTCGCAGGCCTCGGGGCAATACGGGAACATCGCCCGCATCTCCTCCTCGGTCTTCATATAAAACTCCGAGCCGGTCATGCGCATGCGGTTGGGGTCGTCGACCTTGGCGTTCATGCCAATGCACATGATGACGTCCTGCACGGGCGCGTCCTCGCGGCGCAGGTAGTGGAAGTCGTTGGTGGCGATGACCTTGACGCCCACCTGCTTGGCGATATCGATGAGCGTGCGGTCCATCTGCTCGTCGGTCAGGCCGTTGTCGGTGGTGATGCCGTGTTCCTGGATCTCGATGTAGAAGTCGCCGGGCTCGAAGGTGTCACGGAAGGTCTCGGCCCACTTGATGGCGCCCTCCATGTCACCGCGGTCGATGTACTTGGGGATGATGCCCGCGATGCAGGCGCTGGTGCAGATCATGCCCTTGGCGTGGCGGCGCAGGTTGTCGAGCGTCACGCGCGGCTTGTAGTAAAAGCCCTGCACGGCGGCCTCGGAGACCGTCTGCATCAGGTTGACGTAGCCCTCCTGGTCCTTGGCCAGAAGGATCATGTGGTAGAGCTCGGGCTTGTGGTCGCGGGCAAGGGTCTCGTCCGGCGTAAAGTAGACCTCGCAGCCAAAGATGGGTTTGATGACCAGGGGCGGCTTGAGCTCGTCGATGTTGCCCTTCTCGTCCCACATGGCCATGTCCTTCACATACTGGGCATGCTCGCGCGGGTTTTCCTCGGGATCGGGCTCCACCAGCTCGTCGCGGCGGTCCTTTTCCAAGAAGGCCTTGTCGTGGCTCCACGTCTTGTACTCGGGCGTGTTGTGGTTGACGGCGTCGCAGGCCAGCGCCAGGTCGGGCACGCCATACATGTAGCCGTGGTCGGTAATGGCCACGGCGGGCATGCCCAGCTCAACGGCACGGTTGACCATATCCTGGATACGGGTTGCGCCGTCGAGCATGGAGAAGACAGTGTGGTTGTGCAGATGGACAAATGCCATGTGATGAGCTCCGATGCGGGTTCGTGTTCTGACTGAACGATTTTACCCCACGGCACGGACAGCACCCGAACCTAGCCAAACCCACACGGGCAGTCTTTTTGGGACCTTCAAAAAGGGGAATGAGGGCACCCAGATATATCGAGTATTACTGGAACCCCGGCGATGCGCGGAATGATTTGTGACGAATAGTCATGTCCATCAAGAAGGCTCGACGCTTCGGATAACTCGTCAATCGATATATCAATTCTTGGAGACCTGTATTCCAGCCATTTTTAATGAAACAACGGCGGTAATTGCTATCGCGATTGCACCAATAATACCGAGCGCTATCTGAATGGGATATAACCCCAACACATGTCCAAATATGGAGAAAAACACTGCAGAAAAGAGAGCCCTTACCAGAGACGCGACGGAAAGGATCGTCGCGCGGAGATCGTCCGCTATCGCGTCTTGGATTAAGTTTTCCGAAGTGATGTACACCACTTCTGGGAGAAAACAAAGCACCATGCTAAGGCCAAACAAACACAGCGGATTTGAAGCGAACCACGGAAGAATCATGAAAAGGCCAGCCTCGATTAGCATCGAGCCGAGCATGGTATTTCTTTTCCCGAAACGCAATGAGAAGAAATCTGCTGCAATGTAGGCCGTCGCATTTACTGCATAGGATGCACCGAAAAAGATTCCTATTATGGAGACGGGAGCATCAAATGCGTCGAATACCAACTGATTCAAGTTGTAATAACTCCCATAGAATCCATCGAGCATGCTTGTGCCGATTAGAAGAAGCAATACCGCAAAAGCGGATTTTCCAACACGCCAGGTTTCGCGTCTGAACATCTTGGCCGCGTCAAACCTTCCCTTTTCAGAGCTTTCAGAACGGGTCGCTTCCGTCCTCTCAATGGGATACAGAAGGAAAAGCTGCAGGAGATAGAAAACGGAGACACATACGTAGAGGGCGCTCCAAGATACTTGGGCAATGAAAGATCCGAGCACAATCGCCATTCCCGTAGCGATTGATTGCGCGGCAAGCAGCCGAGCGTTGATGGTGAGGAAACGCTCTCCTTGACCGGCATTCCGGGCAATTTCATATAAAAGTGCTTGTTCGGATCCCGATTGAAGGGAGTAGGCGAGTGCCTCAACAAGGGAAAGCACGACAAGAAAGGGACCTGAGAGCAACAGCATGCCAGCCGTATGGAAGAAAAGCAGCAGCACGCCCACTTGAATCGAAAACTTCTTTCCAAAGAAATCGCCTATCAGCCCTGTTGGCAGCTCGAGGACGACCGTTGTAATGTTAAACAGGGCTTGATAAAGCGCGATTTCCGTGACAGACATTCCTTTCTCCGCAAGGAAAAGTAGAAACACTCCCCGATTTAAAACAAATCCCGCGAGAACGAAAAAGGCGGAATAGATGTGCAGTTGCGTAGCGGCATTCTTATTCATTTGGCACTTCCATCAACTACTTTTGTCGGGCCGCTCGCTACTGACTCGAAGCCTGAAGTGTTCACAGTTGATGTGAAGAGCGGTAAAACTTTTGCACAGGGTATCAATGGAATACATCCGAAGCGTTTTCGGCAGTATCATCGGCGAAGGCGGGATTAGCCTTTACGCGGCGCTCACCCTCGATATATTTGACGATTTGATCAATCGTCTGGTTGGCGTGGCTCTTGAGCTTGCGCTCATAGAAGAAGAGGCCGAGCTTGCCGCGCGTGCCAGACGTGTTGCCACCCACACCCTGAAAATCCTCGGTATAGGTGAGCTCGCAGACACCATCGCCAGCAGGTGCAGCCTCATAGCGCATAGTATTGATGCCCGCCGCATACTGAAAACGGACCTCATAGAGACACGGGTAGTCAAAGTGCTTGATTTTAACCTTGATCGCCATGCCCTTGGCCTTGCCTTTTGCGGACTGGGCGCGCTTCTCGTACTTATAGCCGTTGAGCTTGTTGCGGCTGGGACGCTTGCCCGTGGCGTTCTCGATATCCTGCATGATGGACCCCGCCAGAGCGTCAAAAAGCTCCTCCGGCGTCACCTTAAGCGTTTTGGTGAGCTGCATGATGGCTCCTTATTCGTTTGAACCGTTCGAGCCATTGTACCGCCCCAGGCTCTCCCATGCGTTGCGGTGAAATGCGGACTGTTTGGCGGCTTTTTTGGCCAAAACAGTCCGTATTCCACCGCAAGTTATTGAGGGCTAGCGGCTGTAGGTGACCACCTGAGGCTCGCACGGGTTGGCGAGGTCGACTTGCTCCACGCGGACGAACTTGACGGTCACGGCCTCAAAGCCCGCCTTGTGCAAAACATCAGCGTAGACGCGCGCCTGCAGGGCGTGCTTCTCCTGCAGCTGTTCCGGCGTCTCGTCCGGTGTGCCGCCCGTCTTGTAGTCGATGACCAGCGCGTGCGACGGATCGGCCGGGTCGGTTGCCAAGGCATCGATAGCGCCCTCGGCATATGCGCCGTAGCGGGCGATGTCCTCGTCCTCGCAGCCCAGCGAAAAGAACGGCACCTCGGCGCGAACGCACGGCCAGGCAAGCAGCTCGGCACGGACCGCCGACTTGAGCCAGCGGTCCAGGGCAACGTCGAAGCGTTCGCGCTGCTCCGGCGTTAGGCGCCACAGGCGAGCCAGGGCGTCGGCACGCTCGGCGGGCAGCTCATTGGCACCCATCTCGATCAGCCACTGGCAGGCGGCATGGAACGCCGAGCCCAGCGCCATGGGGTTGCCGGCGGGCTCAACGGCGGCCACGTCTGCATCCGTCATCTCGGAACCATCCGACTCCGCATCATCGCCAGCCTCGTCCATGGGCACATGCGCCTCGGCGGCTCGGTCCTCGGACTCGGCATGCAGCGCCGCGGCAATTGACGAGTAGCTGTACGAATCGCGCGCCAGATACGGGCAGGTGCCCATGCGCACGCCCACCGCCTGGGGATACACGAGCTCAAACGCATCGGGCTCGGGGTCGGCAGGACCGGGAACGGTGGCGCGGGCATCCGCACCGGCACCCTCCGGCTCCGCATCGCCGCGGACAAGCCCGCCCTCGACATCCAGCGAAGCGTTGGCCTCAAACGCCTGCTCGCCAAAGGTAAAGTCCGCGAGCGAAATGAGCTCGTAGTCGCCCGGCTGGGAGTTGTCGAACACCAGGCGGTCGGCATCGAGCTGCGGCATGTCCAGAGCGTCGGTAGGCAAAATACGACGCAGCACGTCGTAGGTCAGATCGGTCTCGACGTCGAAGGTCGGCGCCGTCACCTTGCCGCGGCTCACGCCGGCATCCATCGCCAAGATCACCAGCTCGCGGGCACGCGTCATGGCAACGTAGAGTAAGCGGGCCCGCTCCTCGAGCGAAAGCTGCAGGTCGTCGTTGCGCAGGCGGGCAAATGCCTCGGCGGGAGAGCCCGTCGCGCAGATGTCCTCCATGAGCTCCAGCGGCAACCACAGCGACGTGCCCTTGCCCTTAAACGCGTGTTCAAACTGCTTTTTGACGTCATCGCCCTTCACGAAGGTCCCGTCGGCAAGCTTAACGCCATCAAAACGAGCCGGCAGCGCCACGACTTGCGCCCCACCGTCGACGCGGCCCATCTGTGCCGCACCGGACGATTTGCGCACGCCAAAGCACTCGGCAACCGCTACGACCGGATACTCCAGACCCTTGGATGCATGCACGGTCATGATGCGCACCGCGCCGTCACCCCCCTCGTTGAGGGCGCACGGGGCCTCCTTGCCCGCCAAGAAGCGGTCGAAGGCCAGCGCAATGGAGCGCGGAGAATTGCCGAGCTCGGCCTCTGCCTCGGCCACGGCATCGAGCGCCTTGAGTACGTTGGCGGCAATGGCCTTGCCCTCGGGGCCGCGCTGCGCCAGACGCACGAACCAGCCGGAGGCATTGACCACGTCGCGCGCGATGGCGGCGAACGAATCGCGTCCCACGCGACGAAGCGCATAGCGCAGCACCTCGCGGGCACGCGTCACGAGCGGCAAGTCTTGCAAACCCGGCACGTCGAAATCACTCATGATGCCCACGTCGATATTCCGGCGCGAAGTCTCCCCCGTCTCGCTATCGAGCTTGGTCGCCAGCGCCAGGAACTCCTGGGCGCCGAGCGCAAACATCGGCGAGGCGAGCAGTGGCATAAGGCCCTGCGCCGTATCGGCCGGATTGGCGAGTGCGCAGACCAGGGCACGCACCGTCTGCACCTCGGCTGCCTGGGCAAAGACCGAGCCGCCTGCGATCACGCAGTCGAGCCCCTGGTCGCGGAAGGCCTGGGCGTAGACGTCTGCGTTGGTCATGCGGCCCAGCAGCAGGACCATGCTGCCCAGGGGCTGTTTTTTATCGGCAAGCGCGCGGAAACGCTCGGCAATCGCACGAGCTTTCGCCCGCGTTCGCTCCTGCGTGCTGCCGCCGGCAACAAAGATCGCCTGACGGCGCGAGGCATCCGCCACCAGCGTGTCTTTGCGCCCATCGCTCGCCTCAAGGTCCAAAAAGCCCTGCATCAGGCCGCCGTCATCGCCGTCGAAGACGCGTGCCACGTAACGCAGCACCTCGTCGTGGCTGCGGAAGTTGCGTACAAGCTTGACGAGCTCGCCGGCGGGGGCATCGGACGTGGCGACCGTCTCGGACGCCGTCGTCGAACCCACCTTGCGCTCCTGGCGACGGAACACCTCGACCTCGGCACCACGGAAGCGGTAGATCGACTGCTGCGCATCGCCTACGGTGCACAGCGCGCGCTCCCCCGCGCCCGTCAGGTAACGGATCAAATCGACCTGCATCTGGTCGGTATCCTGGAACTCATCGATCATGACCATCTTAAAGCGGCCCTCGTACGCAGCACGAATGGCAGGGTAATCGCGCAACGCCTCGTAAGCCATGCGCAGCAGGTCGTTATTATCGAGGGCGGACTGGTCAGCCTTGAGCGCGCGGTATTCCGCCTCCACAGCACGAGCAAGCCCCACCAGCGCATCGAGCGCCGGACCGCCGCAGGCAAGCACGATATTGATAAATGCATCGGCAGCCTCGGCCTTGAGCAGCTCCACCTGCTCCTTAGGAAACGCCTTGCTCGCCCGAGGCATACTGCACGACATCATGAGTCGCGCCGCATCCTCCATGGTTTTGCCGCTCGCCTCAAACGCGTCGATGGCATCGAGTGCCACCTGCGCTTTCTCGGTCGCGGCCTTGCTCGCACCCAACGCCGCGCGATAGGCGTCGGCAAGCGCAGAGGTGTCGGCCTGGCCGCGCGCCACGCACACATCGTCCATGCCGCCCGGCAGCTGGCTCGAAAGCTCCAGCAGGTCGCGCACCAAACCCTTGATGGTGGTGCCGCCGCCAAAGGGACCGCCCTCGCCCGCCATGGGATACCAGGCATAGAGGGCTTTGAGCGAAGCGGCAAGCTCGGGGGCGGCATCGGGCGCCGTCGCACGGCCCAGTACATGCTCGACAGCCTGATCCATAAGCTCATCGGTATCCGTGAGCACGGTGAATTCGGGGTCGATACCCAGCTCCAGCGCATGCGCGCGCAGGATACGCGAGCACATGCCGTGGATGGTCGAAATCCAGGCATCGTCAACCGTCAGGGCTTCCTCGTCCATACCTTCTTCGATAAGCGCGCGGCGCACGCGGTCGTGGATCTCGGCCGCGGCGTCCTTGGTAAAGGTAATGGCGAGCACCTGGTCCAGATGCTCAACGAACGGACCGGATTCGGGCGAGAGCGCGTAGACGATACGGCGCGTTAGGGTGAAGGTCTTGCCCGAACCGGCGCCCGCCGAGACAAACAGCGGGCGGTCGAGCGTTTTGACGACTTGCAGCTGTTGCGGCATCAAAGTCGAAAGATCCATGGTCTACACGTCCCTCCTTACAAACGTTCCTTCGTGGTTATACGAGCAGCGCGCATGCGCGGCCTGAGCCGACGTCGGATCGACGGCAGCAACGTTGCCCGCCTCGAGCTCGCGCAGGCGCTCGGCAATACCGGCCTCCACGCGGTCGAGCAGGGTGTCGAAGTCCATATTGCCGCCCTCGCCCGGAAAGCCCTTCTTAAGGCCTGGAATACGACCGTCGCCGCGTTCCTCCTCGAGCAGCTCGTCACTCGCGGCGCCGCGCAGCGCCGGCTTGCCGCCCTTGGTCGAAAAGTAGAGCGCCGCGCGCGTGTTCAGATCCAGCGCCCGCCGCATGGCCTGCGCGTAGATGAGCGTCTGGGTATGCGGCGGCAACCAACGCGGGTCGTCGGCGGGCACCGCGCCCGTCTTCTCGTCGAACACCGTGGGGTCGGCGAGCTTATATTCCTCGACGCCCGAACGATGCTTGTAGTCGATCACCACGGCACGGTTCTCGGCATCCACGTCCACGCGGTCGATGCGCCCGCCGAGCGGCCAGCCGGCATACTCGACCTTAAGCTCGTTAAACGCAAATTCCAGATAGCGCGGGACAAAGGGCGCAAGCGCCTCGGACTCATAGGCGAGCACGCCCTCCAGCTGCGGCAAGATCTCGGCCACCTGGCGCTCCTCCACCGGAGAGAGTGGCACGAGCGGGCCCTCGGTACCGCGCTTGCCGGCGTGCTCGGCCAGGGTCTCGTCGAAGACCTCGCGCAGCAGCTCCTGTGCGCGCGGCAGGTTCATGGGCGTCACGCGCTCCATACCTTCCTGCGGCAGGCGAGCATGCAGGTGCTCCAACACGTCGTGTACAAAGTTGCCCTTCTCCATGTTGCCAAAGCCCGCATCGATAGACTGGGGTTTTACGCGATAGGACACAAACCAGCACAGCGGGCAGGTGGAATAGGCCTCGATCTGCGAGGCGGACGTTAAACGCGGCACGAGCGGCGCATCCTCGCCCTCACCATCGCGGCGGCGCAAAACCAGATACGGCACGGCCTCGGCGCTCAGATGCTGAGGGGCTTCGCATGCGACCCGCTTGCGCTCGAGCCCTTCGCCGGCGGCGGGGTCGAAGTCCCTCACGATATCGCCCTCGCCCACGCACGTCGCCTTGGCGGCGCCGGCGGCCTTGTCGGCGTCAGCGGCCTTGGCGTGCGCGCGCAACTCGGTCCACACGGCAGCCGGATAGCACTCGCGCGCCTGACGGTCGTGGGTCACGCGGGCAAGCACAACGGAGCCGCGCGCAGCCTGCATCGCACGCCCAAAGCGCACGCGCAGCAGGGCGGCGGGCTCAAGCGTCACGCCGCCGCGATCCAGCTCTTCCGTCAACGTGGCCAACGGGCCCTCCTCATGCGAGAGCGGATAGCTGTCCAAGTCGACATCGGCAAACAACACCGCATCGTAGCTGTTGGGACGCAGCGCTGCCGCATCGGCAAGAGACACAAAGCGCACCTGGGCACGCGGGGTGCGATCGACCTCGTAGGTCTCGTAACCGTAAGCGGCGCTGCGCTTATCCACCTTAGTGCGGACGCCGTCGAGCACGGGCACGGTAGCCGCCTGCGACACGTCGAGCGCGCGGGCGTCGTTCATAAGGATGTCGATGGCATGGCGCAGCAGGGCAGTCTCGGCCTGGCGACGGGCCTGGCCGTCGAGACCGCCAAACGCGCGATCGGGCAGCGCCTCGGCAACGGCAAGCATGGCCTTGAGCGCCGTCACGGGCTTGTCACGCCACAGCGCTTGGAACACGTCCGAGACCACGCACGGCACGTTCTTAAACCAGTTCTGGTCGCTGGCCGCCTTACGCGCACCCCTCACCTGGCCCTGCACGCTCTGCAGCAGACTCTTGACGCCCGCAGTGGTCTTGCTGCGCGACAGGCGCATGTTCTTATCGAAGGTTCGCGCGCTGGCGGCGTCGGCGCCCGAAAGTGGGCTATAAATCCAGTCGGTAAGCTCCGGGGCGGGCCACCACTCGGTCTTGGAGGCGGTGCCCTCGTCAGCAGCCTTCATGCGCTCGATCAGGTTGGCAAGCGCCGTGAACTGCCTGCCCGCGATGGATTGGGAAAACGCCGTGAACTCGGTTGTCTCGGCCGCGATGTGGCGCGCCGCCAAACGGGCGGCAAGCTCGCCGAACAACTGGGGCGCCTGGGCGGACACCACGAGCACGCGCGCAGGATCGGCCGGTGCCGCAGCGCCGTCGCGCGGTGCAGCACCCTCGCGCGCCTTTACCAACTTATCAATAGCATTCGCATAGGCATAGGCGCGGGCATGGGGACCGGCGACCTCTATAAAGGCAGGCTGAGCGGTGGGCTTAGAGGAGGTCTTAGACGCGGCAGCGTCCTCCCCCAGCGGCGCAATCTCAAACAGCACACCGCGGGCATCAAAGGCCGCAGCAAGTTCCTCGCGCATTGCCGCCTGCTCGCGGGCGAGCAGCACGACGACCTCTCCCCCGCCATTCGCCACGGCAGACAGCAGCTCGAGCAGGCCATGCGCAAACGACGTGACGCCGCGCACGAACACCGCGCGGGCGCAGGCGGGCAGATTGTCGGCAAAGGCGCCGGCCATCATGTCGGCCGCCTCGCAGGGCTCGACCAGATCTCGGCGGTCCAAGCCGCTCGCGTAGGCGCGCAGCAGCTCGAACACACGAGCCTCGGCGTCGCTTTTGGGCTCGGGCTGGCAAACGTTGTCGCAGCGGCGCTCAGCGCCCGTCCCCGCTACACCCGGCAGGACATCGCGAGCCATGCGTGCGAGCATGCGCACCGTACCCTGGCTGCGCGAAAGCGGCTGCAGGTCGGCATCGTCGCGACGGGCAACCATATCCGAGAACAGCATCTGACGCTGCAGGTTGTCGACAAAGCTGCGGCCGTCGCCCATCAGCTCCCACAGCGAACGGAGCCACGACGAGGGGGTCTTGTAATCAACGCCCAGCGAGGCGCCGTCCACCGCCGCATCGTGGCGGCACAGGTCGAGCTCGGCAAACGTAGGCGCCAGCAATACGGCACGCCCGTGACGGGCAACCAGGTCGGCGAGCAGCGCCGCCTCGACATCGCTCAGGTCCGCGCCGGCATTGGTGGTATAGATTCGAACAGGCATGGTCCTCCACTCAAACTGTTCGCAATAATCAATGTATCTATCCTACCCGCCCACGCGGACAGATTTGCCCCACGCCAACAGATTTGATCCCTTGGGGACGGAGGAAAACGGATTACCTAGGGGGTCAGTCTAACCCGGTGATCCGTTTTCTTCCGTCCCCAAGGAATCAAAAAACCGCCCCCGAAGGGACGGTTCTGCGCAATTCGTTTTTTTGCCGTTGGCCTACTCGCCGTCCTCCAGCTTGATGAGGATCTTGCGATAGCCGCCGTACTCGCCGTTCAGCGCCTTGGATACGCGGCTCACCGTGGTGGACGAAGCGCCGGTGCGGGCCTGAACCTCAACATAGGGCTCACCCTCATCCAGATAACGCGCGACCTGCAGGCGCTGCGAAAGATCGCAGATCTCGCGCGGCGTGCAGATATCGGTCAAAAACGCTTGAATATCCTTCTCGTCGTCCAAAAGACTAAATGCGTGGACCAGCTGCTTGACATCAGGCTTGTCAAACATGTTCTCGATATTCATCGATCACCGCCAAACCCGCCAAAAGGCATCGAAGTTGATACTGACATCGGGCATCGTTCGCCCGTTCTATGCAATAAAACAATGCATGGGGCATTTGCCCGTAGCAGTGTAGCACACCACTAAACTAAAGCGATAAGACTCTCTGTCAGCGGCGCGTTTTTCAGGACGAACGCCGTTTTGAAACTAAATGCGCACGTAAGCTCCACGAATATTTGCGACAATGGGCGTCCAAACAAATCGACACACTGTCTGCGCAGAAAGGGATCACACCATGCGCTTTATGCTTAACTGGCTCTTCACCTCGATCGCCATTGCGATCGCCACGTTTCTCGTCCCCGGCATCCAACCCTTCGGTTTTGCCGAAGCCTGGGTCTGCTTTGCCTTTGTGGGGCTGTTCCTCAACATCGTCGACTCGCTCGTAAAGCCATTCCTCACGGTCATTTCGCTGCCGCTCACCATTATTACGCTGGGCATTTTCCAGCTCGTGGTCAACAGCTTTATGCTCGAGCTCGCCAGCTACCTGTCGGTTAATCTCCTAGGCGCCGGCATTTCTATCGCCAGCTTTGGCTCGGCCTTTATGGGCAGTATCCTGGTATCCATCATGCGCAGCATCCTCGACGGCGTCGCCAACGATTAAAACAATCCGTCGTCAGGAGTCACAGAAGCTCAAAGCAAAGGCCGCCCATCGCAAAAATGGGCGGCCTTCTTTGTCCAGTCTCAGAGGGTCAGAAATTCTTCCATTTCCACCCTGTCCCCACGCGGCAGGTGGGGCTAGATCACGTAGTCGTAGCCCTCGTTGTGAGTGACAAGTTGGTCAAGCGTCACGCCGTCGAGGTAGTCGTTGATGAGCTTGTCCAGGTTCTTCCACACATCGAGCGTGGGGCACTCATCGGAGCGCGAACAGCCCTTGCAGTCACCGTCCAGGCAGGCAACCGGTGCCAGGCTGCCCTCGGTCAAGCGCAGGATCTCGCCCACCGTATACTGCTCGGGCGAGCGCGTGAGCACGTAGCCACCGCCCTTGCCGCGCATGCCCGAGAGCATATTGGCGCGCACGAGCGTCGCCAGAATATTCTCGAGGTACTTCTCCGAAATACCCTGACGTGCCGCAATCTCTTTAAGCGGGATACGGCCAGCCGCCTGGTGCTCGGCCAGGTCGACCATAACGCGCAGGGCGTACCTGCCCTTAGTAGAAACCAACATATATAGTGCTGCCTTTCGGTCTTTTGTTCGAAGCAATTCTAGCCGAAAAAGTGGTTTTGAAAACTCCCGTTCCAGTCCAGCGGGTTAATCATCTTGCAATAAATATCTTTTTCCTATTGCATTAGTAGGCTTTAGTGTCTACTATGCTTTTCAACAGCTAAACGAACAACCTATAAGGTTTATGGGTTTAGCTGTTAGACACACCGTAAAACCACACGGTATCCAGCAAACTTGAACACTTTGGAGGTTCACCATGAGCAAGGTTTACACGTCCATCGATCAGCTTATCGGCCACACTCCGCTTCTGGAGCTCACCCACTTTGAGGCCGACGAGGACCTCAAGGCCCGCGTGCTCGTCAAGCTCGAGTACTTCAACCCCGCCGGCTCCGTTAAGGACCGCGTCGCCAAGAACATGATCGACGAGGCCGAGAAGGCCGGCAAGCTCGTGCGCGGCGGCGACTACACCATCATCGAGCCCACGAGCGGCAACACCGGCGTCGGCATCGCCTCCGTGGCGGCCGCCCGCGGCTACAAGGTGATCATCACCATGCCCGAGACCATGTCCGTCGAGCGCCGCAAGCTAATGCAGGCGTACGGCGCGCAGCTTGTGCTCACCGATGGTTCCAAGGGCATGAAGGGCGCCATCGCTAAGGCCGAGGAGCTGCAGAAGGAGACCCCCAACAGCATCATCGCCGGCCAGTTCATAAACCCCGCCAACCCCGCCATCCACAAGGCCACGACCGGCCCCGAGATCTGGGATGACACCGACGGCAAGGTCGACATCTTCGTCGCCGGCGTTGGCACCGGCGGCACCGTGACCGGCGTGGGCGAGTTCCTCAAGGAGCAAAACCCCGAGATTCAGGTCGTCGCCGTCGAGCCCGCCACCTCCCCGGTGCTCTCCAAGGGCCAGGCCGGCCCGCACAAGATCCAGGGTATCGGTGCCGGCTTTGTGCCCGACGTCCTCGACACCCAGGTCTACGACGAGATCATCCCCGTCGAGAACGACGACGCCTTTGCCACCGGCCGCGCCGTGGGCCACAAGGAGGGCGTGCTCGTGGGCATTTCGTCCGGCGCCGCCGTGTGGGCCGCACTGCAGCTGGCCAAGCGCCCCGAGAACGAGGGTAAGACCATCGTGGCGCTGCTCGCCGACACCGGCGAGCGCTACCTGTCCACGGCGCTCTTCCAGGACTAGAGCTTCTCGTTCTTAGAACGAGTCCAAGGCACGCCGGTCTCCCCTCTCTTCTGGCAGCCTGGGCTTATCCCAACAGGGTGTCCCACGAGACCTCCGAACTTGCTACAATGTCTGCGGCGCGGAACCAGCCTCCCGCGCCGCTTTTCTTTTTTGGCCACATGCCACCAAGGAGAACCTCCCCATGCACAACAAGCGCGTGCTCGTCGCCATGAGCGGCGGCGTCGATTCCAGCGTGACCGCGTATCTGCTCAAAAGTCAGGGTTACGAATGTGTCGGTGCCACCATGCGCCTCACCTGCCCCGCACCCGATCCCGCAACAGGCATGAGCAAAGTCGATCGCGACATCGCTGACGCGAAGGCCGTCGCCGGGCGCCTGGGAATACCCCATCACGTGCTCGACTTGCAGCAAACCTTCGACCGTAACGTAATCGAGCGCTTTGTGAGCGCCTACCAGGAGGGGCTGACGCCCAATCCGTGCATTATCTGCAACCGCCACATTAAGTTTGGCGCGCTGCTCGATGCGGCGCTGGACATGGGCTGCGACTACATCGCCACGGGCCATTACGCCAAAACGAGCCAGGCGCCCGACGGCACCTGGCAGCTGCATCGCGGCGAGGACCCCAAAAAGGACCAGAGTTACTTTTTGTATTCGCTCACGCAGGAGCGCCTGGCGCACACGATCTTTCCGCTGGCAGGCCTAGACAAAGAGCACGACGTGCGCCGCATAGCCACCGAGCAGGGCTTTGTTAACGCCAAGAAGGCAGAAAGCGAGGACATCTGCTTTATTCCAGACGGTGACTACGCGGGCTATATCGAGCGCCGCTGCGGACATCCCGCTGCACCGGGCGACATTGTGTGGCGCGACGGCAGCGTGGTCGGGCGCCACAATGGCGCGCTGCGCTATACCATCGGCCAGCGTAAGGGCTTGGGCGTCGCGATGGCGCATCCCGTGTACGTAACGGGCGTCGACGCCGTCAACAACACCGTGCATCTGGGCGAGGCAGAGGACCTGACGGCCACGGCACTCACGGCCAACGACTGGATTTGGAGCGCCCCTGCCGACCACATGGAGGCCGAGCTCACGTCCGGCGGCATTCGCGTGGGCGCCAAGTACCGCTACCGTCAGAAAGACCAGGCAGCGACCCTCACGCGTGGCGAAGACGGGCAGATGCTCTTGACCTTTGACGAGCCGCAACGAGCCATCGCCCCCGGCCAGGCAGTCGTTATCTACCGCGGCGACGTCGTCCTCGGCGGCGGCACCGTAACCGCCGCCATCAAATAGCCGTACCCCCGATAAGTTGCGGTGAAATAGGGACTGTTTAAGCGTTTCAAACGCCAAAACAGTTCCTATTTCACCGCAACTTCGTTAAGTATTATGCTCTGCTTAAATGCTAAATTTAACATTGTAAATACTTAACGAGGCCAGCAGCTTAAGACCAACGATTTCTCGCTATCGAGACCCAGGTATCGCCAGCGGTATTGAAGTGCCCATCCGATGCCTGGGTTTTTCGCTTTCTGATTGCTACTGGCTGAGACCGGTCGACTGCGATGAGCTCAATTGGCGGCACCTCAATTATTTCGAGAACGATTTTGAACGGTCGGCACCCGAGCAGCGTTCAGGTTGGCTTGAGGGCATCGGACTCAAAAATCCTGACAATACGTCCGAGGGCGAGCTCCCCAAATCCTGGATGATCTGCAATGGCGTTCGTATCCTGGTCAAAGGATGTGGAATGGACGATCAGCGACCGTTTAACGAGGCGGTTGCAACAGCTCTACATCGGCGTCTGCTATCCAAAGGTGAGTTTGTTCCCTATACGGTCGAGCGCATGTTCGACGGGCCCGTATGCCTATGCGATGACTTTCTTAATGGCCGCGAGGAATACGTGCCGGCCGCTTATATCAGGGACGCACTCGGTGGCCAGCGAGGAAGCTCGACATACGATAGATACTGTCGCTATCTCGGCAGACACGGGGCTGACGAAGCTGCCGTGAGAAGATCCGTGTCGCAGATGATCGTCTGTGATGCCCTCCTGGCCAACAGCGACCGCCACTGGCGGAACTTCGGCATCATCCGCAACGTCGACACCTTGGAGATACGGCCTGCACCGCTGTTCGATAGCGGCAATTGCTTGTGGTACAACGTGCCAGCCGCCGCGCTCGTTACCGGGGAGTTTGGGTTTGCCGCCAAACCGTTTGGGCCGGACCCTTCCACTCAGCTGGCATTTGCCGACTCACTCGATTGGTTCGATGCATCGCGCCTCGATGGATTCGTCGACGAGGCGGCCGAAATCCTCTCACAAAGTGCATGGGCAACGGCAGACAATCGCCTCAAGGCCATCCGCCGCGGTCTCGAGCGCCGCACGATAGAGGTAAGCGCCGCCGTTGAGGTACTACGACACGTGCGGAGATAACAGCGCTGCCTCCTAAGTTGCGGTGAAATAGGGACTGTTTTCGCATTTAAAACGCTTAAACAGTCCCTATTTCACCGCAACTTATTGGGGGGGTGGCGCTGGCTTTTCAGTCACGCTGGCCAGCGCCGTTATCGGCGCGCCTAGCGCTGCACGTAGGCTCGGACCAGCTCGTAGGTGTTGCGCACGCCGTCGATGTGGCTGCGCTCGTAGTTGTGGCTCGCGTACACGCCGGGGCCGATCAGGCCGTGACGGATGTCGTAGCCGGCAGAAAGCGTGGCCTCAACGTCTGAGCCGTAGTGCGGATACACGTCGATGGCGTAATCGAGCTCCAGCTCGCGCGCGATGTTGGACAGCGTGGTTACCAGGTCGTAGTTGTACGGACCGCCCGAATCCTTGGCGCAGATTGAAACCATGCGCTCGGTGCAGCCCAGGTCGTCACCCACGCAGCCCATGTCCACGCTAATCATCTCGCGCGTGTCGGCCGGCACAAAGGCACCGCCGTGGCCGACCTCCTCGTACACCGTAAAGAGCAGCGATACCTTGCGCGAAAGCGTCACCTCGCCAGCGGCGACGGCACGCGCCAAGCCCAGCAAAATGGCGGCCGAAAGCTTATCATCCAGGAAGCGGCTCTTAATGTAGCCGCTCTCCGTCACCGTGGTACGCGGATCCATAGCGATGATGTCGCCGGTCTGAATACCCAGCTCGAGCACATCGTCCTTGCTGTCGACGTTCTCGTCGAGCAGGATCTCCATGTTCTTCTCGACGGTCTTGACCGGCTCGTCGGCAACGTGCGCCGAAGGCTCGGTATTGAGGACCACACCCGTAAAGACTTTGCCGTCGCGCGTATAAACGGTGCAGTTCTCGCCATCGGCCGTAGACCACTGATGCCCGCCAAGCGTCGTGGGACGCAGGCGACCATTGTCCTTGATGGAGCGCACCATGGCGCCCAGGGTATCGACATGGCTCGCCAGTACGAGCGGCTCACCCTCGCCACCAAGCTCAACGAGCACGTTACCCTTATTAGAACGCTCAGGCCCAAACCCCATATCGCGAAGCGTCTCCATCAGATAATCGGTCGCCGCACGAGTAAACCCCGTAGGCGAAGCAATCGAAGTAAGCGCCTTCAACTGGTCAGTAATATAGGAGAGCGTAGAATCCATCTGGGACACCGAAGTCACCCTTTCATATCGAATTAAACCCACAGCAACAATACCACCGCGTACCATCTTTTT
>NZ_QSSH01000012.1:0-4418 GCF_003438495.1 Collinsella sp. TF05-9AC
AGAGCGCTCCCGCAAACTGCCTCTTGACAACTTATAGGAGCGTCGGTTTTGATTTCGCAATTCTCGGTATGGTCGGAGATTACCGGTCAAACGTAGTAAATAGGCCCATTTCGTGGCAAGCGAGTCAACTCGGGGCACAGGGCAGCTAATTTGGGACGGGTCAGCGCAGCAGGCCGGCTACTTCGCCGGCTAGGGTGATGGTGCCGGCGGCAACGAAGGACTCGCCCACGGCGTCAAAAGCCGCGAGAGCCTCGGGCACGCTAGGGTACACACCGGCAAGCTTGTTGGCGTCCACCAGGGCAGCAAGTTCCTCTGCCGGCAGGGCGCGATCGGAATCGGTCTGGGTTACGACCACACGCGGGAAGGCCGGAATCAGAACATCGACAATACCGGCCACATCCTTGTCGGCCAGTGCGGCGCACAGCAGCGTGGGGCGATTCTCGACGCACGGATCTATCTCGTCCAGCGCGCTCACAAAGTTCTCGCAGCTCTGAGGGTTATGGCAGGCGTCGATCAGCTTGAGCGGATCGGTCCCCAGCACATCAAAACGACCCGGCGTGGGGCAGCCCATAAGCGATGCATCCAGCGCATCGTGGTCGAGCTCGCGGCCCAAATACCCCTCGCACAGCATAATCGCGCACGCAGCATTCTGCGGCTGGTAGGCCGGCTTAACCATGCTTGACGTATAGATCGCACGCGGCGTGGTGCAGCTAAACTCAACCGTGTCGCCCACGTGTGCCGGAACCTTGGTTGTGGCATGGTTCACCACGAGCGGCACCACACCGCACTCACGGCAACGGGCATCCATCACGCGCTGAACGCTCGCCTCATGCGTACCCTCGCCCAAAACAACAAAGCGCCCAGGCTTAATAACCGCAGCCTTCTCCCCCGCAATGGCCTCGAGCGTGTTGCCCAAAATACGTGTATGATCGAGCCCAATGCCCGTAATGGCAACGGCGACGGGATCGGTCGCACTCGTGGCGTCCCAACGCCCGCCCATGCCAACCTCAAGCACGGCTACGTCCACGCAAGCCTCGGCAAACACTACAAGTGCAGCAGCCGTCAGCAGGTCAAACGGTGTGATGGTATAGGCGCGCTCCCCTGCCGCCACACGGCGCGCATTCACGCGATGCCCCGCCTCGACAGCTGCCGAAACGCCATGGGCAAAGGCCTCGTCGCTCACGACGCACCCATCAACCTCCATGCGCTCGGGATAGCGCACCAGCTGTGGCGACGTATACAGCGCGGTTTTGAGCCCCTCACCACGAAGAATGGCAGCCGAAAAACGCGTAGTCGAAGTCTTGCCATTGGTACCGGCAACCTGGATGCAATCGAAATACTCGTCCGGACGCCCCAGCTCATCGAGCATATCGACAACCGTCTCAAGCAGAGGACCAGCATCCCCAGAAATCCGCCCCGTATCAGCAGCAAGCCCCACAGCCTCATCAAACGAAAGCAGCTCAAACGAGAAAGGAACGACATACGACCCAGAACGCTTAGCCATAACCCAAAGTCCCCCATAACAGAAAAAGAGGCCCATTAAATAGAATGAGCCCCTCGCGTTCAAAAAATCAGCCAAACACCGCTTTGCAGCAACCTCAAGGCCACAACCCAGTGGCCCTAACATGCCGGGCGCAGACAACCACGTAAACGAACTGGGAGCGGTTTGGGGCTTTGCTCGATACAAGTTCCGCACGAGCCGAAGGCCACTTAATGTGGCCTTCGTGCGAGCAGGACTGTCCGCAGTAGCGAGCAAAGCCCCAAACCGCGTCCCCCAGTACCGCCTACGAGAAGTCAGCAACCTGCGAGTTCAGCGCCGCCAGGATCTCCTTGAGCTCAGCTGCACGGTCCCTCTTCTTCTGGACCACCGCAGGCGCGGCCTTGGCCACAAAGCCCTCGTTGGCGAGCGTCTTCTCGCAGCCGGCGAGCTCCTTCTGCGCCGCGGCGATCTCCTTCTCAAGACGCGCCTTCTCGGCCGAAAGATCGACCTTGCCCTCGAGCACCACAAAGACCTCGACGCCGCTGTCGACCACGGCGATGCTCGCGGCCGGCTTCTCAACGTCGGTACCCATGACCAGCGAAGCGGTGTTGGCCAGCGGCTCAATGGTCGAACGCAGGCTCTCGAGCTTCTCGATGTCCTCGACACCGGCGCGCACGACCACGTCGAGCTCGGCCTTGGGGCTCAAGCGATAACGCGAACGCGTGGCGCGGGCGGCGGAAACGACGGCGCGGCACAGCTCAAACGCGCGCTCGGCGTCCTCGTCGACATACTTGGCGTAATCGGCGGGCTCGGGCCACTTGGCAATCATGAGCGCCTCGGCGCGGTCGACGTTGCCCTCGGCATCCAGGTCGAGCACGCTGGCCGGCATGTTGTCCCAAATCTCCTCGGTGACAAACGGCATGAGCGGGTGCATCAGGCGAATGGAGGTATCCAGCACAAAGATCAGGTTGCGCTGAGCCTGCAGACGGCCCTCGCCCTTCAAGCGGGCCTTGGTGACCTCGACGTACCAGTCGCAGACCTCGTTCCAGAAGAACTGCTGCACGCCGCGGGCCATATCGCCAAAGGTGTAGTTCTCGATGCCTTCGGTGACCATCTTGACGGCCTTGGCCAGGCGGCTGAACATCCAGGCGTCGGCCGGCGTCTCAACGACGGGCTCGCCGGGCGTGTAGCCCTCCATGTTCATGAGCAGGAAGCGGCTTGCGTTCCAGATCTTGGTCACAAACGACTTAGCCTGGTCGGTACGCGGGCTGTCGATAAGCTTCTTAGTCTTCTTGTCGATGTTCGCGTCAAACTTGACGTCCTGGTTGTTGGTGCAGAGCGTCAGCAGGTTGTAGCGCATGGCGTCGGCGCCGTACATGCCAATGAGATCCATGGGGTCAACGCCGTTGCCCTTGGACTTGGACATGCGGCTGCCGTCCTTGGCCAGGATCGTCGGGTAGATGACGACGTCCTTAAACGGCACCTCGTCCAGGAAGTACAGCGAGCTCATGACCATGCGGGCGACCCACAGCGCGATGATATCGCGCGCGGTGACGAGCGCCGTCGTGGGGTGATGTCCCTCGAGCAGCTCCGGCTTTTGCGGCCAGCCCTGCGTAGCGAAAGTCCACAGCTGCGAGCTGAACCAGGTGTCCAACACGTTCTCGTCCTGGTGCACGTGATGACCGCCGCACTTGGGGCACACATCGGTGTCCTCGGTAAGAGCGTCCTCCCAGCCGCAGTCCTCGCAGTAGAACACGGGGATGCGGTGGCCCCACCACAGCTGGCGGCTAATGCACCAGTCCTTAAGGTTCTCCATCCAGGTGGTGTAGGTCTGCGTCCAGCGCGCGGGGTGGAAGGTAACCTTACCGGAGTTAACGGCGTCAAGCGCCGGCCCCTTGAGCTTGTCGACGGCCACAAACCACTGCTCGGACAGCCACGGCTCAAGCGCGGCGTCGCAGCGGTAGCAGTGCATGACGGAGTGATCGAGGTCCTCCACGTGATCGAGCAGGTCGTGCTCCTCGAACCACTTGATGACGGCCTCGCGGCACTCGTCGCGGTTCATGCCGGTGAACTCGCCGTAGCCCTCGACGACCACCGCGTGTTCGTCGAAGATGTTGATCTGCGGCAGGTCGTGGGCCTGACCCATGGCATAGTCGTTGGGGTCGTGGGCCGGGGTGACCTTGACAAAGCCGGAGCCAAAGTTGGCGTCGACATGCCAATCCTCAAAGATGGGGATCTCGCGGTCCACGATGGGGAGCTTGACGGTCTTACCCACAAAAGCGGCCTTCTCGGGGTCCTTCGGGGAGACGGCGACGCCCGTGTCGCCGAGCATGGTCTCGGGGCGCGTAGTGGCGACGACGATGTAGTCCTGGCCGTTGACCGGCTCGGTCAGCGGGTAGCGCAGGTGCCACAGATGGCCCTTCTCGTCCTTGTACTCGGCCTCGTCGTCCGAGATGGCGGTGGTGCAGTTGGGGCACCAGTTGACGATGCGCTTGCCGCGGTAGATCAGGCCGTCGTGGTACCAGTCGCAGAAGACCTTGCGCACGGCCTGCGCGTAGTCCTCGTCCATGGTAAAGCGCTCGTTATCGAAGTCGACGGAGCAGCCCATACGCTTGATCTGCTCGACGATGATGCCGCCGTACTCGTGGGTCCAATCCCAGCAGGCGTCGACAAACTTGTCGCGACCAATCTCCAGGCGACTGATGCCCTCACTCTTGAGCTTCTTGTCGACCTTGGTCTGCGTGGCGATACCGGCGTGGTCGGTGCCCAGCACCCAGCGCGTGGACTTGCCGCGCATGCGGGCCATACGGATGATGGCGTCCTGGATGGAGTCATCGGTGGCGTGGCCCATGTGAAGCTTGCCGGTCACGTTGGGAGGCGGAATGGTGACGGTGCAGTCGCCCACGCCCTCACGGCGCTTGTAGTAGCCGCCGTCGAG
>NZ_QSSH01000012.1:4428-4806 GCF_003438495.1 Collinsella sp. TF05-9AC
GCCGGGGAGCCACTTCTGCAGGATCGCCGGCTCGTTGGTCGACGGATCGTAGTTCTTGGGCATCTCTTCCATATATCTCTCCCTTGCCCGTCGGCGTGTCCGCCTGCTTGGTTTTCGCTCGGTCAGGTCCTGGGCTCGCACGAAGAGCACATTTAGTGCTCTTCGGCTCGTGCGGAATCTACGAAAACCAAGCAGGCGGACACGCCTTAGGTATCGATTACTTCAGTCTGAAGGTACTAACTTGACAATCTCACAGAATAGCACAGGCATACCTGCCGAAAAGGGACAGGTTTATTTTGGTAGGTTTTATCAGGGGAAACGACAGTTGCCCATATAAAACCGACCAAAATAAACCTGTCCCTAAATGGCAGGCCCCCC
>NZ_QSSH01000012.1:4825-62875 GCF_003438495.1 Collinsella sp. TF05-9AC
CGCGGTGGTTGCCGCGGGGCCTGGATTCAAGCTATTTAACCGTAGATGCGTTGGGGCTGTTCTTCGCCCTTTACGGAGGCTTCGGTCACAATGACCTTGGAAACGCCTTCCTCGCTGGGGAGGTCGAACATCGTCTGCTGCAGCACGTCCTCGCAGATGGAACGCAGGCCGCGGGCGCCGGTCTTGCGGGCAAGCGCCATGCGGGCGATCTCGTGCAGGGCGGCGTCCTCAAACTCAAGCTCAACGTCCTCGAGCTGGAACATCTTGCGGTACTGACGCACCACGGCGTTCTTGGGCTCGGTCAGGATCGACACCAGGTCATCCTCGTCGAGCGCCTGCGTCTGGGTGACGACGGGCGTACGTCCCACAAACTCGGGGATCATGCCAAAGGCGTTGAGGTCCTGCGGGAGCACCTGACGCAGCAGGTCGTTCTCGTCGACCGAGGTGGGGCCGGCGATCTCGGAGTTGAAGCCCACGCCCTTGTTGCCCACGCGATCGGCGATGATCTTGTCCAGACCCACAAAGGCACCGCCGCAGATGAACAGGATGTTGGTCGTATCGATCTGCAGCAGCTCCTGCTGGGGATGCTTGCGGCCGCCGGTGGGCGGAACGCTTGCCACCGTGCCCTCAAGAATCTTAAGCAGTGCCTGCTGAACGCCCTCGCCCGAAACATCGCGGGTGATGGAGAGGTTCTCAGCCTTGCGGGCGATCTTGTCAATCTCGTCTACGTAGATAATGCCCACCTGAGCGCGCTCAATGTCGCCGTCGGCGGCATTGATGAGCTTGAGCAGGATGTTCTCCACGTCCTCGCCAACGTAACCGGCCTCGGTGAGCGCGGTGGCGTCGGCGATGGCAAACGGCACCTCGAGGATGCGGGCGAGCGTCTGGGCGAGCAAGGTCTTACCGGTACCGGTGGGACCGAGCAACAGGATGTTGGACTTGGCGAGCTCTACCTCGTCCATATCGTCATCGAACTGCGAGCCCATGTCGTCATCAAAGGCAGACACCGCAGCGCCGCCCTCGATCACGCGGCGATAGTGGTTGTACACGGCAACCGACATGGCGCGCTTGGCGTCCTCCTGGCCCATTACATAGGCCGAAAGCTCGTCATAGATCTCGTGCGGCGTCGGCACGTGCGTGATGACCTGGCGGTCGTCCTCGAGCTCAAAGCCCTCGGTCTCGGGGTCCACGGCGGGCTGCCCAGCAGCCTGGCCATGGTCGTTGAGGAAGCCCGGCAGCTTGCCGTTGCGGGCAGCGTCCATAAAGTCCGAAGCCAGCGACTCCTCCAAAATCTCGGAGCAGGCGGCGACGCACTCGTCACAGATAAAGATGTTGGTCGGACCCTTTACGAGGCGACGGACCTGGCCCTGCTCTTTTCCGCAGAAGGAGCAGCGGATGGGGTTGCCGTTCTCGTCAAAGTTGTCCTGCATGTTTCCTGCCATCCTAGGCGTCCTTCGCGGCGAGATCGCGCGAGGTAATGATACGGTCGATCAGGCCGTAGTCGAGGGCCTCGGCAGCGGTCAGGTAGTTGTCGCGCTCGGTATCGGCCTGGACCTTCTCGATCGGCTGGCCCGAGGCATCGGACAGGATCTGGTTGAGCTCGCGACGAGTCTTCTTGATCTCCTCGGCAACGATCTCGATCTCGGTCTGCTGACCCTGGGCACCGCCACTGGGCTGGTGAATCATGACCTTGGAGTGCGGCAAGCAAAAGCGCTTACCCTTGGCGCCGGCCGAAAGCAGCACGGCGGCCATGGACGCGGCCATACCGACGCAAATGGTCGAGACCTGCGGCTTAATAAAGTTCATAGTGTCAAGAATCGCCAGGCCGGAGTAGACCTCGCCGCCGGGCGAATTGATGTAGAGCGAGATATCCTTCTCGGCATCCTGGCTCTCAAGATGCAGCAGCTGGGCAACGACCAGGTTGGCGCTTACGGAGTTGATCTCCTCGCCCAAGAAGATGATGCGGTCGTTGAGCAGGCGCGAATAGATATCGTAGCTGCGCTCGCCGCGCGGCGTCTGCTCGATAACGTATGGCACGAGGGCGGAATCGAACTTTGCGATCATACGCATCTCCATTTCTCTCTTGCGGACCAAATTGGTTCTAGATAAACGTACGGTGCCCGCATGCTATGCATTGGCTGGCACCGTACGAAGCAACCGGATAACCGGTGTATAACTTTACCCCATCACGAGCGCACGCATGCGCTCGCGGGCAAGGTGGCGAGAATTACTCGGCGTCCTTGGCGGTCTCGTCGACCTCGGTCACCTTGGCGTTCTCGACCAGGTGGTCGACGGCCTTGGAACGACGGATGGACTCGCGGACGGCAGGCATGCGGCCATCAGCGATGAACTCAGCCTTGGAAGCCTCGACGTCCTTGACGCCGGCCTTCTCGAACTCGGCGTTGATGTCGTCCTCGGTGACCTCGATCTTGAGCTCACGGGCGAGGGCGTCCAGAGCCAGGGACTCACGGGCAACGTCGTTGGCCTGCTTGTGCAGGTCGCCGATGAACTGCTCCATGGTCAGACCGGAAGCGGGAAGCCAGGTGTCCAGGGTCATGCCGCGGGCAGCAAGGTTGGACAGGAAGTTCTGGCCAAGCTCCTCAAAGACGGACTGCTCGTAGTCGGCGTCCATCTCGTCGAGCTGCAGACGCTCGGCGAGAGCGGAGACGCAACGGTTCTCCTTCTCGGCCGGCAGGCGGGAAGCCTTGTCCTGCTCGATCTCGATCTTGATGGCGTCGCGCATGGCCTCGATGTTGTCAAAGCCAAAGTCGGACTTGACGAGCTCGTCGGTGAGCTCGGGGGTGTTGCGGACCTTGATGCCCTTGACGGTGACCTCGACGGTGTGGGTCTCGGCCTCCTCGCCCTCCTCGACCTCGTCGGTCCAGGTGACGGTCTTGACGTCGTCGACGTTAGCGCCGATCAGGGTCTCGTTGAACTCCTTGGGGTTGCTGTCGCTACCGGCGATGAGCATACGGCCCTCGGCGGCAAAGTTGTCGGCGTTCTCGACGGCCTTGAGGTCGACGGTGACGTAATCCTCGGCCTCGACGGCACGACCCTCGACGTCCTCGAAGGTGGCACGGTAGTTGAGGAGCATCTCGACCTGGTTGTTAATCTCGGACTCGGTGACCTCCGCAGGGGGCATCTCGATCTCGACAGCGTCGAAGGAGGAGAGCTCAGCGGCGGGACGCAGGGAGAACTCGACGGTGTAGGTGTAGTCCTCGTGATCCTTGGCGAGGTCGAGCTCCTTGTAGTCACCGTTCTTGGTGGGGACGATGTCCAGCTCGTTGAGGACGGCGGGCTCGTTGGCGGCGATCAGGTCGTTGGTGGCCTGAGCGAGGGTAGCCTCGGCGCCAAGAGCAGAGTCGATGACCGGACGGGGAGCCTTACCGGCGCGGAAGCCCGGGAAGCGGTACTTCTTGGCGGTGTCCTTGTAGGCCTTCTTGATCGCGGCGTCGACGTCGGCGGCCGGGATGGTGACCGTAGCGGTGAGCTTGGCGTCCTTGACGTCAGAAGCGGTGATGTTCAACACGTTCCTCCTCATACTGCCCAGCTTATCTGAGGTGCTGGTACCTTTATGCAACAAAGTGTCGCGACGGCCGAGGCCGACGCTAGTGCGTTGGTGCGGGCGAAAGGACTCGAACCTTCACGGGAATCCCACCAGAACCTAAATCTGGCGCGTCTACCAATTCCGCCACGCCCGCATGAGCGCACAGACTAGGAATGATAGCAGATACGAACGGCAAGCGCACGCACACCTTTTACAGGCTCACGACCTCACCACGAGTACGCATCGGATCCCCCGCCGCCCCATCGAAGTTGCGGTGGAATAGGGACTGTTGGGGGCTCCAGCCCTCCAAAACAGTCCCTATTCCACCGCAACTTCGGCGGGACTCGGCAGCCTGGCGATGCTGGCCATGCGCCGGAAAGCGTGTCCCGGTTTGGGGCCTCGGAATGGGATGTAATTTCCGCTATAGCCATCAACCGGAAACTGCAACCCGTTTTGAGCCCCTATTCCGGGATGCACTTTCCGCCAGGGGCCTCAAACGGAAACCGCATCCCGTAATTCGGACGAAAAGCGGGATGCGGTTTCCCCGGGCTTGCCAAAGGGCGGCGGCGCCTCGGCTACTCCCCCAGCAGGGCCTTCTCGGGCGTGATCGGCAGTGAGCGCACCTGGTGGCCGGTGGCGTGTGCCACGGCCGAGGCCACGGCGGCGAGCGGCGTGTTGATGACGACCTCGCCGATCGACTTGGCACCAAACGGACCCGTCGGCTCGTAGCTCGGCTCAAAGGCCACGCGTATGCTGCCGATATCCAGGCGCGTGGGTAGCTTGTAGCTCATAAAGTTGCCGGTGCGCAGACGGCCGCGGTCATCGTGCTCGACAATCTCGTAGAGCGCGTGGCCGATACCCTGGGCAATGCCGCCCTCGGCCTGGACGCGCGCAAGCGCCTCGTTGATCACGGTGCCGCAGTCCACAGCCGCCGCGTAGTCCACAACAGTCACCTTGCCGGTGGCCTTGTCGACCTCGACCTCGGCAATGCCGGCCATAAACGGCGGGGGCGAAACGGGCAGGCAGGCAGAGGCATGCGAGGTCAGCGCGTCGCCGCCCGCGATGTTCTTGACGCACAGGTTGGCAAAGTCGCGCAGCGTGAGGTAGCGGTTCTGCTCGCGCGCGGCACGCTCGTCGGACAGACGCACGTACTGACCATCGAAGACCACATCGGCGGCGTCCACGTCCCACATCTGGGCGGCTTTGGAGCAAATCTTCTCACGCAGCTCGGTCGCGGCGTTCTTGGCGGCAAGGCCCGTCACGTACGTACCCGAGCTCGCGTACGAGCCGGCGTCGAACGGCGACACATCAGTGTCCACGCCGCGCACCACGATCATCGAACTCTCCACGCCCAGTTCCTCGGCGGCAATCTGCGCCAGGATCGTGTCGACGCCCATGCCGTTATCGGTGGCTCCGGTGCCGATGGTAATGAAGCCGTCCTCTTCCAGGCGCATATCGATGCCGGCGATGTCCACGTTAGAGATGCCCGAGCCCTGCATGGTGAGCGCGCAGCCAAGGGCACGCACGCGGTCGCCCAGGTCGACGGCTAGCGGCTTGTCGCGCCAGCCGATCATGTCCATCGCGCGCAGCAGGCAGCGGTCGAGTGCGCAGGCGTTGAGCTTCTCGTTGTAGTACTGCGGCATGATCTCGCCCTCGCGCACGATGTTCTTAAGGCGCAGGTCGGCGGGGTCCATGTGCAGCATATCGGCGAGCTCGTTGACGGCGCTCTCCACGGCAAACTGGCCCTGGGTGGCACCGTAGCCGCGATACGCACCGCCACGGTTGGTATTGGTGTAGACGGCGTCCCAGCTAAAGCGGCTCGCCTTCACGTGGTTGTAGATGGGCAGGCTCTTGTGGCCCGAAAGGCCGATCGTCGTGGTGGCATGCTCGCCATAGGCGCCGGCGTTGGACAGCGTATGCAGGTCGATGGCCGTGATGGTGCCGTCGTTCAAGGCGCCCAGCTTAACGGTCATCTGCATCTGGTGGCGCGAGTTGCCCGCGGTGATGGTCTCCTCGCGGGTGTAGCAGCAGTAGCTCGGACGGCCGGTCTGCTGGGTAACGAACGCCACGAAGATCTCGCAGCAGCCCGTCTGCTTGGAGCCAAAGCCGCCGCCGATGCGCGGCTTGATGACCTGCACCTGAGACTGCGGGATATCGAGCGACTGCGCGACCATGCGGCGCACGTGGAAGGGCACCTGCGTGGAGGTGGTCACCGAGATGCGGCCGAACGCGTCGGTCGTCGCAAAGGCGCGGAAGGTCTCCATGGGCGCGGTCTGCGTGGCCTGGCTGGTGTAGGTGCGGGTAAAGACGATGTCGCTCTGGGCGAAGGCCTCGTCAAGGTCGCCATAATCGCTGGTACCGCTGCAGACCAGGTTGCGCGGGACGTCGCCGCCCTGCGGGAACATAAAGGTCACGTCGCCCTCGGGGTGGACCACGATGTCGTTATCGA
The DNA here is from genome assembly GCF_003438495.1 of Collinsella sp. TF05-9AC. Classification (GTDB taxonomy): domain Bacteria; phylum Actinomycetota; class Coriobacteriia; order Coriobacteriales; family Coriobacteriaceae; genus Collinsella. The sequence continues at coordinate 10,822 of NZ_QSSH01000012.1, forward strand.
GTGCCTGGGTAAAGTCGAGCAGCGGCTCGAGCACCTCATAGTCGACCTTAATGAGTTTGAGCGCCTTGTCGGCAGCCTCCTCAGTCTCGGCGGCGACGATCGCCACCTCCTCGTTTTGGTAACGGACGAGGTTCTCAAGAATCAGGCGGTCGTAGGGACTCGGCTGCGGATAGCTCTGACCGGCGATGGTAAAGCGGCGCTTGGGCACGTCCTCGTAGGTGTAGACGCCCACGACGCCGGGCACCTTCAGTGCGCGCGACGTATCGATGGAGCGGATCTTGGCGCGGGCATAGGGGCTGCGCTTGAGTTTGACGATGAGCGCACCGGCGGGCACCATATCGCCGGTGTAGACGGGACGACCCTCGAGCAGGGCCTTCGAGTCCTTCTTGGGCTGCTTGTGGGTGATCTGCTTGTACGCGACACCGTCGGAGCTCGTCTCGTTGACGGGCAGCTCGGGCATCTCGAAGCCCACCTGCACGCCGGACTCGTTGAGGAAGCGCACGATAGCGCGCAGCTGGCTCTCGTAGCCGCTGCAGCGGCAGAGGTTACCGGCAAGCTGACGCGAGAGCTCCTCACGCGTGGCGACGAGACTCGGGTCCTCCTTGGCGGCGCGGGCAAGCGCCAGCACGTTCATGATAAGGCCAGGGGCGCAAAAACCGCACTGCTCGGCGCCTTCGGCAGCCATCGCACGGGCAAGCGCCTCGGACTCGGCCTTGAGGCCCTCGAGCGTGGTGATGGAGCGGCCCTCGACGCGCGCGGCGGGAACCGAGCAGCTCAGCACCGGATCGCCATCGAGCCACACCGTGCACAGGCCGCAGTTGGTGGTCTCGCAGGCGCAGCGCACCGACGCGCAGCCCTGCTCGCGCAGCAGCGCAAAGAGCATAGTGTCGGGGGCAATCTGAACCTTGACCTTACGGCCGTTGAGCGTAAAGGAAAGATCGATGAGTTTGGCAGCCATTAGCGCACCTCGCTAGAATCGACGCCGGGCACGCGGCGGCAGGAATACTCGTCCGTGGCAAATTTAGGCACCTGCACGGTCTCGAGCTCGCGGGCAAGCGCGGCCGAAAGCTCGATACCGGCGGCGCGGCGCACGGCCTGAATCGCCAGCGGGGCCGAGATGCGGCGGCGGTAGTCGGCCGAGCCCCACAGGTTGGTGCCGTAGCTCAGCGCGCGTACGGACGCGGCCAGGGCACGCAGCTCGTTTTCGCAAGGACGCTCATTCACCAGGCCGCACGCCTCGCCCTGCAGCAGGGTCGCGCGCAGCGGGCGGGCACCCACGGTGACATGCCAGGAGCCGTCCCACCAGGCGGCGGTAACGTTCAGCGAGGGAAAGTCGGTCGCGGCCTTGCGCACGGCCTCGTAGCTCGCACGGTAATCGTGCTTGACGACCACGACATGCTCAATAACGTCGCGCACGTAGCCCATGTCAACGAACTCCGCGAGCGGCACGCGGCCGGCGCCCGTCAGCTCAACGTAAGAATCGAGCGCGAGGAAGGCGGAGAGAACGTCCGAGAAGCCAAAGCGGCCGTAGATGCTGCCGCCCACCGTGGCGGTATTGCGCAGCTGCACGCCCACGATGTCGTGGACGGCGAACTCAAAGACATGGTTGACAAGCGCGTTGAGCCCGGCATGACGCTCGAGCTGGCGCAGGGTGCACATGGCACCGATGCGAAACTCGGTCTCGGTCTCCTCGATCTGATCGAGTCCGCAGGCCGAAAGGTCAATCGCCGTCGCCACGCGACGCGAACCCAGGCGCATCCAGATGCCGCCGCCCACAATCTTGTTGTTGCGGTTCTTCTGTAAGAGCTCATAGGCTTCGGCCGCGTTTCCAACACGGACGTAGGTACCGAACTTGAGCACGTTCTCCCCCATCTCTTCACTTGTCCAGTACGTTTAAGTGTACCAAACGAGGGGCCGCACACCGTTTTAGGACAAAATCCACCCACCCATACATAACTTGCGGTGATATACGGACTGATTAGCCGTTCTGGGACGCTAAACAGTCCGTATATCACCGCAAGTTATGAGGAGTCCTCCGGGATAGAAAAGGCTCCCAGCCGGAATGGCTGGGAGCCTTATCACATGCTATGTCGAGCGAAGACTTAGCAGACACCCTGGGCGAGCATGGCGTCGGCGACCTTCAGGAAGCCGGCGATGTTGGCGCCCATGACGAAGTTGCCCTCCTGGCCATACTCCTTGGCGGTGTCGTCCACGTTGTGGAACATGCCGCGCATGAGCTGCTCGAGCTTGCCGTCGACCTCCTCGAAGGTCCAGGACAGGTGCTCGGCGTTTTGGCTCATCTCCAGGCCGGACACGAGCACGCCGCCGGCGTTGGCAGCCTTACCGGGCATAAAGGCAACGCCGTTCTCCTGGAAGTAGGTCGTGGCCTCGATGGTCGTGGGCATGTTCGCGCCCTCGCCGACCACCTTGCAGCCGTTGGCGACGAGCGCCTGAGCGTCCTCGAGCAGCAGCGTGTTCTCACGAGCGCAGGGCAGCGCGATGTCGCAGGGCAGCTGCCACACGCCGCGGCCGTCGCCCTCGTGCCACACGGCGTTGGGCTTCTCGTCAACGTACATGGCGAGCGTAACGCCCTTGTCGTGGCCGGAGCGCTTCTTGTTGTAGACATGCTCGAGCACGGTGTAGTCGATACCGTCGGGATCCTCGACCCAGCCGTGGGTATCGGAGCAGGCCAGCACCTTGCCGCCGAGCTGGGAGACTTTCTGGACGGCGTAGATGGCGACGTTGCCGGAGCCATGAACGACGACGTTCTTGCCCTCGAAGGAGTCGCCGCGGCTCTTGAGGTACTCGTCCACAAAGTAGGCCAGGCCGTAGCCGGTGGCCTCGGTACGGGCGAGCGAGCCGCCAAAGGAGAGGCCCTTGCCGGTGAGAACGCCGGTCCACTCGTTGGTCAGGCGCTTGTACTGACCGAACAGGTAGGCAACCTCGCGGCCACCAACGCCCAGGTCGCCGGCGGGAACGTCGGTGTTGGGGCCGATGTGGCGATAGAGCTCGGTCATGAAGGACTGGCAGAAGTGCATGATCTCGTTGTTGGACTTGCCCTTGGGGTCAAAGTCGGAGCCGCCCTTGCCGCCGCCCATGGGAAGGGTGGTCAGGCTGTTCTTAAGGATCTGCTCCAGGCCCAGGAACTTGAGCATACCCAGGGTGACCGTCGGGTTAAAGCGCAGGCCGCCCTTGTAGGGTCCAATGGCTGAGTTGAACTCGACGCGATAGCCGCGGTTGACCTGAACCTTGCCCTGATCGTCGACCCAGGGAACACGGAACATGACGATGCGCTCGGGCTCGACGAGGCGCTCCAGCAGGGCGGCCTCCTCGTACTCGGGGTGGGCGTCGAGCGCCGGCTGGATGGTGCCGAGAATCTCGGTCGCGGCCTGGATGAACTCAGGCTGCTCGGGATAGCGGGCCTTGAGCTCGTCGAGAACTTTCTGCGTGTAGCTCATGCTTCCTCCAATGATGGGAAACGAAAAATGTCGGTCGCGGCACCCTATGCGCCGCGAACTTTATCGAGTATGGATAATATCGCACTGTTGCGGGAAAGTTTCGCATAAGCAGACGGGCAGATGTTTCGTTTTGATTACGATGCAGGTAGAAGCGTTTTTGAGTGCCTGACATGCAAAACCCGTGTTTCAAACCTGTTTCGTCCACATGTTCCAAACCACCACATTGGGGACAGGCACCTTTGTGGTGATGTTGGTGGTTAGAGGACGAGCTGATGATAGTCGGCGGGGGTTACGCGGCCTTCGGTGGCAGCGCGGAAGGCCGCGAGCGCATCGCCCGAGAACGGCATGGCCCAGCACAGTCCGCAGCCGGCGGTGATGGAGCCGGGCAGTGGCATGATGCGCCCAGGAACACCGGCGGCAAGGCACAGCTGTTCGCATTCCATCACATCGAAGGTGCTGTCGAACGAAACGATAATCTTGCGCTCGTGGTCGAGGGCATCACCGGACGAGGACTCGCGGTGCGACTCGCGATACGCAGCCGCCGCTGCCTCTTCCTCGGCCGTATGTCCACAGCCGCCACAGCCGCAGGTGCAAGGCTCGGACCCGTCACAAGTGCAAGGTTCTCCCGTATCGGGACAGATATCGTGAGACATGGCAACTCCAATCGTCTAGGCGAGCAACTCGGCCGCCGCAAACTCCTCGGGTGTATTGACGTTTTCGAAGCAGAGCGTCGAGCCGGCGACCGCGACAATCTGAGGCTCGTCCAAATACCCGGCGTTCACCCGGTCGATCAGGCAGCGAATGCGCTGACGGTCGCAGGCGAGCAGCTCTTGGGCAACCGGCGCACACGCGTCACGGCGCCAGACGGCGCAAAGCGGCTCAATGCCACGCTCCTCGTGCGGCACGCACACATCGAGCGCCTCGGCCTCAACATGATCGGCAAGCGCGCCGATGAGCTCCGGCGAGACAAACGGCATATCGCAGGCGACGATCGCCACGAGCGGCAGCCGAGCCGCGGCCAGCGAGCTCGCGATGCCGCGCATGGCGCCCGCCGAGCCTTCAAGGTCCGCCACCACACGCGGCACCAGGCCGCCAAACGCGCGCTCCTCAAGATAGGCAAGCTCGCTGGGACGCGAAGTCGTCACGACCAACTCGCCGGCAACTGTCGCCAGCCGACCCAGCACGCGCTCGATGAGCGGTTCGCCGCAAAACGTCATGCGCGCCTTATCGCAGCCCATGCGCGACGACAACCCGCCCGCCTGGACGACACAAGAAAGATCGGCACGTCTTACGGTAGTCATACGGCAAAACACCTCCATCGGCATGCTCGAAACCCGGTGCACGAAGCTAAATACAGCCGCCGAAATAGCGGCGCTACGAAAAGCTCGTGCAAAAACAAAACAGCGCCTTTGCGGCACGCAGCAAGACCGCGAGCACAAAAGCGCTGGTAGCGTATGGCGGGAACGTATGTGAATCGAACACATCCAAGACGTTTTGCACGCCTCGCAACGGTTTTGAGGACCGCGGAGCCCACCGGAGCCCATCCGTTCCCAAGTGCGGCGGTATTTTACCAAACCGAGCGGTCCCCATCCCAAAAAGACGAGCAAGAAGTTGCGGTGGAATAGTTCCTGTATTTGCTGCCAAAGCCTCCAAATAGGAACTATTTCACCGCAACTGAGGAGGCGGGAGCGAGTGACCGGCCTAGCGCAGGGAGCGCAGGCCGCCGGCATCCTTGTCGAGCACCGTAAAGCGCACGGCATCCAGGTGCTCCAAGATGCTGATGGCGCGTTTGCGCGACACGCCCAGGGCCTCGCGCAGCACGCTCGTGGTGGCAGCGCCACCGGATGCCTCAATGGCGGCGGCAACAAGCTCGCGCGCATGGGCCTCGGCGGCAGCGGACAGGGCAACGTCGCGCTCGACCTTAACGATCGAGCGATTGAGCGAAAGCTCGCGCAGGGCACGCGTCATGGTGTCGCGATCGAGCTGCAACTGCTCGCCCACCTCGGGCAATATCGGTGCATCGAGGCCGGCTTCGTCCAGCAAGGCAACGATACGTTCGCAGGCCTCGCGCACCACACGCGCCGCGGCAGCAGCGGAGTGCGGGTCGAATACCTCGGCACCCTCGGCGGCACACACGCCACGCGAGCAGCCCTCGGCAATCAGAGCCGCGGCAACGCCATCATCAGCGGCAGGCCACGCAGCATGGGCAACGGCGCCGGGCGTAAAGCCCGTCTCCTTGGGAGACGCCGCGTGCATGGCTGACAGGGTCGCCGCCAGTGCATCCATCGCAGCGTCGAGCACCACGGCGTCCGCCAAGTAGTCCGCATCACCCACAGCAAGCTTGCGAACAGAGCCCTGCGACACCAACCCGCGCAGTGCGGCATCGACCTCGCCTACACCAAGATCCAAAGCGTCGGTAACATCAACCGCCGTAACTGGCAGCATCTGCAGCGCCAGCCAAGCGCCCACACCGCCCGCGGTATCGCCGGACTCAAGCGCCGCAAACAGTGCGCGCTCGCCGGCAGAAAGCTCGCGCGAGCGACGGCAGCGCGAAAGCAGCACGCGCCCGCCGCCGATGAGCATAACGGGCGAATACGACAGCACCACGGCATGGTCTCCGGCACACAGCGGCAGCGGCTCCTCCAGGCGCACCTGCACGGTACGGGTCTCGCCCACCGCCATGGGGGCCTCGCCCTCCAAAAGCATGATGCGGCCGACGACCTCGGCCGTTCCGGCCATCACATGCACACGCGCGCCCGACTCGAGCACGCGTGGCTTGGTGCCCTCGCGGCCCAGGTAGGTGAACGTCATCATAAAGCGCAACGTCTGGCCAAAGCGGTCCGCCACGCCCAGCATCTCGCCACGGTCAAGCGCCGCGACACCGTCACCAACTAGGTTGAGCGCCACACGCTGACCGGGCAGCGCCTGCTGAGTGTCGCCATGCACTTGGATCCCACGCACGCGACAGGCCGTGCGCGACGGCAGCGCGACGAGCTCATCGCCCACCGCAACCGGCGCATCGTGCAGCGTTCCCGTCACCACAGTACCGGCGCCCTTGATCGTAAAGCAGCGGTCAATCGGCAAGCGCGGCGCGGCATCGGTGCGCTCGGCACGGTCGCGGCAGGCATCCCAGCGGGCACTTACCTGCTCGTCGAGCACCGCAAGCAGCCCGTCGATCCCCTCGCCCGTCTTAGACGACACGGGCACAATCGGCGCGCCCGCAAACACGGTACCCGACAAAAAGTCATCGACATCGAGCTCGGCAAGCTCGGTCATCTCGGCGTCGGCCAGATCGCGCATGGTCAGCGCCACCACCATATGCGTGACGCCCAGCATCTCCAGCACGTGCACGTGCTCGCGGGTCTGCGGCATCACGCCCTCGACGGCCGAAACCACCAGCACGGCAACGTCGATGCCCGTGGCGCCCTGCACCATGGCGCGCAGGTAATGCGCGTGGCCCGGCACGTCGACCAGGCCGACGATCTTGCCACTCGGCAGCGCCAGCTCGCCAAAGCCAAGCTCCACCGTCATGCCGCGACGACGCTCGACCTCAAGGCGATCGGGATTCTTGCCGGTCAGTGCCTCGATCAGCGCCGACTTACCGTGGTCGACGTGGCCCGCCGTGCCAACGATAACGGGACACTCCACCAGCGCTTTAACCTCACTCATCGAGCAATCGCCTTCTTAACGCACGCGACGAGCGTCGTTGCCGCCGTCTCGATATCGCGGTCACCCACGAGTGTGCGCACGTCAAACAGGACGCGATCGTGCGAGGCGCGCGTGACAACCGGCGTGTCGAAATCTTGGACGAGCGAGCGCTTGAGTGCGTCAACGGAAAGACGCTCATCGACGAGGCGCACGGCAACGCACATGGTGGGCAGCTCGACGGTAGGCAGCGAGCCGCCGCCGGGAGTCGACGAATCCTCGACGATCTCCATCTGAACGGCGCGCGGGCAACTCGCCTTATCGAGGCCCGCCACTATCAGCTCGCGCAGTTTGCGTGCGCGGCGCTCCAGATGAGCCTGCGGAAGCGTGAGCATGTTGAGCACTGGCACCTCGCGATGGGCCACGTCCGCCCCATCCATGTAAATGCGCAGTGTAGCCTCGAGCGCCGCCAGTGCGAGCTTACCCGGGCGCAGGGCGCGCATAAGCGGATGTGACCCACAGGCCTGGACCAGATTGCGACGGCCCATGATGATGCCCGCCTGTGCGGCACCGAGCAGTTTATCGCCCGAGCACGACACCAGATCGAGCCCTGCCGAAACCGAAGCCGGCGTGGTTTCCTCGCCGCCGCGAACCAGGATGTCGTCAGGCAACAGCGCCCCTGAGCCCTGGTCTTCATAGAACAGCAGGCCATGCTTATGGGCCAGTGCGGCGAGCTCCCTTGAGCTCACTTCCTCGTGAAAACCCTCGATGCGATAGTTGGAAGGATGGACCTTCAAGATCATGGCCGTTTCGGGCGTGATGGCGCGCTCGTAGTCGCCCAGATGTGTGCGGTTGGTGGCGCCGACCTCGACGAGCTTGGCGCCCGAAGCCGCCATGACGTCGGGGATGCGGAAGCTGCCACCAATCTCGACAAGCTCGCCGCGGCTGACGATAACCTCTTTGCCTGCGGCATGGGTCGCCAGCACCAGCAGCACCGCGGCGGCGTTGTTGTTGACCACGAGCGCGTCCTCGGCACCGGTGAGCGAGCGAATCAGCTGCGCGGCATGCTCCTTGCGCGACCCGCGCGAACAGGTGTCCACGCTGTACTCGAGTGTGCTGTAGCCGCGCGCGACCTCGGCCACGGCCTTGGCGGCCGACTCCGCGAGCGGGGCTCGACCCAGATTGGTATGGATAACAACACCCGTGGCGTTGACGGCGGGGCGCAGGCTCGGCAGCGCAGAACGGTGGGCGCGCCACTCGATGGCCGAGGCTAACTCGCGCTTGGAACGCGGAGCGGCGCCGGCACGAATCGCGGCGCGCTCCTCGTCAAGCTCGGCCGTGACGGCGGCATGGACCACCGCGTCGCAGGTCTCCCCTGCCGCCTTCACCACCGGCCACTCGGTGAGCAGCTCGTTGACGGAAGGAATGGCACGCAGACGGGCGCGCACCTCATCGGACATGTTCTGGCTATCGCTCATGTGCGGCCTTTCAAAAGAAACGTGGATTAGTCAAATACATCAGCTGAGTCAATTACTCGTCATTATCCCCGTGCGCGGCGATCTTTTCCACGCGAACGGCGTTTTCCTGGGTGAGCGCGGCGCCCGTCAACGGGTCCCAACGCAACGGTGTATGGTCGAGCGGGCCCACGCCCAGGGCTTGAGCGCCACCGGCATCGGCGCCAAACGAACGCCCACCGGGGGCGGCCGAGGTGAAGATGCACGCCGGATGCAGATAGGGCGTCGTCTCCACGCGCACGCGATCGCGGCCCATGTCGCTCACAAGCTCGACGACCTCGCCATCGGCGATACCCATGCGAGCGGCGGCATCGGCATTCATCTGCACGGCGTCCAAGTCGGAACCCGCCTCGGCGGCACCTGCCGCCGCGAGCCTGCGCGAGGTATGCGACTCAAAGGGACGGTTGCCGCTAATGAGGCGAAACATCCCCGGGTTGGGCTCCACCATCGGCGCGATCCAACCTGGCACGCGTCCCATGCCGGCACGCTCCCATACATCACTTGCCAGCGCAATCTTGCCGCCGGCAAGCGGAATCACCGGCTCACCCGTGCGCGACGGCAGTGCCACGCCCGTATCGGCCCAACCGCGCTCCTTAAGTGCAGCAAGATCAATCCCAAACGGAGCCACCTGAGAAGCGGCCAGATCGTCGGACGTAAAGTCGAAGCACTCGCCAACGCCGCAGGCCGCAGCCAGCCCGGCAAAGATCTCCCGCCCCGGTCTCGTGTCGTCATGCAAAATGGGCAGCACGGCGTTGCGGTAGAACACGCGCGAATCGTTGGCGCCCACGACCGTGCCTACACCGCGGTCGGCCTCCAGATACGTCACGTCGGGCAGCACGAAATTAGAAGCGCGCGCCGTCTCGGACCAACGAATATCAATCGTCACAAGCAAGTCGAGCTGCTGCAAAATACTCAACCAAGCCTGTGCATTGCCATAGCCCGCACCGGGGTTACTGGCATAGACGATGAGCCCACGCAAATCGCCGGCAAGAATCGACTGACCGATGGTCGTGCACAGGCCGCGCACCGGATCGACCAGCGGATAGCGCTCGGACCCCAGCTTGGGCCCGAGCGGCACCGGCGGCGTCGCAAAGCGTGCGGGATCGAGGCCGCCCAACACAAGCGGCGTGGGCGGGTTGAGGGCACCGCCCGCGTGTCCGATGCAGCCTAGCAGTACGTCGACCAAGCAGATAGCGCGCGCGGTCTGGGTGCTGTTGGCATACGCGATTCCGATGCCGCCATGAAAGCCCGCATCCACCACAGCGGCAGGCGCGGCGGCAGCGAGATCGCGCGCCGTGGCGACAATCTCTGCGGCCGGCACGTCGCACATCGACTCGGCCCACTCGGGCGTCCAAGCACTGGCCGCCTGCGCCAGCTCCTCAAAACCCGTGGTATAGCGGGCAACGAACTCGTGATCGTACAGGTCCTCGGCTACCAGCACATGTGCGATACCCAGCAGCAACGCCAGATCGCATCCGGGACGCACGCGCAGCCAGCGGTCGGCAAGCGCGGCCGAACCGCTGCGCCGGGGGTCAACCACGATGATCTTCGCCCCGCGCCGGCGCGCATCGTTGAGCGCATCGACGGCCCCCATCGTCGATGAATCGACGATGGAACGCCCCAGGTACATGATGCAGTCGGTATGCGCCAGGTCGGAGGCGGGGCTGTAGCCCAGGCTGTGCTCCCATCCGGTGAGACGACTTACCTCGCAGGCACCATCGGCACCGTACACGTTGGGCGAACCCAGCGCATGCATAAAGCGATAGGCCCAGTAGCGGTCGAACGAGGGAACGCCGAGCGTCATACCCAGTGCACGAGGCCCGCACTCGTCAACAATCCCCCCAAGGCGCACAGCGATCTGCGCGAACGCCTCGTCCCAGGTAATCGCATCAAACCCCGAGCCATCAGCACGTCGGCGCATGGGGTGCAAAATCCGGTCGCGCTCGTCAAACGGCATCGCTAGGCGATGCCGTCCGCGGGCGCACAGGGCACGCGCCGCGCATGGATGTCCCGGCACCGGCAACTCGGCCACCACGCGACCGTCCTCCACGCGTGCAGCAAAGGCACAATCGGCATAGCATCCCCCGCATGTGGTCACCACGGCGTGACCGTCACGCTTCACAGCAGATGCCATCTCGATTACCCCTTTCATCAGCCAAACACAACAGGCCAACAGCCCGGCAACGAGCCCCGGACCCAAAAAGCCTCCCGCACGGCAACGCCCCGCGGGAGGCCCAACGTCAAACAGACGGTACCTTACGCCTCGGACTTCTTAGCGTAGATAAACCAGTAGCCGAGCGCGACCAGAACCGCGCCGCCCACGATGTTGCCCAACGTGGCGGCGGACAGGTTAAACGCAATGCCCGCAGCGTTGAGCGCATCGGCGCCGGCGACGTCGGCACCATAGCCGCACGCGTGCATCACGGCACCCATGGGCAAAAAGTACATGTTGGCAACGCAGTGCTCAAAACCGCAGGCCACAAAGGCGGCGATGGGCAGCAGAATGCCCACGACCTTATCGACCACGGTCTTGCCGGCGGTACCAATCCACACGGCAAGGCACACAAAGATGTTGCACAGGATGCCGCGGAAGAAGATCGTCACCCAGTCGATCGTCACCTTGCCGGCGGCGACGCTCACCATGGAGTTGGCGACCGCCTCGCCGTTAAGCTTATAGATGCCGGCCATGTACACCAAAAAGACGATGAACAGGGCACCGACAAAATTGCCGACCCACACGACGACCCAGGCCTTGAGCATCTGGACCAGAGTGATCTTTTTGCTCTTGAGCGCGCAGACCATAAGCGAATTGCCGGTAAACAGCTCGGCGCCGCACACCAGCACCAGCACCAGGCCTAGGCAAAAGCACAGGCCGCCCACGACGCGCTGGGCACCCCAGCCCAGCGTGCTGTCGCTCAAAAACACGGTAAAGAACAGGCCGCCGAAGGCGATAAACGCACCGGCGAACATTGCCAACAGAAAGGCCTTTGCGACCGGCAGGTTGGCCTTGGTCACGCCGGCGGCCTCGGTCTTGGCCTCGATCGCGGCGGGCGCCAGGCAATCGGGAGCGGGGTACTCCGCCTTGGAATCTGCCATGTCAATCACTTCTTTCCTAATCAGCAGGGACAAGCGCTCCTATTGCTCTTGTCCCAAGCGGACAAAGTGGGAAAAGTCGTTGGCGGCCACGGCGTCGTACACGGCGTCGACGGCGTCAAAGACTTCCGGGGACATGGGGTTGTAAAACTCCGTATCGCCCGGCTGAATCCCTATGAAGACGATATCTTCGCACGATTGCTCGATTTCCTCGATCAGAATCGACAAAGGGAGCGAATGCGTGGTGAACATCGACTTGCGGGCCACATCGCGCTTGTCGAGCAAGCGGATGGCGCCGACGGGCAGCGCCATGTCGGCGGCATCGACCAAAACCAAACGCGGCGGACGCTCGCGCTTGACCTCGATGATGTCATCCTCGGGCGTTTGCCCGCCGTCGATGGTGTACCAACCGGCGATGGGCGCGTCTTGCATCTTTTTGGAGAGCACGGGGCCGGCAGCATCGTCGGCACGCAGCACGCTTCCCGCCGTGAGCACGATACCCGCAAACGGGGCGCCGTTCACACGACCATCCACAACGCGACCCATTACTGCAACCTCCCCGTCAGATACACGCCCGACACATCGCGCACGCGCTCCACCAGATCGCGGAACTTCATTAAGAACGCGACCTGCTGGGCATGCAGGCCAAAGTCGTCGTCGAACACCGAGATGCCGGCCTTGGCCGACCCGCGAAAACCGCGCTCGTCGAGCAGCGTGTCGCAGGCCTCGAGCAGCGACGGCACCGCCGCCTTGTCAAGCTGGCACTCGCCAAAGGAGCGGATGGCCTCGAACTTGGTCTTGGCCTCCCCCTCCGGCAACGCGTCGACGAGCGAATAGAACACATCCACCGGCACCGACAGACGCGGCTCAAAGCAATCGAGCACGCCGGTGTGGTGGCCCACGGCGAGCGTGTAGTACAGCACGTCGCAGGCCTCCTGGGGAACGTCTTCCTCGGTCTCCACAAACTTACGCGTGAGCTCATAGAAGACCACCTGGTCGGGCGCATGGCCCAAGCAGGGGTCGGCGACGCCCTCGGCGGCCTCGTCGCTTGCGCGCGAGGCATCGCCAAAGGAGCCGCCGAGCATGCCGGGGCCCGCAAAGTAACCAGAGCGGTCCGTGAGCTCCATCTAGCGACCTCCGGCCAGCACCAGATCCTGCAGCGCAGAGTAGACCTCAACGCGGCGAGGATCGTCCTGCTTGTCGATGAGCAGCGCCATGGCACCGCGGATATCGCCCTTGGGCGCGCCCTCGAGCGTATCCATAAACTCGTTGGCCAGGTCGCGGCCGTAACGGTAGCCGCTCATGGCGCGAGCCTCGCGCTCGATGGCAACGCGCAGCTTGTACGGCACGCCGGGGTGCAGGATATCGGCCTGCTCGCCGGCAGCCTCCACCGTGGTCTCGGCATGGAGCTTTTGGTCCAACAGGCCAAGTGCCATGGCAAAGCCGTAGACGGTCTGCGCGGGGCTGGGCGGGCAGCCGGGGATGTAGACATCGACCGGCAGAATCTTATCCGTGCCGCCCCAGACGCAGTAGTTGTCGTAGAAGATGCCGCCGGTGCAGCCGCACGCGCCATAGGACACCACGATCTTGGGATCGGGTGCGGCCTCAAACGCGCGCAGGGCCGGCATGCGCATGGCACGCGTCACGGCGCCGGTGTACAGCAGCACATCGGCGTGACGGGGCGAGGGCACGACCTTGATGCCAAAGCGCTCGACGTCAAAGACGGGCGTGATGGAACCGAAGATCTCGATCTCGCAGCCGTTGCAGCCGCCGCAGTCGACACGGTAGACGTACACCGAGCGCTTGATCTTCTTAAGAAGGGTCGCCTTGGCCTTCTCGATGCTCTCGTCGAGCTCGATCTTGGTCGGGCGGTACTGAAGCCGCTCGGGCAAAAGCGTGGGTTCGGCCATGGTTACTCCTCCTTCGTTTCAAAATCCATGATGATGCCCTCGACCGGCGCCGGACCGGCGGGAATCTCGGGCGCATCGGGGTTGAGCTCGCGGTCGATATACTCCGGGTTCACACCGTGGCCGCCCAGATACTCCATGCCGGGGCCCTGGGGCTCACCGGACGCAAGCGTCTCGTTGGCAGCCATGCCGTGCGCGTTGCCGGTCTTTACGGCCGAGGCGGCGCGCAGGGCGTCGAGCTCGCGCTTACACTCCTGGCACATACCGACGGTACGGGCAGCCTGGATGGCCTCCATGCCGCCGGCCTTTTGCAGCAGGCGCTTAGCGTAGTCAATCTCCTTGTGCGGGGCGAACGGCTTGCCGCAGCGCGAGCAGTGCTCGAGCGTGTAGACGCTCTTGCTGGTGAGGTCGTCCTTGCTCATGACGGCCAGCTCAAACTCCTCGGTGAGCTTGATGGCCTCCATGGGGCAGGCTTCCTCGCAGCGGCCGCAAAAGATGCAGCGACCGTAGTCGATCGACCAGGTGATGGTATCGGCCGCAAGGTCGGTGTCCATGCGAATGGCATCGGCCGGGCACGCCACGCCGCAGGCTCCACAGGCGATGCAGAGCTCGGCATTGTGCTCGGGCTTGCCGCGCATGTCCTTGTTGGTGGGAAACGGCGCAAACGGGTACTTGACCGTCGCGTCGCCGGCCTTGGCGTTAACCTTCCAAAGCTTCAGCATATTAGAGCGCCTCCTCATCGAGCGGAGCGGCCATGGTGCCCTCGCCCGCAAGCGGCGACTTGTCGCGCCAGACGTTCTCGAACTGCTCCTTGTCGAGCACGTGGTCGCGCTTGGCGGCGACATCGGTCACCGTCACGCGGTCGGTGCAGGAGTAGCACGGGTCGAGCGAGCCGACGATCAGCGCCGCGTCGCCCACGGTGTTGCCGCGGAACATGTAGCGCAGGACCGGCCAGTTGCTGTACGTGGCCGCCTTGGCGCGCCAGCGGTAGCACTTCTGGTTGTTGCCGAGCATGGCCCAGTGCACGTCCTCGCCGCGCGGAGCCTCGGTGGCGCCGATGGCGTACTTGTGCGGGGTGTACTCCCAATCCGTGGTAAGGATGGGGCCCGACGGGCAGTTCTCGAGCATGGTCTCGATCATGTCGATCGAATCGTAGACCTCCTGGATACGGACGGCGGTGCGGCCGAAGGCATCGCAGGTGTCTGCCGTAGCAGCATGCATCTTCTGAACGTCCGGATCGGCGTAGCCGTCGAAGGGATGGTCAAAGCGCACGTCGCGGGCATAGCCCGAGCCACGCATGAGCGGGCCGACCGGCGAGAAGTCGCGTGCAATCTTGCGGTCCAAGATGCCGATACCGCTCGTACGCTCAATAAAGTTGGGCGTGGAGAGCAAGACGTCGACGAGCTCCTGAACCTCGGAGCGCAGCTGGTGGATGGTCGTGAGCGTGGAGAGCTTCTGCTCGGCCAAAATGTCGCGACGCACGCCGCCGATCACGTTGAGGCCGTAGGTCTTGCGGTGACCGGAGAGCTTCTCGGCCAGGTCCATGGACTTCTCGCGGACGCGGAAGAACTGCTGGAAGCCGGAGTCGAAGCCCGTGTAGTGCGACGCCAGGCCAATGTTGAGCAGATGCGAGTGCAGACGCTCGACCTCAAGCATGATGGCACGGATGTACTGGGCGCGCGGCGGGACATGGATGCCCTGGGCGCGCTCGACGGCCTCGGCATAGGCCACCGAGTGGGCGCAGCCGCAGATGCCGCAGATGCGGTCGGCGAGGAACGTCACGGCGTCATAGTTCAGGCGCGTCTCGGCGACCTTCTCCATGCCGCGGTGCACGTAGAACAGACGGTAGTCGGCGTCGACGATCGTCTCGCCCTCAACGAACAGGCGGAAGTGGCCGGGCTCGTCGGAGGTAATGTGCAACGGGCCCATGGGGACAAGAGTCGTCTCCTTGCCCTTGGTATCGGCCAAGAACTCGTAGTTTTCCATGTCACTCGCGGGAGCGGGACGGAAGCGGTAGTCCATCGAATCCTTGCGCAGCGGGTACAGGCCGCTGGGCCAATCGTCGGGCAGCACCAGGCGACGACGGTCGGGCAGACCCTCGGGAATCAAGCCGAACATGTCGCGCAGCTCGCGCTCGCCCCACACACAGGCGGGGACGAACGGTGTCACGGACGGGAACGTCATCTTGGCGGGATCGACCTCGGTGCGCACGGTCACCCAACCGGGATCCTCCCCCTCCATGGAGATGACATAGTACACGGCGTAACAGCCGCACAGGCTGCGCTCATCGTTGCCGATGATCACGGGAATCCAGCCGTAGCGCTCGTAATACAGGTAGTGGACGGCCTCGGGCAGCTTGTCCTGCTTGACGGTGATCGTCAGCTGGTCCTCGCACTGCCACTCGACCTTCTCGATAGCGCCCGGCACTGCGGCGCGCAGGGCCTCGACGTGGCTTTCGCAACGACGAGCGTAGTCCTTCTTTTCAGGTTCTGCCATGGTGCTAATTCACCTCGCTTGTCTTGGTCTGGGAACTGAACACCATGCGGTAGAGAGGAGCCTCGTGGAGCTCTTCGACGCTCTGGTTCAAAACGACGGACGTTGCATCCTCGACGCCGCTCGTGATGGCGACCGGGGTGGCGATACCGAACCACATGACCACGATCGCGAGGGCGATCTCGGGGATGATCATGAGGGCGGACACCTCGTGGCGCTTCATGCCCTCGGGCGCCTTGCCGAAGATGGACTTGAGCGCGATGCCGGTAAGGGCAAAGTACACGCCGGTGAGGCCAATGGCCACGAGCACGACCACCCAGATGGGACCGGACTGGACGCCGGCCACGAAGGTGAGGAACTCGGAGATGAACAGGGCGAACGGCGGGAAGGCGGCGAGCGCGAGCAGGGCGATGATGGTGAGCGCTGCCGTGACGGGAGCGATCTCGACGACGCCCTTGATCTTGTTCAGGTCGCGGGTGTGGTAGATGTGCTGGATGTTACCGGCCATGCAGAAGGCGAGCGCCTTCGTGAAACCGTGGAAGATGCAGTGCAGCAGGCAGGCGGCGATACCGAGCGGACCACCGATACCCAGGCACAGCGCGACCACGCCGACGTTGTCGACGGAGGAGTACGCGAAGCGGCGCTTGATATCGTCCTGCTTAAAGATGCACAGGGCGGCCACCAGGATGGACAGCGTGCCCAGGATGAGCAGGAGCGTACGCGGATAGGTGTCGCCCACCGTGATGATGGACAGGGAGTAGAAGCGGATGATCACCAGCATGGCGCACTTGAGCAGCACGCCCGAGAGCAGCGCGGAGACCGGGCTCGGAGCCTGGGAGTGCGCGTCGGGCAGCCAAGTGTGCATGGGGAACAGGCCCGCCTTGGTGCCGAAGCCGATGACGATGAACGCGAACGCGAGGCGCACGAGCATCGGGTCGAACTGGTCGGCGTAGGGCATGATGGAGGTGAGGAAGGCTGCCTCATGCGCGTTGGGCATGATATCGGCGGCGTTCGCGTAGATGAGCAGCGTGCCGAACAGGCCGAAGGCCACGCCGGCGGTGCAGACCATCGCGTACTTCCAAGACGCCTCGAGCGCCTGCTTGTTCTTGTAGATGCCTACGAGGAACACGGTCGACAACGTGGTGGCCTCGACCGCCGCCCAGGTGAGGATGATGTTGTTGGACAGGCAGGCGAGCAGCATCGTGAAAACGAACAGGCTAAACAGCGCGTAGTACTGCTTGGTGCGCTCGGCCGGCATGGTCTTCTCCTCGATATCGATCTTGATATAGGAGATGGAGTACACGCCGGTGATGAACCCGATGATGCCTACCAGAAGGACGAAGATCGACGAGAGCGAATCGAGATGGAGCCACAGACCCAAAGCGTCGATATTCTGCCCGCTCGAGAGCATGGTTCCCGCGGTGACGACCGAAAGGACGAGGGTCGCCGCGACGGAGATGGTGTTGAGCCCCGCAAAGACGCTGTAGGACGTCGTCTTGGGGAGCGCAGCCATAATCAGGGAGAACACGAGGGGACAAGCGAGCAGGGCGACCGTCAGCATTGAAACATCCATGGCCTACCCCTTCAATTCGGTCAGGTCGTGGGAGTCGAGCGACTTGGTGTCGTTCCAGATCCTCACGACGACGGCGGACATGATGATGACGGCGAAAATGGCGTCGGTGGCGATGCCGATCTCGATGATCTCGGGGGCCGTGGGCGCGAGCAGGGCGAGCGTCACGTGGCTACCGTTCTCCATAAGGCAGTACCCGAAGATTTGCTTGAGGATGTTGCGCTGGGAGATGATGCACGTGAGGCCGACGAAGAAGTGCGCGAAGCTGATGGCGAGGGCCGGAGTAGCCACCTCAGCGGTGGGCAGGCTCAGGCGCGTGACCACCGCGAAGCAGATGGCCACCTCCAGACCGGTGAGGATGATGGTCCAGGCCGGCTTGATGGAGGAGGTCAGCGTGCTATCGGCAGGCGAACCCATCTTTTTGTAGGCACGGTTGAGAATGAACGGAACGAGGATCACCTTGGTGACGAAGGCCGACGCGGCCCACATGAGAAGCTCGGTGGCACCGGTGGTGAGGCCCAGGGTGAGCAGCACGCCCACCAGGACAACCGACTGGATCGCGTACCACTTAATGGCGGACGGGATGGTCTTCGAGACGACCACCATGGTGGAGGTCACGATCAGAAGACCGCCCAGGATATTGACTAACGAATAACCCATGTCCTACCTCCTAACCCATCCAACTAGAGGACAGAGGACCGGCGACGACGACCATGATCATAAGGACGACGAACACGAACGCCATGGCGCGCGGAAGGGGCTGGCCGGCGGCCACGGTCTCGCTCGGCTCACCGGGCAGGACCTTACCCATCCAACGCAGGAACCATGCGAAGGTGGCGACGGTCTCGACGACCATGACGCACACGAGGACGAAGATGACCGTGTTGGAAGCACCAACCGCGAAGCCACCGGAAATAATCTGGAACTTGGAGAAGAACGTGCTCATGGGGGGCACGCCGGCGATAGCGGTCGCGGCGACCGCGAAGCCCACGCCCGTGACCGGGTACTTCTTCATGAGGCCCTGGATCTTGGGCAGCATACGGGTTCCCAGCGTGAAGCTGAGAGAGCCAGCGATGAGGAAGAGCAGGGTCTTGGTGAACGCGTGGTTGAAGATGTGCTCGACGGCGCCGTTAAACGCCATCTGGCTTCCGAACACGGAGAGGCCCAGGCCAAAGAACACGTAGGCGAGCTGCGCGATCGTCGAGAAGGCGAGCAGGCGCTTCATATCCTTCTGGGGCAGGTACATGAGGAAGCCGAAGAGCATGGTCACGACGGCGTCGATGATGGCGACCCAACCGACGATCTCGGGGATATCGCCGGCGCTCGCAAGAGCGCGGGCGAACACGCACACGCCGACCTTAACCATGGACGCGCCATGAAGGTAGGCGGAAACGGGCGTGGGGGCCTCCATTGCGGAGGGCAGCCACATGTAGAGCGGGAACTGGGCGGACTTGGCCCAAGCAGCGAACAGGATGAGCAGCAGCACGACGGTCTTCATACCGGAATCGAGCTGGGAGATCGCGCTCAGCGCGAACGTGCCGGTTCCGGCGAACAGGAAGGCCGCGCCGATGTAGAGTCCCAGAGCGCCGATATGGGTGATGATGAGCGCCTTCATACCGGCCTTCTTGGCCGTGGGCGTCATGTAGTAGCTGATGAGGCCCCAGGAGCACACACCGGTGATCTCGAAGAAAACGAGCTGGCCGACGATGGTGGAGCTGTAGGCGAGACCGGCCATGGCGCCGATGAACGTGGAGAAGTACACGTAGAAGCGACGACGGGGCGCGTCGGGATGCTCCTTATTCTTATCGCTCATGTACGGGAACGAATAGATGACGACGAGCAGGCCGATAGCGACGAACGCGGGTGCGAGCAGCGTGCTCATCCGGTCGAATATGAAGCCCATGACCAAGGTCTGGCCCATACTCGCCCAGGTTACATCGACCGCGTTCATGCCGTTTCCGGCAAACGTCGCGGCCAAGCCAACGGAAGCGACCGTGGCGATGCCGCCGGCAAAGGCGCAGATCCATTTAGCGTAGGGACGCGGCAGCATGACGATGAGCAGGGAGCCCAGCATGGGGACGGCGATCGCCACCATGGCAAAGAGGGACAAGCTCGATTCGATTGACATAGTTTCTCCCTTCTCCCTACACGCCTACGACGACGAAGACGAACGCGAGGACCGCGATGCCGACGACGGCCCAGGTCTGGTTACCGAGCACCTTGAAGCGCGAACGGGAAACGGAGTTCTCGAGCACGCCGCAGACGACGAAATCGACCAGGCACTTGACGAGGAAGACGACGGCGCCCACGAGAGCGGTGACGCCGATGGTCGCGGGCTCTCCCCAGGGGATGAAGATGGAGGTGAACCAAGCGACGACCACGACCTGCTTCATGCCCATGGCGAGCTTCATCATGGCCAGGGACGGGCCGGAGAGCTCGGCGAGCGGGCCCTCCTGGAGCTCCTGCTCGGCTTCGGCCTGATCGAACGGAAGCTTGCCGAGCTCCATGTAACAGGCGGCCGCGAAGGCGACGCCGGCGAGGATAACGGCGACGACGCTCGAGACGTTGCCCGTAACGATGTGCTGACCCATGGTCGCAATGCCCGTGGAGCCGCACACGATGGCGACGGTAAACAGCGCGATGAGCATGGACGGCTCGATGAGCACGCTCATGAGGAGCTCGCGGATACCGCCGAAGCCCGCGTAGGCGTTGGAGGAATCCACGCCGGACAGCGCGAAGAAGAAGCGGGACAGCGCGAGCGCGTACATGATGGTGATGGCGTCACCAAAGACGGGCATGGGGCTCTCGAGCGTGAACATGGGCAGGCCCATGGCGAGCATGAACGACACCGCGAGGAACAGCGGCGGCATGATGCGCAGCACGAAGCTCGAGTCGGAACTCACGGACTCGGGACGCGCCATGAGCTTCGCGAGGTCCCGGTAATCCTGAAGGATGGACGGACCGCGGCGATTGTGCATCTTCGCGCGAATCACACGGGCGAGGCCGGAGAAGAAGGGCGCGACCAGCATGACCACGAGGCCCTGCGCTATCGCAAGAACGATGTTCATAATATCCTCTCCCCTCTCTAGACCATGACCACGGCGAGCACGAGGAAGACCACGAGCGCCGCGACGATGTAGCAGATGTATACGGAGTAGTTGCCGCCCTCGATCTTGGAGGCGAGGCCGGCCAGCTTATCGGCACCCTCGCTCGGTGCATCGACCAGGAAGCGGTCGGGCAGGGGCTCAACGCCCTGGGCGACACCGGTGAGCTTCTGGAACACGTGCGCGATGGACCAGCAGATCTTGGTGCATACCTCGCGCAGGGTGTAGAGCGGGCCCATGAAGAGCTCTACGTCTGACGCGAAGCTCGTGGCGACGACGGGCATGTGCTCGTTGGGCTCGTAGCCGCACGCCCAAGGGTCGGTCTTCTTAGCGGGGGCCTTGGTGCCGAGGCAGGACCTCAACACGAACGCGAGGCCGGTGAGGACCACGAGCGCGATGGCGATCGCGGGGGTGGAGGTGGCGGCACCGGAAATCTCGTTCACCAGAGACACGCCCGAGGTGGCTGTGATGGCAGAGCCGGCAAGCACGCTCTGGGCGACGTCGCCCAGAACCGGGGCGATGACGGGAGAGCCGATTCCCAGCACCACGCAGATGGCCGCGAGGAGCATCTGCGAGAACAACATCGGGGCCGGGGACTCCTTGGCGTTCGCGGCCTCCTGGGAACGAGGGCTGCTCGCGAACGAGACGCCGTAGGCCTTCACGAAGCACGTGACGGCCAGGGCACCGGTGATGGCGAGGGCGGCCGCGGAGGCGACGGCGAACACCATGACGACCGGGTCGGAGAGCGTCGAGATGTTGAACAGGGACTGGTAGGTGAACCACTCGGAAACGAAGCCGTTGAGCGGCGGGATGGCCGAGATGGCAAGGGCACCGATGAGGAAGCAGACGGCCGTGACCGGCATGCGGCGGAACAGACCGCCCATCTTCTCCATGTTGCGCGTACCCGTGGCATAGAGCAGGGAGCCCGCGCCGAGGAACAGCTCGCCCTTGAACATGGCGTGGTTGAGCGTGTGGTAGAGGGCGGCCATGAGCGCGATCGTCGCGATGACGTCGTTGCCCAGGGCGTGCGCCGTCATGGACGCGCCGACACCGAGCAAGATGATGCCGATGTTCTCGACGGAGTGATAGGCAAGCAGGCGCTTGATGTCGTGCTCGTGGAGGGCGTAGACGACACCCAGGACCGACGAGATGGATCCGAAGACCAGGACCATGAGGCCCCACCAGAGCTGGACGCCCGAACCCGCGAGCAGGTCGAGACCGACCTTGAGGATTCCCAGGATGCCGATCTTGATCATGCCGCCGGACATGAGGGCGGACACGTTGGACGGCGCCTCGGGGTGCGCCTGGGGCAGCCAGGAGTGCAGCGGAATGATACCGGCCTTCGCGCCAAATCCGAAGAACGCGAGGACGAAGCACGCGGAGGAGACGGCGGGTCCAAAGTCATGCGTACGGAAATCACTGAAGCTGAAGGAACCGCCCACGCCGTTGGTCATGAGCAGGAAGCTCGCCATGATGAGAACGAAGCCCACGTGCGCGATGACGAAGTAGAGCCAACCGCCCCTAATGGAGTTCTTGTTCTCCTCGATAACGACAAGGAAGTAGCTCGTAAGGGACATGAGCTCAAAGGCGACCAGGAACCAGAACACGTTGTCGGCGGTGATGACGAGCATCATCGAGGCGACGAAGGTGTTCATAAAGAAGCCGGCGCGCCCGACCTTGCCCGGGTACTCGTCGAAGTAGGACAGACCGTAGATGAAGCCCGCAAAGGCGAGAATCGAGATGAGGACCACGATCAGGCCCGCAAGGCCGTTGAGCAAGAGCTCGAGACGGGCGAACGGGAAGAAGAAGACCGTGTTGAGGGACGAAACGTCGCCAAGCACGGCCTCGAGGCCCGCGATGAACGACAGCACGGCCGCGACGGCGCCGACAAGGCAGCCGGCGGTCTTGGCGGCGTTATCGGCCTTGATCAGCAGAACCGAGGCGAGCGCACCGATGCACGAGACGGCAAGCGATGCGATAAACAGCGTCATGCTATCCATTGTTTACGCTCCCTTCTGCTTTCTCGGACAGGCCCTGGGCCACAGCGGTAACGTCGACGGACGGACCGTTTTCAATCGAGCGCAGGCGCTTGGCCTCGTCGAGCTCGCGATCGGCCGCGCCGCCCATGACGGTCAGCGCCTTGGTGGGGCACGCCGCCACACAATGCGGGCCGTCCGGATCGAAGGCGCACAGGTCGCACTTGACAGCGCAGGTGTACTGGCCGGGAGCCCACGTAAGCAGGCTGCTCAGGGACTTAGGATACGAAGGCGTCGGGTCGCACATGCCTGCGACACCGGCGATAGACGTGCCATCGGGATGGATGGCTCCGAAGGGGCACGCGATGGCGCACAGCCTGCACCCGATGCATTCCTGCTCCTTGACGTGGATGCGATCGCCATCGTGCTCGATGGCATTCACCGGGCAGACCTCGGCGCAGGGGGCACCCTCGCAATGGTGGCAGGCAAGGGCGGCCGAAATACCGCCGGTCTTCACGAGCGCCAGGCGCGGCGTATCCTGAAGACCCTGCATCCGGTGGGCGTCGGCACAGGCGGACTGGCATGTTCCGCAGCCGATGCACCTCTCCGGGTTGATGTCGATGAAGCGGTTCATCCCCACTTCCTTTCAAAATAACGGGCCGGGCTCCCGAACGTACGGGACGCCCGGCCCAAAAAGCCAACGAGAACGGGACTACACGATTTGATTCACGTGCGTCTCGTCGTCGAACTTGGCGGCGCCAGGCTCAACGTCCTGGGGAGCGGCAGCGTCCACCAGAGCCTGCTTGAGCTCGGTGTACTGACGCTCGACCTCGCCCTCGGCCCAGACCTGGTCGGCGATAGCGTCGACCTGGCAGGCGGAGAACTTGTCCTCGGGCGTATGCGAGACCGGGTCGACCTTGTGCATGGTCAGCTCGTTGCACTTGCCGATCCACCACTGGTAGGTCATGTAGACCGTGCCCTTGTTGATGCGGTCGCTCACGTCGGCGCGGCTGTATACCTGGCCGCGGCGGCTGTGGATCGAGACGATGTCGCCATTCTTGATGCCGCGTGCCTGGGCGTCCGCGGGATTCATGCGGACAAAACCGGGCTCGTCGGCAAGCAGCGCCAGCGTCTTGCAGTTGCCGGTCATCGAGCGGCAGCTGTAGTGACCGACCTCGCGGACGGTGCACAGGATGAGCGGGTACTCATCGTCGGGAAGCTCGGAGGGCGCCTCCCAGTCGTGCGCCATCAGGTTGGCGCGGCCGTCCTTGGTGGTGAACTTGCCGCCAGCGAACATGTCGGGCGTACCGTGGTCGTTCACATCGGTGCTCTTGACGGGCCACTGGGCGTAACCGCCCTCGGGAGCCATCTTCTCGTAGGTCGCGCCCACAAAGTTGGGGCACAGGCTAATGCACTCGTTCCAGATCTGCTCGGTGTTGTCGTAGTGCATGGGATAGCCCATACGCGTGGACAGGTCCGCGAAGATCTCCCAGTCGTGACGGCACTCGCCCTTGGGCGGAACGGCCGCGTCAAAGTGCTGGAAGCTACGGTCGGATGCGGTAAAGACACCCTCGTGCTCGCCCCAAGAGGTAGCGGGCAGGATGACGTCGGCGAGCATGGTCGTCTGCGTCATAAAGATGTCCTGGCAAATGAACAGATCCAGCTCGGAGAGCGTCTTGCGCATGCCGGCCGAATCGGGCTCGGTCTGCACCGGGTCCTCGCCGTAGTTGTAGAAGCAGTGCACCTTACCCTCGTCGACCAGGTGGCCCAGGTCGGTGAGCTTGTAGCCCTCCTCGAGCGGGAGCTTTTCCTCGGGCACGCCCCAAGCCTTGGCAAACTTGGCACGCACAGCCGGGTCGGTGACCTTCTGGTAGCCAGGGTACAGGTTGGGCAGCATGCCCATATCGCAGGAGCCCTGGACGTTGTTCTGACCACGCACGGGCGCGAGGCCGGAATTGGGTTTGCCGATCTGGCCGGCAACGCAGGCGATGGAGGCGATGGTGTGCACCGTCTTCAGGTTCTGCTTCTGCTGGCATACGCCCATGCCCCAGCCAATGATGGCAGAGGGCTTCGCCGTGGCGTACATCTCGGCAGCTTGGTGAATCAACGCGGGCTCGACACCCGTGATGTCCTGTACGGATTCGGGAGTGTAGTTCTTGATGGTCTCCCACCACTCGTCAAAGCCGTTCGTATGCTCGGCGACGAATTCCTTGTCGTAGAGGCCATCGTTGACCAAGCAGTTGGCAAAGGCGTTGAGGAACGCAACGTTGCAACCGTTCTTGATCGGAAGGTAGAGATCGGCGATACGCGCGGTTTCGATATGGCGCGGATCGGCGACGATGATCTTGCAACCCTTTTCTTTGGCTCGCACGATACGCCTTGCGACGATGGGGTGCGAATCGGCAGGGTTATAGCCGAAGAGGAAAATGCAGCCCGCATCCTCCATACCGGGGATGGAGCATGACATGCAACCTGAACCAACCGTGTCCATCAGACCGAGGACAGTAGGGCCGTGTCAAGTACGGGCGCAGTTGTCCACGCTGTGGGTGCCGATGCACGCACGCGTAAACTTCTGCATGACGTAGTTCGCCTCATTGCCGCCGCCTCGCGAAGAGCCGGTGGTCATGACAGCGTTAGGACCATATTCGTCAATTATGGCCTGCATCTTAGATGCGGTGAAATCCAGTGCCTCGTCCCAGCTTACGCGCTCAAGATCCGCGCCCTTAGTGCGGCGGATCATCGGGTGCAGTACGCGAGGAGTCAAGATCTTGGTGTCGTTGATGAAGTCGTAGCCGCTCATGCCCTTAAGGCACAGCTCGCCCTGATTGGTGATGCCGTTGAGCGGTTCGGTGCCCACGACCTGGCCGTTTTGGACCAAGAGGTTAAACTGGCAACCGGCGCCGCAGTACGGGCAGATCACTTTATGCTTCTCCATGACACCCTCCTTCCTTTCTCTGCTACCGAATGCTCGGTACTTATTTGACAATCATTGGGCCTGTTTGGCCGTCCGCCTACGCCTCGTTTTCGATGGTGGCGCGGGCACGCTCGGCGGTCAGTTCTGCCAAGCGTTCCTCGTCTACCAAGGTGAGGCCCTTGGTCGGGCACGCCTCGGCACACGCCGGACCGCCGGGACGGTCCACGCACAGGTCGCACTTGAGCACGAAGCTCTTAGTCTGCGAACCCACGCGCACGTCGCCCATCAAGACGGGGACCTGCGTGGTCGCCACGCTCACGGCGCCAAAGGGGCATGCCATGACGCAGCTCTTGCAGCCGATGCAGTTGTCCTCGTTGACGCCGATGCGATGGTTCTTTGGGTCAAAGAACAAGGCGCCCGTGGGGCAGGCCTTGGCGCACGGAGCGTCCTCGCAGTGATGGCAAGCCACCGGTGCGGAGATCTCGTAGGTGCGCGTTACGCGCAAGCGAGGTGCGGCGATGTTGCCGGGAATATCGTGTGCCTCGATGCACGCCGCCATACAGGTTTGGCACCCAATGCAGCGTGAAGAATCAGCCACGACTCGTTTATTGCCCATGTTGTTCACTCCCTCCTGAATCCCATGCCGGAGAGACCCTGTCGACGTTGCCCCAAGCCGCCCGTGGCCTGGCATCGGCGTATCGAGTGCATGCGGCGAAACAGGCACTTCGATAGAATTCCTCCAACGATATACAGGTTAAATATACGCAGTTGCAGGGGGCAAACTTGAGCATAGGCCCTGCAATACGGGTGTATTGCAGGGGTTTTGGCAGGTTGGAATTATTCTCTAGAAGCTATAAAGGTGAGTGTATTACATGCGTACGCCTCAGAGATTTTTACGCGCTCTCATTTTAGATGTACTACGCTTGTATTCAAGTTAATGGTTATTTACTTGAGCGAAATAAAGTAATCGTTATAAGATGCTCAAGTATCGGCACATGCCGCATTTGACCGACTATATTGCACGCTCATTAAGGGGGCCAGTGATGTCATCGACTCAAAAACGAGCCATCCTGCAGGTGCGCATTCGCGAGGAAGACAAGCAGCATGCCGAACATCTCTACGACGCCATGGGCACATCGCTCGCCGAGGCCGTCCGTCTATTTGTCGCGCAGAGCATTTTGATGCGCAAGCTCCCCTTTCAGCCGGTCGCCGTGCGCTCAAAGGACGGCACCGCCGCCTATGGATCGCTCAAAGCATACGGTGACCCCAATCGCCGCTCCGAGGAGCGCAATGCCTGGATTGAGTACCTCGCTACAGAAAGCGACGATTCGATTTTGGGTCCCGAGGAAGTAGATATCCATGAGTAGCACCATCATCGACGAGACCGTCATCCTTCGCTATCTGCTCGACGACGAGGTCCTGTCACCGCGCGCCGCCAAGGTCATCGCCACGCGCACCGCTCGTGTCTATCCCGAAATCATCACGCGCGTCGTGGTCACGCTGCGCGACGTCTATAAGGTTCCCCGCGTTGAGATTGCTGCGGCCATGAAAAGGCTGCTCGATGACGTCATGGTCGACGAGCCCACCGTTGTCGCCCTTGCCGTCAAGCTCTTTGGCAAGACCCATATGGACTTTACCGACTGCCTCCTCGCAGCCCGAACCGCCATCTACAACGATGATGTCGTGAGCTTTGGCAAGCCCATCATCCAAGGCATGATCGATTACCGTCGCAAGCGCCAAACCGCCGCCGATGCTCGCGACCGCGCCGCCGAAGCCCGCAGCCGAAGCACCGACTCCACCATCGACAAGCTCCGCCACCACGGTCGCCACTAACCGACAGACAACGGCATCGCCCGCCCCTCAGCCCCATCCCCTCCTAAGTTGCGGTGAAATACGGACTGTTTCATGCCTTTAAAGGCCTCAACAGTCCGCATTTCACCGCAACTTATTGAAGGTTGGCTGCAAATGATTTCACTATCGGGAGTCGGCGTAGGGTTTTGTTGTCGGAATGCCGCAACCGCGCATCATAGCGCCAAACTCTTCGACATCATATGTGTCCGAGAGTTTGAAATGAATGACGTTATGACCCATGGCGCGCAAGTTCGCATCGCGCAATAAGGCGGCTCGATAGGTTTTTGCCGCAGCATGTTCCAAATCTTTTTGAGTTTCGTCCTCAAACTTACCCAAACCATGAAGCTCTGCCAACATCCATGACCCATCTGGCATCTGCCAACCATAATCTGCCAGATAATAGCCGGCGCTTCCTGGCCGAGCAATCTCAACCTGAAGCTCAGGCGCAGCGACGCCAGCAAGGATCATTGCCGCTCGCGCCTCGGACTCTCCCCCGTTATCCGACCTTCCGTCCATATACTCGAACACGCCAAACGCACGGGAGATGCCATGCAAACCGCGGCAATTGGTCTGCGCATACGCACGCAGCTCCTCGCGGTCGACATCATACTCGCGAGCCAATCCATCGACGTAGCCAAGCGCATACCGAAATGCACTCGTGCGGGCAATATCGACCACCGTCCGATAGGGGTCTGTCAGCGTAAACGGGCCGAGCCGCCATACCTCACCCGGGCGCCATCGACGATACTCAACGAACTCATATGTATCGCGCCTGGAAGATCTCGGCAACAACATCTGAACGGCATTAAGCAGCGAGTAAGCGGAGCCGATACCGTACAGCAGTGCCGCCGTTGAACCGCAGAAAATGGCATCCGGCTCGACGGCCGCAATAGCAGATGCAAGCTGGAAAATGCGGGCTTCCACGTCAAGGTGGTTCCAATAAACAGGATCGGCGTACACATGGTTATAGAGTCGAATTAAAAGTTCTTCTTGCATAAGCTCACGCGCGCGCCGCTCATCCCAAGGATCAATCGTTATCAATAGCTGCTCGTCATGATGAATCCCGAGAGTGGAAAACAGCATCTTGGCATATGACTGCGGAAAATGTTTGCCTTTATCGAGCATGGCCAACCCCCATAACCATCACGGCGGAGAGAATACCATTACGCTATCGCATGCTTCCGTCCGCAGGCCTTGCCAAAAGCTGACCAAAAGCTTGACGTCGCAGGTCAAGGCTTCAAAAAATATTTCCACTCTCGGTAGACGGTCGCTACGACCCTCCCAACGGCATCAAAATCCAACCTTACAAATAGTTGCGGTGAAATACGGACTACATGGGCCATAAAAGCCGAAAAACAGTCCGTATTTCACCGCAACTTAGGTGGGGCGTGGGGCGGCATCGATTCCCGTCACCCGTACACTTACGAAAACGGCTCTGATTCCCAAAAGGAACCAGAGCCATTCATCTATCCTATGGAGCGGGCGACGGGAATCGAACCCGCGTCATCAGCTTGGAAGGCTGGGGTTCTACCATTGAACTACGCCCGCAAGATATGGTCGGGACGACAGGATTTGAACCTGCGACATCCTGCTCCCAAAGCAGGCGCGCTACCAAACTGCGCCACGTCCCGAAGGTGTTGAGCAGCTAAGGTCTAAACCTTGCGTGTCCCAAAGCGAAGGAAATTATAGGGGAGACTCCCCGCCTGTGCAAGCGCAGAAACCTTAGCTCCTCGAATGTGCGACAAACTGGCTATGAACCAGACCGATCACAAACGCCACCACAGCAACCGGTGCCCACGCAGCACCGATATCTGCCAGCGGCAACGCATCGAACGGCAGCCACGCGCCAGCAAAGAACGCATCGCGGACCGAAGTGATTACGCTCTGCACCGCGACAACGCCGCCGACCCAGACCCACACCTGCGGATGCGCATCGCAAAAGCCGTGCACCAGGCCCATAAGCACCAGCACAATGGCAACGGGATACAAAGCGTTGAGCATGGGCACCGAGAACATAAGGATCACGTCGAGGCCCACGTTGGAGAGCACGCACGAAAACGCTGCAAACACAAAGGCGAGAATCGCAAAGGGACGGCGCATGGCCTCCTCGGAAGCCTCCGCTCCCCCTTCGACCACATACGTCTCGCAGAAGTAACGCGAGCAGCAGCTGATAAGGCCGATGCACACGTTCATGCAGGCGAGGAAAAAGATTGCAAAGACCACGACCGTGCCGACAAGGCCAAAGTGCATGGAGGCAGAGCGGGCGAGGATGGCGGCGCCGTTAGTGGCATCGGGCATGACCGTGCCGAGCTGCATGCCGGCAAGCGCCAGGCCGCAGTAGATGACGGCCATAAGCACGCCGGCGATCACACCGGAACGCGAAATCTCAAAGGCCACGCGCCTATCGTCGGTAACGCCGAGCTCATGGATGGTCTCGGCGATGATGATGCCAAAGGCGAGCGACGCGAGCAGGTCCATGGTCTGGTAGCCGGTCAAAAAGCCCTGCACGGCAGCACCGGCATTGTAGGGAGCCTGCGGCGCGGCAGCGGGACCCATCGGCGAGATCACGGCAGCGCCCACGACCAGCACGATGAGCGCAATGAGCGCGGGGCCCGTAATGCGACCGAGTACGCGTGTGATGACACCCGGGCGCAACGTGAGCGCAAACGCGACCACGAAGAACCCGATGGCAAAGACCAGGCGAGCCGTGCCGAGCGAGACGCCCTCGGGCAGCAGCGGCACCAGCATCTCGAAGGCCGTGGAGCTCGTGCGCGGAATGGCCAGGCACGGGCCGATGGCCAGATACACCGCCGCGACAAAGAACTCACCAAACTTGGGGTGCACGCGGCCGGCAAGCTCGCGCGCCGTTCCAGCAAGCGCCACGGCGATAAAACCCATGACGGGCAGGCCGATGGCGGCAATCAGAAAGCCGAGCATGGCGACCGGCGTGGCAGAACCTGCCTGCAGCGCCAGCAGCGGCGGAATAATGAGGTTGCCGGCGCCAAAGAGCATCGAGAACAGGGCGATGCCGACGGTGACGACATGGTCGGAGCGCAGACCGCGCGGGGCGGATGAAGCCATGGGACCACCTTTCGGGTCGAAACAAAAACGGGACGGGCAAAAACACCCGTCCCGCAAGTATAAACGGTCTAGCAGCTTTAGCAGGCTAAATCGCACAGAACATCGATAGCCGTGTCGACTTCTTCGGTCGTGTTGAAATACCCAAACGAGAAACGGACGACGCCCTGGCGTTCGGTCCCCAGCACACGGTGCATGAGCGGGGCGCAATGGGCGCCGGGGCGCGTCGCAATCCCCCACCCTTGCATGAGCGCGTCCGAAATCTCGGCCGAATCGATATCGCCCACGTTGAGCGACACAATCGCAGAGCGCATCGGCTGGTCAAACGCACCGTAGAGCTTAATCCCCGGAATCTTGCGCACCCCGGCAAGGAAGCGATCAGCGAGCGCACGCTCGTGGGCAGCAATCGCCTCGACCCCACCCTGGGCCTCGATAAAGTCGAGGCCGGCAGAAAGGCCCGCGATGCCGTGACCGTTGAGCGTGCCCGCCTCCAGGCGCGTAGGCCACTCAAGCGGCTGCAGTGGGTCGAAGCTGTGCACGCCCGTGCCGCCCATGGCCCACGGAGACACGTCAATGCCCTCTGCCACGGCCAGACCGCCGGTGCCTTGGGGTCCCATGAGCCCCTTGTGGCCGGTAAAGCACACGACGTCGAGCCCCATGGCTTGCATATCGATATGCGCCGTGCCGGCAGACTGCGAGGCATCGACGATCACGAGTGCACCGGCCGCATGGGCCATGGCGGCTACGCGTGCAATGTCGACCGCGTTGCCGGTCACATTGGAGGCGTGCGTCACCACCACGGCACGCGTACCGGGCGTGACCAGCCGTTCGAGCTCGTCGTAGTCGAGCGCGCCGTTCGCGTCGCAGCCCGCATGCTCAACGGTCACACCCCGCTCTACCGCCAAGCGGTTGAGCGGACGCAGCACGGAGTTGTGCTCGAGCACTGTTGTGACCACACGGTCGCCGGGGCGAACCACGCCATTGATGACGGTGTTGAGCGCCGCGGTTGAGTTGGGCGTAAAGCACACATGGTTCGCCCTCGGGCAACCCAAAAGGCGCGCGAGCTTGGCACGGCAAGCGTGAATCGTACGAGCGGCATCGAGGGCACCCGACGTGGCGCCGCGCCCGGCATTGCCGAGCGAGCACATCGCCTGCGTCACGGCATCAATGACCGTCTGCGGCTTGTGCATGGTCGTCGCCGCGTTATCCAGATAGATCATCGCACGACCTCCCACATATCAATCACGGTATAGCCCTCGGTAGGAACGCCCGCCGCGGTAAGCTCGCTGCGCAGCAGTTCCTCATCGGCAGGCAACGCCTTCCACGCCAGACCGCAGCCGGCAGCGACCTCCCCGGGCACGGGAATCGTGCGCCCGGGAAGTCCGCGCTCGATGCATAGGGTCTCGCACCCCATGGCGGCCGCCGTGGTGGGAAACGTGATGACAAGCGCCGGGCGCTTCTCCCTCATGGCAACTCCAACCAATACGCTACGGGCGCACGACGCGCACGGCCTGCTCCATCTTCTCTACAATTACGTACATGTTGGTGACCTCGCCCACCGCAAGCTGGTCTTTAATGCCATAGTGGTCGAGGCAGGTACCACAGGTAAGGATCTCGACACCCTGCTCGGCCAGACCCTTCAAGTCGTCGAGTACCGGTGAGCCCTCGACAGTGAGCTTGGCGCCGCCGTTGTAGAACAGCATGGTCGCGGGCAGCTCCTCCTGCTGCGTCACGGCGAAGATAAACGCCTTCATGAGCTTGTGGCCCAGCTCGTCGTCGCCACGGCCCATGCAATCGGTGTAGACGGAAATGACAAGTTTGCCCTTGCCGGCGCTGGCATCACAGAGGGCAGCGCCATCCTGCTCGGGATCAGCCACGGCAACGGCGCCAGAGGTCGCCACGGTCACGTGCCACTCGGCGTCAGAAACCTTCTCGACCGAGGCCGTACAGCCCTTCTCCTGCGCCATCTTGGAGATGTTCTTGACGGCGGTCTCGTTATCGACCGAGGTCACGACAG
The DNA here is from genome assembly GCF_003438495.1 of Collinsella sp. TF05-9AC. GTDB lineage: Bacteria > Actinomycetota > Coriobacteriia > Coriobacteriales > Coriobacteriaceae > Collinsella. The sequence continues at coordinate 43,442 of NZ_QSSH01000012.1, forward strand.
TGCCCTCGCCATCGAGCTGCTTCAGGGCTTTGAGCGTCTTGACGACGGGCAGCGGGCAGGCATCGCCCATGGCATTGACTTCAATCTTGGTAGACATAGTTTTTCCTTTCGAATAAATCGTTTTAGAACGGCACGTAGCTCAATAAACGTGTCGTTAACGGACAACGTGGACGGCAGGACCGCCTGGCACCGGCTCGCACACGCGACCGACGGCGGCGGCGATGCACCCCTCGGCATGCAAACGGCGCGCAAGCTCATCCACATCGGCAGCAGGTGCCGCGATGAGTAGGCCACCAGACGTCTGCGGATCGTACAGCGCGTCGAGCATGCCCGGCTCCAGGTCCTCGTCGACAGCCACACGCGGGTCAAAGAAGTCCTGGTTGCGGTAGGAGCCCGCGGGGATAATGCCCAGACGCGCCATGTCAAGCACCTGATCAAAGAGCGGCACCGCCCCCGACGCAAGCTCAATCTGCACGCCCGAGCCCTCGGCCATCTCGCACGCATGCCCGATCAGGCCAAAGCCCGTAATGTCGGTGCAGCCGTGAAGCTCAAGTCCCTCGGCCAAACGAATCGGAGCCTCGTTGAGGGTGCGCATCGAGTCAAACATGGCCGCGGCCTCGTCTTGCTCGATAAGCTCGCCCTTAATGGCCGTGGTGATGATGCCCGAGCCGATCGCCTTGGTCAGCAACAGGACGTCGCCCACGCGCGCGCCGCTATTGGCAAGCATACGATCGAGCGCGACAAAGCCGCTCACGGACAGGCCGTACTTGGGCTCGTCGTCGTTGATGGTGTGGCCGCCCGCGATGGAGCAACCCGCCTCGACGCACTTGTCGGCGCCGCCCGCCAGAATCTGACCTGCGACCTCGACGCCCAGGCAACTGGGAATGCACAGCAGGTTCATGGCATGGCTCGGCCGCCCGCCCATGGCGTAGATGTCCGACAGCGAGTTGGCCGCGGCGATCTGGCCAAACAGAAACGGGTCGTCGACCATCGGCGGGAAGAAGTCGACGGACTGAACGAGGCCCAGGTTATCGCCGACGCGAAAGACGCTCGCATCGTCGGAGGTATCGAACCCCACGAGCAAGTTGTCGTTATGCACATTGGGTAAGTCGCCCAGGACCTGGACGAGGACTCCGGGAGCCAACTTAGCGGCTCAACCGCTCGCGGCCGTCATGGACGTGAGCTTAATCTGATCGTCAGCCATCGATACCTCCTCCCTCTTCGGTCAATCATTTTCTCCCAGTATACGCATGAATGCGAGCCTGCAGCGGGTGCATTAATTGAGCGCCTGTGCGCGAATCGCCGCGCCGATCGCTCCGGCAAAGCGAGCCTGGGGCGAGGTGGTCACCGGCGACCCCAGCAGCTCGCCCAACCGCTCCACAACGTAAGCGTTCTCGCACAGGCCACCGGTCAGGTAGTACGGGGCGCCCGCGGCCTGCCCGGCCATGGTCACCACGCGCGAGACCACGCTGTCGATCACACCGCGGGCGATGTTCTCGCGCGGCTCACCGCGACCGATCAGGCTGATGACCTCGCTTTCGGCAAACACCGTGCACATGCTGCTGATCTTGGTAGGCTCGCCGGTGCGGGCGAGGTCTGCCATCTGCTGCTGGGTAATGCCTAGGCGGTCGGCCATGATCTCCAAGAAGCGCCCCGTGCCGGCGGCGCACTTGTCGTTCATGGCAAACTTGGCCACGCGGCCACTTTTAAGCTGAATGACCTTGGTGTCCTGGCCGCCCACGTCAATCACCGTGCCGTGATCGCCAAACAGGCGCACGGCACCGGTGCCGTGGCAGGTAATCTCGGTCACGACCTTGTGCGCATAGGGCACGGCGACACGACCGTAGCCAGTCGCGACCACGCGAACATCGTCACCCGTCACGTCATAGCCAGCCGCTGCCAGTGCCTCGCGCAGCCGCTCGGAAGCATCGACCGAGGAAAACCCGGTTGGCTGCACGCACGTCCACGCCACCGAACCCTCCCCGTCGACCACAGCAGCCTTAGCCGCCGTAGACCCGATATCGATCCCGACCCCTATCATGGCTCTCTCCCAATCTAAACATCAAAGACAGCGGCGCGTTCAGGCGCCTTAGCTCTAGGTTTCTCAGGTGCCGGAGATTGCCCCGAAAGAGGAGCGCAGCGTACTTTGGGTACGCAAGCGACGGTTTGAGGGGCAAGATCCGGTGCCTGAGAAAGCTAGAGGGTTTCGATGAAGGCGGCGATGCGGGTCTCAATCTGACCCATGTCGCCATTGCTGTAATCGGTCTCAATCATCATGTACGGAATGCCCGCACCCTCGACAGCCTCCTGCATGCGCGCGCTCTCAACGTTGAAGGTGTGGCAGGCCTGCAGCACGCTCTCTACCACGCCATCGACATGGTACTTCTCGCACATAGCCAGCGTGTTTCCCATGCGGCCTTCGTTAGGCGTCATGACCGAGCAGTTGATGTCCAGGTAGCGGTCGGCGATGGCGCGCAGGATGTCGGGAGCATCCGGGTCGATCATCATGGCCGCCGTGCGCTCGCCCGAGCAGTCGTCCATGCACACGACCACACCACCGTTGGACTCGATGGTGCGGCCGATCTTGTTGATCACGCCGCCCACCGGGCAGCCAGTGATCAGAATGCGCTTGGCATCCGCCGCAATCGGGCGCTCGCCAGCCTCGTAGGACTCACGCAGCTTGGCGACCTTTTGCTCCAGCTGCTGCGTATAGGCCTCGATATCAAAGCTGAACGTACCGGCGAACATGGTGCTCATCAGGTCGACGCCGCTCATGGCCGCCGGCTGGTTGGCCTGCAGCGCGAACATCTCGAGCTGGGCCGCACACAAGCGATTGCGACGACGGACAGCGGCGCGCAGGTCGTCATCGGTGATCGTAATACCGTAGAAGTTCTCGAGCTCTTCCTTGAGCAGGCGGCACTCCTCATACCAGCCATCGCGCTCATAGGCACGATCGCGACCCTGCGGAAGATGCAGGATGTGCGTGCGCTTAAGCTCCCCCAGCAGCTCGTACATCTTCTTCTTGCCGTCGCAGGTGGTCTCACCGATGATCATGTCGCTAAAGTACGTAAACGGGCACTTTTGCGAATAGGCAAAACCGTACGTCGACTTGATGAGCGGGCAGAGGTTTGCCGGCAGCACCTTCTCGGCCTCGGGAATCACCTCATCGGACGTACCGCACAGAGCGACACTTGCGGCCCCCGCGGCATCGATAATCTCGAGTGGCGTATAGCTGCACAAAAAGCCGACCAGGCGATTACCCGCCTGCTTATAATCCTTGACGCGAATAAACGCCGCCTTGCGCTGCTCGTTGAACTCCTCAAACGTGGACGGCAACGACTGCTCAATATTTTTCGACATATACCTCCTAAACCTTTTAACCAACCAGGAAAACAACTTTCCAAGGTGCCCGAGGTTGCCGTGAAAGAGGAGCGCCGCATACTTTGGTACGCAAGCGATGGTTTGAACGGCAAGATCGGGTGCCTGGGGAAGCCGCCGGGACGGATAGCCCTAAATGGTTTCCAAGAAAGCCTCGATCCTGGTTTGCAGTTGGCCTGCATCCTCGCCGGCGTAGTCGGTCGTGATGTGCAAAAACGGAATGCCGGCTTCCTCGGCGGCCTTCTCCACGGCAAAGGACTCCATCTCGTAAAGCGTGCAGAACTGCAGGGCCACGTCCACGATGCCGTCGGCATGCAGGTCCTTGGCCATCTGGACAATATCCTTCATACGCTGGTCGTTGGGCGTAAAGACGGCACAGTTGATCTTAAAGTAGCGCTCGGCGATGGCATCGAGCATCTCGTCGACCGTCTCGCCGGACTCGTCGACCAGGTCCTTGTAGTAGCGCGAGCCCGTGCAGGACTCCTCGCCTACCACAACGCCGCCGGCCTTCTCGATGAGGTTGAATAGTTTCCAGTTGGGCACGGCCATGGGCGTACCGGTGTACAGGATGCGCTTGGTCCCCTTGGGCGCCACGCCCTCGCCGGCCTCGACACGCTGCTCGCACTCAGCCGCCATATCGTTGATGGCTCCGGTCAGACGCGGCGTGTCGTCCATAAAGGCGGCCTGAACGGTCAGCAGGCTGTCGAGACCGCTGATGGGCGCAGGGTCTGCAGCGCGCGTGGCAGCGAGGCGCTGCAGGGCGCGACGCTTCTCATTGACGGCGTGGATGGCGGCCTTCAGACGCTCAGGCGTAATCTTGACGCCGCACTCTTCCTCGATCTTGGCGGCGAGCTTCTTGACCTCGGCCTTCCAGGTCACGAGCGTAGACTCGTCGTGCACGTTGGGAATATCCATGACGTACATGTTCTTTTGCGTTGCAAAGAACTCGTAGGCCTTCTTCTTGCCATCGCAGGTGTTCTCGCCTACCACCAGGTCACTCGACTCAATGTAGGGGCAGACCTCGCCCAGCTTAAAGCCGGCAAAGCTCTTGATGAGCGGACAGGTGTTGCGCGGCAGGTGCTCCTCGACCTTGTCCGTTGCCCAGTCGGCACCCGAGCACAGGCCCACAGGAATACCGTCGCAGGCGAGCACAATCTCCTCGGGCACATACACGCAGAACGAACCGACGATCTTGGTGGCCTCGCCGGCCTCCTTCTTGTCGAGCATCTCCTTAATGCGGCCGCTGTGGATGTTGGTGGCCACAAAGTCCAGGTAGGACGTAGACTTGGGGCGATTGTTCTGCGTCAGGAACATGTCCCCGTACATCTGGCCCACGGCGCCCAGCAGCATATCATGGTCGGCAAGATTCATGCCGAGGCTCTCCCACATCGGATGGAAATCAAATTCTTCAGCCATGACGGTTCCCCCTCTCGAACCAAAATCGGATAACAACGGTATCGATGCACGACGGACGGCGATTGCCCGACCGTGCTCAAACCCGGAATTTTAGGGAACCTGCTTTGCGGTCGATTATTTAGTTGTGCGTCGTCTCTCCCGGAGCCGTGAACATACCTGCTCATATGCGGCTCCGAGCGATATATAGGGCACGCGCGGCAACGCGGCAAATGTATGTCGTCTGCGGCATGTGCGCACCCTCCTTAACCAGTTGATGTCAACTATATCAACGGTCATCGACCATGCGAACACCGTTGACATTCGTACGACAGCATCGTGTGCCGTCGTTTAATAAATTATTATCTTGATTAATAAGAGTTTGTCATCTCTCATTCAGCGAACGGCAAACAAAACCGCCGAGGCTTATACCCCGACGGCATTACCCAGCGCTATCGACAAACCAAATGGATCCTGCTGGCATCAAAATGCATGCGCAGCGTCTCGCCTGCTTGCGGCAGCTCGTCGACAGGCATGCTCACCTTGTTGACCTTCCACTGAAGACGGGTGGGCGCATCGGCCCGCGGCGCATCCAACAGCACCAGGCGCTCAAAACGCGAGTCGCTCACGCGCGCCACGTGCAGGTCGTAGCTGTTGCGACCCCGCTCAGCGCGATTGTCAACATGGAAGTAGCTTGCGCGAATGCCCAGGTACTCCACATTATCGGGAACCTCGCGACCCACGTTAAAGGTCATGCCCCAGTCGAGGGCTTCAACTTCTTCGTCGCCGATCTTGCGCGCCCGGCTCGTGTTCTTGCAGCCCGTCAAGCGCAGCGCGGCCAAGGTTTGCGGCCGGCGGACCACGTCCTCGACGGAGCCGATCTCCTCCACATGCCCGTTATGCATAACGCAGATGCGCTCGCACAGACGGCACGCCTCGTCGATATCGTGACTCACGTAGAGCACGGTGCGGTTGCATACGTCGAACAGGTCAAGCATGTTTTGCTCAAGCGCGCTCTTGAGATACGCATCGAGCGCGCTCATGGGCTCGTCGAACATAAAGATGCCGGGATGCGCCGCCACCATGCGAGCGAGTGCCACGCGCTGCTGCTGGCCGCCCGAGAGGCGCGCGGGGTACCGATCGGCGAAATCGGCCAGACCAAAGATGCCCAGGTAGCGCTCGGCAAGATTTTTACGCGCCGCGGCGTCGCCCGCATCCTTTACGCCGGCGCACACGTTATCGGCCACCGTCATATTGGGAAACAGCTGATAGTTTTGGAACAGCAGGGCGCATTTGCGCTCCTGGGGCGACAGGTTGATGCCCGCCGACGAGTCATAAAAGGTCACACCGTTGACGGCGATCTTGCCCTCGTCGGGTGTCTCCACGCCGGCGATGCAGCGCAACGTGCAGCTCTTGCCGCAACCCGAAGCACCCAGCAGCGCCACACGCTCCTCGCCGGCCTCAAGCTGCATGTCAAGCATAAACCCGGGATAGCGCTTTTTGATATCCAGAACGAGCGACATGGCCTATCGACCTCCCTGCAAAGCGGCATCATCGCGCATGAGCTCGGTCAGCGCCTCGCGATCGATACGCAGGGCATCGCCGCCCGCCGGGTCGAGCGAATCGGCCTGTCCGGCGAGATCTTTGGCCTGTTTACGCTCCGCACGGGAAAGGCCCCGCTCGCGATACTTTTGCGAATGAGCGGTGTACATGTTGATAAACAGGATGACCAAGAAGCTAAAGGCGATTACGACGACGACCCAAAAGAGGGCCACGGACGTGTTGCCGCCCATCCACTCAAAGTAGATGGCGATGGGAATGGTCTGCGTAATACCAGCGTAGTTGCCCGCAAAGAACAGGGTGCAGCCAAACTCGCCCATCGCGCGGGCAAAGGCAAGCACCGTGCCGGCGGCAATCGAGGGCCAGCCGAGCGGCATCATAAGCTTGGTAAAGATGCGACGCTCGGACCAGCCCAGCGTGCGCGCCGCATCGAGCATCTGCGTGTCGAGGCTCTCGAAGGCTCCGAGCGCCGTACGATAGACGAGCGGGAACGACACGACGACGGCAGAGATCACCGCCGCGGGCCAGGTAAAGACGATCGAGATGCCGTGCGCGATGAGCCACTGGCCCACCCCGGTCGAGCGGCCAAACAGCATGAGGAGCAGAAAGCCGCAGACCGTGGGCGGCAGCACCATAGGAACCGTAAAGACCGAATCGAGCAGGCCCTTGATGCGACTCGAGGTACCCATAGTCTTCCACGCGGCGAACAGGCCCAGCGCAAAGGAGATCAGCAGGGCAAGGCCACTCGTTTTTATGGACACCCAAAACGGGCGATAGTCGATGTCGCCCAAAAAGGAAGCCAGAGAGGTCAAGGGCCCCTGCTCATCCCGCATCACGACAGACGATGCTTCTACCATTTGAGCGCTATCAAGCCAACGCGCGCCGCCCTTGGCATCACCCGAGGCTGATGCAATCACCACATAGCGGTCCCCATCCGCGCCACGCTCGTCAAAGCCATAGGTATACCCGCCGGCATCAAACGTTGTTTCCGCCGTGACATACCAAGGAAGATCCACGTCCCCTAGCTGCGCACCTCCCATGCAGTTTGCGCTGTCGAGCTCACAGACGAGGGCCTTGAGACCCGATACGCACTCGTTGTCCTGCGGATCCAATCCATACTTCTCGACCGCCTTGGGCGATATCCACACCACAACGCGATCGGCAGCAGGCGCCACTACAAGGTCCACGTCCTCGGCAACGGGAAACCGGTAGCCCTCAGGCTGGCCCTCCATGGCACGAGCGGTCCCCTTGGCTAACCGCTCAAAACCCTCAATCCCATAGGAAAGCCCATGAGCGGTCGCAGCAACCTGGGCCCCGTCCTCAGCGTCCCCAGCAAACGCAAATCCCGGCACCCAGCAAAGCGCGAAGGTCAAAGCACAGGCGACAAGCACGCGGAATCTATTAAGCACGAAAAGCTCCAAGCGAATACAAGGACGGAGTGAAACACAAAACGATGGAATTATCGCGCCAAGCCGCACTACGCGGAAAGCTCAAAGCCGTACTTAGCCCAAATCTTCTGAGCCTTCTTGTTAGACAGGCAGAAGTCGATGAACGCCTTGGCTTCGTCGGCATGCTCGGAGCTCTCGGCAACGGCACCCGGGTACACGATGGGCTTGTGCGAATCCTCGGGGCACACGAAAGCCTCCTCGATGCCGTCGTAGCGGAAGATATCGGAGCTGTAGACAAAACCGGCTACGCAGTCGCCCGTAGAGACATAGGCGGCGGCGGTGCCCACCTTATCGGCCAGTGCGACCTTGTCGGCAATCTCGGGAGCATACTCGCCGTCGTCGCCCTCGGTACCGGTATAGAGCCCCACGGAAGCCAGCGCCTGGTTGGCGTACTTGCCGGCGGGGACGGTCTTGGCGTCGCCAATGGCGATCTTGCCGTCCAGATTCGCGACGTCGGCAATGGCCTCGATCTTGGTGTCGGAGCCCTCGGCGCGAATGATCACGAGGTCGTTGACGAACATGTCCTCACGCGTGTCGGCGTCGACGAGCTCGGCGGTCTCAGCGTCATCCATGGTGCCCTTGGAGGCCGTGATGAGCACGTCGACCGTGGCGCCGGCACGCATCTGCTCAACGAGGTCGCCGGAGGCCTTAAACTGCGTGTCGGCAAAGGTGGTGCCGGTCTGGTCGGTGTAAAGCTCTTGGACCTCGGGCAGAGCCTTCTCAAGCGAGTTGGCGGCAAAGACTTGCAGCTCGACAGCTTTCTTGGAAGATGCCTTGGCAGAACCGGCATCGGATCCGGCCGGCTCGGACGTCTTGCTGCCCGAGCAGCCGGCAAGACCAAGGCCGGCAGCGGCGACAGCAGAAAGCGAGACGAATCCGCGGCGAGAAACCATATCGAACATATTCAACCCTTTCGGACCTTGTGCCCGGGTACCCCACCGCGGGCTATAATCTGCAATCAGATTATACTTTCGCGCGAATAATGATAGTGAGAAATTATTCTCGTCAGAGAATATAGTTTCGAGTTAGCGTGCACCTCGGCGTCGCTTCGGTGGAAAACAAAGGCGGAGCAGCCGTTCAGGTCGCCCCGCCGCAGGTAAACCGCTTAGTTGGTATGTCCGCCGCCCGCTGTCATCTGAGCCGCATGCTCCAGCTGGTCTGCTATGGCCTCCCAGCTTTCGCGGGCGGCCTTCGTAGAACCGGGAAAGTTTACGACAAGTGTATGACCTCGTTGCATGCAAATAGCGCGCGAGAGCATGGCGCGGCGCGTCTTGGTCATGGAGTACGCGCGAATCGCCTCTACAATACCCGGCACATCGCGGTCGCAGACGGCACGCGTCGCCTCGGGCGTCACATCGCGCATCGAAAGCCCCGTGCCGCCGCAGGTGAGCACGACATTGGCGTGGCACTCATCGGCGGCTTCCACAATGGCATCACCAATCTCGCTGACGTCATCGCGCACGACCACATGTGAGGCGACCGTCCAGCCCTGTGCCTCGATAAGTTCCTCGAGTGCGGCTCCAGCCTCGTCCTGGGCAAGATCACGCGTGTCCGAGCACGTCACAATCGATATCTTCAACTCCACAGCATTCCTCCTACAACACGGTGCCCTCGGGCAGGTCGACGCGAACAACGTCCACGACATCTCCCGCCTTGAGCTCGCACGGTCCTTCGTCAATACGCAGCAGGCAGTTGGCCCGCTGCATCGTGCCGAGCAGCGCCGAATTCTGCGTCTTGGCCTCGGTCACCATCAGCTCACCGGTCTTGGGGTCGCGCAAAACCGTGGCGCGATCGAAGAAGCGTCGGTCCTGGCGCTTTTTCACACCGTGTGTGAGCGTCGCCTGCTGCACGGGACGCGGACCCTCGGCAAAGCCGCGCATCTTGCGAATCGCCGGACGGGCGAGCATCTCAAAGCCCACATACGCCGCAGCCGGATTGCCTGAAAGCCCCAGGTAGGGCTTACCCCCGAGCAAGCCAAACGTGATGGCCTTGCCCGGACGCATCGAGATGCGATCGAACAGCACCTCGCCCTCGCGCCGGACGAGTGCCGTCACATAGTCGTAATCGCCCGCCGAGGCGCCTCCGCTCGTAATGACAAAATCGCACTCTTGCACCGCGCGATGCACGAGCTCGGCAATCGCCTGCTCATCATCAGACGCAATGCCGTAGAACACGGGCTCGGCTCCTGCATCGAGTGCTTCGGCCATCAACGCCGAGGAGTTGGAATCGCGAATCTGACCGCGCGCCGGTACTTTACTCGGTGCGACCAATTCCGTGCCCAGCGAGATGATGCCCACACGTGGGGCAGCGTGCACCTTCACGCTCGCGTAACCGGCGCTTGCCAGCAAGCCCGCGCCCGCCGGAGCCACGACCTCGCCGGCGTGTATCACAACATCGCCGGCATGGGCCTCCTCGGCGGCAGAGCGAACGTTCTCCCCCACCTTGGCCGGCGCCGAGAAGCGGACGTGCGAGCCCTCGTTGCCATCGCCGACAAGCACCTCGACGATCTCGTATTTCACTACGGCGTCGGCACCCTCGGGCACCGGCGCGCCTGTCATAATGCGGACCGTCTCGCCCGGGCCAAGAGCACCCTCAAACACATGGCCCGCAGCCTCGTGTCCGATAACGTCGAGCGTCACCGGCGTCTCACCAGACGCCTGCGCCAAGTCCGCCGAGCGCACGGCATATCCGTCCATAGCGCTGTTGGCAAACGGCGAAATGTCGATATCGGCCACAGCATCCTCGGCCAAGGGAAAACCAGCCGCCTGCCACACGGGAATCTCTACGAGATTGGTCGGAGCAACGTGCGACAGAACAATCGACTGCGCGTCCTCCAGCGGAATGAGTTTCTCTGCCATATGCACCTCTTAATGCCACGGCGCACAACAGGAGCGCCGATTCTTTATGCTTGTCTCAGTATAATCCCCGACGCGCGACCGCGATTTGGCCTGTACCCGCAAATACACCTGTCGGCCGCAAGCCGCGAAACAGAATGGAAACCAACCCACCGGCTCGTCGCGCTTGCCGCGTTTTATAATGCTTGCGTTGCAACCTAAAAGAGGAATATATGGCTCATAACAACAAACCCGAAAGCGCAAACGAAGCGCAGGATCATTCCCAGCCGCTCGACGATGGCGGCTTTTTCTCCCTTAGCGACGTCATCATGGCCGGCAGGCGTCAACTCACCCGCTCCGAGCAGCTCTTGGCCGCCGACACACGCCGCAACGCCCGCAACCTGTTTGCAAGCGCCAAACTGCTCGCGCTCGTCGTCATCGTCTCGCTCGCCATGGGTGTTGCCGCTTGGGCATTTTTGGCCTCGCTGAATATCGCGACCGATTATCGCGAGCACCACGTGTGGATTTACGCGTTGCTTCCCGTTGTGGGCGTTGCCACCGCATGGGTGTACAAAAACCACGGCCTTGCCGCCAAACGAGGTAACAACCTGGTCATCGACTCCGCCCTGGGCACACGCCTTATCCATATGCGCATGGCCGTTCTCACCTTCGTCTGCTCCACGCTCACGCACCTCACGGGCGGGTCGGCCGGTCGCGAGGGAGCCGCGGTGCAGATTGGCGGCACCATCGCCAGCAACATCTCGAGCCTCGCCCACCTCAAAAAGCATGATCACCACGACCTCATGCTCGCCGGCATCTCGTCGGCCTTTGGCGCCGTATTCGGTTCACCCCTCGCCGGAGCCTTCTTTGGCATGGAGATGTGCTTTATCGGCAAGATCGACTACACCGCGGGCATCTACTGCCTGGTCGCCTCGTTTACCGGCTACTTTACATCACTCGTCCTGGGTACCGAGTACGAAGCTAATGTCATCGCCAGCGTTCCCACCATGACACCACGGACGGTTGTCATCGTTGTTATCAGCGCCATCATCTTCGGTCTGACGGCACGTCTCTTTGCCTGGTCGGTTCGAACCGTCAAGAGCCTGTACGGTCGCTTTATCACCAATTACCTTGTTCGCGCACTCATCGGCGCACTCGTGGTTTTGGCCGCCTATGCCCTCCTCGACGCCTGGGACTACGCCGGCCTTTCCACGTGGCTTTCCGGCGCCGGATTTGCAGGCAACACCACCCTGGCGGACGCAGCCATCAAGTTGGTCGTCACAGCGCTTACCCTGGGCGCGGGCTTCCAAGGCGGCGAGGTCACGCCCCTGTTTGGCATCGGTGCGGCACTCGGTGGCTGGATCGGCTGCCTCACCGGTCTCGACCCCAGTTTTCTGGCGGCTCTCGGCATGCTCGGCGTCTTCTGCGCCGGCCTCAACGTGCCCATCACCACCTGTATGATGGCCATCGACCTGTTCCACGGCACGGCCGCCGGGTTCTTTGTCATCGTGGCGTTTATCAGCTATCTCGCCGGCGGCCACCGCGGCGTGTACCCCGCCCAGCGCATCATCTCACCCAAGCGCCGTTCTCTTATTGTGGATGAGGGCGGTACGGTAGCGGAGGCTATCGAGCGCCACAACGACCTGATAGAGTAGATCTAATAATCACCGTGCAGCCACAATCGGGGGCAATTCGACCTGAGCGCGACCGCACCGTCATGTCACACGCCGGGAGTCGCCCCATGCACGCAACTGATTTTGGTCGCACGCTCATCATCGCCAACCCAGCCGCCCAGTCGGGTGCGGCACGCAAAGTTGCCGAGCGCCTGCAACGCTTTTTGGACATGACAGCACGCGCATCCCAGTTTGACCTGGTGCTGACCGAGCGCATGGGACATGCCAAGGAACTCGCCGCGCAGGCAACGGGCTATCGCACCGTTATCGCCCTTGGCGGCGACGGCGTGATCCACGAGGTCGTCAATGGACTCATGACGCAGAATGAGGACGCCCGTCCTGCCCTTGCCGTCCTGCCCGTAGGCTCCGGCAACGATTTTGCCCAAACGCTCTGTATCGAAGATTTCTCCGGCAAGAATTTTGGCGCGCTGCTCACCTGTGAGCTGCAGCGTCAGGACATCGGGCGGATTCGCTCATGGAACCCCGCATGCGGCAGCGGCGAGGCTACCGTTGAGTACTACGACCAGACGCTTTCGATCGGCATCGATGCTGCTATCGGCCTTGGCACCACCGAGCTGCGCAAAAAGACCGGTTTGACGGGCGCGCCGCTCTACACCCTCTCGGGACTTGAGCAGTTTGGCCTGCGCTATCGCAACTACCCCATGACAGTCAGCTTTGATCGCGCGCCCGCCGAGCGCGTACGCGCGATCGTTATGGCGATTCAGCTGGGCCCCACGTATGGCTCGGGCTATCGCATCTGCCCCGATGCCGACCCCTGCGACGGTGCACTCGACGTCTGCTACGCCTGCGGCCCTGTCCCTCGCGCGGTTGCCCTGCCTATGTTTCTTTCGGCCAAGGACGGTCACCATACCAAGTTGCCGCCGGTTCGTATGCGCCGCTGCCGCCATGCCGCACTCACCTTTGAGGAGCCCGACTACCCCATCCAAGCCGACGGCGAGCCCGTTGTCGCCTCGCGCATCGAGGTCGACGTCCTTCCCGCCGCTCTCGAAGTCTGGCACCCAACCCGCTAACCCCCCATAAGTTGCGGTGAAATAGGGACTGTTTATGCAGTTAAAGCCGCAAAACAGTCCCTATTTCACCGCAACTTATGAGGAAGCTATTCGTCGCTGCCCGGTTTGCGACGGTTGGCCTTTTTTATGGCGTTGAAGTGCTTGTCATTGAGCCTGCGCTGGCGAGAGCGCTGAGGCACCTTGGTCTTTACGCGTCGGCGCGGTGGACGCCCGCGACGCTCAAGCTCAGCGCGCAGCTTACGTAGGCAGCTACTACGGTTTTGGAACTGACTGCGGCTCTCGCGCGCCGTCACGGTAATTCCCGAAGGGATATGTTTCATGCGCACCGCCGAGTCCGTCGTGTTGACGCCTTGTCCGCCCGGACCTGTCGCGCGAAACACCTGCACCTCGCAATCGCGCGCCAACTCCTCGGCCGACATCTCGGCATAGCGCGCATACTCGCGCCATCCCATCTTGTTCTCATCCATATCAACACCTCCCCTCATACAAAAAATGTGACAAAGGGACGGTCCCTTTGTCACATCGCATACCAATCGCTTGTGTTGCGCGCTTAGGCGAAGGTAATCTCGCCGGTCTCGCAGTCCATATCGGCGATACGGGCCAAGCTCTCGACGCGGAAGCCGCGCTCACGGAGCTTATCGCCGCCGCCCTGGAAGCCCTTCTCCACTGCAATGCCAATACCGGACACCTCGGCACCCGCAGCCTCGCAGATCTTGATAAGACCTTCGAGCGCGCAGCCGTTGGCCAAGAAGTCGTCGATGATCAGGACCTTGTCGCCCTCGGACAGGAAACGCTTGCCAACGATGACCGGGTACTCCTTCTGCTTGGTAAAGGAGTAGATGGTCGTGGCATATTGCTCGCCATCGAGGTTGATGGACTGCGCCTTCTTGGCAAAGACCACCGGCACACCGCCAAAATGCTGAGCCGCGATGCAAGCCATGCCAATGCCCGAAGCCTCAATCGTCAGGATCTTGTTGATCTCGACGCCCTCGAACAGACGGGCCCACTCGGCACCCATGTGGTCAAACAGCTCAACGTCGCACTGGTGGTTGAGGAAGGCATCAACCTTAAGGACGTTACCGGCCTTTACGATGCCGTCATGGCGAATACGATCCTCAAGCTCCTGCATGGCGCAACCCCTTCTCGCGGCAACGATACCGCGCGATTAATAAACGTTGTTCGATAGTCTACCACGGACCGACCCCCGCCCGCCCCACAAGCCGCATCGCACCATAAAGCTGCAAGACCAGTAGATAGGCCCGATTCGTGGCAGACAGCCTCCCAACACGCTAATGCCGGGTGCGCGTCCTCACCAAACGTACCAATGTGAGCGCAAAGCCCACGGTAGCAACGGCCATCAGCACGTAGAATACCAAACGGAAGCCAAAGAGGAACACGTCCGGACGACCCGCCACATAGCTCGTGACCGTCTTGCCCATCGCCGCGCTCGTCTGTCCATACAGGATGCGCGACGCCGCCGTAATACCCAGCGCTATGCCCGCATAGCGCGCCAAGCTGCTCAAGCTGCCCGCAAAGCCAAGCGCCTCACGCGGAGCCGAACCCATATACAGCGAATTATTGGGACTCTGGAAGATCGACGTGCCGCACGACATAAACGCGATGCAGCACACAATCATCAAGATGGAAGAGTGCTCGTCAAGCGTGCTCACCGCAAAGAGACCGCACACGTACACGCCCAGGCCAACGGCCGTGGGCGCTTCACAACCAACACGGTCGGACACCGAGCCCGAAAGCGGGCCCACAAAGGCATTCACGACCGGCATCGCCAAAAACAACAGGCCGGAGATATCGGAGCTAAAGCCGTGGGCATCCTGAAAGTAGAACGGCAGCACAAACTCGGAGGCACCGATACCCACGAACACGATAAGCATGCAAGCCAGGTTAATAGTGAAAGCCGAGCTCGCAAAGCAGCGACGCGCCGCCTCTGTCAACGGCATAGGGCGTTCGCCAGCCTCCGGCTTCACATGCGGCAGCGTATAGAGCCCCACGATAAACGAGATGACGCCAATGGGCAGATTGATAAGGAAGATGCTCTCCCAGGGAAAGCTCGCCACCAGCACGCCGCCGAGCACGGGGCCGCACATCATGCCAAGAGCCACAAAGGTCGCCAGAATGCCCATGGCACGGCCGCGCTCACGCGCCGGAAACGACTCGGTGATGATGCCCATATTGTTGGCCATCGCGGCGGCACAGCCAACGCCCTGCACGAAACGCGCCAAGATAAGCACCTCGAGCGAAGCCGAAAGCCCGCAAAGCAACGAGCCACCCGTAAAGACGATTACACCAAGCTGGAACACATTCACCTTGCCGCGTACATCGCCCAAGCGGCCAAACGGCAGCATGGCGACGCACGTCGCGAGCAGATACACCGAGCTCACGAGCTGAATGCGGTCGAGACCCACCCCCAGCTCCTTTTGCATCACTGGGAGCGCCACCGTCACGATGCTCGCATCCAGACACGCCATAAAGGTCATGACGAGCACGGTGAACAGAATCGCCCATTTATTCTTACCGTGGGTATCGCCCTCTAGGGCAATGTGTTCGCGGCGCAGCTGCTCGGCAGTTTTCTCCATGTATATCCTTTCTATCGTGCAACGCAAAAACGGGACCCCAATCGCCTACAAACGGACACGATCGGGGTCCCGCCTACGGAATCGGAACTATGAGGACGTCGTCAGCCGAAAAGCCGTCCCACGCCTCGCACGCACGCTAGCCTAGCACTGCTCGAGCGCCTGCTCAAGGTCGGCAATCAGATCGGCCGTGTCCTCAAGGCCGCACGACAGGCGCACCATGTCAGCGGAGATGCCGCAGGCGATGAGCTCTTCATCGTTCATCTGGCGGTGCGTGGCATTAGCGGGATGCAGGCAGCACGTGCGGGCGTCGGCAACGTGCGTGGCGATCTGGGCAAGCTTGAGGCTCTTCATAAAGGTCTCGGCCGCCGCGCGACCACCGTTAAAGCCAAAGCTCACAACGCCGCAGGTACCGTTGGGCATGTACTTCTGAGCCAGGTCATAGTACTTATCGCCCTCCAGACCCGGATAGCTCACGAAGCGCACCTTGGGATGGCTCTGCAGGAACTTGGCAACGGCCAGGCCGTTCTCACAATGACGCGGCATGCGCACGTGCAGGCTCTCGAGCGAGCTGTTCAGGAAGAATGCCGCCTGTGGGTTCTGCATGGGACCAAGATCGCGCATGAGCTGCGCGGTGGCCTTGGTAATGAAGGCGCCCTCGCGACCGAACTTCTCGGCATAGGTCACGCCGTGGTAGCTCTCGTCGGGCGTGGTGAGACCCGGGAACTTGTCCGCATGGGCCATCCAGTCAAACTGGCCGTGGTCGACGATCACGCCGCCCAGGTAGGCCGCATGTCCATCCATGTACTTGGTGGTGGAGTGCGTAACGATGTCGGCGCCCCACTCAAAAGGACGGCACATCACGGGCGTCGGGAAGGTGTTGTCGACCATCAGCGGTACGCCGTGGTCGTGCGCGGCCTTGGCAAAGCGCTCAATATCGAGCACGGCAAGGGCGGGATTGGCGATCGTCTCGCCAAAGACGAGCTTGGTGTTGGGTTGGAAGGCTGCCTCGAGCTCTTCGTCGGTGCAGTCGGGGGCAACGAACGTGCAGGTCAAGCCCATACGACCCATGGTATGGGCAAGCAGGTTGTAGGTACCGCCGTAGATGGCAGAGCTTGCGACCACGTGATCGCCGGCACCGGCCACGTTAAAAATCGCGAGGAAGTTCGCAGCCATGCCCGAGCTCGTGAGCATCGCAGCGGTACCGCCCTCCATCTCGCAGATCTTGGCGGCAACCAAATCGCACGTGGGATTCTGCAGACGACTATAGAAGTAGCCCGACTCCTCCAAGTCGAACAGCTTGCCCATGTGCTCGGACGTATCGTACTTCCACGTGGTTGACTGGTAGATAGGCACCTGACGCGGCTCTGCATCACCCGGGCGATAACCGCCCTGAACACACGTCGTACCGATGGTCTGCTCGCTCATATCTAGCTCCCTTGCCTGGGTTTTAGTTTTATTCGGTTCACGATACCGCTACCCTGCACCCCTCTCAACCCATCCCCAAGGTAGGTTATGGGACAAATTGATCAGGGGTATTTATCTCAAGCCTTGGGCATTTGCTCGATAGATAAAATGAGGCATCCATGAAGCTCTCGATGATTACACGCACCGTCACGGGTACCATAGGCGGGTACACCGTGACCAAGGAGACAACGATGAAGCAAATCGATACGGCCCAGCTCGACATCACCGCCTGTCAGGCTCAGGCTGCCGAGTACCACGCCCGTGGCTTTAACTGCGCCCAGGCCGTCGCCTGCACGCTCGCGCCCGCCGTCGGGCTCGACCCCCAGATCGCCTTTACCCTCACCGAGGGCTTTGGTGCCGGCATGGGCGGCATGACCGAAACCTGCGGCGCCATCTCGGGAGCCGTGGCCATCATGGGCTTTGTAATGAGCGACGGCATGGAAAACCCCAAGACCAAGGGCCAGACCTACAAGCTGTCGCGCGAAATCGCCAAGCGTTTTGGCGAGAAGAACACGACGACCGTCTGCGGCACGCTCAAGGGCATCGGATCGGATAAGGGTCCGCTCCGCAGCTGCCCTGGTTGCATCGACGATGCCATCGAGATCGCCTGTGATATGCTAAAGCAGCTTGCCGAGTAAACGGCAGTAACATAAAACCACGGCCGGCGCGCTTGGGATTCATCCAAAAGCACGCCGGCCGTCGTCGTTAGAACTCGGCAAATTCGGGATCGCCGACCTCGATCTCCTCGCGCCCCGCCATAAGCTCGCGCATCTTAGCGCAAAACGGCCCCTGCTCCCCCGCTTTAAACACCAAATGAAGTGTCACGGCATCCGCGTAATCGGTATCCGAAACCTTGGCACCCGAATCCTGCGCCAAACGAAGCACCTGCTCATACTGCGGATAGGCCACATGCACGTCAACAGGCACGACGCTCGTCATCTCGACGATCCGCCCGGCCTCCCGAGCAGCCGCCACCGCCGCCTGCGTCGCCGCAGTATAGGCACGCACCAAGCCACCAGGACCCAACAGCGTGCCACCAAAATAGCGCGTCACTACGCAGCAAACATTTTTGAGCCCTGCGCCGCGCAACACCTCGAGCGTCGGCATACCGCTCGTGCGGCTCGGCTCACCGTCATCGCTCTGGCGCTCGCGTCCATCGACCAAAATCCACGCGGGAACATTGTGTCGAGCGTCGTAATGGCGCTTGCGAACTGTCTCGATAAAGGCATTCGCCTCATCCTCGGACTCAATATGGACCAGCTGGGCAATAAACCGGCTCTTGCGGTCCACAAACTCGCCCGAAACCTCAATATTCGATTGCAGAGTAAAATAGCTGTCCAACAAAGCCCCTCAACAAAACTAAGCGCGGCAACAAACAGCCTCAATAATACGGCAAAGGGCACATCGGTTAACCGCCTAAATAGAACGGAACCGCCGATGATTCCGTCAACGAAAGCGAGAACCCGTCGGCGCGAGCAAGGTGCCTTGAAAGACGAGGGCATTGACCTTTTGGTCATGCCCGAAGGCTTGAAAGGCAGATTGCCGCGCTGACGGGTTCGCAGCGTCAACATAGTTGCCAAGTGGGCCTATAAGCCGGGTTCTGTCGTGAACGGTCATTTATCTTGTCTGCACGTTACCATGCAGCTCCACGCACGCTACCCGAACGCGGACCGGGCCGGCCCATAGCGTTCCTATTCGCGCTTGCTCCGGATGGGGCTTGCCAAGCCACCGTGTTGCCACGACGCTGGTGGTCTCTTACACCACCGTTTCAGCTTTTCCCTTTACGCCTTGCGGCGCAGGTGGGAGTCTTCTTTTCTGCGGCGCTTTCCGTCGGATCACTCCGCCCGGCCGTTAGCCGGCATCCCGCCCTCTGGAGCCCGGACTTTCCTCACGCGTGCTGCAAGCAGCACATCGCGCGACCGTCTGGCCCACTCAGCAGTGCAAGAGTGTAGCACACCGTTGCCGCAGGCAGTGGCACAACACAAGCGTTCGACACGATAAACCAAGAACCCTTGATTATCGACTTCATCCGAACACCTCCCACATTCATCCGTACATGT
>NZ_QSSH01000013.1:0-48680 GCF_003438495.1 Collinsella sp. TF05-9AC
CACGAAGTGCGCAGCGGGGGTCCTGCCATGTCCGAGGACGATTTGGGGGCAAAGCCCCTGGCCTCCCCGGCGAGTATACGGGACGGCGACTACAGGTATTCGATCTGGGCGCCTTCCGTGTCGCACGTCAGAATATGCGTGTCACACTTGGGGAACTGCTCACGCAGCTTGACCTGCAGGAACTTTGCCACGATGGTGTCGTCGGTTACAGCCATGAGGGTCGAGCCCGAACCGCTGATCCAGATGGTCTTAGCGCCTCCGTTAAGGCAGGTGTCGCGCACGGCGTTGTAGTCGGGGATGAGGCGGCGGCGATAGGGCTCCTGGATGCGGTCGTCGTTGGCGGCGGCAATCAGGTCAAGGTCGCCGGTTTCCAGGCCGCGCGTCATGCCGGCGATGCGGCCCATTTGCCATACGGCGGTGGAGAGTGGAATCTCCTGCGGCACAACCTTGCGCGCTTCGCTCGTATGCACCTCGTAGGGCGGAATCACGGTAATAAAACGCAGGCGATCGCTCACCTCGTAGCGCAGGCACTGGGGGAGCGAATCGGTCGGCGTAAAGGAGCAGACGGCGCCGCCCAGGATAGCAGGGGCGACGTTATCGGGATGGCCCTCGACCTCGGTGGCAATGCGGACGAGCTCGGCACGGTCGACGGTGTGGCCCGTCAGCGCGGCGGCCGCCATGATGCCGGCGACGACGCAGGTGGAGCTGGAACCCAGGCCGCGGGCGACGGGCACGTCGGTCTGAATGTCGATAGCGACGGGGAAGGCCGGCTCGCCCCATGCGGCCAGTGCATCGACAAAGCTAACGTAGACCAGGTTGTTCTCGTTTTGGAACTCCTCGGGGCAGCCCGTGATGGTGAGCTTGTCGGCGCGCTCGAAGGTGAAGTGCGAGTAGAGGCTGACGGCCATGCCGAGGGTATCGTAGCCGATGCCTAGGTTGGCGCTGGTTGCTGGGACGGTGATTTTGATCATGTGGGTCCTCCTGGGCGGGTCTGGCCGTTTAGTTCGCTGCTCGGGCAGTCCTGGCTCGCTCGGAAAGCACATTAAGTGCTTTCCGGCTCGTGCGGAACTCGCGACGAACTAAACGGCCAGACCCGCTCGCATGCTCGTCATCATTCCGAAAGCTAAATAAATAGAAGGTGCGCCGGCTTTCGCCGGCGCTTAATAAGGGATCTAGTTGGTGCTCATTCGTTTTGCTGCGGACTCGACGTAGTTTGCCATCTCATCGACGTCGCAGACGTCTTCGAAACGGACGGGCTTGGATTCGAGTTCGGCGAGCTGGGTCGGGGCGACCGTGTTGGTGGCCTGCTCGAGCACACGCATAGCCTCAAAATCATCCTCGGGAACGTCGAGGCCCAGGGCGTCGCAGCAGGCACGCGGGAACTTGTAGGGGCTGGCGGTCGAAAGCAGCACGCGGGCCTTGGCGCCCTCGGCGGGGGCGACCTTTTCAAAGACGTGATAGCCGCAAGCGGTGTGCGGGTCGATCACGTAGCCGTTCGCATCCCAGCAACTCTTGATGGCAGCGCGGACCTCGTCCTCGCTGGCCCAACCGCAGCCAAAGACGCTCTGAATCTTTGCCAGCAGGTCGGCGGGAACCTCGTAGCGACCCGTCTGGGCAAGCTGCTCCATAAGGCCGGCAACGAGCTCGCAGTCGCCGTCGGACAGGAAGTACAGCATGCGCTCCAGGTTGGAGCTAATAAGGATGTCCATCGACGGCGAGATGGTCGTGAAGAACGGGCGGTTACGGTCGTAAACGCCGGTGGTCAGAAAGTCGGCAAGCACGTTGTTCTTGTCGCTCGCCACGACGAGCTTGGCGACGGGCAGACCCATGCGCTTGGCATAGTAGCCGGCCAGGATATCGCCAAAATTGCCGGTCGGTACGCAGAACTCCACGGCGTCGCCGGCCTCGATGGCGCCGGCGCGCAGCAGCTGCGCATAGGCGGCAAAGTAGTAGACGACCTGCGGTACCAGGCGGCCGACGTTGATGGAGTTGGCGCTCGAAAGCACCGTGCCGGCGGCCTCCAGGCGCTCGGCAAGCTCCTTATCGGCAAAGATGCGCTTGACGGCGCTCTGGGCGTCGTCAAAGTTGCCGCGGATGCCGCAGACGGCGACGTTGTCGCCCTCCTGCGTGGACATCTGCAGGTTCTGGACGCGGCTGACCTTGCCCTCGGGATAAAAGACGGTAATGCCCGTGCCCGGAGCGTCGGCAAAACCGGCGAGTGCGGCCTTGCCCGTGTCGCCCGACGTGGCGGTGACGATCATGATGCGCTCGGCGCCGCCGTCCTTGGCGGAAGTGCGGGCCATCAGACGGGGGAGCATCTGCAGGGCGACGTCCTTGAAGGCGCTTGTGGGGCCGCCAAAGAGCTCCATCACATAGGTCTGGGGGGCGTCAGCGCCCGGCGCAGCGTCGAGTTTGACGAGCGGCGTAACCTCTTCACTCGTGAACGTGCCGCGGTATGCCTCGTCGACACACGCCGAAATTTCTTCGGCCGTGTAATCATTCAGTAACATTCCCAACACATCTTGAGCGATTTCAAAGTACGATTTATCTGCAAGCGAGCTGATATCGACCTGCTGGGTGCCGAGCTCGTCCGAGACAAACAAACCCCCGTCGGGAGCGATGCCGGTGCGGATTGCCACCTTACTTGAGCACGATAAAGTGCGTCCTCGTGTACTATGATAAGTTCCCATATAACACTGCTCCTCGGATGCCTTGGACCCAATCGGTGAAACCATGGTATCAGAGCGCGCAAAACAGGTTTGCAGAGGCTTTTAGAAAGGTAACCTCAAGCCCATGATTAAGATTGCCAAGTTTGGCGGCTCGTCGGTCGCCGACGCCGAACACTTCAAGAAGATCAAGGCCATCGTCGATGCCGACCCTGCCCGCCGTTTTGTGGTGGTTTCCGCCTGCGGCCGCCGCTTTAAGGGCGACACTAAGGTAACCGACCTGCTCTACCTGGTTAACGCGCACGTTAAGTATCACGTGTCGTGCGAGGAACTACTCGAGGACATCGGCCAGCGCTATTTTGATATCGCTGACGAGTTGGAGCTCACCTATCCCATCCGCGAGGAGTTCGCGGCCTTTGCCGAGCGCGCCCGCTCGGGCGGCTACTCTACCGAGGAGCTCGTGAGCCGTGGCGAGTACTTCACCGCTCGCCTGATGGCGGAGTACCTGGGCCTGCCGTTCTTGGACGCCGCGACGGTTGTGGCGTTCCATCACGACGGTACGCTCAGCATGAATCGCACCTCCGAGCTGGTGCAGGAGTACGGTCAACAGGGCGGCTTTGTTATGCCTGGTTTCTACGGCGCGACGCGAGAGGGCCAGATCAAGCTGCTCGACCGTGGCGGCGGCGATATCTCGGGCTCGATCCTGGCCAAGTGCCTGGGCGCCGATCTGTACGAGAACTGGACCGACGTTTCGGGTTTCTATTCTGCCGATCCGCGTATTGTTCCCGAGGCTCAGCCCATTGCGCGCGTTACCTACGAGGAGCTGCGCGAGCTTTCGTACATGGGTGCGAGCGTCCTGCACGAGGAGGCCGTGTTCCCCGTGCGCGAGGCAGGCATTCCGCTGGTCATCAAGAACACCAATGCGCCGCAGGACCCCGGCACCATCATTAGCGAGACGGCTGATGAGGGCGAGGCAGAGCCCATCATTACCGGCGTGACCGGCAAGCGCGGTTTTGTCGCCATCAACGTGGCCCGCGACCGCACCAAGCCCCGCGTTGGCTTTATGCGCCGTGCGCTTTCGGTGTTCGAGCGTTATGACGTTTCCGTCGAGCACATGCCCACCGGTGTCGACCGCTTTGGCGCCGTGGTGCAGGAGCGGGACGTTCACGATTCGCTGTACTCGCTCGTAGGCGACATTCAGCAGGAGGTCGAGCCGCTCGAGATCGAGGTTGTCGAGGGTCTGGCACTTATCGCGACCGTTGGCCGCAACCTGCGCGGTCGTGCCGGCATCTCTGGCCATCTGTTTGGCATGCTTGGCCAGGCCGGCGTGAGCGTGCGTATGATTTCGCAGAGCTGCGACGAGATCAACATCATCATTGGCGTGGAGGAGAAGGACTTCGATCTGGCGATTCGGACCATTTACCATGCCTTCTCCGATGAGAACGGCATTGTGAAGGTCTCCGACCTGGAGGCTTCCGCGCCGGTCGATCCTGCTCTGGCTGCGCTCCACAAGTAGCTGCTATCTCGCTAGATTTTTGGGACTCGCCTCAAAAATCTACGGCGGGGCGTTTCGTTTCGGTTTCGTTTCGACGGGGCGGGTTTCGTGCCCGCCCCGTTCTTGTATACACTGGCAACAATAATCGGCCTGCTTGGCGTGCGGGCGATAGCCACAACCTTTAAAGGGGGAAGCATGAAACAGTACACGGTTGCTATTTTGGGCGCGACGGGAGCCGTGGGCACCCAGATGCTCGAGTGCCTCAACGAGCAGGAGTTTCCGGTCGGTAAGCTCAAACTGCTGGCAAGTGCACGCTCCGCGGGCAAGACCGTTGAGTTCCGCGGCGAGCAGATTGTGATCGAAGAGGCTTGCCCCGAGGCCTTTGAGGGCTGCGATATTGTGCTTGGCGCCGCCGGCGACGACATCGCCAAGGAGCTGCTGCCCGAGGCCGTCAAGCGCGGTGCCGTCGTGGTCGACAACAGCCATGCCTTCCGCATGGACCCCGAGGTGCCGCTGGTCGTGCCCGAGATCAACGCCGACGACATCAAGCGGCATCACGGCCTTATCGCCAACCCCAACTGCGCGACCATCATCGGCCTGGTTCCCACCTGGCCGCTGCATCAGCTTGCAGGCGTGAAGCGTATGATCGTCTCGACGTATCAGGCAGCTTCGGGTGCCGGCGCCCCCGGCATGGCGGAGCTCGAGGCTCAGCTGGCTGCCCTGGGCCGTGGCGAGGAGATTCCCGAGCCGCGTGCGTTTGCCGCTCAGCTGGCGAGTAACCTGATTCCGCAGATCGGCGGCGTCAAGGAGGAGGGCTTTACCTCCGAGGAGATGAAACTGCAGAACGAGGGCCGCAAGATCATGCACCTGCCCGAGCTGCGCGTGAACTGCACTTGCGTGCGCGTGCCCGTGCTGCGCTCGCACTCCGAGAGCATTACGCTCGAGTTTGAGCGCGACATTACGGTTGATGAGGCCCGCGCTGCGCTGGCTGCCGCTCCTGGCGTCAAGCTGGTTGACGATATGGCTGCCGAGGATGCACGCGACCGCTTCCCCATGCCGATGGATACGTCCGACCAGGACCTGATTTGGGTCGGCCGCGTGCGTCGCGACATCTCGAACCCCGAGGCCGCGCGCGGCATCACCTTCTGGTGCTGCGGCGACCAAATCCGTAAGGGCGCGGCAACCAACGCCGTCCAGATCGCTAAGCTGCTCTGCGAGTAGCGGTGGACCTGTCCGGCGTGGGCCGGGCTTAGTTTTCAGAACGTCCTCGACCATGTGTGGCGCCTTGTCCTGCTCCTTCGGAGCCGCGGACAAGGCGCCACACTGGTCTGCGGAGTGTTCTGAAAACTAAGCCCGGCCCCCGCCTGCGGTGACGCTGCTGCGAGCGGCCTGCGATGGGGTCGTTGTTGGTTGAGGCCGCTGGGCTGATGTGGGGGCGCGTGGCTGTTGCGGGCCCTGGTCCCGGCGGCGGCCTCGGCGCTGCGCGCCTGCTGCCTTGGGTGACTTTGGGGTCGATTGGGGTTGTCTGCACAATTCGCGGTATTATGTTGCGGAGTTTTGAAAGGAGCCGCTGGTGGTCACGACGACGTTTGCTTCGCCTTTGGGCGAAATCTTGCTTGCCGCTGATGGCCGCGGTCTGACGGGGCTTTGGTTTGAGGGACAGGAGCATTTTGGCTCCACGCTTCTCAAAGAAGATCCTGAACATGTTGAAGGCGCCGATGCAGTTTCTGGTGCTGGCGGCATGTCGTCGGTGAGTCCTGCAAATGGTGCGGCTTCTTCGGTGCTTGAGCGTTCGTGGGCTTGGCTGAATGCTTATTTTGCAGGGCAGGAACCTCGGTTTACGCCGCCGTTGCATTTGATTGGCACGGCGTTTCAGCGTGAAGTTTGGTACGAGCTGCTTTCCATTCCGCGTGGCGAGGTCGCCACGTATGGCGAGATTGCCCAGCGTGTTGCGGCTCGACATCGTGTGCCGGGAAACGAGGATCCCGTTGTGTCTCCTCGTGCGGTGGGGGCTGCGGTCGCGCGTAATCCCATTTCGATTATTGTGCCGTGCCATCGCGTGGTGGCGGCCGACGGCTCGCTTAACGGATATGCCGGCGGGCTTGATCGCAAGGAGTGGCTGCTTCGGCTTGAGGGCGCGTACGAGGAGTAACACTCGAGCGCTTTGCATAGCCAAGATGCCGTGAAAGAACGGGACATGCTTTCCGAATGGAGGCTCAGACGGAAACTACGTCCCGGAATTCCGTTTTAAAGCGGGATGCGCTTTCCGAATGGCGTTCCAAGCGGAAACCGTGTCCCGGAATACAGCCTCAGAGTGGGACACCGTTTCCGGCTGAGACCACCTGCCTGGACATCGATCTACGCCCGCTCCTGCAGGGCGTAGATGGACTTATCCATGTTGAACAGGTAAGCCACAACGCAGACAATAATGAACATCGGCAAGTTACCAAAGCCGAAGACTTCGCAGCCAATAAGGATGGGTGCGAGCAGCGTATTGGTGGCGCTGCCAAAGACGGCTGCGTAGCCCAGTGCGGCGCAGAGCTCGACGGGCATGCCGAGTTGAGCCTCGTTATGGCGACATCTGGGTAACAGAAAGGCCCGCGTTCCTCAGAGGCAAGATAGGCAATTCTGCTTCTGAGGTAGATCTCAATTCTGCCGACCGCACTGCCGACCGCATCAAACATTAACTGCCGGAGGGCTCGGTCAAATTCATACGTGTAGATGATGGTTTCGAATGTTGTGCCTTCGCGAAAGATGGTAATCCCGGACTTGCATTTGGTTTTGTAGGGAAACCAGTAGGCCGACAGTCTGTAGTGGTTGGCTTCGACCAAAGCTCGCTCGAGTTCGCTTTGATCAGAGCACTTAAGACCCTTGTTTTCTGTCAATAGTGCTATTTGTTCGTTGATGGATATCCGCGACTTCTGGTATTTCATTAAGCCTCTTGATAGAAAAAGAGCTGGAGTTGCGCATCGTTGAGAGGCTTTCCAGCTTTAGCAAAACAAACTTATAAGATGCGACGGGCCGCGTCAAGATAATTACCGGACGGCCTAGGAGGCGGCTGGTTGGCTGGCTTAAAACCTAGCGCGTGAAATGACGCTCCGCGCTATTCAGCGCGCTTGATAGGATGACGAACCACGGTCTTTAGTTTCTCCGGTGCACATTTGCGTGGATCGGAGAGATAGATTTCGTGATGTAAACGGGTATCTGAGAAGTCGGGGACATAGCCCTGCTCGGTCGTGTATTCATGCATGGCGTCCACGGTCGCCGGTTCGTTGTCGTAAGGTCCGGTATGCATGCACTGTACGCACAGGCCCTCGTCAGCCTTAAGCAGCTCGACTGCGGAAAAGTCCAGCTTCTTTTTGGCCGTGGCTTCCGCGACGGCCCAGTCAAAGTCTGTCTGGGTGACGAAATCGGGCAGACGGATACACGAGATAAAGTTGAAATCGTCTTTGCGCACGTAATCGATGTCGCTGCTGGTGGAGTCTTGCCACCAGAAGCCCTCGAGCGGCGGTACCACAAAGTCGAAATAGCCTTCGATGTTTCTCGGACCTTTCTTCGACATCTTGATGGTGTAAGCGACGCCGTAAAGCAGCGGAAGGGCACTTTGATACTCGCCGTCTGCGGTGTTTGGGTCGCCCTTTCCGCGCACGGCGACATAGCTCATGGGCGGGACAGTTACGATGCTCGGTTTGCTGGCAGGCCTGTAGAGCTCCTTGCATTCCTTTTTAAAGTCGAACGCCATGGCGGCCGCCTTTCTGCGTAGGGACCCGTGTAACTGTCAGCATCATATCATAGAAACGAACACTCGTTCGACTGATTTGCCTGACGGCTGACATAAATCCTTTGCGTTTGACGGGTGGCCTGACTCCGTTGATGACCCTTCTGCCGCCTGTCGCTCTACCAACACCCGCCATTTCCCCATATAAAACCTGCCAAAATAAACCTGTCCCTTTTTGGTCGGTGCGAAATGGGTAATACTAAAGAGTTATCCGACCAGATGGGAATCAATCGATGGCCTATATCGAATTCAGAGACGTCATTAAAGCCTATGGCGAGGGTGATGCCCGCATTCACGCGCTCGACGGCGCGAGTTTTACCGTTGAGCGTGGCGAGCTTGCCATTATCCTGGGCGCTTCGGGCGCCGGTAAAACCACGGCGCTCAACATCTTGGGCGGCATGGACACGGCGACCTCCGGCACTGTGACGGTGGACGGGCGCGACGTGAGTGCCGCCAACGAGGCGCAGCTTGTGGAGTACCGCCGCGCCGACGTGGGCTTTGTCTTTCAGTTCTACAATCTGGTTCCCAACCTGACGGCTCTCGAGAACGTCGAGCTCGCGGCGCAGATCTGCCCCGATTCGCTCGATGCCGAGCAAACGCTTCGCCAGGTTGGCCTGGGCGAGCGCCTGGGCAACTTTCCGGCACAGCTTTCGGGCGGCGAGCAGCAGCGCGTGTCCATTGCCCGCGCGCTGGCCAAGAACCCCAAGCTGCTCCTGTGCGACGAGCCCACGGGCGCGCTCGACTACAAAACCGGCAAGCAGATTTTGCAGCTGCTGCAGGATACCTGCCGAAAGCAGGGCATCACGGTCATTATCATCACGCATAACTCCGCGCTCGCGCCCATGGCCGATCGCCTGATCCGCTTTAAAAGTGGTCGCGTGGAAAGTGAGACGGTCCAGCAAAATCCCGTGCCTATCGAGACGATCGAGTGGTAGCGCCCATGGACCAAGATCGTCAAAACAGCCAAGGCGGCAACGAGGCGCATGCGGAGCGTGAGCAGGATTTTACGACCTATCGCACTGCCCAAAGCTCAAACGACATGGTGCCGACGGTGTTTCGCCGCGGCATTTACCGCACGATTCGCGGAAGTCTTAAGCGCTTCCTGTCCATTGTGGTCATTACCGCGCTTGGCGTGAGCGTGATGTGCGGTCTCCAGGCGGGTTGCGAGGACCTGTGCGATTCGGTCGACGCCTACTTTGACCAGCAGAATGTCTACGACATCAACGTGCAGTCGACCTATGGCCTGACCGATGATGACCTTGCCGCCATCCAAGAGGTCGACGGCGTCAAGACGGCCGAGGGCATCTATACCGAGACCGCCTACACCGCCGTGGGCACGGCGCGCGAGCGTGTCGTCGTGCAGAGCCTCTCTAAAGAGAATATTGATCAGCCGGTGTTGGTGCGCGGTGACTTGCCCGAGACGTCGGGCGAAGTGGCGGTAACTTCGCGCTTTTTGAAGGCATCGGGCAAAAAGCTCGGCGATACGGTGAGCTTTGCCGCCAACGACGCGAACTCGTCGAACCAGAGCGCCAAGGATCAGTTCGCTGCGGGAGATTACACCATCACGGCTGAGGTTCTCGATCCCACCGACGTGAGCTCGGACTCGACGGTCAACGCTTTCCGTGCTGCCTCGGCCGCGGACTACAAGTTCTACGTGAGCGAGGACGCCGCGACGTCGTCATCCTATTCCGCGATTCACGTGGTCGTCGAGGGAGCCAAGGATCTCAACTCCTATTCCGATGCCTATACGGCAAAGATTAATGAGGTCAAGGCCAATATCGATAAGATTCGCGACGAGCGCGAGAAGGTGCGTGCCAAGGAGCTGACGGTCGATACGCCAGCGAACTTGGACGCGTCTGAGCGTCAGGCGAATATGGTCTTTGGAATCGAGCAAGACAACATCAACCGCATGGCCGAGGGCAGCGAGGAGCGCACGCAGGCGCAAGCCGACCTAGACCAGCGCCGCGCCGCCGCCGACCAGCAGTTCGCCGATGCTCGTGCCGAGCTCTCTGACCTTGGCGAATGCACCTGGTATATCCAGGATCGCGGCAACATTGCAAGCTATTCGAGCGTGGAGAGCGATAGTTCCTCGATCGAGGCCATCGCCACCGTATTCCCGTTCATCTTCTTTATCGTCGCCGTGCTCATCAGCCTCACCACCGCCACGCGCATGGTCGAGGAGGAACGCACGCTGATCGGCCTGTACAAGGCACTCGGCTATTCGCGCGGGCGCATTCTGTCCAAATATGTGGACTACTCGCTGTGGGCCTGTTTGATCGGTGGCGTGCTCGGCAACATCATCGGTTTTGTGGGCCTGCCGTTGTTCCTGTTTACGGTGTTCGACGACATGTACTCGCTGCCCCAGATGCTGCTTTCGTACGACATCGTGTCTTCGATCGTCTCGGTGGCGCTGTTTGCCGTAGGCGTGGTGGGCGCTACGATTATCGCCTGCCGCCACGAGATGGCCGAGACTCCGGCATCGCTCATGCGCCCCAAGGCCCCGCGCGCCGGCTCGCGCATTTTCCTCGAGCGCATTGGCTTTATTTGGCGTCGCATGGGCTTTTTGAACAAGGTGGCCGCGCGCAATCTGTTCCGCTACAAAAAACGTGCCTTTATGACCATCTTCGGTATCGCAGGTTGCACGGCGCTCGTGATCTGCGGCATGGGTATTCGTGACACATCGGTGGCGCTTTCGCCCAAGCAGTACGGGCACATTACGCGCTATGACCTGCTGGCGGTCGCCAATCCCGATGACTTTACGCAGACGTGCGCGGCGCTGGACGAGCGCAGTGCGGCCAAGGACTCCAATGTGACCGTGACCTCGACGCTGCCGATTATGACCGACAACGTCACCTTTACGTTTGGCGGCAAGAGCGAGACCGTGCAGCTGGTCGTGGTGCCCGATGATCGCACGGGCGACTTGGACGACTACGTGTGCCTGGAGGATGAGTCCAAAGAGCCGCTCGCTTTGCGCGACGGGGATGTGTATCTGAGCAAAAGCTCGCAATTGGTGTTGGGGATTCAACCGGGCGATACGGCGCAGGTTCAGGATTCGTCGCTCAACGTCGCCGATGTCGAGGTGAGCGGTATTTCGCTCAACTACCTGGGCAACACGCTCTATATGACGCAGAGTACCTATGAACGTGCGTTTGGTCGAAGCGTCCGTCTCAACGGCATCTTTGCGCTGCTCAAGGGTTCGTCGGCCGATCAGATTGCGTTTAGCAAGCAACTCAAAAGCGACGGATGGCTGACGCTTTCGAGCACGGCCGAGCATTGGGAAAACTACGAGGCCAACTTCACCATCATCAACTCGGTCGTGGTGCTCGTGACCTTTATGGCGGCGTGCCTGTCGTTTGTGGTGGTGTTTACGCTGTCCAACACCAACATCTCGGAGCGCGAGCGCGAGCTGGCGACTATTAAGGTGCTGGGCTTCCGCCGCGGCGAGGTGCACCATTACGTCAACAAGGAGACGTTGATTTTGACGGCAATCGGTGCCGCGCTGGGCGTTCCGCTGGGCGGCTTGCTGGCCGAGAGCTTTACGTACATCCTGCAGATGCCGTCGCTCTACTTTGACGTTGAGGTCGAGCCGCTGAGCTACGTGCTTGCCGTGGTGCTGGCCTTTGCGTTCACAATCATCGTCAACCTCGCCACCAACCGAACGCTCAACAAGATCGACATGGTCGGCGCCCTCAAAAGCGCCGAGTAACCTGCCTGGGATTCAAGCTGTAGCGAGCTGTAATGTACCACAACCGCATTTTTGCATAAACCGTCCTGCCGATTGCATATTTCGGCGGGGCGGTTGCTTTTTGCCTACGGGTAACCCAGGGGGCGCCGTGCAAATTTCGGAGTATTCAGCATCCCGGAGTCCGCGGGCGCGGGAACGGGTGCACAAAACCGTGCTGAATGCCCTGGTCCTGGACCCCCAATGCCTCAAGAGCTGGTCATTTTTTACAGAACGCGGCCCATGGTGCCTGCCTTTCGCCCAAAATCCAGTATGCAGGCACCCTCGGCTGCTGAATACTCCCAAAAATGCACGCCGCATCCTACCCCAGACACCCGCAGCAAGAAGACGAATAGCCTCGGCCTCCCCAGTTACCGCAGGAGGCCCCAGGGCTTACCTCCCAAATCTTTCCGCAGGACGGAAGGACCCCGCCGCGCGAAGCGCGCAGCGGGGTCCTGACATGTCCGAGGACGATTTGGGAGGTAAGCCCTGGGGCCTCCGATGGGGCGGTTCCAGCCGAGGCTATTCGTCGCCGAAGCTGATGCCCAACGCCTTGGCCTCGCGCACCAGATCGCTCTGGGGGTCGACAAACTTGAGCTTGCCGGCGACCTCCTCGAGCGGCATGTGGCACATCTTGCCGTCGCGCAGGGCAATCATGTAGCCAAACTCGCCGCGCAGGCAGCCCAGTGCCGCCTCGACGCCGCACTGGGTCGCAAAGATGCGGTCCTGGGCGTCGGGCTGGCCGCCGCGCTGCATGTGGCCGGGGATGGCGACGCGGGTCTCGCGACCGGTCTTGGCCTCGATCTCCTTGGCGATGTCGTAGACGATCGACGGGCTCGTGCGCTCGGCGAGTTTCTTCTTGTACTCCTTCTTGGACAGCGCCGCGTCCTCCTTGGAAATAGCGCCCTCGGCGACGGCCACGATGGTAAAGCGGCTGCCGGTCTCCATGCGATGCTCGATGGTCTTGATGACGTTATCCATGTCGTAGGGGATCTCGGGAATCAAGATGACATCCGCGCCGCCCGCGACGCCGGCGTATAGCGGTATCCAGCCAACCTTGTGGCCCATGATCTCGATAACGAACACGCGGCCGTGGCTCGAAGCGGTGGTGTGAATGTCGTCGATGCACTTGGTGGCGACGTCGATGGCGCTCGTAAAGCCAAACGTCAGCTCGGTGCCCCAGGTGTCGTTATCGATGGTCTTAGGCAGGGCGATAACGTTGAGGCCCTCTTCGCGCAGACGGTTGGCGGTCTTGGTGGAGCCGTTGCCGCCCAGCATAAACAGGCAGTCGAGCTGCAGCTTATGATAGGTGTGGACCATTGCCGGCACCTTCTCGACGCCGTCGGCCTCGGGAATATCCAGGCGCTTGAACGGCGTACGGCTCGTGCCCAGGATGGTGCCGCCACGGGTAAGGATGCCGCTAAAATCGGCGGGCGTCATGACGCGGAACCGGCTGTAGATAAGGCCCTGGTAGCCGTCCTCAAAACCATAGATCTCAATAGGCTCTTCGCTATTGGTCATAAGCGTTTTGACAATGCCGCGCATGGTGGCGTTGAGCGCCTGGCAGTCGCCGCCACTGGTAAGAAGACCGATCCTAAGCATGATGAATCCTTCCGGGCAAGTTATAACATGCGCATAAGTTTACCCCCGCACACTGTTGATACGGGGGTAAAACGTGTTAGCTCAAGCGTATAGAAATGTAAACAACGTCAGGCGAGCGTAAGGTCGACGAGCCTGGGTCCTTACAGTGCGAAGGCGTCGACGTCGCCCCAGTGGCGGCGCAGCGTAATGGCGGCGGCGGGTTCGGTATTGTCAAAGACGACCGACCATTGCGTATTGCTGGTGATGTCTTTCGGATTGGGTTCTTGCGCTGCAGCGCGTAGGGCCTTCCAAGCGACTGCCTCGTCCTGGGCACCGACATGGGCGTCAAGGACATCGGCGATTGCGATGGCGCGCTCTTTACCATGGCCCAGCTCGCCATTCTTTTGGTTGGGCAGCACTTCGTCGCCATAGCAGGCGTAGAAGTTCGTAACCTGGCGTACAGGAGTCGCTTTGAAAGCACGGTCCGGATCGCGCGGATCCCACTCTACTACGCGCGCGTCACCGGCGGCGTCGTTGATAAAGAAGTGGTAATCGCGTCCTGCCATGGCGTGCATGTCGTAGGCGGAAAGCAGGTCGACAGCTTCTTGCGCGGTGGCGGCACGGTCGAGCACCAGACGGATGGCGAGCGAGGTATTGATGACGGGGCGTTGCGCGTCCTGGTCACAGGGCTTGGAATCCAGAGTGAGTACGGCAATGGACACGCCGCATTCGTTAACACCGTCGAGCTGGGCAAACGGGCCCATGAGTGCGGCGGCACGTCCGGCGACGGAGTCAAGCGGAGTGTTATCGCCCAGGTTGTTAAGGGCGGCAAACCCGATGGAGGCATAGCCGCCACGTGGGTGATTGCGCACCAGCAGCGCCGAGGTGTCGTCCTTAAAGTCGTAATTGCGACCGGTGCGCACGCGGCCTTCGGCATCTACGGCGACAAAAGCGCTGCAGGCAAACTGGGGCGCCTGGACATGTACCGGCACACCGGGCAGCACCTGCGCCACCACGGCATCGATGTAGCCCTGGTCGTCGCGCACGCCAGCGGCGATGATGCGATCAAGATCGTAGTCGTAGGCGATGTCGATTGCGTACAGGTCATAGCTATCCGCGTAGCCGGTCAAGCGTTTGAGCGACGCGGCGGACTTGATTTGCTTGCGGTAAACGATACCGGTGGCAGCGGCAAGGCCGACGGCGACTCCCGCGACACCGCAGGCGATGGCAATGTTACGTGGCTTCATGACGGCTCCTCTCGTCCTGTTAGCGTAATTGTCGCAAAAGGAGCGCGGGCATGATGGCTCAACTTGGTGAGCGGCGCGGGATTAAACATGGAATGAAGAGTGCGGCGCTGGCGTGGCGGGGTATGCTGGAGGGGACCATCAACCCAGCGAAAGGGGAGAGCATGACGGATCAGGAAACGCCCGAGCGCGCGCATGTGACGGCCGACGATATCGAGGCCGCCAACGACCTCATCGACTTTATCGAGGCATGTCCCAGCATGTTCCATACGGCGGCGACCATTATGGCCGAGCTCGACGAGGCGGGCTTTACCTACCTGCCCGAGAACGCGGCGTGGGACATCGAGCCGGGCGGGCGTTATTACACGCAGCGCAATACCTCGAGCGTTATTGCCTTTAAGGTGGGCGAGGACCTGACCGCGACGTGGGGCGAGGACGGCGTTGCCGGTGACTATCATTTTCAGCTCACGGCGTCGCACAGCGATTCGCCGACGTTTAAGGTCAAGGCCGTGCCCGAGCTCGACGGCGCAGGCGAGACGCTGCGCCTGAACACCGAGGCCTACGGCGGCATGATCGACTACACCTGGTTCGACCGCCCGCTGGCGCTCGCGGGCCGCGTGTTGGTACGCGAAGGCGACCGTATTGAGAGCCGTCTGCTTGCCACCGAGCGCGAGGTCGCTATCATTCCGAGCCTTGCCATCCACATGAACCGCGGCGTTAACGAGGGCTTTGCTCCCAACCGAGCCGTCGACCTGTGCCCGCTCATCAGCGCTGGCGAGCTTAAGCAGGGCGACTTTGATGCTCTGATCGCCGACGAGCTGGACGTTGAGCCCGATCAGATTCTGGGCCGCGATCTGTTCCTGGTCAATCGTCAGGATGCGTGCATTTGGGGCTGGGCCGACGAGTTTATCTCGACGCCCAAGCTCGACGACCTGGCCTGCGCCTATACCTCGCTGCAGGCATTTTTGGGTGCCGAGAACGCGCACGACGTTTCGGTCTTTTGCTGCTTTGATAATGAGGAGGTTGGCTCCGAGACCAAGCAGGGCGCCATGTCGACGTTCTTGGCCGACGCGCTGCGCCGCATTAACGGATCGCTGGGCTTTGACGACGAGTCGTATCATCGCGCCCTTGCCGCATCGATGCTCGTGAGCTGCGACAACGCGCATGCCGTGCACCCCAACCACGCCGAGAAGTGCGACGCCCGCAGCCAGGTGGTGCTCAACGGCGGTATCGTCATCAAGGAGGCAGCCAACCAGCACTATTGTACCGATGCCTTTAGCCGCGCGGTGTTCCAAGCTATTTGCGATGACGCCGACGTGCCCACGCAGGCCTTCGCCAACAAGAGCGATATGGCCGGCGGATCCACGCTCGGCAATCTGTCCAATATGCAGGCGAGCATGCATGCCGTGGACGTGGGCCTGCCGCAGCTGGCCATGCACTCGAGCTACGAGACCGGCGGCGTGCGCGACGTGATGTACGCCATCCGCGCCCTCACGGCTTTCTACGAGCGAAACCTAACCATCAACGGCGCCGAAAGCGTGGAGCTCTAAAACCTGCTAAAAGGGACAGGTTTATTTTGCAGGTTTTATCTGGGCAAATGCAAAGGGTGAAACCGAGCTAGATCGGTGGTACGTGGCCGCCGAGGTGCAGTGCACCTCGGCGGCTTTTTGTGCACAGAGTGCGGCTAATGCTAATAAATGCTATACGTGCTTTACGTATCTACCATAGAGTTTTATGATGATTTTAAAGTATTAAGGAGGGGTCATGACCACAACAGCC
Source organism: Collinsella sp. TF05-9AC (assembly GCF_003438495.1). Taxonomy (GTDB): domain Bacteria; phylum Actinomycetota; class Coriobacteriia; order Coriobacteriales; family Coriobacteriaceae; genus Collinsella. The sequence continues at coordinate 16,265 of NZ_QSSH01000013.1, forward strand.
GCTCAGATCAACGTACGTCTCGATGCCGATCTTAAAAGGAGCGGGGACGCCGCTCTCTCCAGGGCCGGTATGACGCCGAGCCAAGCGGTGCGAGCGCTCTGGCAGCTTGCAGCGTCGCTGGCCGATCGCCCCGGTGCGCTCGAGGATATCCTGCTGCCCAGTCGTGCCCGGGCGGAACAGCGCGAGCGCGAAAAGGCCGCCAAACGTAAGCTCGAGCTTATGGATCAGGGGTCGAAGCTGTTCGCTGCCGCTTGCTGTGAGTCGGGAATCGATATGGTCAAGGCTCAGCCATCGGACGACGAAGAGCTCAAACGGAATGCCTATGCTGATCGCTATGGCGAGGAGATGAGCTGGCTCTATGAGTGAGACTCCAAAGCGCATCTTGGTTGACACCAACGTGTGGCTCGATTACTTCATTCCCTCACGACGTGGTCGTTCGGTGGCGATTGAGTTTTTACGCGATGCATGCACGGCACAGGCTGATTTGCTGTACGCGGCGACATCGTCCAAAGACCTGTTCTATTTGATTTCAAGCGAACATAAGGCATGGTATCGGCGCGAGCATGGCTCACTGTCCCAGAATGCCGCTATGGCAGCGACTTCGCTTGCATGGGATTGTCTTAGCGTGTTGTCGCAGCTTGCCACGCCAGTGCCCTGTGACCTGAGCGACATATGGATGGCGAGCAGACAGCGTGAGCTCCATAGCGATTACGAAGACGATTTAATCATTGCGGCAGCGATACGCGCTCAAGCAGATTTACTGGTCACCAACGATGCCAAACTCTGTTCACACGCACCCGTCGCAGCAATGAGCGCAGAAGACGCAAAGAATTACTTAGCAACGCTCTAGCAATTTGAAGACCCCACAGGTTGGCCAAACGGCGGGCTCGCAGCGTCGAGGGGTTCCGGCGTTTGGTAAAACGCCGGAACAATCAGTGTTCGATCCAGCAGCGAAGCGTCTCGCCAGCTTGAAAGTGGCGTAGGTTCTCCGCAGCGATGTCTACGACGTTATTGAGCGTGGCTGCCAGGTGGAACCAACCGGAGACATGCGGCGTGATGAGCATGTTGGGCGCATCCCACAGTGGGCTTGTCTCAGGCAGCGGCTCGGGGTCGGTGACGTCGACCGCAGCGCCGGCAAGGTGTCCCGACTCAAGGGCGGCGACCAGGTCGTCGGCAACCACGAGGTCACCGCGGCCGCCGTTAGCAAAGAAAGCGCCCGGCTTCATTGCGGCGAAGAACTCGGCGTTCGCTAGGCCGCGGGTCTCGGGTGTGCTGGGCATAAAGGATGCGACGACGTCTGCCTCCGCCAGGCGCTCAGGTAGGGTGTCCATGCCGTCCATGTCCTCAAACACAATGGGGTAGACGAGCGGATGGCGCTTGATGCCGCGGACGTGCGCGCCCATGTTGCGGCAGAGCGTGGCAAAGTGGCCGCCGATATCGCCCGCGCCCAGCACCAGCACGTTGGCGTTTTTGAGCGAGGTGACCGGGCCCAAGTCCTCCCAGCGATGCTCGCGCTGCAAGTCGTGATAGCCGGGCAGGCGCTTCATCATGGAAAGGACCATGGCAAACATGTGCTCGCTCACGGCCTGGCCGTAGGCGCCGATTGAGCAAGACAGCTTGGCTTCAGCCGGCACGGTGCCGGCGGCGAGGTAGTCGTCATAGCCGGCGGTCTGCAATTGCAACAGCTGGAGATGCTCGCATGCCGTGAGCATGCCAGGGTCGATGTTGCCCAGGATCACGTCGGCATCGGCGACCTGCTTGCGCGTGGCGGCGTCGGCGCTCGTGTAGATAAAGTCCTCGCCCGGAGCGCTCGACTCAAGAATTGCGCGATGGCGGTCGTTGACGGGCAGCAAAACCAGGATGTTCACAAGCAGTCCTCTCCGCTCGACCTGCCAAAAGGGGGCAGGTTAATTTTGGCGGGTTTTATCAGGCAAAATGTTCAAATAAAACGCTGGATGCAAGACGAGCGTGCCCGTCAGCATCCGACGCATCTACAGCTACCAGCTGAGCAGTTCGTAGCCGTCCTCGGTCACCACGAGCTGTACCTCGCACTGGGCCGAATCGCTGCCGTCCTTGGTGCGCACGCACCAGCCGTCGCCCTTGCTAATCTTGATGTCGGGCGCTCCGGCATTGACCATAGGCTCGATGGTAAAGACCATGCCCGGGGCCATGATGGTATCCACATCGGGCGCCTCGGTGGTAAAGCCCACAAATGGGTCTTCGTGGAACTCCTTACCGATGCCGTGTCCGCCGTACTCGCGCACCACGCTAAAGCCGGCGTCCTCGACGGTCTTTTGCACGGCCTCGGCCATAACGGACAGTGGCAGCCATGGCTTGACGGCCGCCAGACCCGCTTCCACGCTGGCGCGGGTGACATCGACCAGGCGCTGGCGCTCGGCCGAGACCTCGCCGATGCAGAACATGCGGCTCGAGTCGCTAAAGTAGCCGTCTAGGATCGTGGAACAGTCCACGTTGATGATGTCGCCCTCGTGCAGCACGTCCGTATCGCAGGGAATGCCGTGGCAGACCACATCATTGATCGAGGTGCACACGCTCTTGGGGTAGCCCTCGTAGTTGAGGTCGGCCGGCGTGCCACCGTGCTCGACGGTGTAGTCGTAGATCATCTGGTCGATCTGGTTGGTGGTCATGCCTGCGGCGATATGCTCGCCCACATAATCGAGCACGCCCACGTTGATGGCTGCCGAGCGCTTGATGCCCTCGATATCGGCGGGAGTCTTGTAGAGCGTGTGAGGCAGAACCTCCCAGCCTTCTTCCCACAAGCGCTCGAGGCGCTCATCAAAGGCGCTATGGCATTTCTTGTATTTCTTGCCGCTGCCGCACCAGCAAGCGTCGTTGCGGCCGGGCACGGGTCCTTTGTCATACATGGCTAACTTCCTTTCATTCGCAGCTAGTATAGCCCACCCACGCGGCCATAAAAGTTGCGGTGATATAGTTCCGATTTAAGCGGTTTAACAGCACAAATAGGAACTATATCACCGCAACTGATGGGGCGGGATGGCGGGCACTAGCTGCTGCGTGGTTTTGCTAGTAGCTCACCTGGCAGGGAATACCGAGGGCGCGCACGCGCGCGGCAATGGCGTCGAGCACCTCGGGCGCTGCTTTGGCAAGGCCGGCGACTGGTGTCTCGCGCGCGACCGTGTAGATGGTCGCCTCCTGCGGACGAATGCGCTCAAGCGCCGCGAGCCAGGGGGCAACATACTCCTCGCCGGTATTGTCGATGAGCTTGCCCTGATACTCGCCGGTCAAAAAGATCGTCTGGATAATAACGTGACCGTCAAAGCTTGCGAACGTCTCGATCTGGTGTTCGACGTTGTAGGGGCCAACAGGCTGGTCGAGCAGCTGGATAAACGCCGGGTCGACGGTATCGAGCTTAAGAATGTTGTCGTCGACCATCATGAGCGCGTCGTGCACCTCGGGGCGGTCGGCGCGTGTGCCGTTGGAGAGCACGGCGATCTTGGAGTTTGGGGCAAGCTCGTCGCGCAGTGCGACGGCGCCGGCGATGGCCCGTGGAAACTCCGGTGCGGCGGTGGGCTCGCCGTTGCCTGCGAAGGTGATTACATCGGGGAGCTCGCCCTCGGCTGCCATCTCGCGCAGCTTTGCCTCGAGCGCATCGAGCACCACGGCAGCCGTGTTATACGATTCGTGGCAGGGGCGCTCGGCATTGAGACCGTTTTCGCAGTATATGCAGTCGAACGTGCAGATTTTGCCGCTGGCCGGCATCATGTTGACGCCGAGCGAGAGACCAAGGCGACGGCTGCGAACGGGCCCAAAGATGGGGCTGGCATTCAAAAACGTAGACATAGGCATATGCTCCTCAAGACAATTGTGCCTAAGCATAGCATCGGCTCCAAAGCAAGGTGCGGGCTCTTGCTTTACAAGTTTCGTTTTTTCACGTCGCTCATGATGCCGTGCCATGAAAAGCCTCGGGTCGGGTACAGTTAATCTGTTAACAAGGCGTAAGGCAATGCGGGTCCATCCAACCGCACTGACGTGCAACTGGATGAGCATTGATGATGGGGGCACAACATGGATTTTACGGTCGAGAATGCGGGCACCACGATTGCCTGTCGCGAATATGCCGGCCCGGATGTGTCGTCTGATGCTCCTGCCTTGGTGTGCGTGCACGGCGCCTGCGTCGACGGCGTCTTTTTTGACGCCATCGCCCGCGAGCTCGCCTGTGACTACCGCGTCATTGCCTACGACCGCCGCGGTTGCGGCGAGAGCGGCGACGCTGCAGACGGACGCTACGACCTCGCCGTCCAGGCCGCCGACCTGCAGGCCGTTATCGAGCATATTGGCGCTCCGGCAAACGTGCTCGCGCACAGTGCCGGTACGCTGGTGACGCTGGAGCTTCTCCGTGCAAACCCCGCCATAATCCCGCGTGCGATTCTGCATGAACCCGCCGTGACGGATGAGGGTGCCGGCCTGGGCGCGGCCCCGGTTTTGCTCGAGATGATCGCCGCGGGAAAGGTCTCCAGGGCATTACGGGCCTTCTTGGGCGCCATCGGCGATTCGGACCCTGAGGCCCCCAAGTTAACCGAGGCAGAAGCCAAGCATGCCCTGCGCAATGGCCGCAGTTTCATGGCAAACGAATATGGGATTACTATGACCTGCGCTCCCGATTGGGATAGCGTTCGCGCGTCGAAAACGGTGGCCGCCGTGCTCCTGGGCGAGCTCTCGATTGGCACGCCCCGCGAGGCTGGCACGCGAGCGGCTGCCGAATATCTCGATTGCCCCCTCGTAATGATTCCTGGGGCGCACAACGGCCTGCGCGATCGCCCGGCAGCGGCTGCCCGGGCTGTCTGTGGCATCCTGGGGCTCTAACACCCGCAATGGCCAAAGCAGGCTTCACCCGCAAACGTTTCGGCCGTGTTAACAAATGTGCTCAAAACCTCACGTCTGCGACTTCAATAGCGCCGCCTGTCAACTCATAAAAATGTAACAGCATTCACGTACTTACCTGCATCGACAAGGTGTTACCCTTGTAGCATTTGGAACCCACCGCTACCATGCGAAACTATCGAAAGGGCCCCATATGCTCAATAATCACGAGGTCAATCTAACCGACGAGGAGGCTGCCGCTGAGGTCGCCCGCGTCGCGAAGACCTACCCCGTGGTGCGTTTGCTGTCGGCCGATCAGATTAAGAGCGAGCCTAACTGCTTGCTTGCTGGCGATCGCTGCCCTTGTCTGCGTCAGTCGAGCCTTGAGGCCTTGGCAGACTCCGATGAGGTGTCGGAGCAACTGCTCAACGATGGTGTTGAGTACCGCGCCCGTCTGCGTCCTCTAAAGGTCGAGGGCGAGCCTCACGTCCTGCTGATGGTGCGTCCGATCGATGAGCAAGAGGCCGCGGAAGAGGACCTTGTCTACACCGACGTGCTGACGAGCGTGCGCAACCGCCGATATTACGAGGAAAAGCTTCGTAGCGCCCGCATGAAGGCCGGCGTGGCGGTGATCGACCTTGATGATTTTAGGGTCTTCAACGATACGTGTGGTCGTCATGCCGGCGACCTTGCACTCGGTGCTGTGGCGACAGCCATACGCAGCGGAATTCGTTCGACTGACGAGCTTGTGCGCTATGGCTGCGACAAGTTTGTGGTCGTCATGCCCAATATTCCCTCCGATGACTTCACCCGTCGCCTGCATCAGGTGTCCGATGCCGTTCGTTCCACGATTGTTCCGGGCCATGAGTACGTGAGCTTGACGGCATGTGTTGGTGGCGTTCGCATTCATGGCGAGACGGTCGATGAGGGCGTTGGCCGTGCTGTCCAATTATTGAGCCGCGCTAAGGCAAAAGTCGGTACGGTCGTGACCGATGCCGATTCCATCGAGGCCTTCCAAAGCGAAAAGCCTTTGGTGCTTATTGTCGATGACTCCGAGATGAACCGAGCCATTCTCAACGAGATGCTCAAGGACGAGTATTGCATCCTGGAGGCCGACAACGGTCGTACGGCGCTCGACATGGTCGACCGCTATGGCGATGAGTTGTCGCTCGTGCTGCTGGATATTGTCATGCCGGGCATAAGCGGCTTTGAGGTGCTGGCCGATCTGTCGCGCCGATCGGGTATCGACAATCTGCCTTTTATCATGATTTCGAGCGAAGATTCCGATGATATGGTTCTGCGCGCGTACGAGCTGGGCGCCTCGGACTATATCAACCGCCCGTTTGACTCCCGTGTCGTGCGCCGTCGTGTAAGCAACACCATCCGCCTATACGCCAAACAGCGCCGTCTGACGAACCTGCTGTCCCAGCAGTACAACGAGCGCGTCAAGAACAGTCGCATGCTCATCGACATCATGGCCGGCGTCATGGAGCTTCGCAACGGCGAGAGCGGCAGGCACGTTACAAACATCGAGAAGCTGACTGAGCTGCTGCTTGGCTGTCTGGTCCAGCGTGGCGGCACGATCTCCCTCGACAATGAGGAGCGCTCCACGATCGCCCTGGCTTCGGCGCTGCACGATATCGGCAAGATGTCGATTGACGATGCGATTCTCAACAAGCCCGGACGCCTTACGCCCGAGGAGTTCGAGATTATGAAGACGCATACCACGATCGGCGCCGACATGCTACGTGAGCTGGGTAGCCATCACGCCGGCAATGCGCTTATGGAATATGCGTACCAGATTGCGCGTTGGCATCACGAGCGCTGGGACGGCAAGGGTTATCCCGATGGCCTTAAGGGAGACGAAATTCCCATTGCCGCACAGGTGGTTTCGGTGGCCGACGTGTACGATGCGCTGACGAGCGTGCGCGTGTACAAGGACGCTATCCCGCACAAGGAGGCGATCCAGATGATCCTGGACGGTAAGTGCGGCACCTTTAACCCGCTGTTGCTCGAATGCCTGCTCGAGGTGCAAGACCGTATTGCCGAGACGTTGGCACGCCCCGCCGATGTCGTCGCGTTTCCTACGATTTAGTTTGACCAAAGGAGTTTTTAATCCATGATTTCCATGCGTGAGGCGTATGAGAAGATCGGCGCTAATTATGATGACGCGTGTGCTCGGCTGATGGGCGGGGAAATGCTTGCCCGCTTTGCCCTCAAGTTTTTAGATGACGAGAGCATGGACAAGCTGGAGGCTGCCATGGCGGCGGGAGACGCCGAAGGTGCGTTTATGGCAGCGCACACGCTCAAGGGCGTGAGCCAGAACCTGGGATTCGATAATCTGTACGAGCCGGCGGTCGTGGTGACCGAAGCACTGCGCGGCGCCGATGCCGTTGACGGCGCTCGCAAGGGAATGCATGCGTTGCAGCAGCAATATGCGGCTACGATGTCGGCCCTGCGCGAAGCGGCTGAATAAGAGCTTGCGAGCCTTGGGCTGCTTGCCGGCCACATATAGGTGAAAGGGTGCCCCGCCGGACCATGTGGCCGGCGGGGCACCCTTATCTGTTTTGTGGTTCGCGTGCTAGCGGGCCTGCTTGACCTTGGCTGCCGCCTCGACAAACGACTTCCAGAGGTTAAAGTCGGTTTCGAGCGTCTGCCAGGTGTACTCGGGATGCCATTGCACGCCCAGGCAGAAGGGTTGGCCTTCGACTTCGATGCACTCGGGCACGCCATCGGTTGCCTTGGCGACCAAGCGCGTGCTTTTACCCAGACGATCGATGCAGCAGTGGTGTGCGGAGTTGGTCTGGATAAGCCTGTGCCCGCCAAGCGCGCGCTCCAGCAACGAGCCCGGCACGACCTCGACGGGATGCACGGGGTCGTTGAGCACGTGGGTATGGCGCCACTGCGTGCGGCCCTCGCGCGCGCCCAGGCTTGGCACGTCCATGCACAGGGTGCCGCCGGTGGCGACATTGAGCAACTGCGTGCCGCGGCAGGTGGTAAAGAGCGGCTTTTTGGCGCGGAGCACCTCGCCGACCAGCTTAAACTCAAAGCTATCGCGGATCTCGCAGCAGAGGGTGGGGTCGTAGGGTCGATCATCGCCCCAACGTTTGGGATTGACATCGGGGCCGCCGGGAATGGCGATGCCGTCGGCGATATCGACGTAATGACGGATGACCTCAATGTCCTCGGTGATGGACATCTGCAGCGGCAGGCCGCCGGCGGCAAGGATGGCATCGACAAAGACGCTCGCAATCTCCTCGTTGGGGGAGAGCGTCCCGCTCAAATAGGGTTTCGCTTCTTCCCAGCGTGGTGCGACCAGGATGAGCGGACGGTCGGCGGGATCGACGTCGACGTGCGGAGTGTAGGACGATGAGGTGCGGGTTCCGATCATGGGCGTAGCTTTCGAATCCGGGTGGACATGGCACAGGGGTGGCGCGGAGCAAACGTTACTGATGAATTTGCCCGCGTGGCAATTGGGTTAGTGGCCCTTGATGGAGTTGAGGAAGTCCTGGGCGCGCTTGGTCTGGGGGTGGTCGAAGAACTCGTCGGGCGTGCCGGTTTCCACGATCTGGCCGTCGGCCATAAACACGACGCGATCGGCCACGCGGCGGGCGAAGTTCATCTCGTGCGTGATGACGATCATCGTCATGCCCTGCTGGGCCAGACGGACCATGACCTCGAGCACCTCGTTGATCATCTCGGGATCAAGAGCGCTCGTGGGCTCGTCAAAGAGCATGGCCTTGGGTTGCATGGCAAGCGATCGGGCGATGGCTACGCGCTGTTGCTGGCCGCCCGAGAGCTGTGCAGGCACCTTATCGGCCTGCTCGGCCACGCCCACGCGGCTCAGCAGGTCCATGGCGCGCTCACGAGCCTCCTCCTTGGATACACCCAGCACGTCGACCGGCCCCAGCATGACGTTCTGCAGTACGGTCATATGTGCGAACAGGTTGAACTGTTGGAACACCATGCCCAACTCGGCGCGCATGCGGGCAAGATCCTTGCCTTCCTGCGGCAGGGGCTCGCCCTCGATGAGGATCTCGCCCGAGTCGATAGTTTCCAGGCGGTTGATGGTGCGGCACATGGTCGACTTGCCCGAGCCCGAGGGACCGATCACAACGACGACCTCGCCGCGGTCGACCGAGAGATTGATGTCGTTGAGGACGTGCAGATCGCCATAGTGCTTATCGACGTGTCTGAGCTCGATCAGCGGCTGATTGCCGGTGGAAGAGGTGCTCTGTGCCATGGTGCTCGGCTCCTTATGACTCGAAATGGTAAAGCGTTAGCGGATGATGGTCGCGCCGGTCTTGTGCGAAACGTAGACAGCGGCCTTGTTGATCGCGACGTTGATGAGGATGTAGATGACCGCGATAACCAGGTAGACCGACACGAGGGCGTCGTAGTTGGTAATGAGCACGCGGGCATTTTGCATCAGGTCGGGATAGCTCACCACATAGGCGACGGTGGTGTCTTTGACTACGACCACAAGCTGTGAAATCAAGGACGGAATGATAAACCGAATAGCCTGCGGCAACACGATTTTAAAGGTGATTTTGGCCTTGGAGAGACCGAGCGCCTGGGCCGCCTCGACCTGCCCGCGCGGCACGGCGTTGACGCCGGCGCGGAAAATCTCGGCCAGCACGCCGGCCGCAGCGAGCGCGACAGGCAGTGTGAGCATCCAAAACGACGGCAGCGCGATCTTGTACTGGGGCAGCACCAAAAAGAAGAAGTAGATGAACAGCAGGCTCGGCACGCCGCGGAAGAAATCGGTGAGCACACGGCAGACCAGTTGCAGTGGCTTAATGTCGCTGGTGCGGCCGAGCATAAGGGCTAAGCCCAGTACCAGCGCAATGACACCGGCGGTGAGTGCGACTTTAACGGTGCCCTCAAAGCCGGCAAGCAGGAACTTCCAGGTGGTGAGGTGCGTAAAGAAATACCAATAGTGGACCGAAAGCTGGCCGGTCACATAAAAGCGCTGCAGTACCAGGACGACGAGTGTGGCGACGGCAACAAGCGAGATGGCGGTGCCGATGCGAATCTTGGCGCGCATCTTGGGGCCGGGAGCCTCGTAGAGCGCATCGCGCATGGTGAGCGCAGGGGAGGAGTGCTTGCTCATCGGAGGATCCTCACCTTCTTGTCGATGTAGTTGCCAATGTGGCTCACCACAAAGGCCGTGCCCAGGTAGCCGAGCGCCGAGATAAAGAACGCGGCGACGCCGCCGAGCGAGCGGGTATTGATGTAGCTCACCACGCCGGTGAGCTCTTGCGGTTTAAGCGGCACCTGACTGCCGAGCGCGGTGGTGAGCATGACGGCGATAAAGAGGTTCGTCATGGGCAATACGCTTGAGCGCAGCGCCTGCGGAATCACGATCTTGGCGAGGATACGGCTGAAGCTCATGCCGAGCGAGCGGGCGGCTTCGACCTGGCCGACGCCGACGGTGTTGATGCCGCTCATAAAGTTCTCGGAGCCAAAGGCCGAGCCCAAAAGGACCGTAGCGACGATAACGCAGGTGCGATAGGGCAGGACGACCTTGAGCGGCGGCAGCGCGTAGACGACGATGATGAGCAGCGCGATGCCGGGGATGTTACGGAAGACCTGGACATACAGGTCGCCAAAGACGCGCAGCGGCTTGAGCGGCGACACACGCATCACGGTGACGGCGACGGCCAGCACCATGGCGATGGCAAACGACTCAAGCGTCATGCCCCAGGTTGCTAGCAGCGCGTCGATATAGTTCTGGCCATAGAGCGACCAGAGTTCGGAGAGACTCATGCGGACCTCCCGCCGATAAGGAAAGGGGCTCCCGTGTGTACGGAAGCTCCGACAACTCAGATTGGAAACAGTTTATCGCAATAAAGTGCATCGTGCGTTTCCATATGGTTTCGTTGCGGCCGTTACCAGGCTCGCTGCCTAGGCGCCGATCTCGGGCAGCTCGGGAACATTGGTGTCGCCCGTACGGTCGCCGATGCAGATCTGCCACAGCTCGGTCCAGGTGCCGTCGTCCTCGATCTTCTTAAGGAAGTCGTTGACAAAGGCGACGCCGTCGGAATCGAGCGGCAGACCGATGCCATAGGGCTCCTTGCTGCCGAAGGGCTTGCCGGCGATCTTGTACTTACCGGGCTCGCGGACCAGGGCGCTCTGCTGCATGTTGTTATCGATGACGTAGGCGTCAACGCGGCCCTGCTGGAGTGCCTGGCGGGCCTCCTCGTCGGTCTTGAACTCCTGCTGGCTGGCCTTGGGGGCGAACTCCTCCAGGATGGCGGGGCCGTTGGAGCCGGACTGGACGGCGACGTTCTTGTCGGCCAGGTCGTCGACGCTCTTGATGTCGTCGTTATCGGCGAGCACCAGGATGGCCTGCTGCGTGTAGTAATAGGGACCGGCAAAGGAGACAAGCTTCTTGCGCTCGTCAGTGATGGTGTAGGTGGCAAAGACGGCGTCGACCTGGCCGTTCTGCAAGACGGACTCGCGCGTGTCCGAGGTCACCTGGGTGATCTCGACCTTGTTCTCGCCCAGGATGTAGTTGGACAGGAGCTGCGCGATACCGGCATCGAAGCCACGGGTCTGACCGTCCTTCTCGTTGAGGAGGGAGAAGAGCGTGGAAGTCTGAACGCCACCGATCTTAAAGACGCCGGCGTCCTTGACGGCCGTGGCCCAGGTGCTGGCGGCGACGGCATCGTCATCGGCCTTGGGGCCGTTGTCGACGAGCTTGTCGAATGCCTTGGCGTCGAGCGTGGTGGAAGCCTCGGTATCCTCGGAGCTCTTGGAGGAACCGGCGGCGGAACCCTTGTCGGCCTCGGCGCTGGTGTCGGAGCAGCCGGCAAGACCAAGGCCGGCGACGGTTGCGAAGGTGGCGGCAACGAAGCCGCGGCGGTCGAGAACGACCTGCTGGGAGAGGTTCTTGCTCATGGTAGAACACCTTTCTCAATAAAATCCCTAGCGGTTGAGTAGAGTTATACCCTATCGCGCTCAAATGGGTCAACACAAAATAACTCAGAAACATACTTACCTTATGGGTAATTCTACCTACCAAAAAGGGACAGGTTTATTTTGGCAGGTTTTATCTGGACAAACGTCGGTTGTTGCTGCTGAGATAGTGCTTTTCGGACGGCCCGCCTCGCTGTTTTGTCTCGATCTGTAACAGGTAGACGAGGAAATGGGTTCTAACTGTTACAGATTGAGATTTTCTCTTCAGGGGAATTCGAATGTCTCAATCTGTAACAGTTAGACGGGAATTCGGGCTCTAGATGTTACAGATTGAGATAATCGCGCCGCGAAAATAAAAACCTCCGCAGGGGTGCTTCCCTTGCGGAGGTTATTTACTCGTTGAGTAGCCTTACGGCTTCGGCGGCCATGTTCTCGACCGTCATGCCGTTCTGCGCGAGCAACTCGTTGGGGTCGTAGCGGTCGGGGAAGCCCTTGGCGATGCCGAAGGTACGCGTGCGCAACGGCGTGCATGCCAGATAACATGCCACGCGCTCTCCCCAGCCGCCGTCCAAGATGCCGTCCTCGAGGGTGACGACGACGCGATGCTCGGCGGCAAGGCTGTCGAGGAACTTGCGGTCGAGCTCGGCTGCAAAGCGAGGGTTGACGAGCGTGGCCTCGATACCGTACTCGGCGGCCAAGCGGTTTGCCACGCGCTCACCCAGCTCAAAGAAATCGCCAAGCGCGAGCACGGCAACGTCGCGGCCCTGACGCACCACGTTGTAGCGAACGGCGCTGTAGTCGGTGTCTTCGGCGGGCGCAAGGTCGGGGCGGCTTACCAGGCCGATGCCCGGTACGCGGATTGCCACGGGATGCTCGCGGTGGTCGAGCGACCAGCTCAGCATGGACAGATATTCCTCCATGCAGGCCGGCGCCAAGTAGTGCATGTTGGGAAGACCGCCCAGCATGGAAATATCAAAGAACGAAAGGTGCGTCTCGGACGTGGTGCCAAAGATTGACGCACCAAACACCAAAATGGTTGCGGGGGCGTCGTTGAGGCACAGGTCGTGCCACAGCTCGTCGTAGGCGCGCTGCAAAAACGTGCCGTACACACCAAAGACTGGCTTGGCGCCCGAGCGCGCAAGCGCGGTGGCAAAGGTCACGGCGTGCTCCTCGGCAATGCCCACATCGACGAACTGTTTGCCGGCGGCGGCGCGAAGCTCGGGTGTAAAGCCCATGATGTAGGGTGTGGCGGCCGTGATGCCCACGACCTGCGGATCGCGCTCGATGGCGGCGCTGAGCGCCTCGCCCGTAATGTCGGCGTAGGTGCGCGGCGCAGGCTCGCTCGGATGGCCCGGGCAGAGCTTGCGCCCGGTCGCCATGTCAAACGGACCCACGTGGTGCCAGCGCTCGGGGTCGTTTTGGGCTGGCTCAAAGCCCTTGCCCTTGGCGGTGGAGACGTGCAGCACGATGGGATGATCGATATTGCGCAGTTCCTGCAGCGCGTCGACTAGGGCCAACACGTCGTTGCCGGCGTCCAAATAACGGTAGTCGAGTCCCATCGCGCGGAAAACGTTGCGCTCACAGGTGCCGTTGCTGGCGCGCAGCTCGGCCAGATTGCGATAGAGGCCACCGTGGTTCTCGGCGATGGACTGGTCGTTATCGTTGACGATGATGATCAGGTTGCTGTCGAGTTCGGCGGCATTGTTGAAGCCCTCAAACGCCAGGCCGCCCGAAAGCGAGCCGTCGCCAATGATGGTGATGACGTTGTACGCATCGCCCGCCAGGTCACGAGCGTGCGCCAGGCCGCAGCCCAGGCTCACCGACGTGGAGGTATGGCCCATGGCGAACAGGTCGTGCTCGGACTCGTCGGGATTGGCAAAGCCAGAGGCCTCGCCAAAGCGCTTCGGATCGATATAAGTGTACGCGCGCCCAGTCAGCGCCTTGTGGGCGTAGGTCTGGTGCGAAACGTCAAAGAGAATCTTGTCGATAGGGGAGTTAAACACGCGATGGAGCGCGACCGTAAGCTCAACGACGCCCAGGTTGGGGGCAACGTGCCCGCCGACGGCGGCGGAGCTTTCGAGGATGGCGTGGCGAATCTCGTCGCAGAGCTGCGGGAGCTCGGCACGATTAAGAGCCTTGACGTCCTCGGGCGTTGTCGTTTGCGTAAGCAGCATCGTTGTGGGTTACTCCATGCGAATCGAGTGCCGGCGCTCCCTCGGCCGACACAATTGCACAAGACAGTCTCGCACATTTTGGCGTTTGATATGTGACGGCGGCGCGGTAATTCGCCAACTGGTGGGGCAAAACGTTTTGTCCGATGCCATACTGATAGATTCGATGATGATTTTTTCAATACGTGCAGGCCGTGGCTTGCCGCCGTGAGCCGCTGGAAGGAGGCAGCATGTCCGATGCCGTTCGTGCCGAGAAAATCGCGCACGAGGTCGACGATGCCGCCCGCCAGCTCGCCCAGGCGGGCCGCTTGGACCTGACGCGCGAGTTTATCCAGCATGGCGACGTGACGGTGTATGCGCATGTGACCTCGGTGGCGCGGGCAAGTCTGTCCTTTGCCGAGCGCCTGGGCCGCGTCGGTGTCTCGGTCGACCGCGCCTCGTTGTTGCGCGGGGCCCTGCTGCACGATTACTTTCTCTATGACTGGCACGATCCCGACCCAAGCCATCGACTGCACGGATTTCGGCATCCATTTTTTGCCCTGGCGCGTGCGGAGGAAGATTTTGATCTGACGCCGCGCGAGCGGAATATTATCGTGCGCCATATGTTTCCGCTGGTGCCGGTGCCGCCGACGTGTCGTGAGGCATGGATTGTGTGCCTGGCGGATAAATGGTGCGCTCTGCGCGAGACGATCGCCGGCCGTCTGCCGCGCAAGGACGAGGCAGACGATGGCGTGAGTGGCGAATCGAGCGAAAAGAGGAGAGGGTAGACGGTGGGGACCGCGATTGATATGGCGTTTGGCGGCGCGACGCTTGCCGTCTGCCCGCTTTCGGCACTGGTGCTCTCGTTTGCCTTTTACGGGTTTTGCGGCTGGGCGTGGGAGTCGACGGTCTGCGCCATGCTCAATCACGGACGATTTGCCAACAGCGGCTTTTTGCTGGGGCCGTGTTGTCCTATCTATGGTGTGGGCGGCATTGCCTGCTGGCTGCTGTTGCGCGGGATTCCGGATGCCTCAAGCCAGTTTGTCGCTGCAGCGCTCGTATGCAGCGTGATTGAGTACAGCGTAGGCGTACTGTTGGAAAAAACAACGGGCGCTCGCTTTTGGGATTACTCGCACCTGCCGTTTAACTTGCACGGACGCATTTGCCTGTACTGGGCCTGCGCGTTTGGCTTGGGTGCGTTGTGTATTTGCCGTTTAGTGGAGCCGGCATTGCTGGGGCTGCTTGGCCATCTGCCGGTGCTGATTGTGCGGCTGTCCGCCTTTATCGTCGCGGTCGCGATGATGGTCGACGCGTTGTGCTCGTTGGCGAGCTGGCGGCGTCTGTCCGATCAGCTGGAGCGCGTCCGGGCCGACCTTGCCGACCGCATCAATGAGTCGCTTGCCGATGCGTCCGACTCCATGCTCGAACGTATTCCCGATTCGGCGATCGACTCGGTGGCGCAGACGCACATCCGCGGCCGTGCCGTTAACGCGTGGCTGGTCGAGCTGGGCGACGCGGCGCTCGATGCCCTGCGCGAGAAGGCTTCGATGCCGACGTTTATCTCGGATGGTGCTCGCGGCCTGGCGCTTGCCGCCCGCCGCGTGGCCGATGCCGCACCGAGCATGCCGCGTCCGTCGCTCAGTCGTCGCCTTGCCGGCAAGGGCATAAGCCGTCCGGTGCCGAGCGTGTCACTCAGCCGCCGCGACCTGCGCTTCTTCAATGCCTTCCCGCGCTTGCGTATCAACCGCTACGAGGGCGTCATCCGAGCTACCGATCTCCGCGACCGAGCCCGCGAGCTGTTCCGGCGCTAGCCGGGACGGGCGCGCTCGCGGCTTCCTTGCTCGCGTATTTCCCGTTGGTTTCGCGCCCGTTGCCGCGCCGTTTCCAAGATTGCGGTGCCGTTGGAGGCGGCAAGATTTGGGTCGAGCCGGCCGAGGAGGTTATCCGCATCCGCACCGGCGAACATGGCCCCGCCGCGGTGTAGGACAATCTTTCGCCTGACGGGCGTGCCTCTCTTGGGGCGCGCCCGTTCTCGTCTACAATATCGTGCAGACGAAGGAGAGGCATGCCCATGATCAAGATGTTTGCGAGTGACTTAGACGGAACGCTGCTGAATGCCCTACACGAGGCCGACGGAACCATCCGCCGCGCCATTCGCGAGCTGACCGAAGCCGGGCTGCATGTGGTTCCCGCGACCGGACGCTCGACGCTGCCGATCGGCGAGCATGGCTTCACAGGTCTGGCACTCGACGCCTGCTGCTCCAACGGATCCATCGTGCGCGACAGCCATGGTGAGGTGCTCAAGACCTGGACCATCGACCCGCAGGTTACCGAGGAGCTGCTCAAGGCGTTCCCGGACATTTGCTTCGACTGCTCCACGCCCGACGGCATGTTCTCGAGCGGTTCGTTCGAGATGCACCAGGCGGGCTTTAAAAAGGACAGTCCTATCAAGCGCATCGTGATGCGCGGCATGCGTGCACGTGGCGGGTATCACGAGGAACAGTATTTCGACCAGCCGATCGGTGACATCCTGCGTCATGACGTGTGCAAAATCAACTGCCGCGTGACCTCGCCCGAGCTGGAGCGCGACCTTAAGGCATATTTGGCTGAGCGATCGGACCGCGTGGTCAACGCGCCGTTCGATCCGGTGATGTTCGAGATCACGGACGTGGCGTGCAACAAGGGCGAGAGCGTGGCGTGGCTGGCGGGCTACTACGGTATTGCCGAGGACGAGGTCGCGGTCTACGGCGACGGCGGCAACGATATCGCCATGCTCAAGCGTTTCCGTCACAGCTACGCGACCAAAAACGGCAGTGACGCGGCCAAGGCCGCCGCGAGCGTGACCATCGGCAGTTGCATGGTCCACGCCGTCCCCAAGCATATGCTCGCCACCATGCGCAAGCAAAATTCCCGCACCGTCATCGAATAATGTGACAAAGGGACTGCCCTTCGTCACATCCTAAATATTGCCTTTACGTGTTGATGCACACGGTGTGTAATAATACTCGCACTGTGCAATAGCGCACAGGCTGAGTAACAAGGAGGACGCTTGTCCCAGCTCGAGAAATGCGATCGCCGGTCCCTTCGCTCGCAGCGCGCCCTTCGCCAGGCACTTGCCAGCGAGCTTGCCGAAAGCGGCGACCTTTCGCGCATTAACGTCGCGTCGCTCACCGAGCGTGCCGGCCTTACGCGCCGCACGTTCTATTCGCACTACCGCGATATCCCCGACTTTATCAGCCAGATCGAGGACGGCCTGCTTGCCGAGATTCGTGAGCGGGTGGAGCTTATCACCGCAGCTCAATTACCCGATCTTTACCGCAACATCGACGAGCTCGAGCCGGCACCCGGCTCGGTTGAGCTGCTTCGCTATCTTGCGGCTAATCGCGACCTTATCGGGGCCCTGCTGGGCCCGGGCGGCGACCCCGCCTTTATTAAAAAGATCATCGATACCGCACGCGAGGCCGTGGTGCCGCGTGCACAGACGGGCATTTTGGGCTTGGCGCTGGGCACCTTCTTTGACTACTACGTCACCTATGTCGTAAGTGCCGAGGTCGGCATGATCCAACGTTGGTTTGAGCGTGACCTTTCTGAATCGCCCGAGACCATGGCGCGCATTATGACGGTCATCGCCTTTGTGCGCCCCGGCGACCTGTATGGCCAACCCATCGATATCAACGTGCCGGAATACGGCATGAAGCTATTGAATCTGCAGCTCGAGGACGCGGTCGACACCACCGCAACCGTCGAGTCCAACAACTAAGAGGAGAGACAATGAGCAAACTCGTCGAGGGCATTAAAGACCGTGTGGTCGCTGCCGCACGCGAGGCTGCGCCCGCCGTGGTGGACGCAGCGCAGAAGGCCGCGACCGCGGCTGCCGAGAAAGTTGCTGAGGCAGTTGCCGATGCCAAGAACGTGGCAGGGGAGACGTCCGTCGTCAGCGAGCCCGCCACCGCCGCTGAGCCCGTAGCCGCCGCCCAGGCCCCCGAAGGCGCGATCTTCAACCCCGAGGCCGTCCGCGGCAACCTGCACCTGGGCATCGACGTGGGTTCCACCACCGTCAAGCTCGCCGTGCTCAACGACAACAACCAGATCGTGTACGCCAAGTACCAGCGCCATCACACCGATGTCCGCGCCTGTGCCCGCGACTTGTTCGAAGGCGCCGCGACCGTGTTGCCGACGGCCCAAATGACCTGCGCCATTACCGGCTCGGGTGGCCTGCTGCTGTCCCAGTGGCTCGACCTGGAGTTTGTCCAGGAGGTCATCGCCAGCAAGCGCGCCGTCGAGACCCTCATCCCGGCCACCGATGTCGCTATCGAGCTGGGCGGCGAGGATGCCAAGATCATCTACTTCGACAACGGCATCGAGCAGCGCATGAACGGCACCTGCGCCGGCGGCACGGGCGCGTTCATCGACCAGATGGCCACTCTGCTGCACACCGATGCCAGCGGCCTCAACGAGCTCGCGGCAAACGCCACCACCATCTATCCCATTGCCAGCCGCTGCGGCGTTTTTGCCAAGACCGACGTCCAGCCGCTGCTCAACGAGGGCGCCCGCCCCGAGGACGTGGCTGCCTCCATCTTCCAGGCCGTCGTGACCCAGACCATCTCGGGCCTAGCGTGCGGCCGTCCCATCCGCGGCAACGTCGCCTTCCTGGGTGGCCCGCTGCAGTACCTCTCCGAGCTGCGCCACCGCTTCTACCTCACGCTCAACCTGGACGAGGAGCACCGCATTGTGCCCCAAAACGCCCACCTGTTTGTGGCGAGCGGCGCCGCCATGGCGCATGAGTCCAACAAGCTCAGCACGTTCCCGCAGCTCATCGAGGCTATCGATGCCCTGGGTGACACACAGGGTGCCGAGGTCGAGCGCCTGGATCCGCTCTTTGCCACCGACGAGGACTTCGCCGAGTTCAAAACCCGTCACGACCAGGAAGTCGTCCCCAAGGGCAAACTCGAAGGCTACACCGGCCGCGTGTTCATCGGCATCGACGCCGGTTCCACCACCATGAAGGCCGCGCTCGTGGGCGAGGACGGCCAGCTGTTGCACACCTGGTACGGCAACAACAATGGCGACATCCTGGGCACGGCCAAGGTCATCATGGCCGATTTCTACAACCACATCCCCGCCGGCTGCACCATCGGCCACGTGACCACCACGGGCTACGGCGAGGCGCTGCTCATCGAGGCTCTCAAGGCAGACTCGGGTGAAATCGAGACCGTCGCTCACCTGCGCGGCGCCAAGGCGTTCCTGCCCGGCGTCGAGTTCATTCTGGACATTGGCGGCCAGGACATGAAGTGCCTGCGCGTCAAGGACGGCGTCATCGAGCACATCATGCTCAACGAGGCCTGCTCGTCGGGCTGCGGCAGCTTTATCGAGAGCTTCGCCGTCTCTATGAACATGGACGTGCGCGCGTTCGCCGATGCCGCCATCCATGCCAAGGCCCCGGTCGACCTGGGCAGCCGCTGCACGGTCTTCATGAACTCGCGTGTCAAGCAGGCGCAAAAGGAAGGCGCCACGGTGGGCGATATCGCGGCCGGTCTTTCCTATTCCGTCATTAAGAATGCCCTGTTCAAGGTTATTAAGCTGCGCGATCCCAAGGAGATCGGCAGCCAGGTGATCGTTCAGGGCGGCACCTTTATGTCTGATGCCACGCTGCGCGCGTTTGAGCAGCTCACCGGCGTTCACGCCGTGCGTCCCGACATCGCCGGTTGCATGGGCGCCTATGGCGCTGCCCTGCTCGCCCGCGATCGCGCCGGCGCCGACGGCACCTCGACCATTCTTTCTGCCGAGGACATCGCGCACCTCACCGTGACGCAAAAGCATGTCCGCTGCGGTCGCTGCTCCAACAACTGTCAGCTTACCGTCAACGACTTTGGCGGCGGCAGGCGCTTCATTACCGGCAACCGCTGCGAGAAGGGCGCCGGCCACAAAAAGCAGAAAACCGAGGCCCCCAACCTCTTCAAAAAGAAAAACGAGTTGCTCTTTAACCGCGAGGTCCTGAGTCCCGACGAGGCCCCGCGCGGCACCGTCGGCATTCCGCGCGCGCTCAACATGTACGAGAACTACCCCTTCTGGCATGCGTTCTTTACGCGCCTAGGCTTTAGCGTGCAGCTGTCCGACCAGTCGAGTAAGAAGACCTACCAGGCGGGCATCGAGTCCATGCCGTCCGAGAGCGTGTGTTATCCGGCCAAGATGAGCCACGGCCATGTGATGAACCTTATCGACCGCGATGTCGACTTCATTTGGATGCCGTGCGTGCGCTGGGAGCGCAAGGAGGATCCGACGGCTGGCAACTGTTACAACTGCCCCATCGTCATGAGCTACCCCACGGCGCTGGCGCTCAATATTGACGAGATCCGCGAGCAGAACATCGAGTTCCTGTATCCGTTTGTGCCCTATCACGACAAGACCGAGCTCAAGCGTCGTCTGTACCAGGTGCTCGCCGTCGACCGCGTGGCCGATGCTGAGGCCGGTCGCGGTCGCGTGCGCGGTCCCAAGATCACGCGCTCCGAGGTCGATGCCGCCGTCAACGCCGCCTTTGAGGCCGACGCGCGCTTCCACGAGGACATCCAGACCATGGGCGAGGAGGCCCTTAAGTGGGTCGAGGACCACGGTGGCCATGGCATTGTGCTCGCCGGCCGTCCCTACCACAACGACCCCGAGATCAACCACGCCCTGCCCGAGCTTATCTCGAGCTTTGGCTTTGCGGCCTTTACCGAGGATTCGCTCGCACATCTGGTAAAGCCCGAGCGCCCGATCCGCGTCGTCGACCAGTGGATGTACCACAGCCGCCTGTACGCCGTCGCCCGTTTTGTGACGATGCGCAACGATTTGGACCTGATTCAGCTCAACTCCTTCGGCTGCGGTCTCGATGCCCTGACTACCGATCAGGTGCAGGAGATCCTGGAGGCCAGCGGCAAGATCTACACCGTGCTCAAGATCGATGAGGTGTCCAACCTGGGCGCCGCGCGCATCCGCATCCGCTCGCTCATGGCCGCGCTCAAGGACCAGGAAGCCGAGCGCCTGGCCGAGGCTACGGCCGCGGGCGAGGCCTACGAGCGGGGCGACGCCGCGCCGGTGGCACCCTCCACGGATGCCCCCGCGTTCGCGAGCCGCAAGTACACGTTTGAGGCTCAGCGCGAGGGTGCTTCGACCGCGTGGCCCAAGGTGCCCTTTACCGAGCAGATGCGCGAGGAGGGCTACACCATCCTGTGTCCGCAGATGGCGCCGATTCACTTTGACCTGGTCAAAGAGGTGTTCCGCGGTGCCGGCTACAACCTGGAGCTGCTGCCCTCGACCGACCACGATGCCGTCGAGGCCGGCCTGCGCTACGTGAACAATGACATTTGCTACCCGTCGATTCTGGTAACGGGTCAGATTATGGAGGCCATCGAGAGCGGCAGGTACGACCTGTCCAAGACGGCCGTGGTTATCAGCCAGACCGGCGGCGGCTGCCGTGCTACCAACTACATCGCGCTCATCCGCAAGGCACTGTGCGAGAGCGGGCACCCCGAGATTCCGGTGATCTCGCTTTCGGCAGTGGCGCTCGGTGAGGACAACCCCGGCTTTAGGATTACGCCGGCGCTGCTTAAGCAGGCGGTCTACGCGGTGCTCTTTGGCGACGTGATGATGCAGATGCTCTACCGCTGCCGCCCGTACGAGGCCACGCCCGGTGCTGCCAACGCACTCTACGAGGAGTACATGGCACGCGCCCGCAAGTTGGCGCCCAAGTTCAACAGGCACAACTACACCAAGCTTGCGCGTGAGGCCATCCGCGCGTTCGACACTATGCCGCTTGTGGGCGAGGGCACCAAGCCGCGCGTGGGCGTGGTCGGCGAGATTCTGGTCAAGTTCCACCCCACAGCCAACAACCACGTGGTCGACGTTATCGAGCGCGAGGGCTGCGAGGCAGTGGTGCCGGGCCTGCTCGACTTCTTCCTGTACTCCATGAGTAACGCCGAACTGCAGAAGGACGAGCTGGGAAGCTCTGCTACCACGCGCGCTGGTATGCAGGCGCTCATCAAGCTGGTGGACTGGATGCGTACGCCGGTGGAGGAGATGCTCGAGAAGTCCCGCCGCTTCGAGGCGCCCGAGCGCATCGGCACCATGGCGGACAAGGCCCGTACGGTGCTTTCGGTGTGCAACAACATGGGCGAGGGCTGGCTGCTCACGGCCGAGATGCTCGACCTGATTGACCACGGTGCGCCCAACATCATCTGCACGCAGCCCTTCGCGTGCCTGCCTAACCACGTGGTGGGCAAGGCTGTGATCAAGGAGCTGCGCCGCCAGCACCCCGAGAGCAATATCGTCGCGGTGGACTATGACCCCGGCGCGTCCGAGGTCAACCAGCTCAACCGTATTAAGCTCATGATTAGCGTGGCAAAGGAGAACATGCGCGCCGGCAAGGGCTTTAAGCTCGAGAAGGTGGCGCCGCTCGCGATGGACGAGGTTACCGGCCAGATGCGTGCCCACGACGGCTGCACGAGTTGCGGACCGGCCGGCGAGGAGGCCGTGGCATCGGTCGCTGAGCGCCTGGGACGCGGCATTAAGAAGTAACTGGCCTGCTTTGGGCTGGACATGAGACAAACGGGTGGCAGCCGTGCCGGCTACCACCCGTTTTTGCTGGACATATGTTGCGTAAATGGGCTTGTTGACGCCTTCAGCGGACTCGGATTTCGGAAGTGCGGGGAAAAACTCCGAACCTCCGAGCACACTGCTCTTTTGGGCTCTCGTTACCTGCGGTTTTGTTGCTAAAAAAGTCGGTCTGGTCGGCGAAACTCAATTTTTCACCGCACTTCCGAAAACGACGGCCCTGCGGTACGATAAACGGCCTTTAAAGCCCTGAGATAATGAACAGGTGTAGCCGTTCGCCGCAAATTACCGTCCGTTTATAGAACCCACCCCCAGCGTGCAGTCCCCTTACGGTTGAATAAATACACATCTATGGAATTACGTAAGAGAGGACCGTTTCATGAGCTACAAGACCGTTTGTGTTGCTGGCGGCGGCGTGTTGGGAAGCCAGATTGCCTTTCAGGCTGCCTACTGCGGCTTTGATGTAACGATTTGGCTGCGCAGCGAGGGCAGCATCGGCCGCACCCAGCCCAAGATCGATCATGTGCGCGAGGAGTACATCGCTGCTATCGAGGGCATGGAGGACGGCACGGGCGAGTGGTGCGCCGGTATCGCCGATAGCGATCGGCCCTTCGACAAGGAGGTGGCACTCGCCGCCGTCGAGCGCGCCTACTCCACACTCAAGCTGGAGCTCGATCTTGCCAAGGCAGTGGCCGACGCCGACCTGGTCATCGAGTCTATGGCCGAGGACACCCAGGCAAAGATCGACTTCTACAAGAAGCTCGCCCCGGTACTCCCGCAAAAGACCGTCGTCGTGACCAACTCCTCCACGCTGCTGCCGAGTACCTTTGCCAAGTACACCGGCCGCCCCGAGAAGTACCTGTCGTTGCACTTTGCCAACTCCATCTGGAAGAACAACATGACCGAGGTCATGGCACAGGGCCAAACCGACAAGCGCTATTTCGATGAGCTCGTCGACTTTGCCAACGATATTCGCATGCTTGCCCTGCCCGTCAACAAGGAAAAGAACGGCTATCTGCTCAATTCCATGCTGGTGCCGTGGCTGCTTGCGGGCCTTGACCTGTATGCCTCGGGTGTGAGTGACCCCAAGAGCATCGACCTCGCGTGGACGCGTGGCACTGGCGCCCCCAAGGGTCCGTTCCGCGTATTCGACACGGTTGGTATCCAGACGGCCTACAACATCGTCATGCAGTATCAGAAGGTGCCGGGCCTGGTGAGCCCGCTGCTCAAAAAGATGATGATGCCCTACAACTTTAAGGCCATGGCATCCGTCCTCAAGCAGATGCTCGACGAAGGCAAGCTGGGCGAAAGCTCGGGCGAGGGCTTCTTCAAGTACTAAATAATGATCCCTCGGCAACATTAGGAAACGTATCATTTGCAGCGTCATGCGCCGCATAGCCTGTGTGCCATTTCGGCGCATGACGCAAAAGAAACTGATGTGCGGGGATAGAGGGGAAACGGTAATGGATCGGCAAATCGTGCTTAAGCAGGATATCCTCGACGCGCTCTCCGCTGTCGGTATGTGCGCAGGGCAGACGGTTATGGTCCATTGCTCGCTCAGCGCGCTTGGATATGTGTGCGGCGGCGCACAGCCGGTAATCGAGGCGCTGCTCCAGATGGTGGGCGAGACCGGTACCATCATGATGCCGACGCAATCATGGAAAAGCTTGGACCCCGAGAGTGGTGTCCATTGGCAAGAGCCGCAAGAATAGTTGCAGCTGATTCGCGATAACTGGCCTGCCTATGACAAGCGCATTACGCCCACCAACACGATGGGTGCCGTGGCTGAGATGTTCCGGACGTGGCCGGGCACGTTTCGCAGCGATCACCCAGCGCGTTCAGTGGCGGCAAACGGCCAGCAGCGCAATTCCTGACGGAGAACCACGACCTGAGCAACATCTTTGGCGATGGATCGCCCATCGCGCGTCTGTACGATTTGGACGGCTATGTTCTGCTGGTGGGCGTTGGCTATGACAAGAATACGTCACTGCATTTGGCAGATGCCCGTGCGCAGTACCCCGGCAAGCACGACTGTGTGGAACACAGTGCGATTGTGGAAAACGGTCGACGCATATGGAAGGAATACCGCACGCTCTTTGTCGATGGCGAGGATTTCGATGAAATCGGTGCTGCTTTTGAGCGTGAATGCTCGGTTCGTACGGCGCCTCTCGGTAACGGGATAATCCGTTTTATGCGCCAGCGCGAGCTTGTCGACTTTGCCGTGGGCTGGATTGAGCGCCATCGCGGCCGTCTCGAATGATTCGGGGGCATTGCGGGCCAACTGTGCGTCCTGTGTCTCTGCATCGCCGCAAACCTAAGCTACCGCTAAGGGGCGTTTGCTAAGCTGCGAGCGATATTGGACAAGGCTGGGCAAGTGCCTCCGCATATGAAGGAAACGACAGTGGCATTCAAAGACGGTAACGATTTGAAATTGCGTGACAAAGACGGCAGACTGTTCTCGCGTCGAGCGGCTCTTGCGGGTGCGGCGGGCGCGCTGGCGCTTGCCGGGACAGAGCTCATGGGCTGCTCTGCTTTTGGCGTCAGCGCGAACGACGCATCTACTGCGAGCAACGAGCTCACCGACGAGCAAAAGAAGCTGCACAAGCAGATTGTCGCGACCTATGACGTCGAGAAACAAGCGGCCATCAAGGAGCGGCTCGATGCTGAGTATGCTGCAGGCGGCTACGACGAAACTGCCCCGTTTGTCGCACAGGACTCCTTTGGCACCGACATCCTGAGCTGCTACGTCCGCTTTGCAACGGTAGATCCCGTAACCGTCTCCTACAAGGTCGCCGGTCGCAAAAAGTCCGGTGACGCGCCCAAAGTCGCCGCCTTTTCCCGTGGGCCCCACAGCGGCGACACGCCGGCAACGGAGCACGAGTTCAAGGTCATCGGCCTCATTCCCAACCACAAAAACACGGTAACCCTCACCTGTACCGCACAAGACGGCGCCAGCCGAACCTCGACGTTCACGGTTGAGACCCCGGCTCTCAAGGGCGAGGAGGAAGAACGCCTCGCCGTCACGGCGGGGGAGTCCAACACGCCGCTTGCCGATGGTCTCTTTACCATCCTGGGCAACGACTCGTCCAAGCTCGACTTTATGTACCTCTACGACAACGACGGCCAGATCCGCGGCGAGGTGCCGATTGTCGGCTACCGCTGCCATCGCCTGCTGTTCCCAGGCGACGGCAGCATGATCATGAGCGTCTCGACTACCAAGATGGCCCAGATTAACGCCATCGGCCAGGTGGTAAACGTCTGGAGCACGGGCGACTATGAGTTGCACCACGACTACGCCTTCGATGACGACGCAATCTGCTGGTGCTGGCGAGCCATGCCGGCTCCGAAGCCGATTTGGACGTCGACCGCGCGGCTGCCAAAAAAGGCAAGGACGACCGCGTTAATGTCGAGGACCTCATCATCAAAATCGACGTGACAATCGGCGATGTCTCCCTCGTCGTGGACCTGGGCGACATGTTCCCCGATCTCAAAGCGAGCGCCAAGGTGGCCTTGGACGGCGACCTGGATTGGATCCATATCAACACGATTCAGTGGCTCGGCGGCGGTACCGTCCTGCTCAGCTCGCGCGAAACCTCGACGGTCATCAAGCTCGCCGATATCTACGGCACGCCCACGGTCGATTGGCTCATGGGCTCGCCCGATTTCTGGGCCGGTTCGGGCTTTGAGGACAAACTGCTGCAAGCCCAGGGCGATTTTTCGCTCAACGCAGGCCAGCACAGCGTGACGTATCTGCCGAGTCCTGACACGGCAACGACCGGTTGCTACCAGGTGCTGCTGTACGACAACAACTTTGGTGCGGCCGAGAGCTATCCCAAGTTCGACTGGGGCCAGCTGGGCGCCGCGGTGGTGACCGACTACAACAAGGGCACGCATTCGTTTGGGCGCGTGTTCGCGGTAGACGAGACCGCGCGTACCTACGAGCTCGAGGACCAGATCGCCGTGCCGTTTTCGGGCTACGTAAGCAGTGCACAGCGCGTCGGCGATTCGAATAGCATGCTTGTGGCATCGGGCCGGGCCAAGACCTTTGCCGAGTACGATCGCTACGGGTTGCCCATCGCCACCTACGAGATGGAAGCCGAGAAGTTCATCTACCGCGTGTACAAGTACGGGTTGTAGGGCCGCGCTTAGGTTTGACCAATGGCGTATGAAAGCACGCCGTTCGCCGATGCCCCCTCCGCGAGTGACAGCCATATGGTTTGATAAAAGAAGCATATAGGTGTCGCTGGCCTGCCGGTGACGTTCCCCCCTGATATCGGAGGTTCCAGGTATGTTTCGCGCTCCGTTAAATAACTATCGGTTGGGCTAACATGGGTCGCCGTGCTATTTCGATAACCCTTGCAGTGGTCTGCCTGACTGTGCTCCTGGGCGCTACAGGGCTGTTTGCTATAAGCCGAGAAACGTCCTATATGCAGGAATGCGCTTCCGAAGGGTTTGCCATTGATGGTTTCTATCGGGATGACAAAACGAGTCGGGAAACCCTGGCTTTTCTTGAGGAGGACAACTGTCGATGGCAGCTGGTCGACCAAGACGGAATCTGCACAGACGGGCAGTTTAAGCGTACGGATGACCCCAATATCCTGATATTAAAGAAGGAAAACGGTGAAGAATTCGGTACGGTCCACGTGGCGTATATGTCACGCCGACGCGAGCAAGGCCAGCTCTATCTATTTAGAGATAGCAAAGTGACCCGATTTTATCTGGTGAGCACCAAACCTGCGTTTACGGTGGAGTCCGGCGATGTCGATCCGGACAGTTGATTCACGGTAATAAAACAGAGAGCGGGGCGCGGGTGTGAACTGCACCCCGCTATTTGCTCGTGTCCGTATCGCGTCTGCGCCTTGTCGTAACTTGCGTCCGTGCGAGCATTCATCCCACGCCGGCATCACTTCACATCGAACTCCACGCGATCGAGTTCGGGCACGTTGAGGTCGATGAGCTTGCGGGCGACGTGGCGGTCGTGCGCCCCGAGCGCCTCGCTCGTTGTCACATGGGCGACAATCTCGCGCTCGACGATGCCCTCCTCGTCGTCTTCGGTGGTCGAGGTCTCGACGGCGACGGTGTAATCCTTAAAGCCCGGCAGCACCGCGGCAAGCTCGCGTGTGGTCTCGGTGACGCCGTAGCCGTCCTGCACGCCGGCCTGCGCCGAGCCAATAGACCCCGCGGTCATAACGATGCAGGGGATGGCAAAGATCACCGTGCCCACGATGATGCGGCGGCGCACTTTGCGCGACAGCTCGTCGACCTCGGCATTTTCCTCGGCGGTCACAATGCCGTCGCCGTTAAGGTCGCGCTTGAGCGGCACGCGCAGAAGAAGTAGCACGGTTTCGGCGGCCAGTGCGATAAAGACGACGTTGATGCCAAACTCGTAAAGCGCCGAGAGAAACAGCGACCCGCTTGCGATGGCGATGCCGTAGCCCGCCGCGCACAGGGGTGGCATGAGCGCGGTCGCCACGGCCACACCGGCGATGAGCGTTGCGGGCTCCTGGTCGCGTGAGTTGCCTAGGCCGCCCGCAAAGCCGCCGGCGAGCGCGACAGCGAGGTCCCACACGGTGGGCGTCGAGTTGTCGATAATGGCGGCTGTGGTGGCGCCAAGGGGCGAGAGCTTAAAGTACAACGTGGATGTGACCAGGCAAAAGGCCATTTGCAGCGCAAGGCCGGCGACGGCTTCGACGGTAATCTCGCGGTCGAGCGTGGCAATGCCGTATGCCATGGCAAGAACCGAGCCCATGAGCGGGCAGATGAGCATGGCGCCCACGATGGCGATGTCCGAATCGATATCGAGGCCGATGCTCGCGACTAACATGGCGATGATGGGGATGCATAGGTGGGAGCCAGTCAGGCGCGCCCCGTTTACAAAGCGCTTTCGGATTGCGTGATAGGGCGCGCGTCCCTCGCGAATGTTGAACGCGCGCTTGAGGAAGCGGGTGACGTTTTCCATGGCTTCGCTATGAGCAGGGCGGATGCCGTGACGCCGATGATGACGCTCACGCAGTCGTTCGATCTGTTGCTTGTCGAGTTCCATGTTCACCTCGTTCTGGCGCGGGCCGCATATCCCGCCCGTCGCCCTTACTCTACACCGAGGCGGGCAGGGCGCTAGTTGGATGTCGGCTGGCAGGGCGGATGACGTAAGAACAAGCGTATACGACAAAGCGGACGCCATCTCACGAAAATATGATTCACGAACGCCCTCATATGTGTCGAAATTGTGATGCCATGAGGTGTTAGTTTCAAAAACTCTGCCGGTGACCAATGTTGCGCAACAGAATTCAAAAACCAGCTCCTACATTTTGAAGCGTATGGATACATCCGTGTCAAAGGGAGAAAGCCATGGCAAACTACAGTCCACAACACTTTGAGCCTCGGGCTAAGGCCGTCAACGTCAAGGGCGTTGCTAACCGCGCCGTCGCAACCGTTTTGACGGCGGGTCTCATCGCTCAGCCGCTCATGTCGCCGCTGGCGGCAATCGCCGCACCGTCAACCGATAACGGCGATTCTGTTCAGGGGGGTAGTTCTGTAGAGAACACCGTTGCCGCCGGTAACCAAGCGGTCGTAAAGACGGCTGCCCAGCTGGCCGAGGAGTCGGCAAAGCAGCTCAAGGACGCTCAGGCCGCCTACGATGCCGCCCAGAAGAACGCCGATGCGGCGGGCCAGTCTCAAAAGCAGGCGCAGCAGCAAAAGAATCAGGCCTCGCAGGCTGTGAGCGACAACGAAATCGAGCAGAACGCAGCAGAAGTCGCCGCGCTCCAGGAGAAGATTGACGAGCTCAAAGCCGCCGTCGAAAAGACCGAGCAGCAGCAGAAGAAGCTGGGCGACCTGAACGATCAGCTCGACCAGGCCAACAAGAGTGTCGAGGATAAGACCCAGGCGCTCAAGGACGCCAAGGCAAAGCAGGATGAGGCCAAGAAGGCTCTCGATGATGCCCAGGCCAAGCTCGAGGCTATGGGTATGGACGAGTACGAGGCTGCCAAGAAAGCCGTCGAGGACGCGCAGGCAAAGCTCGATGACGTCAATAAGGCCGTTGCTACTGCACAGGCCAATCTGGACCAGGCCAAGGCTGCCGAGGCTAGCGCTCAGCAGGAAAAGAATGACACTGAGGCCGCTCTGACTTCCGCCCAGGCCAAGAAGCAGGAGACTGCCGCTGCTCTCGCAGCCGCAACCACCGCGCGCGATAACGCCCAGCAGAAGCTCAACCAGGCGCAGGCCGCGCTTGATGCCGCGACCTCGGGCGCGGGTATCGATTTGAACGCGCTCGAGGCTGCCAAGGCCACTGCCGCCAGCGAGCTCGCGACCGCGCAGGCCGCGCTCGATGCCGCGACGACTGCAGACGCCACCGCACAGGCGAACCTGCAGGCGGCCCAGAATACCGCCACCGCCGCGCAGGAGAAGGCCAACGCCGCCAACGCTGCTGTGGCATCTGCCCAGTTTGCATACGATGCGGCAAACGAGGAGTACAACGCCGCCGCCAGCGAGCGCGACGCCGCCAAGGCCGCATACGAGAAGGCGCAGCAGACCGAAGCAGACAAGAAGGCTGCGTACGATAAGCTTGTCGAAGTTCGCAAGCAGAAGCGCAGCGAGTGGGAGGCAGCCTGCGCCGCTTCGAACGCCGCGGAAAAGGCTTATGACGCTGCTAATGCCCAGGTTGAGGCTCTTGAGCAGCAGATTGCTGACCTCAAGTCCAACATGACCGTTGACCAGGAAGTCATCAATAAGGGCATGCTCGGCTTTATGGCCTACATCAGCAACAGCAGCGATTTCACAGCCCAGCAGAAGTCGAATGCAAGTACTGCCGCGTCGATGCTCATGGGGACGACAGAGAAACAGGACTGGTATGATAGTTACGTCGATCAGGACATGTCTCGCGACACCAATCCGCTCTCCTTGGAGCAGATGCGCAACGCCCTGACCTACCTCGATACCCAGAACAACCTCCGCAAGGCGAACGGTCAGTCGGAGCTCAGCGTCAGCCTCCGCATGACTGCGGCAGCCGCACTTAATACATCATATTCATCGAACATCTGGGGACACTCGAACTGCTATTTCGATCAAGGTGAGAACCTTGCAGGCGGCGGCGGAGCATACACCGGAGGCGAAACCGAGGATACCCTCGGCTGGCCATATACCGGTCTCTACACCCAAGAGAAAGAGGCATTCGATAAGTACGTTGCGCAGTATGGCGACGAACTCGGCAGCCACCGATATGATTCCTACTATATCTACCAGCACTACAACAGCATCTACCATGAGTGCGGACACTATCTCAACATCATCGATGCCGGTGCGAAGGCTATCGGCATCGCAACCGGTAGCGGTAAGAACACCGATTCCGAGGTAACCGTTTTCGACTATAGCGGGAGCACGGGGCAGAAGGATTTCACTGTCTCCGAGTTCAAGAAGCTCGTCAACGACTACATCGATTCCGCCTACAATGCAGGCGGCACGCAGGCTCAGAAGGCGCAGCTCAAGGAGCTTCAGGGCAAGCTCGCCGAGGCGCAGAAGAACTTTGGAACTACTAGGGAAGCTTACTTCGCAGCTGTAAACGGGCAGGATGCCGCCCAGGACGCTTTCACCGCGGCCGATGTGAACATGAACACCGCCAAGGGCGAGTACGAGAAGGCTAAGTCCGGCACCGCCGCCGCGAAGACGGCATACGACGCCGCCGAAGCCAAACTCAAGGGTATCGACGTCAAGACGCCCCAGACCAAGCTCGAAGCCGCCAAGAGCAAGGCCGCTACTGCCCAGGCAGCTCTCGATAAGGCAAACGCCACGCTTGCTGACAGCAAGGCGAAGGCAGCCGAGGCCACCGCTCACAAGGCGAAGGCTCGCAGCGCCCGCGATGCCGCCAAGGCAAAATCCGACCAGGCCAACGAGGCGTATGACAACGCCACTACTTCGGTCAAGGACCTTACCGCCAAGCGCGATGCCGCCAAGACGGACCTTGCGAACAAGCAGGGCACGCTTGACGATGCCAAGAAGGCCGACGACACTGCCCAGGCTGGCGTTGACAAGGCTCAGGCCGCAGATGTGCACGCCGCGACCGCTCTTTCGGACGCCAAGCAGGCAGTTGCCGCCAAGACGCAGGCCCTGTCCGACGCACAGGAGAAGGCCAAGGCCGCCGAGGGCGAGCTTGCCACCGCAAACAAGGCCTTCGAGCGCTTCGCCGGCGCCCAGAAGGCGGTCGACGACGCCAAGGCCGCCTATGACGCTGCCGTCGCCGGTGTCGCCGATGCCCAGAAGCAGCTCGAGGCCGCCAACGAAGCCGTCGTCGATGCGAACCTCGAGATCGTTAAGGCCAAGGCCGAGCTTGCCAACGACGAGGCACTCAAGGCCGATCTTGAGGCTGTCGACCACAAGGCATCCCTTGCCGCGGGCACGACGGGCAACGAGAAGCTGGTCAAGCTGAACGCTGCCTACGCTCGCTATAAAGCCGCCGTCGATGCCGCCGCTGACCTCAAGGCTGCTCTGAGCGATGCCGATGCCAGGCTGTCCGATGCCAACGACGCCTATGCCGCCGCGCTTGCCGAGCTTGGCGATGCCAAGGATGCCCTGGCTGCCGCTCAGGCCGAGTACGACAAGTATCATCCCAAGGCTGAGCCGCAGGCCAAGCCTCAGGTTGCGCAGGCTGCTACAAAGGCTTCTGTCACCAAGAAGAAGGCCGCGGACGGTGCGCTTGCCCAGACGGGTGATACCTCCGCGCTTGCAGGTGAGGTCTTCGTCATCGGCGGCATAACGCTCGTGGCCGCAGGCGTGACGCTGGGTGATCGTCGTCGCAAGCACATGTAGTGATTCGGGCGTCGGCTCTGCAATGAACTCCAATTCATAGTGGGACCGTCTCGTTAGCCAAACGATAAGGCCGGCGCGCTGTCAAACGCAGCGCGCCGGCCTTTCTTTGTTTC
>NZ_QSSH01000013.1:48690-50775 GCF_003438495.1 Collinsella sp. TF05-9AC
CCTTTCTTTGTTTCGATATCAAAAAGCCCGGTCGGTAGCCGCGAAAGCTACCGACCGGGCAAATCGTAGGCAATATGGTTGCTGTCGAGCAGCTGCTCAGCTTAGCCCAGCAGGCTCAGACCCACGGAGACAAACGCCAGGATAACGCCGACGATGGACTCGCCGCCGAGCAGGCCGCTGGCAACGACCAGACCCTGTTCCTGGAAGGCGGCGTCCTTGGCAGCCCTCTCCTCGTCAGAAAGACCAGCGGTGGCGTCGCGGTGGGCGGACCACTTGTCGTAGGCGAGTTTGACGCAGGAGCCCAGGAAAGCCGTGAGTGACATGTAGAACGGCAGGTACACGCCCAGGCCGATCATCATGGCCGGAATGCCGAGCCAGTACATGACGATGCCGGCGATAAAGCCGCCAACGAACCACGGCACGCTCGGGATGCCCGAGACCATGGTGGCGACGACGCTTGCCTGCGCGGCAACAAAGCTCTTGTCGGGACCAAAGGCGTCCGGGCCATAGGCGGTGACGAGCGCGACCATGACGGCTGCGGCGACCAGGGCGCCCACGATGCCGCCAATGGCTTGGCCGATCCACTGCGCACGCGGGTTGGTGCCCAGCACGGCGCCGGCCTTAAAGTCGTTCATGACGTCGCCCGCAAGGCCGCACGCCACGGCTACGATGCCGGCGATAAAGAACAGCTTGACCTGAGCGATCTGTGCAAAGGCAGCCACGATGAGCATGACGATGAGGCCAAAGATCTCCATTGGGTCGATGCCCGTCTGGCCGCAGCTCTGCGCGCTCATGATGGTGGTGACAAAGGTGAACAACGTGACGATGACGGCCGGAACGGGGCCAAGGTCGAGCGCGATGGCAACGATTACGGCGATGGCGGCAGCGCCCAGGCCGATGATGCCGGCGTCGAGCTTAAGAGAGCCCGAGATAAGCGACTGCTCGTCGGTGTCGGTGGAGCTGTCGGCGGCAAGACCGCGGACGATACCGGCGACCTGCGGCAGGATGTCCTTGAGGACGACGGCGACGCCAAAGCCCATCATGAGGCCCATGCCCAGGGACTTGACGATGCCCTGCGCGGTCACAACGTCGAACAGACCGGCAGCGGTACCGCCCACGATGATGCCAAAGTTGCCCAGCAGGGCGCCGGCAAACCAGAAGGCGACGGGGGCGAAGCCCACGAGGAAGCCGACGGAGAGCAGCATGGGCGAGTTGTAGATGCCAAAGGTCACGCCGGGGATGTTGAGCGTGCACAGCATGCTGGGCACCACGCCCAGGGCGTCGCGCAGCACGCTGTAGATGCCGGCGATGGCCATGGAACCAAAGAGCTGCTTGCCGGTCTTGCCGCCGGCCTCGGTGGCGCGCAAGGTCTGAGCTGCGGCGTTGCCGGTGGGGAACTCCAACGCGGCGTCCACGATAAAGTGACGGTGGATGAGCGCGGTGGCCAGCAGGCCCAGGATGGTGCCGGCGAGTGCCACGATAAACATGTCGAGCCAGCTAATCTGGTCGGCATAGCCCAGCATCCAGGCGCCCGGGATGGTAAACGCCAGACCGCCGGCGACCATGGCGCCCGCGGACATGATGGTGTGGGTGACGTTTGCCTCGTTGAGGCTGGCGTTGCCCATGAGCTTAAGGAAGAACAGCGAGATGACGGCAGCGAAGACGATCGGCCAGGGGAGTGCGCCCATCTTGAGGGCGGTGTAGGCCGAGCTTGCCGTGATGATCACGCAGCCAAGGACGCCGATGGCGACGCCGCGCAGCGTGAGTTGCCCGCGCATCGAAGCGCGGTTCGAGGGATTGCTCATATAGAACTCCTTTGCGTATATCCGCTTCCCCCGGGAGCGCCGCTACGGATACGGCGCGGGAAGTCGGGTTACCAAGGGCCGCCGCGTGAGCTCGCGCACGACCGCGCACCAGTATAGCCGCAAGGCAGCTCATTTGGGACGGGGCTTTTTTAGCTGACCCAGGCTCGGCCAAAGGATGATTGTTCTGGGACGGGGATTTAAAAATCATCAGGTACGCAATGATTTTTAAAGGCTCTGTTAGACCAGGATTGACATGCCGACCTGCCGGCTATCTCGCCGT
>NZ_QSSH01000014.1:0-24607 GCF_003438495.1 Collinsella sp. TF05-9AC
CTCGGCGGGGTTGGTCTGATGGATCTTGTTGAACTTCTTACTTTGGCTCAAAGAAAAACGGGAGATGCGTTGTGCATCCCCCGTTTTTGTTGCGGTTAGTCTAGGTCAATAAACTTGGTGCTTAGGATCTTGCCGTCTTTTACGAGCATTCTGGCCATGGTGGGGCCTCGGGTGCCTCTGGGGTAGCTGGCGCTGCCCGGGTTGAGGACTAAGCAACGGCCCACTTGGGCTTCTTTGGTTACGTGGGTGTGGCCGTTGATGGCTACGTCTACGGATCCCACCGGAAGGTCTTCGCGGTAGTGGGCTACGGCGAATTTGAGGCCTTCGTAGGTAAAGAGCGCAAGACGGTCTACATCGGGACCGTAGTCGCGGTAGTAATCGTTGTTGCCCAGTACGGCCCGCACGGGGGCGATGGTGCATAGGTGCTCGTAGTCCATCTCTGACGTGAGGTCGCCGGCGTGGATAATCAGGTCTGCGCCCTCAAGCTCATCCAGGAGCGCAGGCGATAAATAGCCGTGGGTGTCCGAGATGATGTCGATACGCTTGGCGCTTGCACTGTTCATGGGATCCCTTCCGCAAAAAACGATTCGGCAGATACATACAAAAAAGGCCCCACGGCTCCGCAGACGATGGGTCTACAGGGCTGCGGGGCCAGTGTGCTAGAGACTCAGAGCCTTCTTGAGCGGCACGACGCGGCGGCGCGAAACCGGCACGCGTTCGTCGACGCCCGTAATGCCCAGCTGGATGGCGCCCGAGGGCACCGTCTCGACGTCCGTGACGCACGCCAAGTTGACGATATAGCGGCGGTGAACACGGAAGAAGCCAAAGTCGCAGAGCTTGGCCTCAAACTGCGCCAGCGAGGTCGTCGACAAAAAGCGATCATCGACGGTATAGATGCAGGAGTAATCGTCCTTGGCCATGATAAAGCGAATGTCGTCCACGGGAATGAGGACCTTGCGGCCGCCCTTTTCCACCGGGATACGCTCGATGGTCACCTTGCTGTCCGTAACCGGCTTGGTGCGTTGCATGACCTTCTCGATCGCGCGATCCAAGCGAGCTTCCTCGACCGGCTTCATCAGATAATCGACGGCATCCACGTCGAATGCCTCGACCGCATGGTCACTATACGCAGTCACAAACACGATCGCCGGCGGATTTTTGAGCTTATGCAGCGCCTCGGCAAGTTGCAGGCCCGAGGCACCGGGCATCGAGATATCGAGAAACACGACATCCACGCGACTTTCCATAAGCATCTCGATGGCGGAGCGGACGCTCGACGCCTCCGTGATCGTGCCGATCTTGCCCGTTTGCTCGAGCAGGAAGCGAAGCTCCGAGCGAGCCGGCGCCTCATCATCCACAATCATCGCACGCAGCATAGGGATAAAACCTTTCGTCAACTAACTACGCCGGGCATCCGTCGCATGACGTTGAGCCCGTAGCCTTTTATTTTACTCTTGAATGTCGAAGATGCTCTCTGACAAATCAAGATGAAGGAGCACTTTGGTGCCCTTGCCCGGCGCCGATTCGACACGCGTATAGGAGTGCGGCCCATAAAAGCGATGGATGCGCTCCGAAATATTGTGCATGGCCACACCGGCGCCGCCACCCTGGGGAGAGCTGGCGTCGGGACGGGCAGAGCGCTCGTCAAACAGTCTGGCGGCGGTACCCTCATCCATGCCCACGCCATTATCGGCCACGGCAATCAAGATTGCATCCTCGCCGTCTTGGTGAACGGTCACGTCGATCCTCAGGGCGTCGTCATCGCCCATACCATGACGTACGGCGTTCTCGACAATCGGCTGGATCACGAACGCCGGCACCAGCGTATCTTCCACGTCCTCGGACACATCGAACGTCGCAAGCACGCGGTCCTCGCCAAAGCGGGCCTTCTCAAAGGTAAGGTAGCGCTTGGTCTGTGCGACCTCGCGCGAGACCGGAATAAGCGATCCCGAGTTGTCGAGCGTGGCACGATAGAACGATGAGAACTCACGAAGCAGTTCGCGGGCCCGCAGCGGGTCGGTGCGCGTAAACGATGCAATGGTGTTCAGCGTGTTGAACAGGAAGTGCGGGTTAATCTGCGC
The DNA here is from genome assembly GCF_003438495.1 of Collinsella sp. TF05-9AC. Classification (GTDB taxonomy): domain Bacteria; phylum Actinomycetota; class Coriobacteriia; order Coriobacteriales; family Coriobacteriaceae; genus Collinsella. The sequence continues at coordinate 2,082 of NZ_QSSH01000014.1, forward strand.
TTGCAGCGCACGTACCTCGGCGCGCGCCGTGAGTTCCTTTTGCACCTCGAGCTCGTGGATGGCGAGCTGTGTGGACAAGATCTCGGCAAAGCCCGAGGCAAGCGCGTACTGGGTACGGTCGACGGCGCGCGGGGTCTTGTAGTAGAACTTGAGCGTGCCGACGGTACGATCGCCCACCTTGATGGGGGCGATAATGCCGGCGGGGACTTGGTTGTGCGAGCCGTCCGAGCCCACGACATCCACCATACGGTTGAACGACTGCACGATGCCATGTTCGATAACGTAGCGTGTGGCAAGCGTGTGGATGGGAGTATCGGGCAGCAGTTTTTCCTCAAACTCGCCCGCGCAGGCAAGCACGTTGTCCTCGTCGGTGATGGCCACCGTCATGGCGCGCGTCTCGGGCAAAATGCGCCGGCACACCAAACGCGCCGACTCCTGCGTCAGACCGCCCTTAATGTCCTCGAGCATGGCCGAGGCCACCGAGAGCGTCTCCTCGGTGTACTGGGAGCGCACCGAATCGGGATTGAGCGTCAAAAAGATAAAGATGCACAGAAAGATGCACAGCAGCGCGCAGGCAATCACCGTGGCGATCGGCTCGATACCGGTCACCAAGGCAAAAATAAAGTACACCAGCACACAAATGGCGCAGGCAACGGCAATGATGCGAAAGATTGATATTGAACTATCGCGCTGGGCGCGGCGGTCGATCATTCGGCCCCCTCCAGGATACTGATCAGTTGTGCGTCACGCCAAAGCCCGTCCATGATCTTGGGCCAAAAGCTCTGGAAACGCAGGTAGCTTGCAGCGTTTTGGCGCGCATAGGCCTTTGCCTCGTCGATACCATGGCGCCAGATGCGCAGGTAGCCCTCATGCTCGCGGGTAAACACGCTGCGGACCATAGCGGTCTTGCGCACGCGGTCGTCGAGCTCGCGCGAAATCCACGGGCCCGGGTAGGGCATGAGCGATGCCGCCGTAACGGGAATGAGCTCCTTTTGATGCGCGGCGAATGTCAACTTGGCCCGTTCGTAGTACCAACGGTATACATCCTGCATAAAGCGCGGTGAGCGCTTTTCGGACTCCGGAGGCAGATGGCGCACGGTCCACTCGTTATCGAACCACACGTCGTAGCCAAACATGCGCATGTTAAAGAGGTAATCCAAGTCCTCGCCGCGGGTGATAAACGGGTCAAAGGCCACACGCGTAAAGGCGCGGGCGTGCAGGGCCATCAGGCCGCCGCACACGTAGTTGGAGCGCGAGATGCGGGTGCCCGAAAGCGCCTTTTTCATCCAACGGTTGAACTCGATGCGCTTGGTCCACCAACGATGGCAGATGCCCGCCTTGTCCGTGGGAGCCAGCGGCGAGCCGTCGCGATCGTAGAAATAGCCGCTCTTGACCAAGATCGGCAAGCCCTGACGCGTCTGCTGCCCCAACGCATAGGTCGCGCGCTTCATAAAGTCGGCGTCGATGACAGTCTCATCGTCATCCAAGAAGATAACCGCGTCATGCCCCAGCACAGCGGCGCAGGCTAGCCCCATATTGCGGATGGCACCGTAGCCTCGCAGGCTCACGCACTCGCCCGAACCCTTGGGCGCGATCTGAGCAACCCGGTCTGCGATGCGCGAGGCCTGGGTGTTGGTGACAACGGTGACCTTGAGCGTGGGATGCGCGTCGACAATCTCGTGCACGCGCAGCGACACATCGGCTGTAGCAGAAACGGGACAGACCACCAAAAGGATGATGCGCGGGATGTCGCGCACCTGCTCAAGCGAGGCCAGGCAGCGGTCGAGTTCGGGATTGTCGGCGTTGAGTCGTGTCGAATGGTCATAGATGCCAGGGGCGTTTGCGCAAGCGTCATCGCCCGCCCAATACGTTGGAATCACGACTGTGGCGTTCATGCCTTACCCTCCCTGCAACACAAAAACGGGACGCCGCCAAACACAGGCGACGCCCCGCGACCTAGCTGATTCCATCATACCCACTTGGGCAAATCATTGCTCGCAAGTCGCAATGTTTATTGCGGATAACCCCAAAAGAGTACCGTGGACAGGCACAATAGCCGCTCGCTCCTATGCGGCATGCTCTGCCGCCCGAGTCATGCGGGACAGGCGGACCAGCAGCATAAAGCCAACGATCAGCAACACGCCAATGGAAAGGACGCCCAGTGACGGGTTGCCGGTCAACGAGGTGACGACCGACACCAGGAAGGTGCCCATGACGCTTGCATAACGACCAAAGATGTCAAAGAAGCCGTAGTACTCGTTGGATTTTTCCTTAGGGATAATGCGGCCAAAGTAGCTACGGCTGAGCGCCTGCACGCCGCCCTGGAACAGGCCGACCATAATGGCAAGCACCCAGAACTCAAAGGCGGTCTTTAGGAAGAACGCGGCAAACAGCACAATGCCCATGTAGGCGGCGACGGCCACCAGGATCATGTTGAGCGTGCCCACGCGTCCGGCGAGCTTGCCGTAGATGATGGCGGACGGAAAGGCCACGAACTGCGTAACGAGCAGCGCCAGCACCAACTGCGTCGAATCGATGCCCAAAGCCGAGCCGTAGCTGGTTGCCATGGAAATGACCGTGTGCACGCCGTCGATGTAGAAGAAGAACGCGACCATGTAGACCAGCACGGTCTTGTTGTGGGCGATCTCGCGCATGGTGTGTCCGACCTCGGAGAACACACCGCCCACGATGTGGCCGATGGTGTCCTGGGGACCGCGCTCGCGACCGTACTTTTGCTTATAGGTGCGAATGAGCGGCAGAGTAAAGATGAGCCACCAGGCGCCAGTGATGATAAACGACAGACGCGTTGCCAGCATGGTGGGGACGCCAAGAGCGGGGCCGCCCATGATGAGCGCCAGGCAGATGACGAACGGCACGGTGGAACCGATATAGCCCCAGGCATAGCCCGAGCTGGACACGGCGTCCATGCGCTCGTCGGTGGTAATGTCGGGCAGCATGGCGTCGTAGAACGTCATAGAAGAGTTAAGGCCGATGGTGCACAGCACGTACACGGTCAAAAATGCCATGGCGGACATTGGGATAGCCTGCGCCAGGCAAAGCACCAGGCCCGTGAGGAAGAAGCCCAAGAAGAACTTGATCTTGTTGCCGGCGTAGTCGGCAAGCGCGCCCAGAATGGGCATGAGCATGGCGATGACCAGCGAGGCGATCGTCTGCGCATTGCCCCAGGCGACCACCAGGTCGGCCGAGGAAGCGCCGGTATTGATGGCGTTAAAGTAAATGGGCACCACCGAGGTATTGAGCAGCACAAGGGCCGAATTGCCCACATCATACATAACCCAGTTACGCTCGAGCTTGGTGTATTTCATGGACAGGGACCCTTCGTATTCGCCCGATATGCAGTTAGTTCATCGTACCCCAATTGTCCAGAACCGCCGGTAAGGATTCGGCAAAGGGGCACGCACGGACCCTATTCCTCGCGGTCGAACTCCTCATCGGCTTCGAGCACGCGACCGCTGTAGTTGACGTGACTGGTCACGGCATCCATGTCACCAGTCTCGATAAAACGTGCGACCGTGCACTCGTAATCGACCAGCGCGCGATCAAAGACCTCGGGGAAACTCTCGTTCGAGACCTCGTCGGTAAAGGGATTCTTCCATGTCAGATGGCCCAGGTTACCGGTGCGCTCGGGCAGCTCCGTCGTCACGCGATGGGCAAGGCCGTCGAGCAGCGAGTAATCGTGCACCAAGCCCTCAACCAGCGAGATCGCGCGCGTCTTTGCGGAGCCGGCCGGCTCAATCGCGCGGTAAAGTCGCTGCATATTGGCAACGGCAGCACCGTACTCCCCCGCCGGAATGTCAATGCCGTACACGCGTCCGGCAACATAGCTCATCAGCACGCCGGCCACGCGATTGATGCGATCGGTGGTGACGATCTCGCCCGCCGGCGGGTAATCGTCAACCGTAGCGCCATCGCGTTTAAGCTGCAGCATCAGCACATCCAGGTCGCTCTCGATCACGGCATGGACCTGACTGCTCGAATCCTCAAGCTCTGAATCGGACTCCACGATGCCAAACTGCTGCTCATAGACAAAGGGATGGGCGTTGCGGTCGAGCACGTAATGAGACAGCAGGCCCAGCGCAAAGGCACGACCCAAGCTGGCGTCGCGCGGCAGCAGATGCGACACGCCGTCGCGCAGGCACGCGAACTGGCGAGACATGCGCGACCGATGCATGACCTGCGCCAGCAGCGTGCAGTCGGAAACACGCGGTGTCAGAATGTGAAAGAAAAACGGGTCGGGGCCTTGGTTGCCCAAGATAAAGGCAATGCGCTCTTCATCGGACGTGATGACGCCCTGCGGAAGACGGTCGATGCTTTCCTCGCCAAACAGATGATGGGTGATAAGCGCGGGCATAATGATCCTTTCGATTTCATTCGATGCCACCCATTATGCCCACCGCGCGCCCATGCCAAACCTGCGATGGTAAACGACGGCACGCAAGCCTCTTACGCAAGCCCCAGGTGCGACTTGACCTCGGCGGCGCGACGACGGGACACCGGTACCGTCGAGTTCACGCGGTCGAGCCTGAGCTCCATCAACCCCGTGGAGCCAATCTCGACATTGTGCACGTCTTCCAAATTGACCAGATAGCTGCGATGAACGCGAATAAAGCCCTCGGAGACCAAGCGACGCTCGAGCGAAGAGATCGACTCATTGATCAGGTACGTTCCCTCGGCGCAGATGGCGTTGCAAAAATCGGCGCGCGCCTCAAAGTAGCAGACGTCTGCGGCGGGAATGAACACCTTTTTGCCCCCGCGGTCCACCGTCAGACGCAAAGGCTGGCGCGGAGCGTGGGCAACACGACGGGCACCCAAGGCTGCCTCGATCTTGTCGAGTGCCTTTGACAGGCGTGCGTCCTCGACCGGCTTGACGACATAGTCGACCGCATCGAGGTTATACGCATCGGCGGCAAATTCGGCAAACGCCGTCACAAACACAACCACCGGCGGCGTCTTTAGGTTCTGCAGCGTCTCGGCAAGCTCAATTCCCGAGCGACCGGGCATGGTAATGTCTAAAAACAACACGTCGGGCTTGTTCGACAGAATCGACTCCACGGCTTCGGTGACATTGCCCGCCTCGGCAATCTGACCCACACGCGTATCCTTTTCCAACAGATAGCGTAGCTCAGCCCTAATGGGAGGCTCGTCATCAACCACCAAGATGTTCCAGCCTTCGGACATATGTGCTTCCCCTCTTTTTCTCTCAATCCAACCGCGTGCTACGCCGTCAACGGCGCAGGCTCATGCGGCTCGCCGTTCAGCTCGACGATGACCTGCGTTCCCACGCCCTCCTGGGACTTCACGCGCATGCCGGAATCTTCTCCGTAAAAGAAATGGATGCGCTGAAGCACGTTGAAGAGCGCCAGGCCGCAACCTCGCTTGACGGAGCCGTCGGCGGTAATGCTCTCGGGCTCCTCCAGGCGATGTTGCTCAAACAGATGCGCGCAGACCTCTTCGCTCATACCGATGCCATCGTCCTCGACGATGATCTCCAAACCGTCATCGGTCTCGAAAGCCCTAACATGAATAGAAAGCGGCTCGGTCTCGCGCTGCGCGTGCTTGATGCAGTTTTCGAGCAACGGCTGCAAGATAAACGGCGGCACCATGCAATCGCGCACCTCAAAGTCGATATCGACCGAGACGCGCAGACGGCCGTCGCCATAACGAGCCTGCATAAGATTGATATAGCGAGTGCCCTGTTCCACCTCGTGCTCGAGCGTTGTGAGGGTATCGGAATCAGAAAGCGTCTGACGGTAGTAGTTGGAGAAGTCGATCAGCAGCGACCTGGCCTTGTCCGGCTCGGTACGCACGAGCGACACGATGGTGCTGATGGTGTTAAACAGAAAATGAGGATCGACCTGCGATTGCAAGGCGCGCAGCTCCACGCGGGCCGTAAGCTCGTCCTGGCGCTCGAGCTCAAAGCTCGCAAGCTGCGTGGAAATGAGGTCGGCAAAGCCCGAGGCAAGCGCCGTCTGGCGCATATCGATGCTGCTCAGACGGGGATAATACAGCTCGAGCGTGCCCACGCAATGCCCGCGCACGGTAAGCGGTGCGACAATACCGGCGCGCAGGCGCGGAAAGTAGCCACCTGTCTCGGTCGAGGCATCGCGCGAGAACACGCTTTGCTCACCGCTGTTGATCACGTTGAGCGTAGTCCGCAGCACCACCGGGGTGCCCGCGGGGCATTTTGCCGAGTCCTCGCCCCAGCTTGCCAACACCTGCTTGCCGTCGGTAAAGCAGATGGCAGAGGCGATAGTTTCGGACAGGATGATCTTAGAGGCGCCTAGGGCAGCTTCGGGCGTAAGGCCGCGCGACGTGTAGGCGAATATTTTTGAAGCGATGGCGAGCGTGCGGTCGGTTGCGCTCGATGTGAGGTCGTCGGGAACGACAAAGACGTACGAGAAGAAGAAGCACAGCATGACCAAGCCGGCAATGACGACAACGGCCGGAACGGGATTGGGATTATCGGTTAGATCCCAGATGAGCAGCAGGATAAGCAGCGGAACGACAATACCGAGCAAGATGGCTTGAACCACATGCTGAGCGGTACGAAAGACCTTGGTAGAGTTGTAGCTCTTGCCCAGAATCAGCCTATTGAGATCCACCGTCATCTCCTTCTTACCGACGCACCCCATAGCAATAAAGAGGGCCGCAAGCGACCCTCTCCATTGCATTATGCAATCAAATACTGTGTTTTACATCAAGCCATCGATGAACGGTAGCTTAGGCGCTGTACTTGTTTGCCTCGCCGAAGGTGCCGCCCTCGACAATCCAGCCGTCCTTCATGATGACGTCCATGTTGTCGGTGTTGAGCACGTGGATGTCGGCGGCGACGTCACCGTTGACGACCAGCAGGTCGGCGCACTTGCCGGCCTCGATGGACCCGGTCTCGTCCTCGATGTGGCACATCTTGGCACCGTTGAGGGTGGCACAGGTGATGGTCTCGACCGGGGTGAAGCCGATCTTGTCGACGAACTCGTACATCTCCTCGATGGAGCAGGTGCCGTACGGGGTGACGAAGGAGAAGGAATCGGAGCCGATCGTCATGACGACGCCGCGCTTCTTGGCCTCGCGCAGGCAGTCGTAGTTGCGCTGCAGCTCCTTCTCGACCAGGGTGCCCTCGTACTTGTCGTGCAGCTCGGGGACGTAGACGGGCGGATAGGTGGCGTACCAGGTGGGCAGGAAGGCGATCGTCGGGGTGAAGAAGGTGCCCTGCTCGGCCATGAGGTCCATGGTGCGCTCATCGATATCGAAGCCGTGGATCAGCTGCTCGCAGCCAAAGCGGACGGAATCGTAGGCAGCGGCGTGGTTGTTGTAGCAGTGGCTCCACACGGGGATGCCGACCATCTTGGCCTCTTCGACCACAGCCTGAATCTCCTCGGAGCAGTAGTGCTGGTCGCGGCCGGAGTCCCAGCGCCAGATGCCGCCACCGGTAGCCCAGATCTTGATGGCATCGGGGTTCTCGCGCAGGCGACGACGGACGGCCTTGCGCAGATCCCAAGGACCGTCGACCTGATCGCCCCAGGGGTGCGATTCCTTGTTGAGCTCCTGGCTGCAGTGGTGGGAGTCGCCGTGGCCGGCAACGCGGCAGAAGCCAAGGCCGGTGGCCAGAACGCGCGGGCCCTTGAAGACGCCCTTGTCGATGCAGTCACGGATCTGGATACCAAAGCGGCCGATCTCGCAGACGGTGGTGAGGCCGTGGGTGAGGCAGTCGTAGGCCTGCTTGACGGCGACGGCCTGCTTCTCGAGAAGCGGCTGCATGACCCAGTCGGTGTCATCGTCGGTCAAGTTGCCCGAGAAGTGCAGGTGGGTGTCGATCAGGCCGGGAAGGACGGTCTTGCCGGCGGCGTCGATGACCTCAACGCCCTCGGGAAGGTCCTGCATGGCGCCGGCGTACTCGATCTTGCCGTTGTCGTCGACGAGAACGAGGGAGTTCTCGACCGGCTCGGCGCCGGTACCGTCGATGAGCTTGCCGCCAACGATTGCATACTTAGTGGACATGGTTCCTCCTTATGGATCCATATAGTGGGCGAGGCCGTGTTGGGTTAAGGCCTCACAAAGCTACCCAAGTGGCGCCGGGTTCGGTGCGCGGAAGAGAGGGTCCCGCGCACCTGATCCGCCCCGGCTCGGCGTTACTTTTTGCGGGAATTGGTGAAGGCCATGAGAGCCAGGCCGACGGCCAGCCAGCCGATCACGATGCTCCACTCCACCATGTTGAGAGAGGCGGGAGAGAACGGAATCACGAGCAGGCCGATGATGATAGCGCAGGCAGCGATAGCGAGGCCGATGCCAAACTTGCCGCCGGGCACCTCGTAGGGACGAGGCAGGTCGGGCTCGGTGAAGCGCATGCGCAGGCAAGCGAGGGCGACCATGCCGCAGGAGAAGATGAAGGCGAGAGCCGACACGTTGGTCAGAGGGATGAGCATGTTCTTGCCCAGGAACGGACCGACGACGGTGATGACACCCAGGACGACGCAGGCGAGCTTGGGGGCGCCGGACTTGGGGTCGACCTCGGCGAACTGCTCGGGCAGCTGGCCCTTGCGGCCCATGGCGAGCATGATGCGGCTCGTGGCGCCGTAGAAGGAGTTCATCGGGCCCATGGGTCCAAGCGTGGCGATGACGAGCATGGCCAAGTACAGGAGCATGTTGATGCCCTTGAGGCAGGCGAGCGCGGGAACCGGGCTCTTAACGAACTCATGCCAGTCGAGGATGGTGCCGAACGAGTAGATGCAGACCATGTAGAAGCCGCCAGCGGCCAGCAGAGCCAGGGAGATGATCTTGCCGAACTTGTTCCAGTTGAGGCCCTCGGCTGCTTCCTCAGCCTGCTGAGGAATGGTGTCGAAGCCAGCGTAGAAGAACGGGGTCAGAACCAGGACCGACACGATGCCGGCAAACAGGCTGGTGCTCTCGGTAGCGGCCTTGCCGCCGCCAGCGCCGGTGACCTGGGAGAACACGGGCATGGCATTGTCCGGCGAGCCGGTGAACAGCGAGACGCCCATGGCGAGCAGCATGCCGCAGAGCAGGGCCTTGGTCAGGAAGGCCTGGAGCTTGGCAGCCGAGCTGGCACCGCGGAAATTGAGGAAGATGACGTAGACTGCAAAGCCGAGCGCGATCAGCGTCGGGAACAGGTAAACGTCGGCCCCCAGGATGGTGTAGAGCTTGACGGCGCGCAGCCACTCAAGGCCGGGCAGGCTGCCGAACATTTCGGACACGAGGGTCGAAATGGCGATGGCCTCCCACGGGCACAGGATGCCGTTGCCCAGGGCCAAAAGCCATCCGGTGATGTAGCTCAGCGTACGGCCAAAGCTACGATCGACATACTCGACAATGCCGCCCGAGATGGGGATAGCAGCCGTGAGCTCACCGAAAACAGCTCCGACGGGCACGAGGAAGATTGCACCCAAGAGGAATGCGATCATAGCGGGAACGGGACCGCCGCCCACGACCATCCAGTCGCCGACCTGCAGAACCCAACCGGTACCGATGATGGCACCGAAGCCGATGGTGAAGAAGTTCCAGAGCGAAAGCGTTTTCTTCATGCCGCCGTTATCCTCGACTGCAACTTCTGCGTTCTTGTCCGCCATTGTTCCCCTCCTTTCCTGTTTGACGCCCTTGGCGTCACCCCTTGCGCGGTCCGTTTTGCCGCGCGCTTTTATTCCATGGCTTTAAGATACGGCCTTGGCGCAGCAGCGCCGCTCGCAGCTCGACCGAAGGCAGAATTGCAAAACGAGCGGCACCGTTTTTGGGACGAACGGCGGGAGACGTCATTCGTCTTGGACGCTTTCATCTTGTCTGCTTTTGAATACCTGTTGCCGTGACGCTTGGCGCGCGGCGCGGCAACGTTCATACCATTTGTCAGGCTTTTGGCGCACATACCCATGTGTCGTGCATCTTTTTATGTAGGATAGACAAGTTACACATGAGGCAAGGTGATTCGAATGGCATACGGATACAATGACGGCGACCAACGGCCACAAAGCGTGCGCCTTGCCGGCCGCACCACGCCAACGCCCAGAAGCACCTCCGACAACGACAGCCCGCAGCGCCCCCAAGAGCAGCCCGGGGCTTCTTCGCGGCAACAAAGCCGTACCGTGCAGCAGTCAGACCGCGTGAGTACGAGCACACGCCAACGCCAGACCGACACATCGCAGCCACGCCGCTACGATCGCCGTAAGACCGACTACTACGTCAAGCGCTCCTTTTCGCGACCTCAACGCGATCGCGGCAATTCCGCCCCTCACCCTGCGTCGCACGCCACAAGTCACGCGCTTCCGGCCCGCCGCCTACGCCTTACGCTTTGCTCCATCGCCGCCTGCCTCGTCTTTGTGTTTTTGGGATCCTGTATCTCCCACGGATCAGCCGGTCTTGAGCCCACAGCCGAAGACAAGCTGCTTAAAGCTCCCGTCGCGCCCGGTTACTCCTTTGCGTTCTCGACCCCACGCTCGCAATGGCAAGCCGGCACCATGCCCCACATCTACCAAATTGACCCCGCATGGTCGGAGCTGCCCTATGCCGGTGGCACTATTCGCGAAAACGCTTGCGGTCCTACCTGCCTCACCATGGTCTATATCTTTAAGACCGGCCATACCGATAAGACGCCGGTCGATATATGCGCACTGGCCGAATCCGGCAACTACGCCCCCACCGGTGCCACCGAGTGGTCGTTTATGACAGGCGGTGCGTGGCAGCTGGGGCTCAACGGAACACAGCTCTATAACGATCGTGAATCGATTACCCAAGCACTTCGCTCGGGTGCGCCCGTCATCGCCGCAGTGCGCCCCGGTACGTTTACCAACGTAGGCCACTACATCGTGCTCTACGGCATCGACGATGCCAACCAGATTGGCGTCTACGACCCCAACTCGGCCAGCCGCAGCGCCCGCCGCTGGGGCGTCGTAGAGGTCCTCAACGAAGTCGAAGCCATGTGGGCCTACTACTAGTCATTGGGGACAGACTTAAATGAGTGGTCATTGGGGACAGACATAAATGACCAGCCACTGTGGACAGCCCTTGCGGATGCCGCTCATGGGCGGACGAATAGGCCCATTCCCAGCTGTCAGGAGCTACCTTTAAGGACTGTCCCAAGCTGCCGGCAGAAAGGGAACGTCCCCAAGTGCCGGGTTTCATGAACAGCTACCTCAATAGCAAAAGCTCCGCAGTCGGAGCGGACTGCGGAGCTCATGAAGAGAGGCTAGTTTGTGGGCGCTTTGCCTGGCGCCCACGAGAGAGGCAACAGAGTAGAGACTACTCGTGAATGCGGGTACCAGAGAGGCCAGCCATGGTCTCGGCGGCCTTGTCCAGGGCGCCGATGATGCAGGTGCGGCCCTTGCGGGAACGCGCGAACTTGATGGCAGCGCGAACCTTGGGCTCCATGGAACCCTTGCCGAACTGACCCTCGTCGGCCAGGCGCTCGGCCTCGTCGGCGGTGATGTCCTCGAGCTCCTCCTGGTTGGGCTTGCCAAAGTTGATGGCGACATGCTCAACGGCGGTCAGCAGGAACAGGACGTCGGCGTCGCAGTCCTCGGCCAGCAGCTCGCCGCCCAGGTCCTTGTCGATGACGGCGGGAACGCCCTTGTAGCAGCCCTTGTTCTCGTAGTCGCGGACGACGGGGATGCCGCCGCCACCGCAGGCGATGACGATGAACTCGTTGTCGAGCAGGTTGAGGATGGAGTCAGCCTCGACGATCTTCTTGGGATCGGGGGAAGCGACGACGCGACGCCAGCCGCGGCCGGAATCCTCGACGAAGACCTTGGAGGGGTCCTCGGCCATGAACTCCTTGGCCTGCTCCTCGGTGTAGAAGGGGCCGATCGGCTTGGTCGGGTTCTTGAACGCGGGATCGTCCGGGTCGCACTCGATCTGGGTGACGACGGTTGCGGCGTGCCAGCGCTTATAGCGCTTGTGCATCTCGCGGCCAATGCCCTGCTGCAGGTGATAGCCGATGTAGCCCTGGGACATGGCGCCGCACTCGGGCAGCGGCATCTCGGGAGTGCCGATGGCGTCGTGGGCGGCGGCGAAGGCGTTCTGGATCATGCCGACCTGCGGGCCGTTGCCGTGGGTGATGATGATCTCGTTGCCCTGCTCGATCAGGCCGAGAAGAGCGTGAGCGGTGTTGCTCACGGCCTCGATCTGCTCAACGGGGTTGTTGCCGAGGGCGTTGCCGCCAAGGGCGACGACGATACGATCGGGCTTGCCAAGAGGCTTAGACATTGCTGGAATCCTTTCTGTAAAAGGCCTACAACCCATTAATAACCTGCGTCCGTGCGATACGCGAGTTTATTAAGGTTTATATTCTCTTTATCGCTCATTTTATTCATTTTGAAAATAGCGGAACGGTGAACGGTCGTTTTTGTCCGCTCAGCGTACAGAACTCCAGCTCAGACATATCTACGTAATTTACGTGCGACTTTATTTAAATGAAGCGAGGATTATGTCGGATTATGCAAACTACATCTCTGCTAAACACAAAACGGACAGCGCAATATCTTACTCGCGCTATGCGAGATTCTATGCACTTATAAGTCAAGTATGCACCACTGCAAAAACAAGGGGCTTTTCATCCAGCAAAAGGAATAAAGAAGCGCTCCGAAAAGGCGGCAACAGCCAAGTCCCCCATCCATCCCCAAAGTGGCGCGAGGTTTCGCGGCAAAGCCGCGAAACAGCGAAGGGGACGGAATACCCGACCAACTACGTCCTTCATCCGCCCACACAATCCGAGGACATAGTCGTAGCAGGATCTGAGGGCTGACCTTCGCGGACACTCCGCAGGACGAAAGAACCCCCGCCGCACGTAGTGCGCAGCGGGGGTTCTTTCATGTCCGAGGACGTCCGCGAAGGTCAGCCCTCAGATCCTGCGGTGGGAGACCTAGGCCTCGTTGTACACCGTCTTGAGCTTCAGCAGGTGCTGATAACGGTCCATAGCGGCCTGCTCATTCTCCTTGAAGAGCTCCTCGGCGCGCTCGGGGAAGGATCGCGTCAGCGAAGCGTAACGGGCCTCGTTCATCAGGAACTCCTGATAACCGCCCGCGGGCTCCTTGGAATCGAGCGAGAACTTCTTGCCGGCAGCAGCCTCGGGGTTGAAGCGGAAGAGGTTCCAGTAACCGCACTCGACAGCCTTCTTCATCTCGGCCTGGCAGTTCTGCATGCCGCCCTTCTTGATGGAGTGCATCTCGCAGGGGCTGTAGCCGATGATGAGGGACGGGCCGTCGTAGGCCTCGGCCTCGTGAATGGCCTTGAGGGTCTGAGCCGGGTTGGCGCCCATGGCGACCTGCGCCACGTAGACGTAGCCGTAGCTCATGGCAATCTCGGCCAGAGACTTCTTCTTGGTCACCTTACCGGCAGCGGCGAACTGAGCGACCTGGCCCAGGTTCGAGGCCTTGGAGGCCTGACCACCGGTGTTGGAGTAGACCTCGGTGTCGAAGACGAAGACGTTGACGTTGTGGCCGGAAGCCAGGACGTGGTCCAGGCCACCGAAGCCGATGTCGTAGGCCCAGCCGTCGCCGCCGAAGATCCAGAAGGACTTCTTGGTGAGGTAAGCCTTGTCGGCGAGGATCGCCTTGGAAGCGTCGCAGCCGCACTTCTCGAGCTCGGCAACGTAGGCAGCAGTAGCGGTCTTGGAGGCCTCGGCGTCGTTGACGGAGTCGATCCAAGCCTGGCCGGCGGCCTTGAGCTCATCGGACGGACCATCGGCAGCGATGATGTCCTGGGTAGCGGCGATCAGCTTCTTCTGGACGGCCTCGTAACCGACGGCCATGCCCAGACCGTGCTCGGCATTGTCCTCGAACAGGGAGTTGTTCCACGCCGGGCCGTGACCGTCCTTGTCCTTGCAGTAAGGAGCGGTGGCAGCGGGGTTGCCCCAAATGGAGGAGCAGCCGGTGGCGTTGGAGATGAACATGCGGTCGCCGGCGACCTGGGTCACCAGACGTGCATAGGCGGTCTCGGCACAGCCGGCGCAGGAGCCCGAGAACTCCAGGTAGGGCTGCTTAAACTGGCTGCCCTTGACGTTGGCCGCGATGAGCTCCTTCTTCTCGGAGACGTTCTCGACCATGTAGTCCCAAACGGGCTGCTGGTCCATCTCCTGCTCGGTGGGAACCATCTCGAGGGCGCCCTTGGGGCAGACCTTGACGCAGTTGGTGCAACCCATGCAGTCGAGCGGGGACACAGCCATGGTGAACTTCATGCCCTTGGCCTTGGGGCCCATGGCGTCGAGCGTGCGGGCAGCCTCGGGCGCGGCGGCAGCCTCGTCCTCGGTCATCGCGAACGGACGGATGGTGGCATGCGGGCACACATAGGCGCACTGGTTGCACTGGATGCACTTGGTCTCGTCCCAGTGAGGAACGACCACGGCGACGCCGCGCTTCTCGTATGCGGAGGCGCCCAGCTCAAACTGGCCGTCGGCGCAATCGACGAAGGCGGAAACGGGCAGGCTGTCGCCATCCATGCGATCGATGGGCTCGAGCAGGTTCTTGACCTGTTGGGCGATGGCGGACTTGGTCTCCTCGGAGAGCTCGACGGGAGCGGCATCCTCGGCGGTTGCCCAGTCGGCCGGAACCTCGAACTTACGGAAGGCGGTAGCGCCGGCATCGATGGCCTTATGGTTGGCGTCGACGATGGCCTGGCCCTTCTTCATGTAGGACTTGGTAGCCGCGTCCTTCATGTACTGCAGGGCGTCCTCGGCGGGCAGGACCTTGGCCAGCGCGAAGAAGGCGGACTGGAGCACCGTGTTGGTGCGCTTGCCCATGCCGACCTTGGCGGCCAGGTCGATAGCGTCGATCAGGTAGACGTTGACGTTGTTGTTCGCGATATAGCGCTTGGCCACGGCGGGCATGTGCTCGGCGAACTCCTCGTCGCTCCACTGGCAGTTGACCAGGAAGGTGCCGCCCGGCTTGACGTCGCGGACCATCTTGAAGCCCTTGACGATGTAGCTGGGGTTGTGGCAGGCGACAAAGTCGGCCTTGGTCACGTAGTACGGCGAGCGGATCGGGGAATCACCAAAGCGCAGGTGCGAGACGGTGACTCCGCCGGTCTTCTTGGAGTCGTACTGGAAGTAGGCCTGGACGTACTTGTCGGTGTGGTCGCCGATAATCTTGATCGAGTTCTTGTTGGCGCCGACGGTACCGTCGCCACCCAGACCCCAGAACTTGCACTCGATGGTGCCGGGGGCTGCGGTGTTGGGCGCATCCTCGGCCTCGGGCAGGCTCAGGTTGGTCACGTCATCGACGATGCCGATGGTGAACTCGCGCTTGGGCTCGTCCTTCTTGAGCTCCTCGAAGACAGCGAACGCGGACGCGGGAGGCGTGTCCTTGCTGCCCAGGCCGTAACGGCCGCCGACGACCTTGATGCCCGTCTTGCCGGCCTCGTAGAGAGCGGAGACAACGTCCTGGTAGAGCGGCTCGCCGATGGAACCCGGCTCCTTGGTGCGGTCCATGACGGCAATCTTCTGGACGGTCTCGGGGAGAACGTCGACAAAGTGCTTGATGGAGAACGGACGGAACAGGCGAACCTTGACCAGGCCGACCTTCTCGCCGTGAGCGTTGAGGTAGTCGATGACTTCCTCGAGCACGTCGCAGAAGGAGCCCATGCACACGACGACGCGATCAGCATCGGGAGCGCCGTAGTAGTTGAACAGGCCGTAATCGGTGCCGAGCTTCTCGTTGATCTTCTTCATGTAGCCCTCGACGACGGCGGGAAGCTCGTCGTAGACCTTGTTGCAGGCCTCGCGGTTCTGGAAGAAGATGTCGCCGTTCTCGTGGCTGCCGCGGGTGTGCGGGTGCTCAGGGTTGAGCGCGTGATCGCGGAAAGCCTGGACAGCGTCCATGTCGCACATCTCGGCCAGATCCTTGTAGTCCCACATGGCGACCTTCTGGATCTCGTGGCTGGTGCGGAAGCCGTCGAAGAAGTTAAGGAACGGGGTCTTACCCTCGATGGCGGCAAGGTGAGCCACCGGCGAGAGGTCCATGACCTCCTGGACGTTGCCCTCGGCGAGCATGGCGAAGCCGGTCTGGCGGCAGGCCATGACGTCGGAGTGATCGCCAAAAATGTTCAGGGCGTGGGAAGCGACGCAACGCGCGGAGACGTGGAAGACGCCCGGGAGCTGCTCGCCCGCGATCTTGTACATGTTCGGGATCATCAGGAGCAGACCCTGAGAAGCCGTGTAGGTGGTGGTCAGAGCACCGGCGCCCAGCGAACCGTGAACGGTACCGGCTGCACCTGCCTCGGACTCCATCTCGACGACCTTGACCGGAGTGCCGAAGATATTCTTGCGACCCTGGGCCGCCCACTGGTCGACATGGTCGGCCATCGGGCTGGACGGCGTAATGGGATAGATTCCCGCTACCTCGGTGTACGCATACGAAACATATGCGGCCGCCTCGTTGCCGTCCATAGACTTAAACTTACGCGCCATATACCCCTCTCCTCTCATATAGGTATACAGGCCCCGGCGATCGCCGGGATACTGGCGTGATGGGATTTTCGCTGTTGCTTCCATCATCTGGCAGGCAGGCTGAGCAGCAGGTACATGGCGTGGAGAGAAGGCATGCCGAGGCGAGGAGGGCTGCACGCACTCCACAGGCCCAGCTGCCCGTCTTGCACATGACCGAGCGCCGCAAAGGCCGCATGCCGGATGCTCCCGGGCACGCCCCGGCGATGGGAGGCACCCGCAACGGAAATCCGCATGCGGGTTTATTGTACCCCGCCGCCAAGTGTAATTTCGACAAATATAGGTGGGCGGTAAAGGTTTACCTCGGGTGACCGCCAAGGGCCAAAATGAACGCTTCGTCCCCGGGCGATTGGCCCTGGCGCGCCATGGAGTGTCCCGGAGTGCCGGCATAAAAGGAACGTCCCCATCTGCCGACTAGAGGGCGCCGACGCCGAGGAGGATAGCGTAGGTGGTGGATTCGCCAAGTCTGAGCTCGTCGCCGGGGTTGAGCTGAGCGGAGCGGCCGGGCTCGACCTGGATGCAGACGTTCGTCGCGCCGTTTACCACCACGGTTCCGTTGGTGGACGACAAGTCCTCGACGTGCCAGATATTTTGAGCATCGCACCAGATATGGGCATGGCGGGCCGAGACGTCGTCGGTGATGCCGCCCTCCCCCGTTGCCAGCGCGCCGATCTCAACGCCTTCCTCACTCGGCTGAATCCAGCGCGGGACGCTCACCACGTAGCCGTTTTGCACGCACAGCAGTCCCAGCGGATGCGCCGGCGCGACCTCGTGCTCGCCCGCGACCGAAGATGTGCTCAGCGAGCGCGGCGTCGACGTGTCGCCGCCACGGGTCGCATGAGCGCGGCGGCTCGCCCGACTTGGAACTAAGGCGGGCGTGAGAGCAAACGGCATAGGGAACGAATCTTGCGGATGTACTCCTCGACGTCAGGCAGGTAAGCCCCACGAAGTCACCGGGGAGGCCCAAGCGGCCCGGCACCACTTCCAGATTCTGACCAGGGCGAGTCGTTCGCCGGTGGCTGAAGGCTCGCTCCCACCCAAAAGGGGAGATTCGCGTTGTTCCCCAATCGCTCTCGCATCTTTCATTTTGCTCGAGGTGGGCTATAAAAACTTTCCTGGTGAAAGGCGGCGATTGGTTTCCTTTCTTTCTAGAGGAGCGCGCCTGTAATCTGTTTTCATCCTAAATCAAGTTAAGATCGGACCTTCCAGAGGCAAGTCGACTCAAACTGCGAGGCTCCATGTTGGAATAAAGAGCGCTGTCGAAGTGCCAACAACACAAAGCTTGCCAGTCTCAAATAGAACCTTTTGGGAGTCCGATTGGGCCGCACACCGAATCCCCGCTGGTGGTTTTTTATAGCTGCGCAACAATAAACAAGGTTAGTGCCAGTCCAGCATGAAATTGAGGAACGTATGCATTTTTTCTCAGTAAGTGATCGTCGTTACTGCTTCGATGAGGTCACTCGCAATTGCTTTCAGGTTGACCAAGCATCAGAAGATGCGCTTCGCATATTTGAAGCATCGGGAAGAACGGTCAACTCGAAGTTGCTAACAAAGTCACTTGCTGCGAAAGGCTACGACCAAACGACCATAGCAGAACTTGAAGACGACATTGATGAGTATCAACGATTGTCTGAGCGGACTTTCTTAACAAAAGACACGCCTCGAAAACTTAGATCCATCGAACTCCACGTTTCACATGCATGCAACCTTGGTTGTAGTTACTGTTTTGCCGGTAAAGGAGATTATGGAACGTCTCCTCTGCTGATGACAGACGAGATAGCCTTCAAGGCGGTCGACTACCTCGTCGCAAGTTCATCGGAAAACGAAACGCTTGCGATCGTCTTTTTTGGTGGGGAACCCATGATTAACGAGCCGCTGATATGGAAAACGGTCGACTATTCAAAAAGAATATACCCCAATAGAAACTTTACCTATTCTATTACGACCAACGGAACGCTTTTGAATGACACTGCTGTGAATTCTTTCAAGGAGCACGGGTTTTCTGTTCTGATTAGTCTCGATGGTACAGGATGCAAGCACGATGCATCGCGCCCGTACAAGACGGGAGGCGGCTCTTTCTCCGATATCGACAAAAACGTTCGTCGTTTTTCCGAGTCGTTCCCCTTCGGCGCAAGAGCGACCTTAACAAATAATAACTGTAACCTTGTTGAAGACTATCTTCAGTTTAAAGAGATGGGCTTCAGAAGGATTTACTTCTCGCCCGTGAGCTCATTCGATGAGAATATCAAACTCGACGAACACTCATTAAACAAAATCAGGGCGGGCCTAATAGATTTGGCGGATCAATATCTCAAACAGATTGATCAAGGGGAAAAGCCCTTGTTTAGAACATTGAAAACTGCAGTTGATTTGATTATGAGCAACAGGATCGCCTTTGTCGGATGCGGGGCTGGCAGGCGTTTTATTTCCGTGACTCCCGAAGTGGACGTATACCCCTGTCACAGGTTTGTCGGGATGATGCGATTCAAAATGGGCAACATCGTCACCGGAATTGACGAAACTAGGTATATTGAAAACTGGAGTCAGGGTGTCGAAAAAAGAATTGACTGTACGGACTGTTGGGCTCGGTCTTTCTGTGGTGGGGGCTGTAGCTGGGAGGCTGCAGACGAGCACGGCTACTTGCCCAAGAGTCTACACCCTGCATCATGTGAATATAGAAAAATGTGCTACGAGATGGCTTTTGACCTTATTTCCCGCCACTCATCTTCGCAGGAGAAAAATCAACGAGAAGCTACTGTATCGGAATAAGCGGTTCAGCGCATTGCTGTCACCATTGTGGAGGTGTTCGTTCTTCTGATTACCGTCTGCGAAGCTTATTGCTACGTTCGCCGAAACCATTCTAGAAATATGGTGAACTAGACATCTTGGTTTGTTATACACAATATTGAGGTTTTTCTGCACTCAAAGGGAGGTAGTCGTGAAGCATATTCATCCGATTAATCCAGGAAGTGGCGACGAGGCAGGCGTGAAGCCGATGTCTTTTGACTGCCTCTTGGGCATTACTGACATCTGTACTGTTTATGATAAAGCAGATGGCTGTGGTGCATACGATTACTGCGACTATGACATGGATGGCGGCAGCATCTGCGTTGTAGATCACTGTGGCATTGATCAAACGTAGTCTCTAATTGGATTAAGGTGAGGAGCTGTTATGAAGCATATCCATCCTGTTGGTTCAAATGAACATCCTCCCGTTGAGCCTTGTTGTCTTGGAGTTGATATATGCAATTTTTACGACATCGCCGAGTGCCCTGTTGCGGATTGGTGCTATGTCGATAAAGAATCAAGCTGTGTTTTGCCAGCAGATTGGTGCGATCCAGTTGACGAGTAGTTTTGTGGCTAGGAACTATTTGGTCCAATTCAGAATAAGATGGGAACAAATACCAAAATCTCGTGTCTGGGAGGAGTTATGCCATTATTGCAAGGTCTCGTTGGATTAGCCTTTATACTTGCGTTATATCTGGCACCTTTTTTAATTCTATTCTTCATTATCCGACTCTTTCTTCGGAGAAAATAGGAGTGTCACGCAAACATTAGCGTAGCTTTCTTCCAATATGAGCCGAGCATTGGCAAGTGGAATAAGAAGCCCGACCGTTCGCCACATGAAAGTGATCGGACGGGCTTCTCTATTTAACCCGGGCCGCCACCCATAGCGGCTTTCCAAGCGTATTCTCAGTGCAAAGCAATCGTCAGTTTAATCCTATGCGCTGATACCGCATTTCATTTGTTCGGCTCGAATTCTACGGCCTGGCAACCTTCGCACTCTCCGGCAAATGGATTGAACGCGAAGGCAGAGATGATGTGTGCGTGGACATCGAGGCTGCTGTAGGCAACATACTGGGACATGGACCCCCGCTGCGCGTGGTATGCGGCCCGGCATATTCATTGCCGTCCAACCCCGTGTAGTTGCAGCAAAGGGTGGAACCTCAATGCTCAGCTCATGTTGTCCGTGGGACACGAGAATCGTAAGTACACTTTGGTGCGATTCTCACGCTGATACTGAGCCACCTGGAATAAGATACGTCGCGACAACACTTCGCTTCACCTCTGTCTCGACAAGATGACGTAGACTAAAGTTTCCTTTAGTAAGAGAACGAGAACTATATCTGAAAGCGTTGCGATGACGTGAAGGCACCGAGTCCGAACCGCCTGAATGCTACGTGCATCTGCATCGCCTTTTTGTTATCTCTGCCAGTTGGGTAGCACTACACTTGTCATCATTTACCCTGGTACATGCTGCCTAAATCCACTACCCCTTCTACCGCGCCGACCATCTCGTCATCGTGAGAGACAACGATGATCAGCTGGCTTTGCTTGTTGCGCTTAACATAGGCCGCAAGCTCGGCGCGGCTTACAGCGTCTAACCCAGTCGTGGGCTCGTCGAGTACCAAAACTGACGACTTGCGTGAAATCGCCGACCATAAGTACACTCGGCGCAGCTCACCGCCCGAAAGCGCGGAGCAACGTTTCCCGAGCAACTCCTTCACGCTGTTTTCCAGCGAAAGTAGGCCATCTACACCCCGGTGATAGGAAGAAAAGGGCGTGTCGAAATACTCTAACAGCTCTTTCACCGTTTCGTCCGGCGCGAAGCACGACTGTGGGCAGCACGATATCTCTCTCGCACGTATGTAATCCAAGTCGCATTCTTCGATTGGCACGCCGTTGTATTTTACTTTGCCTTTCGATGAGTATAGCCCGAGCATCAAGTAAAGAAGTGACGTCTTGCCTCTTCCGTTTTCCCCAACTATGCAATATGTACCAGGACCGGAAAACTTGAAAGAAAACCCGCCGAGGACCTCTCGGACAGATCCGTCTGGAAGGGCAACCGAGAATTCCAAATCAGATACCGAAATGTCATTTATTTCATCGAGTTTAGCTAAATCGGTCCGATTCCACCCCGATCTCTCCTTTTCTCTCGTCGCGATAGCCGTCCTATCCCATGATGCTTTGGCATCTTGATAGGATTTGAACAATGACATCATACTTTTCAAAGTCTTAAAGAGAACCGCGAAGTATGTACCGATGATAGTGTACTCGCCTATTGACATAGTTCCGTTAATGATTCGTACTCCGGAAACAACAAGTATCACCGCTTGAAACAACGCTGCGAAAAGACCATCGAGCGATGTCAGAGAATATGATAGCTTTCCGGAGCGCAAAACTTTGGGAAAATAGCTCTTAAACCCAGCGTCGAGCGCTTGTTCGCTCTTGCCGTACGAAGATGTCAGTTGAATGTTGAGAATCTGATTAAGCTGCGATGCAATTGCGGCGTAAAAGGCGCTGTCCGCCTCTTTCTTCTCATACGTGACCCTATACAAAAGTTTCCTCAACCCAGTAATTACACAGAAATACACGATGAGGAGAATGATGGAAAACACCGCGAGAGTTGAATCAATTGACCATATGATAAGCAATACGATGGGAATGGCTACAATGGACAGCGGCGCACTGATAAAATTCGCCAAAACGAAGGATGAGACCACGCTGGAGTCGGAAATAATCCGTTGCGTTGTATAGGCTGGATCGATGGTCCGACTCACCAAGTAATCGTCTCTTTCAAAACGCAAGACGGCCTCCCTGAGAAGATCAAAGGAAAGTCTCGTGGTTATGCGAATGGAAAGTGTTCCTGCAAAATAAGTAAAGAGGGTGGAGAAAACTCCTATTGACGCAACCAGGAGCGCGAAGAGTACGGCGTCTCTTTCGCTGCGGTTACCGAGAAGAAAATCTAAGAATTTCCCGTTCACGTATGGCATGGCATAGGAGAGAGCGGTTCCAATCACCGTGATAGCAATGAAGACGAAAGCCCCTTTTGCTCTGATGAACCTCGAGAGAACGCATCGAATCAAGGAAGGCCCCAATCTACCCGCCACAAAACATCAATCACTGATACCTTACACCTCAACACAACAGGAGCGAAGATTTGCCAATGAGACTGCTTTAAGATTGCCTTGGGCCAATACGATCTCAAGCTCTTCCTACAAGAGAGTCGGAATCGGACATCTCCTCCGACGAACCTGGCAATCGGGCGGTTGAAATATCTTTTTCAACC
>NZ_QSSH01000014.1:24623-36053 GCF_003438495.1 Collinsella sp. TF05-9AC
CCCGATTGCCACAATAGATTTGAGCATCCGCCCACAAACGTCCGCGTTTTATACCCATCAAATCCTTTGCCTTTTGTCGTCTAGACTAGAAAAATCGCTCGAAATAACGCAACCGGCCTGCTCGCTTGAAGAAACCTAAGCCCGTAACGTAGATGTGCAAACTTCCGAAACGCCTTGCGCGGCATAGTGCGTATAAACTTCGTCAACCGCCTCAGAAATATCTGAGTATCGCGCCGGGTCAAAAGCATACGATGTCGCAGCTATACCCTGCACCCATTCGGAACGCGGATTAATTGAATAGCCACACAGCATCATCATACATGCATCTAGACCTGATTTCCCAAGTATCCGACGTATTGATGAGAGCATCGCGGGTCGCCCCTGCACCATCGTCGTCACCCCTATTAGCAGTATTTACCGTTTTTCTCTAAATGCGTATCGCCACCCTTAAGAATACGAAGTGTTTTATCCAGACCCGATTGTCCTCCATCTCAAGCGAAGGGATAAGGAATCTCATCCGGAATCGGCAGTAACGGAGGATTCACAACGACAAGCGAAAAACATGAGTCATCTCTCAGAGGGGAGTAAAGGCTCCCCTCAAGCACCCTAGTTTCGTCATCCAAAGAGTTGATGGCAGTGTTTTTCTTACAAAGGTCGACAACAAAAGGGTTGATTTCTACAGATGTTACATCCATGCCACAGTTGGTAAGTATCAGGCCCTGTATTCTGGGGCCAGAACACAAATCGAGAGCCTTCCGTGTGCTCTGCGGTGTAAGGCGCCAATCTCAGCAAATCTGTCCCACAATACTGCGCTGAAGAACAAGACGGAGCCCCTGAGCCAAACTCCCCTATACCTTATTAAGGCTAAGACAGGCAAGTTCACGCACCCGGCATATTCCAGAATAACATCCTATTGTTTTAGATGCTCTACAAGCATGAACAGCCGCGAATCGGAAAGATCTTCTAGTTTCGCCCCGACTGACCGCCAAGGGCCAAAATGGCCCCTCCATCCCCGGGCGACTGGCTCTGGCGCGCCGAGGAGTGTCCCCAAGTGCCGGCAGAAAAGAAACGTCCCTATCTGCCGGCTAGAGAGCACCGAAGAGGATGGCGTAGGTAGTGGATTCGCCGAGCTTGAGCTCGTCGCCGGGATTGAGTTGGGCGGAACGGCCGGGCTCGACCTGAATGCAGACGCGCGTGGCCCCGTTTACCACCACGGTTCCGTTGGTGGACGACAAGTCCTCGACGTGCCAGATATTTTGAGCATCGCACCAGATATGGGCATGGCGGGCCGAGACATCGTCGCCGACGTCGGTAATATCGCCCTCGCCAGTGGCCAGCGCGCCAATCTCAACACCCTGCTCACTCGGCTGAATCCAGCGCGGGGCGCTCACGACAAAACTGTTTTGTACGCGCAGCAAGCCCAAGGGGTGCGCCGGGGCGGGTTCGCGTTCGCCCGCGGTCATCGACATGCCAAGCGAACGCGGCGTGGATGTGCCTCCGCCACAGGTCGCGTGCGCGTAGTCGATGGCATAGTTCACCGAGGACCGCACATCCGCCGAACAACCGACGGCGACAAACAGCACCAGCACGGCCTCGGCGCGCTCGGCGGGCATGAGTTCCGCCGCCTGGGACAGGCGATCGAGCGCGTTGCGATAGAGATTCGTGTCCTGGTGGCACTCTTCGAGCGCGCGTACCATCGGTTCACCTGCAGGACCGCACACCATATTGATCACAGCCGTGGAGTCCATGGGATTGCGCTGGCGCAGGGCCAGTTGCGACATAATACGCGCAGCCGAGGTACCGTATTCGGCAAAGTAGCGATGCTGAAGCGTGCCGACCGGCGCGCGAACGATAAAGCGGGAAACCCAAGAGCGATCGGCGGCTCGGCTCTGCGGGCTGCGGCCGTCGGCGAGCGGACGGGACGAAAGCACCAAGCCGCACAGCTCGATATGGCTCAGATGCGCCGCGCGCTTAAAGATGTCAAACATGGCCCCGCATGGGGTGAGCTCAACTTGAGATGCCATGACCTAGGCCTCCTTAGTCGTAGAAATAGAATCGGACGATACTTCGACAGGTCCGCCAAAAGTACGGGCAGCTGCGGCTCCACCGGCAAGCGGAGTCGCCATCTGGGCTTTTGTGCGTCGCGGTGCCGAAACGGGAAGTTCAAAGGCAAAGCCCATCGCAAGCAAAAACCACGTAAGCGTATAGGTTGCAACCAGAGCGGCAACAAGGCCGCCCATCACGGCGCGTTGGGAAAATACGCTACATGCAGCCACAACCAGCACCGGAACCTCGCA
This sequence comes from Collinsella sp. TF05-9AC, assembly GCF_003438495.1. Classification (GTDB taxonomy): domain Bacteria; phylum Actinomycetota; class Coriobacteriia; order Coriobacteriales; family Coriobacteriaceae; genus Collinsella. Next base: position 26,921 of record NZ_QSSH01000014.1, read on the forward strand.
GGCAGAAAGCGCAAGCACACCCTGCAGGAAGCCCGAGCGCCGATCGCGCGCAAGCGCCCCCGCGGCAACGCCGGCTATGCCTGGCAGCGCCAACGCCAGTGCGGCAATAATACCCGGTAGCGACCCAGACCACACGAGCGATCCCAAAGTCGCCGTCACGCGAGCGCCCGACGCCAGCAGCGCGGCCGAAACCACGATCACAGCCCAAACCACGCCACAGACGACCGTCGCGCCGACCATCAGCGTGCGACGAACCGCGCGGCCAGACGCATCCATGGGGCACGGCGTGAGCGGCTCGCCGCGGAGCGAACGGCCGACATTTTGCGCATAGTGGTCACAAAACGCTGAGAGCGCCGCCTCGACCGCCGCCGGCTCGGGACGATCTTTTTGATGGCTGGACAGACAGGCCATCACCACGTCGAACAGCTGGGCATCGACAAACGCCAGCGCATCGCGTAGCTCTTCGGAATCCGGCTCAAGCCCTAGCTGCTGGGCCTGCTCGGCCGCGGCGAGCGCCACATCGGGCTCACGACGAAGCAGCTGAGTCAAATCACAACCGGGCGCATGGGCACCAATGGGATAGTCGGGCCGCGTGTCCATCTTGAGACGGTAGGGGCTCGCGATGTCGCGCGTCTTTTTGCGCGAACCCGAGGTGCCCGAAGTGCTCGGCGCGGCTTCGTATGGCGCGACGCCGGCAATGAGCTCGTAAACCGTGCTTGCCGCGGCATAGACGTCGATCGCCGGCGACATACGCAAAGCGCGCAGATCGGGAATATCGTCGGTGAGCATCTCGGGCGGGGCATAGGCAACCGTCGCGCGACGCAGCGTGGCATAGCGCTCGGTAAAGGATGCCTTGCCGCCGGTACCGGCCACGGCCGACGCAGGCTCAAGCGCCAGCGACGAGCCAAAGTCGATCAGGCACAGGTCAAAGGTGCCCTCGGCAAGCTGCCGGTCAAGCGGTAGACGCGCCGTGCGCACCATAATATTAGCGGGCGAGATATCGCGATGGACAAAGCCCTCACCCACCAGGCTCATACGGCAGAGCAGATCGAACAGGTCGCGACCCAGACGCGCCGCCACAAGCGGCGACAGGCGTCCGGCATCGTCCACGGCGAGTCGCGAACGCAAGCGGGCAAGCGTCTCGCCCTCGACCCATTCCATGACAATTGCAGGCACACCGTCGACCTCGCCCCAGCCATAGAGGCGGGGAAAGCCCTTAAGGCCCGAAAGGGCGCGATGGCATTCGTATTCCTCGCGAAACGCCGCCTTGAACTTGGCGACCAGCGCCTCGTGAGCGGCATCGTCGTCAAACTCATCGCGCGTCGGCAAGATGAGCTGCTTGAGTGCCACGGCCTCGCCTTGGGCGTTGACGGCACGCGTCACGCGGCCGATACCGCCACGGCGCATGGTGGCATCGTCGGCAAACAGCATCGTAAAACGACGCAGATAGGCAGGCAGTTCGTCCTGACCGAGCGCAATGGCCGGCTCAAACCCGTCGACACGCGCCAGGCGCAGGCCGACCATGGGATCGCGACCGAGCGATTGTGGTGTGGTGGATGCAAGATCGGTCATCATAGGGCAAGCGCCGCCACGTTATTGTTGAAGTTACCGAGCGCGACGTCATCATCGCCGTAATGGCCGACCCATTGACATAGGTTGGTGTAACAGCCCCACAGATTGGCATACTGCTGATACCACTTTGACCGGGGCGAGAATGTCTGACGACCGAACTCGGCTCGAATGACAAACATCTCCCCGACCAGGCTGTCGCACGGCCTGGGATCTCCCGTAGAGTTATAGGTCGAGACCACGTCATTGGCACGAGAAACGTAACTGTCGAGCATGTTGTACTTGGTCACAAGCCAACTGTGAATGCTCTCTTCCTCAGCAGCGGAAAGGCCACCGGAGTTTGCATCGTTGTCAGTGTTGCCGCCCGTCGAGCCGCCGTTTCCAGACCCTCCGGTAGAGGAACCCGCCCCAGAGCCGCCGCCCGAACTCGATGAATCCGAGCCGGAGCCAGAAGTATCCGAGCTACCGGGCTTTCCGGACTGCTGGGCGTCCTGCTCCTTCTGCTGCTCGACCTTATTCACCGTTGCCGCCACGCTATTGTTGGACAACCGATCGATGATCTTGGTGTTGGTGAGCACGATGGTTTTGCCGTTGGCAAGCGTGACTTCGTTGTCCGGGGCCTCGGCGCCGTCCGCATCGTCGGTGCCAAACACAATATGCGCGACCACACTTGCCCAAGCATATCCAGTCGTGGTACCCAGATCACTTTTGACCTCATGCCCCACGCGCGGTTCGCGTGCGGCATGCGCCTGCATCATGGACGGCACGGTCATGCCATAGGCAGAAACGCCAGCTATGACCAGCACCAGCGAGCACGATAGCAGTGCGTACGCCCGCGACGCCAAGCCCAGTCGGCGTCGTATGCGCACCGCGGCGCCGCGCTTTGTCTGAGTGCCACCGGGCCGCATGCGTTCTCCTCCAACAAAAACACGCCGCTCGGGAGCGGCGCATTCATTCGAATCCATATTTGAGTGTATCAGCGAACCCAAAAGGTTGCGCAACGAATGAGCAAATTAAGGATGCGAGCGGAAGCATCCATGCGATAAGCGGATACGAAGCATCTTTGTTGCACAACAAACTCACAGTCGCACGGGGAAATTATGACTACCCCGTGCGACTGTGAGGAAAACATACGGCAGGAGCAGGCTCGCCACCTAAATCGCGCGACGGGCCTCGATGGCGCGGCCAAGCGTAAGCTCGTCGGCATACTCCAAGTCGCCGCCCACGGGAAGGCCGCTTGCCAGACGCGACACCTCGACGCCCAACGGCTTGATGGTACGGGCCAGATAGCTCGCCGTGGTCTCGCCCTCAATATTGGGGTTGGTGGCGATGATGACCTCGTGGATGTCCTCGTGGCCCAAGCGTGCCAGCAGCTCTCGAATGTGCAGCTGCTCGGGGCCAATCTTGTCCATGGGACTGATCACGCCGCCCAATACGTGGTAGAGGCCGTGGTAGCTGCCCGTGCGCTCGATCGCCTGGACATCGCGCGGCTCGCCCACCACGCAAATGCGAGTGGTATCGCGCATCGGGTCCTGGCAGATGGAGCACTCGTCGGCCGTGGCGTAGTTAAAGCAGCGGCTGCAAAAGTGGACCTCCTGCTTGACCTCCAGGATGGCCTCGGCCAGGCGGCGCGCCTCCTCGGCGTCGGCCTCCAACAGGTAATAGGCGATGCGCTGGGCCGACTTGGGACCAATGCCCGGCAGACGGCCCAGCTCATCGAGCAGTTTTTGCAGACTGTGGTTGGCACTCATATATATGCGTGTCTTAGAACGGCATGCCCGGGATGTTGAGGCCGCCGGTGATGGCGCCCATCTGCTTGTTGGCGAGCTCGTTGACGCCGCGGACGGCCTCGTTGACGGCAGCCATGATCATATCCTGCAGCATATCGACGTCCTCGGGATCGAGCGCATCGGGATCGATGGTGAGGTTGACGAGCTCCATCTCGCCGTTAACGGTCACCTTGACCATGCCGCCGCCGGCAGAGGCGTCGACGGTCTGGGACTTGAGGTTCTCCTGCGCGGCGGCAAGCTGCTCCTGCATCTTGCGAGCCTGCTTCATCATCTGCTGCATGTTCATACCGGCCATGATGGCTCCTTTACGTGCGGCCGCACGCCGAGCTGCAAGGGCAGCCGGAGCACGGCGGGACTTTCAAACTCAAAAATCGTACCACGGCGCGCGGCGAGAGAGCGGGGCGGACGTGTTACCTCAGTCGATATACATGTCCTCCAATACAAACCGCACTCAAAGATTATGCAAGGTTGCATAATATCGCACACTCAATCTAGTAGAGCCGAATCCGGCATTTCATGTGCGCCACTAAATAGCTAAATGCCGAACCGCTGCTCGAGGCGGCGCACATGGCGGCAGGGTATAATTTGATTGCCATAGATAGTAATTTGGAGGTGCCCCATGAATGCCCCCAACGCGCTCCAAAACATCCGCTCAAAACACCCCGTTGCATATGTGGTTCTCTATCTCTTTGTCGGCTGGGCATTGCTGGTTGTCATCACCCATGCCATAGCTTTTGGAGCAGAACTGCTGATAGCCAGCTCGGACCAGCCCGTCGTCAAATGGGAGACGACCGATGAGTGCACCGACGGAACCCGAACCGTCTACTACAACAGCCCGTCCCTCTATCAAGAGTTCAAGGTCAAGATAAAGGACTTCAAGATTGTCGATGCCGAGCTAGGCGTTTATTTGGCAATCGGAGCAACCATTAACGCCGAGCAAGTCGAGTACACGGACAGCCATGCGACGTATCGCATCGACCTCAGCATCCTAGGCCGACCGTCACGCACCTGTCTGCTCGAATGCGAGATACGCGGCACCACACTACACATGTCCGAAATACAGATGCGCCCGGACAAGGGGTCCTCTTCTTGAGCAGTATACCCGCCTGCGCAGCTACTCCACCGGCTTGAAGATGGTGGCCTGGCCAAAGACGCTGCGGATGAGGGCCTTGGCCTCGTCCTCGGTCTGCGGGATGCTCGGGGCTGCGCCCTGATGGCCGAAGGGGCTGCCAGCACCGGGATTGGATTCCCAGGGAGCGGCGGGGACGTCGTCGTTTGCAGAGGCTGCGGGTGCCACAGCAGCGGCCTTGGTCGCGGACGCCGCACCCGGCACGTCGAACGGGGGCAGATCGTCCCCGCCGGCATCGGCAGCAAAACCACCGACCATAGCATCGTCGTAGGGCACCTGCTCGGATTCCCATGGCGCAGCCTGCGCAGGCGGCTGAGCCATGGGGACGGACGCGCGCTCGGGCGCTCGGGGCGCGGGCTCGGTCGGGAGCTTGCCCGTGGCAGGAGCACCGGCAGGGTTGTCGGAGCGCAGCCAAGGGGCCTTGGCCAGGTCGGATGACTTGGGCGCAGGCGCGGCAGCGGACTTGGGCGCGGGGATCGGAGCAGCCGGTTTGGGCGCAGCGGGTTCAGGCGCCGACGGGGTCGGTGCCGCTACCGGCGCCGCTTTTGGCTGCGTCGCGCTGGCGCTCGAGGATGCAGGGGGCACCGAGGACACGGGTTGCGGGTCCGCAGATACCGCAGCCCGTGCAGATGGAGAATGCTCCTCATGTTGAGGAGCCGGCGTGCCACCCCCATCCAGGACATAGTCGACGGTACGACGACCGAAGACCGCGCAGACCGTCGGCAGGACCACCGACTGCGTATCGGCGCGACCGAGCATCTTGATGGCAAAAGTCGAACCCGCGGGGAACGAGACCGTGAGCTTGGAGCCGTCGTCGGCCGTGGCGCGGGCGTTGAGCAAAAGCCCTGCGTAGGAGGCCTGACGAGCCTTGACGCGCTCGACGACCTCGGCCCATTTGCGCTGGAGCTCGCCGGCGTCCTCAACCGCGGGGGTCTCGGCAGCACCGGCGGCGGCAACCTGGGCGGCGTTGTTGGGCTTGGACACCGACACGGTCGATGCAGCAGGCGCGGAAGCCGGAGCCGCAACGGGCTGAGGTGCAGGCGTTACAGGTCTGGGCGCCGGCGCAGGAGCCGCGGACTTGGTCGCAGGCTGGGCAGCCGGAACAGCAGCGCCGCGGTCCCAAGGCATACCGCCCTGGCGCGCGGACGTAGCAGCGGGGGCAGCGGATGCCGCCGGAGCGGCAGCACGAGCGCCCGAAATGAGCGTCGGCTGTTGGGCAGCAGCGGGTACGGATGCTGCAGGCGCGGCGGCCTGAGCAGCAGCCACGCTCGCCGGCACGGCGCCGTTGGCAATCATGGCCTCCAGGCGTGCCACGCGCTCGGCCAATGCCTCAATCGTTAAATCGGCCTCGGGACGCGCCAGACGCGTGCAGGCAATCTCGAGCACCAGGCGCACGTCGCTCGCGCCCCTCATCTCCAGTGCGGCATCGTCGAGCACCGTCAGCACGCGGGCCAGGCGGTCGGCAGGATGCTCGCCAAAGGCAGCGGCCTCGGCAGCAAGCGCCTCGGCCTGCTCGGAGCCGCCCTCAAACAGCTCGGCACGGGCACCGGCAACGCAGGCAACGTACACGTCGCGCACATGCGCCACCAGGTCGCGCGTCAGCTCCAGCAGGTCATTGCCCTCCTCGACCTGCGCACGGATCAGTCCATAGAGCTCGGCAACATCGCGATCGGCAATGGCGCGGGAAAACTCGCCCAGAATCTGGTCCGAAACCTCGCCCAAAAGCGAGCGGGCGTCGTCCGCATGCACAGAACCGTTGCCAAAGACGCTCAGCTGCTCCAGCGTGGAAAGCGCGTCGCGCATACCGCCCTTGGCATGGCGCGCCACAATGGCGAGTGCCTCGTCGTCGTAATCGAAGCCCTCCTGCTCGCACACGTAAGACAGGCGATGCTCGATATCCTCGTTGCCGATGCGGTGGAAATCGAAGCGCTGGCAGCGTGAGAGAATGGTCTCCAGAATCTTTTGCGGGTCGGTGGTGCACAGCACAAAGATCACGTGTGCCGGCGGCTCCTCAAGCGTCTTGAGCAGCGCGTTGAACGCCGCCGTCGTGAGCATGTGGACCTCGTCGATGATATAAATCTTGTACTTGCCGCGCACTGGGGCAAAGTTGACGGAGTTGATGATCTCCTCGCGCACGTTGTCCACGCCGGTACGGCTTGCGGCATCGAGCTCGTAGACATCGGGGTGGTTACCCTCGGCAATGAGCTCGCACTCCTCGCAAGTACCGTCGGGCATGCAGCCGCTTGCACCCTCGGCGCGCGCCGCCTCGGCATTGCGGCACAGCAGCGCCTTGGCCAGAATGCGCGCCATGGTGGTCTTGCCCGTGCCGCGCGGTCCGCAGAACAGGTAGGCGTGGGACAGGCGCCCCTCGGTGATGGCGTGCTCGAGCGTCGAGACGATATGCTGCTGGCCCACCACGGAGTCAAAGGTGAGCGGGCGATACTTTCGGTACAACGATTCCATGGGTGCTCCCCCGGGTATACTGAGTCTTGTTGCCGCGGCGGCCATGCGGTCGCACGGCATACTGCATTCCATAATAACCCGTACGGCGAGCCCGCCGCGATAGGAGTCCAAAGAGCATGGCAGACGCAGAGAGCAACCTCGTTCCCTCCGAAGCAGCCGACCAGGTCGAGGTCGCGCTCGAGGAGCAGGCCGCAGCCGATGACGGCATCCTGTACCTCAACGAGTACCAGTACGAAAACGACCTGGTCACCGACTTCGCCCGCCTGGTCGCCTCGCCCAGGCGTCGCGGCTCGCTGTATGTCGCCGCGGCAGTTGCCGCGCTCATCGGCATCGGCATGCTGGTGGCCGGCGGCAGCTGGATCAAGTTCGGCGTCGTGTTGATCGTGTTCGGCGCCTTTTTGGCCTGGTGGAGCAAGAACCTGCACCACACGCTCGCCCGCGACTTTATCGACGCCGTCGAGGCCGACGAGTCCATGGGTGGCCGCTATCGCCGCGTCGCCGCCAACGAGGACGGCCTGATGGTTTGGGGCAAGAGCGGCAAGTCGCAGTTCTTCCCGTTTGACAAGCTCGACCACGTACTCGACGGCGAGCGCATCTTTGTGGCCATGTTCGCCGACCAGGGCGTGACGATCCCCAAGGACACCTTCGTCCGTGGCGATGCCGAGCAGTTCGGTCCCTTCCTCAAGGCCCGCATCAACAAAAAACTCCGCATCGAGACCAAGAAGAAGAAAATGAAGGCCGAGAAGGCCGCCGCCGAGGCCAAGCAGGGCGACAAGCCCCAGGAGACCAAGGGCAAGCAGCGCAAGCAGAAGAAGAACAAGAAGAAGCGCTAGGCCGGACGCAGGGTCCAGACCCCAGACGGAGCTTAAATTGAATGTCGCCCACCTGCGCGTGCTACACTAGCAGCATCTATGCCACCGCGAACGGCTCGGCTCCGCGCCCGCCGCTCGCAAACGAACTTTAAACGCACGAGGGTTGGCCATGCCGCTTTTCTCGCAACATACCGCCCGGTTCTCGCCGGACGTTCCTTTGGAGGGCACCAGCTCTCGCGAGCTGCTCAAGCGGTACCAGCCGCTCGAGACACTTGCGACCGGCGGTTTTGGCTCCATCGAGATCTGCCGCGACACGCACCTGCGCCGCCGCGTCGCCATTAAGCGTATCCCCCTTATCAACGGTGCTGGCATGCCCGCCAGCGACATCATGGATGTCCTGCGCGAGGCGCACACCGCCGCCATGCTTCAACATCCCAATATCGTGCAGGTCATCGACTTTACGCACGACACAGCCTATGCCTACCTAGTCATGGAGTATGTCGGTGGCATGTCGCTGGCCGAGTTTTTGCACCGCGTGGACGGCCACTCACTTACCTTTGACGAGGCCGCAGCTATTGCCGATGCCCTGGGCCAGGCGCTCACCTTCGCCCATAGTAATGGCGTACTCCACCTGGACATTAAGCCCGCCAACGTGCTCATCGACCACTCGGGCAATGTAAAGCTCACCGACTTTGGCATGGCGCGACTGTCGTCCGCCGGTGGCTTTGGCGGTTCGCGCGGCGGCACCATCGGCTACATGCCGCCCGAGCAGCTCGATATCGAGACCGGCACGGTCGACGAACGCGCTGATGTCTTTGCCCTTGCCTGTGTGATCTACGAGGGCCTGTGTGGCAGCGCCCCCTTTATGGCGGCCACGCCCGCCGACTCGCTCGACCGCATCATCGGCGGCGCCACCTATCCCAGCGAGCTGATACCACACTTTCCCCCGGGAGCCGAGAGCGCGCTCATGAGCGCGCTCTCCCCCATGCCGCAGGACCGCCCCAACAGCATCGAGGCATTTTGCGACCAGCTCCTTGCCGGTCTGGGCAGTGTGCGCGAGGGCCGCCGCAGCTTGGAGCAAATGGTTGGCGAGCTTTCGGATGACGAGCAGGAGCTCGACGATATCGAGCCGTCGCACTACGAAGACGACGCCATCGAGGTCGACCCCGCACTCGGCTGGGCGGGCACGCGCTGGAGCCATGCGCGCGACTACACCATGCACGCCATCTCGGCGCTAACGTGTGGCACCTTTAGCTTTTTGCTGATGCAAACGGCCGGGGTCGCGGCGCTTCCCGGCCTGGTCATTGCGGCTATCGCGATCGGAGCGGCGGCTGGCCTGGCCCCCCAGATCGGCTCCGCCCCCTCCGCCG
>NZ_QSSH01000014.1:36063-37138 GCF_003438495.1 Collinsella sp. TF05-9AC
CGGCTGTGGGCTTTTTGGTGCTCATGGCCAACGCCACCATGCAGGCACAGGGCATCCTGTCGATGCTGCCCGTCGCGGTGATCTTTGCCGCCGCCATGTCCGGTTGGTGGATCGCCTGGGGTCGCACCGAGACTGCCGCGAGCGCCACGCTCACCTGTGCACTCGCGCTTGGCTGTCTGACCGGCAATACCTTCCTGGCAGCTGGGGTCGCCGCCGGCGTCGCGTCATTTTGGCTCGGCCCGGCAAGCGCCGCCGCGGCAACGGGCATGGGCGCGCTTTTTGCCCGTCTGGCCACGGTCGCGCTTTCAGCCGGAGGCGTGCTGGGGCTCGGTAACGTTGCCGCAGCGCTGGGAGACCCGCTCCTTTGGGCTGCCTTTGTGCTGGTCGCGGCAACTGCCGCGGCGTCATCTGCGCTGCTCAATGCCCATGCCAAGCGTGCCGATCAGGGCTCAAACCTTGCCGCAATCGCCGCCATCATTGCCACCGGCATCGGCTGCTCAGCGGCGTCCTGTCTTGCACACCATATGGAAATTGCCAGCCTTGCAGCCGCGGTCATCGCCAAGGCGGCGGTTGCGGGAATCCTATCCTCTATAATCGTTGGGATATGCCTATATTTGCTCGGATACCAAAGAACCTATACGGAGAGTGATCTTTCGTGAACTTCCTGAACATCTTCGAGGACCACGTGGCCGGCATCTTCGGTGCCACCCGTGCCCCGTTCTCCTTTAAGAAGCTTGCCAAGCAGGCCGCTCGCGACATGGAGGATCAGACTCTGGTGATTAACGGCGTCAACACGGCGCCGGCACTCTATACCATCCTTATCGCCGCCGACGACGATCCCATGCTCGCCCCGTTCTACCCCGAGCTTTCGCGCGAGGTCCGCGAGTTCGTGAAGGCGCAGGCCGAAAAGCGCCGCTATGTCTTTGTCGGCGAGCCCCTCGTGCGCTTTATGATCGATCCACAGCTGCGCGCCGGCAAGTTCTCGGTCTTTGCCGAGAACGTCGATGCCCCCACGCTCGGCCGCCTGTACGAAGAAGAGCGCGCCTATCAGAACGGCCTGGGCCAGAACAACTCC
>NZ_QSSH01000014.1:37155-48940 GCF_003438495.1 Collinsella sp. TF05-9AC
AAAAAAGCCGTGCCGCCAGCGCCCCGCGCGCCGGCCAGCAGCAGTTTGCTGCCCCGCAGCAGCAGCGCCCCGCCGCCATGCCCCAGCAGCAGCCGACGCCTCGCGCCGCCGCTCCCGACCCGCTTGCCGTGGCAGACCCCTTCGCGCCTAGCGTCCCCGACCCCGCCGCCGCACCCATCCCGGTGCCGCAGACCGTCTCGCGCGACGCGCTTGCCGGCATGGGCGGAGCCGCCGCGACCGGTGCCGCCGTGGGCCTAGGTGCCGCAGCCGGCATCGCCTCCAACATGGCGAGCACTCGCGCCCCGCAGCGCCCGCTCGCCCAGCTCGTCGACGTCGTGAGCGGCGAGAGCCATAGCATCACCTCCGCACAGGTGACCATCGGTCGCGAGCGCTCAGTTTCCGACATTGCCCTGCGCGACCCCAACGTGTCGCGCCGCCACGCCCAGCTCACCTTTACGGGCTCGGATTGGTCGATCGAGGACCTCAATTCCACCAACGGCACGCTCGTCAACAACCGCCGCATTACGCGCTGCCCGCTGCGCAACGGCGATCTGCTGACGTTTGGCCTGAGTACCTTTGAATTTAGGGGATAGTCGCTTATGAACATCGATATCGTCCTTTTTGCAGGCCGCATCGTCCTGGTCGCCCTGCTCTATATCTTCTTGTTCGCCGTCATGAAGACCGGCGTGGGACTTGTGCGCGGGCAGCGCCGCGACTCGGCTATCTGGACGATCGATGTGGACAAGGGTCCGCGCGGTATCCGCGGCATCCACGTAGACATGCTCGGCCCCGTCATCGTCGGTCGCTCGCCATCTTCGGACATCTGCATCAACGAACCGTTCGTCTCGGCCTCGCATGCGCGCTTTTCGCTGCAGGGCCCGGCACTCATCATCGAGGACCTCAACTCGCTTAACGGCACGCTCGTCAACGGCCGCCAGCTCGTGGAGCCCGCAACGCTGCGCGAGGGCGACGAAGTCCAGATTGGCGACGTGGTCATGAAGGTGAACCGTCGATGATCGACGAGGAGAACAAGTCCGCAACTATGACCGAGGCGCCGGCTGCCGCCGCAGCTGCGCCGGCCCACGCCGCTCCGGCGGGCTCCGCACCCGTGGAACCCGAGGACACCGTGTTCTCCCTGCCTCTTTCGCATGTAACGCATGATATTTCGGATCTCGCCGATAACGAGGACGAAGAGGATGCCGCAGCGGCGCCCATCGGCGCACATGCTGCGGAACAGCCCACAGCGCCCGAAGCAACCCCGGCGCCGGCTCACTTTGCAGAGCCCGTCGCCGCGGCAATCAACGAGAGCGCTGCGGTGTTTGCGGCACCCGAGCCCGCCGCGCCGGCGTTTCCCATAGCCCCGGCGTCCGAGGTTGCGCCCGCGCCTACGCCGGCGCCCGAGCCTATAGACGTCAGCCCGCAAGACGACGAGTCGACCGCCCGCGTTTCCGAGGAGCCCGACTCCCCGGACACCGGTGATTCCGAATCAAACGCCGAGACCGACACCGTCTCTCCCGGTGACACCGCCGAGATCGACGTTGCTGCCGTTGAGGCCAAGCTCAAAGACCCCGGCTCGACCATGAGCTTTGAGCCCCTGACCGAGGAGCGCATCGAGACCGACTCGACCTATGATGCCGGTACCACCACGCAACTCATGTGGGGCGCCCGCTCCGACGTTGGCTGCGTGCGCCCGCACAATGAGGATTCCTACCTGGTGCAGTCGCCGCTCTTTTGCGTATGCGACGGCATGGGCGGTCACGCCGCCGGCGAGGTAGCCTCTTCCATCGCCGTCGAGACTATTGCCAAGACGGCCCCGCAGTCCGCCGACGCAGCGCGCCTGGCCGCAGCCGTCGAGGCAGCCAACGCCGCCGTAATCGAGGCGGCCCTGAACGGCCTGGGCAAGCCCGGCATGGGCTGCACAGCCACCTGCGCCTACATCGAAAACGACACGCTCGCCATCGCCCACGTGGGCGACTCTCGCGCCTATCTGCTCCACGAGGGCACGCTCATCCGCGTGACCCGCGACCACTCCTACGTGGAGGAGCTCGTGGACGCCGGCGAGATCACGGCAGACGAGGCTCGCGTCCACCCCAACCGTTCGGTCATCACCCGCGCACTGGGCTCGGACCCCGCCATGTATGCCGACCACTTCACTCTGCATATCGAGGAAGGCGACCGCCTGATCCTGTGCTCCGACGGCCTCTCGAGCATGATTCCCGATAGCGATATCGAGAACATCGCCACGCAGTCCTCAACCGCGCAAATCTGCGTCGACAACCTAGTGGACGCGGCGCTTGCCGCCGGCGGCCACGACAACGTGACCGTAGTAGTCGTTGACCTGGTTGACGATGGCGTTATGCGCGAGGCGCAACGCGTGCGTCGCCGCAACGTTACTATCGCCGCCATCCTGGCCCTCGTCTTTGTGCTGGCAGCTGGCATCTGGGCCTACACGGGTGTCACCGGCTCGTACTACCTGGGTACCTACCAGGGCAATGTCGCCGTCTGGCGCGGCCTGCCCGGCAAGCCACTCGGACTCAAGCTCCACTGGCTCGAAAGCGAAACCAGCATCAAGCTGTCCGACCTGCCCGAAGACACGCAAAACCGCCTCAAGGCGGGCATTCCGCAAACAAGTGTCGACGATGCGCAGGACACGATATCCAAGTACCGCCACCAGATCGACGAGGAGCAGACCCGCCAGGTGATCGACGCGCAAACGATTCGCGACAACACCAATCAGGGATCGACCTCCGAATCAGATTCCGAGAAAACCGCCGAACAGTCCGCCGAGGCCGAAGCCTCCGAAAAGAATTAGAAAGGGAGTGCCGCTTATGAGTCGCCGCAACACCGAACTGCTCTTGCTCATCGCCTCGGCGTTCCCCGTCATCCTGCTGTATGCGATGTACGTGCTCACCGCGGGCGCCGCTATCTCCTTTGAGACGCTCGCCGTGCCGATCGGCCTCTTTGCCGCCTTCGCCGCGGCACATATCGCCGTGCGCATCTTGGCGCCCGGCGCCGACCCCGCCATCCTACCCATCGTATTTATACTTTCGGGCATCGGCATCACGTTCGTGACACGCCTCGCCCCCGCTCTCGCCATCTCACAGCTCATCATCCTGTTTATCTCGGTGGCGCTCATGGTGGGAACGCTTGCACTGGTCAAAAACCTCGACGTGGTCATGCGCTACAAGTACACCTTTGGCATCATCGGCATCATCCTGCTGATGCTGCCTATCTTTATCGGCACCACGATCTCGGGCTCCAAGCTGTGGATTCGCATCGCGGGCTTTACCATCCAGCCCGGCGAGTTCGCCAAGGTCTTTATCGTGCTGTTCCTGGCCGGGTACCTGGCCGAGAACCGCGAGCTGCTCTCCATCTCCAACCGCAAGATCTTGGGCTTTAAGATCCCTCGCCTGCGACTGCTACTGCCGTTGTTTGCCGTGTGGGGTGTGTGCCTGCTCGTCGTCGTCTTCGAACGCGACCTGGGTTCGGCCGTGCTGTTCTACACCATCTTCTTGCTGATGCTCTACGTTGCCACGGGGCGCTTTTCGTATGTCGTTATCGGCCTTGCGCTCTTAGCTGTTGGAGCCGTGGGCGCCTACAAGTTCCTGTCTCACGTTCAGGTGCGTTTCCAGGTTTGGCTCGATCCGTTTAAGGACGCCCAAGGCCAGGGCTACCAGATCGTCCAGTCGCTCTTCTCGCTTGCCGATGGCGGTCTGGTCGGTGTTGGCATCGGCAACGGCATGGCCAACAACATCCCTGTCGTCGAGTCCGACTTTATCTTCTCGGCTATCGGCGAGGAGATGGGGCTTTTGGGCGGCGGCGCCGTGCTCATCCTGTTTATGCTCTTTGCCGTGCGTGGCCTCACCACAGCTGCCCGCGCAAAGTCCGACCTTGCCGCCTTTAGCGCCACCGGTCTTACGGCAGCCATCAGCTTCCAGGCCTTCTTGATCGTGGGCGGCGTAACCCGCCTGATCCCGCTGACCGGCGTCACCCTGCCCTTTATGAGCCAGGGCGGCTCCTCGCTGCTGGCAAGCTTTATCATCGTCGCACTCCTGCTACGTGCCGGTGACGAGGCGACCGGACGCGAGGCCGAGCTTACCGGCACCGGCACCATGGCCGCCATCACCGATGATCAGGTCGCATCGGCCGCCGCCCCGACGGGCACACGCTTTGCCACCTCGTCTTCCTACGGCAGCGGTAGCCATTCCGTCGGCTCGCGCATGCGCCGTCGCCTGCTCGACACGCCTGAATCCGGCGTGCTCGGCCGCGTTGCGCTTGCCAACCGTCTAACCCGCGCGGTGCTCGCCTTTACGGCGCTGTTCGCCATCCTTATCGGCAACCTCACCTATGTCCAGGTCATCAAGGCCAAGGACTATCAGGACATGCCGACCAACAACCACACCATCGCCCGCTCCAAGTACATCCAGCGCGGTTCCATCATCACGTCCGACGGCGTGACGCTGGCCGAGTCGCTGCAGCAGGAGGACGGCACCTACGTACGCTCCTACCCCAACGGTAACCTGGCAGCGCACGTGGTTGGCTACGTGAGCCAGCAGTATGGCACCACCGCCATCGAGAGCGTCATGAACGACACGCTCACCGGCTCTAAGGATTACTCCAGCTGGAACAACGCCATCGCGTCGCTCGCGGGCCAGACCCAGCCGGGCAACACCGCCAAGCTCACCATCGACTCGCGTATCCAGACGGCTGCTGAGCAGGCGCTCAAGGGCTTTAAGGGCGCTGTGGTGGTCATCGACCCGCGTACCGGCGCGGTGCTCGCATGTGCCAGCTCGCCCACCTACGACAACACCAACATCGATGCCCTGCTGCAGACGGGCGGCGGCGAGGACGGCTCCATGTACAATCGCGCCATGGACGCGCTGTACACGCCGGGCTCAACGTTTAAGGTCGTTACGCTTTCCGCGGCACTCGAGACCGGTACCGCCAGCCTTACCAGCACCTACCAGGCGCCCGGCTCCATGGACATCGGCAACGCACCGGTCACCAACTATGCCAACGAGAGCTACGGCACCATCAGCCTGCAGCAGGCCTTTGCCGTGTCCTCCAACGTCGTCTTTGGCCAGGTGGCAAACGAAGTTGGCGCAAACACGCTCGTACAGTTTGCCAACGCCTTTGGCTACGGCCAAAAGCTCGGCCAAGACCTGACCTCCGCGGCCTCCATCATGGCCGACCCGTCACTCATGACCGAGTGGGAGACCGCCTGGGCCGGCGCCGGCCAGCCTGTCGGCATGGACCACACGCCCGGCCCGCAGACCACCGTCATGCAAAACGCCGTGATTGCCGCCGCCATCGCTAACAGCGGCGTGGTCATGGACCCGTACTTTGTAGCCCAGGTACTCGCCCCGGACGGAACCGTGGTCAAGACCACGCAGTCCCGCTCGCTTGGTCAGGCCGTCAGCTCCGCCACGGCCGACCAGGTCAAGCAGGCCATGCTTGCCGTCGTCCAGTCCGGCACCGGCACCGATGCCCAAATCCCCGGCGTCAAGGTCGCCGGCAAGACCGGCTCGGCCGAGACTGGCGGCACCAACGTCAACTCGATGTTCGTTGGCTTTGCACCTTACGATTCACCCACAGTCGCCATCTCGGTGGCCTTAGAGGATTACGACAAGCATGACGTCAAGGCCGCCAAGATTGCCGGCATCGTCCTGACCGCGGCGCTTGCCGCACAGGGAGCGTGATGCCCATGATCGAATCGGACACCCGAGGCGCGCCGCGGCCGAAGAGTTAGCGGCAACGCGCCACACGGCCCCAGCGGCCACATCGTAGGTACTACACACATCGTTGAGCGAATAGTTATGTTAGGAGCAGGAATGGAACAGAGGGTCCTCGGGGGAAGATACCTCCTCAAGGATAAGGTGGGAACAGGCGGCATGGCGACCGTCTACCGCGCACAGGACCAGGTCCTCGACCGCACGGTAGCCGTCAAGATCATGCTGCCGCAGTATGCTGGCGACGCAACCTTCGCCGCACGCTTTAAGCAGGAGGCCCAGGCAGCAGCCGGTCTCTCCTCCCCTTATATCGTGGGCGTCTACGATTGGGGCAAGGACGGCGACACCTATTACATCGTCATGGAGTACCTGCGCGGTACCGACCTTAAGAGCGGCATCAAGAGCCACGGCGCCCTCGACCCCAAGAAGGTCGCCCAGATCGGCTCGCAGATCAGCTCCGCGCTTTCGGTCGCCCACAAGCACGAGATCATCCACCGCGACATTAAGCCGCAGAACATCATGGTGCTGCCCGACGGCAACATTAAGGTGATGGACTTTGGCATCGCGCGCGCCAAGAACAGCCACCTCACGCAAGACAACAACGTGCTGGGAACCGCCCACTACGTCAGCCCCGAGCAGACCCGTGGTCAGGACCTCGGCCCCACCTCGGATATCTACTCGCTGGGCGTCGTGATGTATGAGTGCGCCACCGGCCGCGTTCCCTTTGACGGTGACGACGCTATCTCGGTCGCACTCAAGCAGGTCAACGAGCTACCTATTCCGCCGAGCCAGATCAACTCCGGTGTCGACGCCGACCTTGAGCGCATCATCCTCAAGTGCATGGAGAAGGACCCGGCAAACCGCTTCCAGACCGCCGACGAGCTTCGTCAGGTGCTCAACAGCTACCTGTCGGGCCGTGCCGTCAACGTCTCGGAGCCCACGCGCATCATCGGTGCCCCCGGTGAGCTGGGCGCCACCAAGACTCGCGAGCTTTCCGATCAGACGCGCGCCATGGTGCGTCCCGTCTCGGGCGTGAGCGGCCAGAATACCGCCCGTAGCTCGGTTTCGGGCTCCACCGGCTCCTACGAGGTCGAAAAGCCCAAATCCAACAAGAACAAGATCATCGCCGCCGTGGTGGCAGCCGTTGCCGTCATCGGCATCGTGGTGGCCTTTGCCACAGGACTCTTTGGCGGCGAGCAGGTCACCGTGCCCGATGTGCTGGGCAAGGACCAGCAGACTGCCGTCGAGCTGATCAAGGAAGCCGGCCTCGAGGTCGGCACCATCGACCAAAGCTACAACGACGATGTCGACGAGGGCAAGGTCGCCGAGCAGACGCCCAACGGCAACACCAAGAAGACCAAGGGCACCAAGGTGAACCTGGTAATCTCCAAGGGCCCCAAGCCCTCCGAAAAGGTTGAGGTTCCCAAACTTGTCGGCCTGACCAAGGACCAAGCAGAAGCCGCACTGGCAAGCGTTGGCCTGAAGGGCAACGCCTCCGAGGAGGCCAACGAGGCTGATGAGGGCCAGGTCTTTGAGCAGGGCACCGAAGCCGGTAAGGAAGTCGCGAAGGGCACGACCATCTCGTACAAGGTCTCGAGCGGCCCGGATACCACGTCCGTCCCCGACCTGACCGACATGACCGAGGCCCAGGCGCGCAACGCCCTCGATATGGCAGGCTTTGGTGTCGACGTGAGCTACCAGGAGAACGACTCGGTTACCGAGAGCACCGTGATCAGCTGGAACCCCAGCGGCAAGCAGAAGCCCGGCGCCACGATTACCGTCGTCATCGCCAAGAAGTCCGGCAAGGCCACCGTCCCGGGCAACCTGTACGGCAAGAGCATTTCCGCCGCCGTTACCGCGCTCAACAACGCCGGTTTCTATAACATTGGCTTCTGTGACCAGAACGGCAATCCCGTAAGCGGTAACGAGGATGCCACCGTTACGGGCGTCTCCCCCACTGGAAAGCAGTCCACCGACAGCACGATTACGCTGACGGTCACACTTTCTGGTTCGGGCTCGGGCTCGGGCTCGGGCACGGGCGACGATTCCGGTACGACCAACTAGTCGCCACCCCACCGCTCATCGCGGCTTTCGCCGCAAACATATTCGCTCACAGGCGCCCGCTTGCTCCCCCAGCAAGCGGGCGCTTTCTTTATCTGAAGCAGCGAATACTACGGCATGCCTTAAACCAAAAGAGCCCGGCACCGTAACGGTACCGGGCTCGATATTCCTCTGGTGCCCCCGGGCGGATTCGAACCGTCGACACCCGCTTTAGGAGAGCGGTGCTCTATCCCCTGAGCTACGGAGGCATGTTGTACTAGTGTAGCAGATTTACGCCGTTGTAATACAGCGTATAGCCACTCTTCGAAGTTGCAGTGGAACAGCCCTCCGGAAAGTGTGTCCCACTATCCAGGCAAATTCTGGGTCAAACTTTCCCAATGGGACCTCGCTGGAAACTGTGTCCCAGAATTTCGGCTCGAAACGGGACACAGTTTCCCAAACGACCCCGTTCCGGAAACTACATCCCGGAATCGGCGCTCGAACTGGGATGCACTTTCCCGATCGAGCCCCATGGGAAACTGCGTCCCACTTGGGGGGCGCTCTTTAATGACTAGTTACCTTTGTGGAAGAGGTTTTTGATAACGGAGGGGATGCTCTTTGCGCCCTTGGCCGTCACATCGATAAAGTCGGGCGAACGCACGAGCTTATCCTCGTCGACGTACTTGCGGACCGCGCGCAACGTCTCTTTGTCGTCGCGCGTCGAAAACGTAAAGTGACCATTGTCCTTGGTGAAGATGGCAAAACGCGTGATCTTCTTGGTGCCGCGCAAAACCTCGGCGGCGATATAGTCGACCTCGTCCCACGGGATTTGAATATAATCCTCGGGATTGCGCTCGTTGTAATACTCGAACGCCTTATTGCCCACCATCACGTTACCGTGGCTGGTAAGCCCCATCAGGCAGGTTGCCGGCGTTGCCAGATCGACCGTGCTGTTCTGAGATTGCGCCATGCGCGCCTCGCCCTCCAAATAAAACAATCGGACCGCATCCAGTGTACCCACCGGGTGCGGTCCGTTTCAATGGCTCAAAAGCCCTTGCTTAGCAATTCTCGGTCTTAAGCCGAAACGTGCTTACATGAAGCCGCAGACGCGACCGATGATGCCGATGGCGAAGAGAGCCAGGATGATGACGATCGGGCTGACCTTCTTCTTGAGGAGCTTGCAGACCAGCAGGGTCAGGCACACGGCGGCAAGGCCGGGGATGAGCTGATCGAGGTTAGCCTGAAGCGTGGTGACCTTCACCTGATCAAGGGCGTTAGCACCGATGGAGTTATACATCGTCAGTGCTTCCTTGACACCCTCAGAACCGGAGGGCAGATTAGCCCAGTCGATAAAGGCGCCAGCAGACTGCGTGACCTTGGAGACGACCGGGGTGAAGGAGATGGACACCCAGCGCTCGACCAGGGCGCCGATGATGAACATACCCAGGATGGAAGCGCCCTCGGTGACCTTGCCCATCAGGCCGCCGGAGAGGTCCTTGGCGATGGAGGAGCCGACCTTGTAGCCAAACTCCTGCGTGTACCACAGGAAGGCGTAACGGATGATGTTCCACGCGAAGAAGAACAGCAGCGGACCGGCGATACTGCCGGACAGGGCCAGGGAAGCGCCCAGAGCGCCCAGAATCGGGCGAAGGGTGAACCAGAAGGCGGGGTCGCCGACGCCGGCGAGCGGGCCCATCATACCGACCTTGACGCCCTGAATGGCGACGTCGTCAATCGGAGCACCGTTGGCGCGCTCCTCCTCGAGAGCGAGGGTAACGCCAATGACGGGGGCGGAAACATAAGGGTGGGTGTTATAGAACTCCAGGTGGCGCTTAAGAGCGGCAATCTGGTCATCCTTGCTGGTGTAGAGCTTCTTGATCGCAGGGATCATTGCGAAGCACCAGCCGCCGTTCTGCATACGCTCGTAGTTCCACGAGCCCTGAAGGAACTGATGACGGAAGCAAACCTTCTTGCGGTCAGCCTTGGTGAGCTGAATCTTGTTCTCTGCCATATGTATCACTCCCCTCCTACTCGTAATCGTTCAGAATGTCGCCGAGCGGGTCACCGGAGCCGCCGCCCATGCTGCCACCCTGCTTGGCCAGATCCTTAAGGCCAAGGTAGATGAGGGCAAGGGAGATGCCGATGAGGCCAAGGGCGATCAGCGTGAGCTGAGGGATGGCAGCAAGGACAAAGCCGAGGATGAAGAACGGCCAGGTCTCCTTGGTGGCCATCATGTTGATGACCATGGCGTAACCGACGGAAGCGACCATGCCGCCGCCGACAGCCATGCCGCCGGACAGCCAGTCGGGCATAGCGTTAAGCGCGTTGGTAACAGCCTCGGCCGGGATGATGCACAGAAGTACTGCCGGGATGGCGATACGAAGGCCCTGCATGAGGATAGCAGCGTACTGCCAGCGCTCGATGCCGGAGAAGTCGCCCTTCTCGGCGCAACCGTCCATGGCGTGAGCGATAGCGGTAGCCAGGGTACGGCAGATCATGGTCAGGAACAGACCAGCGACCGACAGCGGGACGGCGACGGCGATGGCGGCGGTAACGGCCTTTGCCGAATCGGTGGCGCCACCGTTGAGGGCGAGCACCATGATGATCGAAGAAGCGACCGAGGCCAGAGCGGCGTCAGGCGCGACAGCGGCGCCAACGTTAGCCCAGCCAAGGGCCATCATCTGGAGCGAACCGCCCAGGAGGATGCCCTCCTGAAGGTGACCGGTTACGAGACCGATAAGCGTGCATGCCACGAGCGGCTGATGGAACTGGAACTCATCCAGAATGCCTTCCATACCGGCAAGCAACGCGACAATCGCAACAAGCAGAATAGTGATTGCAGACATGTATCGGACCCTCCTTTACTATGCTTGAGCGGCCAGTTCGGCCTTAGCTTTCTTCAACATGGCGTCGAGATCCTCGGAGGAATCCGAAGGAACCTTGCGGACCTCGAACTTGACGCCCTTGGCCTTGAGGGCCTCGAGAGTCTTGACGTCGTCATCGCCCATAGCGACGGCGTTGGTGACGACGACCTTGCCCTTGGAGTGAGCCATGGAACCGATGTTGACTTCCTTGATGTCGACGCCGGCCTCGATGGCCTTGAGCAGATCCTGCGGGTTCTCGAAGAGCAGCATGGCCTTGGTGTCACCAAAGCGCGTGTCCTTGACGACCTCGGCCATCTTCTTGATGGGCACGACGTTGGCATGGACTCCCGGAGGGGCAGCCTGCTCGATCATGGTCTTGCGGAGCTCGTCGTGAGCAACGCCGTCGGAAACCACGATGATGCGGTTGGGGTTGATCTGCTTGGTCCACGTGGTGGCCACCTGACCATGCAGCAGACGGGTGTCGATACGGACGTGGGCAATCTTGATGTGCCCGTCGCCGATGACCGTTCCCGGAGGGATGGCGCCTGCAGGAGCAGCGGCGGCCGCAGCCGGCTTCTTCTCCTCGGGCTCCAGAGACTCGGGCTTGACGCGCACGCCAGCCTTAGCCTCAGTCACGAGATGTTTTGCGATCGCATGTGCAGTGTTCTTTGCGTCAAAGCGCTGCGAATATGCCTCGATGAGCATAGGCAGGTTGACACCGGTGACGATAGCCCAGGAATCATGGCCCTCGATGAGCCCGCTGATCTGGTTGAACGGCGTGCCGCCCCACAGATCAACGAGGAAGAGCACCTGCTCCTGGTCCTCGAAGGAAGCGATTGCTTCCTCGACCTTGGCACGGAAGTCGTCGGGGCCCATGCTCGGCTCGAGCGAGACCACGGCAACAGACGGCTGATCGCCAAAGACCATCGAGCCCGTCTGCTTGATTCCAGCTGCCAAGTCCCCGTGGCTAGCAAGAACAATACTTACCATCACATAACCTCCTTTTTGTCTACGTATTTCCTACACGACATGAAGGAAGTATACCTGTTTGGTTTGTGGAATTATAGCTAAATTCGCAAAAGGTTGGATTATTTGTTTAAACCCTTGATTATCGACTTCATCCGAACACCTCCCACATTCATCCGTACATGT
>NZ_QSSH01000015.1:0-5353 GCF_003438495.1 Collinsella sp. TF05-9AC
GTGTCGCATCCGGGCAGACATCGAACCATTTGAAATGGTCTAACTTGGATTTGTTTTTCGCAAGGCCGCCGAGAGGCGGCCCCGAGAAATTCCTTTTCCTATACTAGAACCATATGAATCGAACGGAACCGATCAGCTAATAGTTGTGAGGACCGGACGGGCTCGAAGCCCATTTATTTTGGACGGAGAGTTCGATCCTGGCTCAGGATGAACGCTGGCGGCGCGCCTAACACATGCAAGTCGAACGGCACCTATCTTCGGATAGAAGCGAGTGGCGAACGGCTGAGTAACACGTGGAGAACCTGCCCCCTCCCCCGGGATAGCCGCCCGAAAGGACGGGTAATACCGGATACCCCGGGGTGCCGCATGGCACCCCGGCTAAAGCCCCGACGGGAGGGGATGGCTCCGCGGCCCATCAGGTAGACGGCGGGGTGACGGCCCACCGTGCCGACAACGGGTAGCCGGGTTGAGAGACCGACCGGCCAGATTGGGACTGAGACACGGCCCAGACTCCTACGGGAGGCAGCAGTGGGGAATCTTGCGCAATGGGGGGAACCCTGACGCAGCGACGCCGCGTGCGGGACGGAGGCCTTCGGGTCGTAAACCGCTTTCAGCAGGGAAGAGTCAAGACTGTACCTGCAGAAGAAGCCCCGGCTAACTACGTGCCAGCAGCCGCGGTAATACGTAGGGGGCGAGCGTTATCCGGATTCATTGGGCGTAAAGCGCGCGTAGGCGGCCCGGCAGGCCGGGGGTCGAAGCGGGGGGCTCAACCCCCCGAAGCCCCCGGAACCTCCGCGGCTTGGGTCCGGTAGGGGAGGGTGGAACACCCGGTGTAGCGGTGGAATGCGCAGATATCGGGTGGAACACCGGTGGCGAAGGCGGCCCTCTGGGCCGAGACCGACGCTGAGGCGCGAAAGCTGGGGGAGCGAACAGGATTAGATACCCTGGTAGTCCCAGCCGTAAACGATGGACGCTAGGTGTGGGGGGACGATCCCCCCGTGCCGCAGCCAACGCATTAAGCGTCCCGCCTGGGGAGTACGGCCGCAAGGCTAAAACTCAAAGGAATTGACGGGGGCCCGCACAAGCAGCGGAGCATGTGGCTTAATTCGAAGCAACGCGAAGAACCTTACCAGGGCTTGACATATGGGTGAAGCGGGGGAGACCCCGTGGCCGAGAGGAGCCCATACAGGTGGTGCATGGCTGTCGTCAGCTCGTGTCGTGAGATGTTGGGTTAAGTCCCGCAACGAGCGCAACCCCCGCCGCGTGTTGCCATCGGGTGATGCCGGGAACCCACGCGGGACCGCCGCCGTCAAGGCGGAGGAGGGCGGGGACGACGTCAAGTCATCATGCCCCTTATGCCCTGGGCTGCACACGTGCTACAATGGCCGGTACAGAGGGATGCCACCCCGCGAGGGGGAGCGGATCCCGGAAAGCCGGCCCCAGTTCGGATTGGGGGCTGCAACCCGCCCCCATGAAGTCGGAGTTGCTAGTAATCGCGGATCAGCATGCCGCGGTGAATGCGTTCCCGGGCCTTGTACACACCGCCC
This sequence comes from Collinsella sp. TF05-9AC, assembly GCF_003438495.1. Lineage (GTDB taxonomy): Bacteria > Actinomycetota > Coriobacteriia > Coriobacteriales > Coriobacteriaceae > Collinsella. Next base: position 1,548 of record NZ_QSSH01000015.1, read on the forward strand.
GTCACACCACCCGAGTCGTCTGCACCCGAAGTCGCCGGCCCAACCGTCAAGGGGGGAGGCGCCGAAGGTGTGGAGGGTGAGGGGGGTGAAGTCGTAACAAGGTAGCCGTACCGGAAGGTGCGGCTGGATCACCTCCTTTCTAGGGAGATAAGTTCTTAGAGAGACAAACTTTAACTCGAATAGAGGGCAGGAGCCCGTCCGGTAGATGTCCCGCCAGGATGAAGTCCCCGCAGCACCCGGTCCCCGGGGTCGCACCCGCGTACCTTGAGAGCCGCATAGCGATAGGAGAGAGATGGAAGAGTTTCTCTTCCAGACTCGATTCTTTTCTGCGATTTATCAGACAGAATGATAGCAATCATTCATCCGATCCAAACAAGAAGAATTCACTTATATATGAGTGAGGAGCATCTGATCGCGAGCACAGTCAACTACTGTGCCGCGGTATGAGATACCCGAATTGCGACATACGAGCGCTATTCATGATATCGATTAATTAACTTTAGCGACACGTGGATATCCCGCGGGCCCGATGCGGTCCCGCAAGATACCACGGGCGCACGGCGGATGCCTTGGCACAGGGAGCCGATGAAGGACGCGGCAAGCTGCGATAATCCCCGGCGAGGAGCACACATCCTTCGACCCGGGGGTCTCCGAATGGGCGAACCCATGCACAGCAGTGTGCATATCCCCCCGCTGAACACATAGGCGGGGGGAGGACAACCCGGGGAACTGAAACATCTAAGTACCCGGAGGAGAGGAAATCAATCTCGAGACTCCCCGAGTAGCGGCGAGCGAAAGGGGACCGATGGCCAAACCGTCGAGCGGGCATACCCGGCAGGGGTTCCGCCGACGGGGTTGCAGGGCCGCGCATCCGGGGGCTGCCGCCCCCGGGCGCAGGTCCGGCTGGGGAGCGGAACGGCATGGGAGGGCCGGCCGCAGCGGGTGACAGCCCCGTACGCGAACCCAGACCGGACGGCGCGACGCGGTCCCTGAGTAGGGCCGGGCACGTGAAACCCGGTCCGAACCTGGGTGGACCACCATCCAAGCCTGAGTACTACCCTGTGACCGATAGCGCACCAGTACCGTGAGGGAAAGGTGAAAAGCACCCCGGGAGGGGAGTGAAACAGTACCTGAAACCGTGCGCCCACGAGCAGTCGGAGCAACTTTCAGTTGTGACGGCGTGCCTTTTGTAGAATGAGCCAGCGAGTCGCTGGCGCGGGGCGAGGTTAACCGAAAGGGAGCCGGAGCGAAAGCGAGCCTTAACAGGGCGACTCGAGTCCCGCGCCGCGGACGCGAAGCCGGGTGAGCTATCCGTGGGCAGGCTGAAGCGGGGGTAAGACCCCGTGGAGGGCCGAACGCACGTCGGTTGAAAACGGCGGCGATGACCTGCGGATAGGGGTGAAAGGCCAATCAAACCCGGAGATATCTCGTTCTCCCCGAAATAGCTTTAGGGCTAGCGTCGCGCGTTCACCGCCGGAGGTAGAGCACCGGATGGACGAGGGGGCTTCGCCGCCTACCGAATCCAACCGAACTCCGAATGCCGGCGGCCCAGAGCGCGGCAGTCAGAGCATGTGGGCTAAGCTGTGTGCTCGAGAGGGAAACAGCCCGGACCGCCCGCTAAGGTCCCCAAGTTCCAGCCGAGTGGCAAAGGATGTGCGTCCGCCCAGACAACCAGGATGTTGGCTTAGAAGCAGCCATGCATTCAAAGAGTGCGTAACAGCTCACTGGTCGAGTGGACATGCGCCGACAATACACGGGGCTAAGCTGGACACCGAAGCGGCGGGATTTTAATTCATTAGAATCGGTAGGGGAGCTTCCCATGGGCGGAGAAGCCGGAGGGCGACCGACGGTGGAGCGCATGGGAGTGAGAATGCTGGCATGAGTAGCGAGAGACGAGAGAGTAACTCGTCCGCCGTGAACCCGAGGTTTCCTGGGCAAGGCTAATCCTCCCAGGGTCAGTCGGGGGCTAAGGCGAGGCCGGTAGGCGTAGCCGACGCGCAGCAGGCAGACATTCCTGCACCGCGCACGCGGCGCTACGACCGACGGGGCGACGGATGGGGGTGGCTCGGCGGGGTTCTGGACGTCCCCGTGATGGAGCGCGGCCCGCGGACCAGGGAAATCCGGTCCGCATCGAGGGCGAGGCTCCGGACGAAGCACTTAAGCGAAGCGAGTGAGCCCGAGGTCCCTAGAAAAACCCCTAGGCAGGCGCGTGCGCGCCCGTACCGCAAACCGACACAGGTGGGTGGGTAGAACATACCGAGGCGATCGGGTCAACCATGGTCAAGGAACTCGGCACAATGGCCCCGTAACTTCGGGAGAAGGGGTGCCCGCGCGTACGTGAACCGGCTTGCCCGGGGAGCGGAGGCGGGCCGCAGTGGAGAGGCCCAAGCGACTGTTTACCAAAAACACAGGACTCTGCAGAAGCCGCAAGGCGACGTATAGGGTCTGACGCCTGCCCGGTGCCGGAAGGTCACGCGGAGGAGTTAGCGCATCGCGCGAAGCCCCGAAGCCAAGCCCCGGTAAACGGCGGCCGTAACTATAACGGTCCTAAGGTAGCGAAATTCCTTGTCGGGTAAGTTCCGACCTGCACGAAAGGCGCAACGACTTGGGCGCTGTCTCGACCATGGACCCGGTGAAATTGCACTGGTCGTGAAGATGCGACTTACCCGCGGAAGGACGGAAAGACCCCGTGAACCTTCACTGCAGCTTGGCATTGGCCGCTGGTCCCGCGTGTAGAGGATAGGCAGGAGGCATCGATCCGGAGGCGCCAGCCCCCGGGGAGCCGCCCTTGGAATACTGCCCTCGCGCGACCGGCGTCCTAACCCGAGGCCGTCAACCGGCTCGGGGACCGTGCCAGGCGGGCAGTTTGACTGGGGCGGTCGCCTCCTAAAGGGTAACGGAGGCGCGCGAAGGTCCGCTCGGGACGGTCGGCAACCGTCCTTTTGAATGCAAGAGTACAAGCGGGCTTGACTGCGAGGCCCACAAGCCGAGCAGGTGCGAAAGCAGGCTCTAGTGATCCGGCGGCCCCGAGTGGGTGGGCCGTCGCTCAACGGATAAAAGGTACTCCGGGGATAACAGGCTGATCTTGCCCAAGAGTCCACATCGACGGCAAGGTTTGGCACCTCGATGTCGGCTCATCGCATCCTGGGGCTGGAGCAGGTCCCAAGGGTACGGCTGTTCGCCGTTTAAAGCGGTACGCGAGCTGGGTTCAGAACGTCGTGAGACAGTTCGGTCCCTATCCTCCGTGGGCGCAGGAGAATCGATGGAGGCTGCCCCCAGTACGAGAGGACCGGGGTGGACGCACCTCCGGTGAACCGGTTGTCGACCAACGGCACGGCCGGGTAGCCGCGTGCGGCGCGGATAACCGCTGAAGGCATCTAAGCGGGAAGCCGTTCCAGGGATTAGTTCTCCTTCCGGTAAGGGCCCAGGTAGACTACCTGGTCGATAGACGGCAGGTGCAAGGACGGCGACGTCCTCAGCCGAGCCGCACTAATCGCCCGAGCTCTTCCGGAACCGCACCTCGCGGCCCGCGGGACAAGCGCCCATGCGCGGTCCGGGCACGAGGATGCCCCCGAGTCATCTTTCCTATGCGCCATGCGGCCCCCAGGGCACGCGAGAGAGACACCCGGATCACCGAGAACGGTGGGCGCCGCCCACCGGTCAGCGGCCAGAGCATGGGGGGCACGCCCGGTCCCGTTCCGAACCCGGAAGCTAAGCCCCATCGCGCCGAGAGTACTGCGGGGTCAGCCCGTGGGAGGCCAGGGCGCCGCTGACCGGTGGACGGCACCGAGCCGTACGCTTGAACT
>NZ_QSSH01000015.1:5363-48557 GCF_003438495.1 Collinsella sp. TF05-9AC
CCGAGCCGTACGCTTGAACTGAGAAGGGGGAGCCCTCGCGGCCTCCCCCTTTTTTGCGTTTATGGGGCGTAAATGACTCAATTACACCAGACGATCTTATCGTTTTTGGTATTGAGCCCTTATTTAAAGAAGATAAATCTAATAACAAGGGCAACTGCTATGGCCACAATGATCAAAAGCAGGATTGTCAGTCGATGCTGCTTGCGTCTTTTACTTGACGAAACGAAGATTGATTTTCCCTGTTTTGGCGTTTCGAGATAGCGAGCCGAATGCGTCAAGGTTTGCTTGGGTCGAGAACCTCTTTGTTGATGAGCGGCTGATGCTTTCAGTGGCTCATCACTAGCTGCGCTGTTTTTAGATAATGGTGCGTCTTTTAGATATACAGGGTCTCCCGAGGCGACGCCCATATGTTTACGTCCCGTTTGGGCATCCTCGAGTGTTTGATATCGATTTCTCGTCACATACTCGGGCTCCGGATCATTAATGGGCTCTTGCGAGATGTGGGGGCGATGGAACCGCGGCGGCTGCGTGGAAGTATCTTCCCCCCGTGTCGGCATAAACATTTTGTTCTGGTTTTGGTCGTCCATGATGCCCTTTAGCTCGTTACCAACAACGTGTACGCGCTCATTGTAAGCCCCTTGCTATTTGTAGCTGTGAACATACTTGTTATTTAAGCTCTGGTTCAAAGAACCTTAACCTTATTAAAACCTGAGTCAAATACACTTAGATATGCTTATAGTACTGGACTCAAAAAACTTTATAGTCGATGTATATATGAGCACTGGGTGGGCATATATAAGAGCGTCAAAAGAAGTCCCAGTCACCTAGAAGATGACTCGGCAGTCCTTAAAAGGAGTGGTAAACATGGCAAGCATGGTTCCTTATCGTTCGGTTTTTGGCGTTCGTCCTTCTGCTAGCTCGTTGTTCGATCTGTTTGATGATATGACCGACCTTGCAAACAACTCGATTGCTTCCAAGGCGTTCCCCGTTGACGTTGAGGATAAGGGCGACGGCTATGAGGTCAAGGCTTATCTGACCGGCGTCGCCAAGGACGATATCGATGTCGAGCTTAACGAGGGCCGTCTGTCCATTAGCGTGAATGTCGAGGAAGACGAGGAGAACGAGGGCAAGAACTTCCTGCAGAAGGAGTTCAACTCGTACAGCGCGACGCGTGGCGTGTATCTAAAGGACGCTTCGAGCGAGGGCCTCTCGGCTAAGTACGCTGACGGCATCCTGACCGTTACGGTTCCCAAGATCGTCGAGAAGAAGAACGTTACGAAGATCTCCATCGACTAACTTCGTTGGTGTTCTGCGCTATTAAAAGACAGCAAAAGGGGCTGGGAAGCGATTCTCGGCCCCTTTTGCTGTCTAGGACAGTCTATTGAATGGTTGCCGGTTGATACTGACTCGCAGGGCGTATCGAGAGTTTTCGCGATCCTTGGAGAAGGGTTGCGGAGCTGCCGACCTCGTCATCCAGAGTTGCGGCCAGAGTTTTGGCATAGCTTTTGACGGTAAGGCTCGGACGATTGTTATCTTGGCTGATATGCATGGCAATGAGCTGTTCGGTGCGATCGGTAACAAGTTCGCGCGCGGCTTCGGCGGCTTGGCCATTGGAGAGGTGTCCCCTTGCAGACAGGATGCGCTCCTGAAGAAAGCGGGGATATTCTCCCTCGCGCAGCATGGTCACATCGTGGTTGCTTTCGAGCGCGAGGACTCGACAATCTTTGAGGGTGTTCATGGCTTGGCTCGATAGCTCTCCGGTGTCGGTGGCAAAGCCGATGGAATCATCGAGGGTGTCGAATCGATAGCCGACTGGATTGATGACATCGTGTGACGTTGAGTAGGTTTGCACGTGGATGCCGGCAATGGATAGGGTGTCACCGGGATCGAATTCCTCGACAGGCAGATGCGAAAGATTTTCTTTGCTCGAAAGAGTGCCCCTGCTGGCAAAGAGGGGGCCGTGCCAGTGCTTGCACCAGACATCGAGGCCCTTGATGTGATCGCTATGCTCATGAGTAATGAGAAGAGCCGAGACGTTGTCTGCCGAGAGCCTCAGTTCTGCCATGCGCTTTAATGTCTCGCGGCGAGACAGTCCGTCATCGACCATAATGAGCCCCTGCGGGCCCTCGATGAGTGCGCAGTTGCCTTTAGAGCCACTGCCGAGGATATGAAGGTGCAGACGAGACATAAGATTCCAAAGGATACAATGGGTGCGGACGAATAGAGGAGGAAGCAAATGCCTACGGTATCTCAGCATTATGGACACCATGCCGTGCCTGGGGCAGTCGATGAGACCCGGACGAGGCAGCAGGCTGCTCCTGTCGTGCTCATGGTATCAGGCGGCGCGGACTCGACGGCACTGCTTCTTATGGCGTGCACATCAAAGCTGGATATCCAAGACGGACGCGGTGTCGCCCCCATTGCTCGCGAGCGCCTGCATGTGCTGCATGTAAACCATCATCTGCGCGGCAAGGCGTCCGATGGCGACGAGGCCTTTGTGCGTGAGCTCTGCGCGCAATATGGTTTACCGCTGTGTGTGGAGCACGCTTATTTTGATGGGGAGTCGGGCAATATTGAGGCCGCGGCCCGCGAGGTGCGCTATGCCGCGGCGCGGAGGTATGTTCGCGAGCTCTGCGCCCAGACGGGGGCACCGCGAACGGCGGCTCGTATCTGCACCGCGCACACGTCTTCGGATCGCGCGGAAACGTTTTTGATGAACGCGATTAAGGGTTCGGGGCCCGCTGGCCTATCGAGCATTCCTCGCCGGAGGAATATCGTGGTGCGTCCCTTGCTCGACCTAACTCACGGCGAGCTCGTGGGCTATCTACAGGTACATGGTCAGCCGTGGCGTGAAGACGAGAGCAATGAGGATATCTCGTATCTGCGAAACTACGTGCGCCATCGAGTGATGCCGGTGGTGGCGCAGCGCAACGCGAGCGTCTGCAAGACGATTGGCGCCGCCTGTGAGATCTTGGGTGATGAAGATGCGTTTCTATCCCAGCTGTCGGCACAGGCGTTTCGAAGCTGTTTGTGCAAAGAGGCAGCGGGCGCACTGGTGCTCGATGCCAGGCGCCTTGCTGCGGCCGAGGTGGTAATCGCGCGGCGCATCGTGCGACTGGCGATCAAACGCATCGATCCGGACGCTCGTCCCGAGATGCGGCATGTTGAGCGAGTCCTTTCCTGCGTTGCCGAGGGTGCCGGCTCGGTCACGCTTCCGGCGGGAATTGACGCGCGCGTTGAGTTTGGCATGCTGGCGTTTAAGGCCTCGGTGGCTCGCGAGGGCCTGGTCGCGGACTGGGTTACCGTACCCGGTCGTTTGCCGTTGGGCGGGGGACGTATGCTGGTCACAGAGCCGATGGCCGTTGAGCTGGGATGCGATATCGTGCGCCGCGCCCGTGAGCGTGCGGCTGCCGGGGAAGTGACAGCTTTGGTAGACGCGGCTGCCTTGGGTTTTGCCGACAGCGATAGTGAGCGGATCCTGGCGGGCTCGCGTGGCGAGATCCCTGTCGAGGCGCGATTGGCGCGCCTGTGGGTGGACGGTCCCGCACCGGGAGACGTGATGTGCCCGTTAGGGATGAGTGGCCGAAGCAAGAAAGTATCCGACTTGCTAGGCGAGGCTCGCATTCCCGTTTCCGAGCGCGCCGGCGTGCCCATGGTGAGGACGGCGCCGGGAGGTGCCGTGGTGTGGGTCGCCGGAGTTCGCGCGGACGAGCGTTTTAAGTGCACGGCCGCAACGCGCGTGGCATATCTGCTCCGCGTGGTCGATGCGGAATAGCGTCCCACGTCTGCTATTCTGTGCGACGTTGACGGTATTCCCGCGCTGATGGCGCACGGGCTGGTAAATTTACCCCGTGCGCTGCTAGAATGTGAAGTTCGCGTCCATACGGCGGTGTGTGGGCGATAAGCACAAGAAAGGGTTGTCATGGCTTCTCAACATCCGGATATCGAGAAGGTTCTGTTCACGCAGGAGGATATCGACGGTATCGTCTCTCGCCTGGGCGAGGAGATTACGCGCGACTACGCGGGTAAGGATCTGGTGCTGATCGCGGTTCTGCGCGGTGCCGTTGTCTTTATGGGCGACCTGATGCGCAAGATTGAGCTACCGACCAACATCGATTTCATGGCTGTTTCGAGCTATGGCGACGGTGTGAAGTCCTCGGGTATCGTGCGTATCATTAAGGACCTGGATATCGACATCCGCGGTCGCGACGTGCTGATCGTCGAGGACATTCTGGACTCGGGCCTGACGCTCAAGTATCTGATGAAGAACCTCGAGAGCCGCAAGCCCGCTTCTCTGGAGGTCGCCGCCTTCCTGTGGAAGGACGTTGAGGACCGCGTCTCGGCCATCACGCCCAAGTATGTTGGAACCCATTGCCCCGATGCCTTTGTGGTGGGCTACGGCCTCGACTATGCCGAGCGCTATCGTAACCTTCCGTATCTGGGCATTTTGAAACCGGAGGTTTATTCGTAAGATGCCCGACGACCATAACGATAACAATTCCCAGACTCCCCGGGAGCCTAAGATCCCGGGGATGCCCGGAGGCAAGAAGCCCACGCGTACGGGCTGGCTGTATTTTATTTTGGCTTGCGCGCTTCTGGGCTACGCCTTCTTTAACATGGGCTCCGGCTTTGCCAATTCCAGCAATACCGTTAAGCTCGCGACGAGCGAGATGGTGAGCGCCATCAAGCAGGATCGCGTCGAAGATCTGACCTATACGGTTCAAGACGGAAGCGTGACGGGTCATTACTGGAAGACGAAGAAGGACAAGGGCGATACGAGCGAGCTCAAGAGCTTCTCCTCGACCTATGTCGGCTCCGATTCGCTTGCCGAGCTCATGGCGGAGCACCCCGATACCAAGTACATCGTCAACACCAACGATCCCGATTTTTGGGGCGACTTGGCGATGAGTGTGCTTCCGACGATCGCCCTTATCGCCATCATGTTCTACTTTATGCGCCAGATGATGGGCGCCAACAACAGGAACATGCAGTTTGGCAAGACCAACGCCAAGACCAACGAGGCCACACGCCCCAAGGTCAAGTTTGAAGACGTTGCCGGCGTGGACGAGGCAGTCGAGGAGATCCGTGACTTTTTGAGCGATCCGGATCGCTATCGCAAGCTGGGCGCCAAGATCCCGCGTGGCGTGTTGCTGGTTGGCCCTCCGGGCACCGGTAAAACGCTGCTGGCCAAGGCCGTTGCCGGCGAGGCGGGCGTGCCGTTCTTTAGCATCTCGGGTTCCGACTTTGTCGAGATGTTCGTAGGTGTCGGCGCCAGCCGTGTGCGTGACCTCTTTAAGGAGGCCAAGTCCCAGGCCCCGTCGATCATCTTCATCGATGAGATCGATGCCGTGGGACGTCAGCGCGGAGCTGGCTTGGGCGGCGGTCACGACGAGCGCGAGCAGACGCTCAACCAGCTGCTGGTCGAGATGGACGGCTTTGAGGAAAGCGAGTCGGTCATCCTGATCGCTGCGACCAACCGTCCTGACATCCTGGATCCGGCATTGCTGCGTCCCGGCCGTTTTGACCGTCAGGTTACGGTCGACCGTCCGGATGTGAAGGGCCGCGAGCAGATCTTGCGCGTGCATGCCGAGAACAAGCCGATGGACGAGGACGTTAAGTTTGAGAAGCTCGCCCAGATGACCGTTGGCTTTACTGGTGCCGATTTGGCGAACCTGCTCAACGAGTCTGCGCTGCTGGCCGCTCGCCGTCATCGTTCCGTGATCTCGATGGACGAGGTCGAGGAGTCGATGGAGCGCGTGATTGCCGGACCGCAACGCAAGGGTCGCGTGATGACCGAGGCCGAGCGCACCACGATTGCCTACCACGAGAGCGGTCATGCCCTGGTGGGCCACATCCTGGAGCACTCCGATCCGGTCCACAAGATCTCGATCGTCAGCCGCGGCCAGGCGCTGGGCTACACGCTGCAGCTTCCGCAGGAGGACCACTTCCTCAAGACCAAGAACGAGATGCTCGACGAGCTCGCCGTGTTCTTGGGCGGTCGCGTTGCCGAGGAGCTCATGTGCGATGATATTACGTCGGGCGCGAGCAACGATCTGGAGCGCGCAACCAAGATGGCGCGCGAGATGGTCACGCGCCTGGGCATGAGCGAGGAGCTGGGCACGCAAGTGTTTGGCGAGGCGCAACATCAGGTGTTCCTTGGTCGCGATTACGCCGATCACCAGGATTACTCCGAGGAGACGGCGCGCCGCATCGATATCGAGGTTCAGCGCATTATGCGTGAGGCCCATCGTCGTGCGGTCGAGATTCTGGACGCCCGTCGCGATCAGCTTGATCTGATGGCGAAGGTGCTGCTTGAGCGCGAGACCGTCGAGGGCGACGCCGTGAACGCCCTGCTCGACAACGAGTGGAATGCCTACCTTGAGCGCGAGGGCGATATCCTGGCGGCCAAGGAGGAGCGCAATGCCAAGGCGGCCGGCATGCCGACCAAGAAGCGCGCGCCTCGTATGAGCGAGGAGGAGCTGGCGGCTGATGCCGCGGCCTTTGCGCAGGCGGCCATGCAGGAAGATACCGAAGCCGCATCCGATGACGCCGGCGATGACTGTGCCGTCAACGCTGATACCGACACCGACAAATAGTCCTTCTAACAAAAGCCTCCGCCGGGAAACCTGCGGAGGCTTTTTCTTTTGAGCGATATGGGGCTGTCTGTTGATTGGGGACAGACTTAAATGAGCGTTTTCACGCATTTAAGTCTGTCCCCAATCAACATTGCTGCGGCACTGTGCTCGGCTAAAGCGTACAATAGCGCCTATGCGAAAGGGGAACAGATGATCAACGAAACTATGTATGCTCGCGGTGCGGAAAGCTCCATCATCCGCGAGATCTTTAGCTATGGTCTTGAGCGCAAGGCGCAGATCGGTGCGGAGAACGTATTCGATTTTTCGCTGGGCAACCCGAGTGTTCCGGCGCCCGCCGCTGTGGCTGCGTCCATTAAGAAGGCTTTGGAGCTGCCGAGCGACCAGCTGCACGGTTATACGCCCGCACCGGGTCTGCCGCAATGTCGAGCAGCCGTCGCCGAATCGCTCAACCGCCGCTTTGGCACGAGCTATGAGGGCAAGGACGTCTTTATGACGGTGGGCGCCGCGGCTTCGCTCACCTGCACGCTCAATGCCGTTACGAACCCGGGCGACGAGGTTATTGTTATCGCCCCGTACTTTCCGGAGTATCGCGTGTGGATTGAGAAGGCAGGCTGCACGTGTGTCGAGGCGCCTGCCGATGAAGACACGTTCCAGCTGAGCGTGGACAACGTGCTCAAGGCGATTAGCGATAAGACAGCGGCCGTCATTATCGATTCGCCCAACAACCCGACCGGTGCCGTGTATACGCGCGACACGCTGACGCGACTGGCCGATGTTTTGCGCGAGGTTAACGCCAAGCGCGATCCCGAGAATCCGATTATGCTCATCTCGGATGAGCCGTACCGCGAGATCGTGTACGGTGCCGAGGTGCCCTGGGTGCCCTCGATCTACGAGAACACCGTGGTGTGCTACTCGTATTCTAAGTCGCTATCGCTGCCTGGTGAGCGCGTGGGTTGGATCTTGGTTCCCAACACTAATCCGCAGGCTGCGCGTCTGATGCCGGCTGTTGCGGGCGCTGCCCGTACACTGGGTTTTGTATGCGCACCGGCGCTCTTCCAGCGCGTGATTATCGATTGTATCGATGAGCCGAGCGATATCGATGCCTATGCCCGCAACCGCACGGCGCTCACCGATGCTTTGACGGACTACGGCTATACCTATGTTGAGCCGGACGGTGCTTTCTACCTGTGGGTGAAGGCACTCGAGCCCGATGCGAATGCGTTTTGCGAGCGCGCAAAGAAGTATGAGTTGCTTGCGGTTCCCTCGGACAGCTTTGGTATGCCGGGTTGGTTCCGCCTGGGCTATTGCGTGAGCTACGAAACGATTGTCAATTCGCTACCCGCTTGGAAACAGTTGGCGGACGAGTATCGTTAAAAGTAAAGCGCTCTGCCTACAATGTTTTACGTGAAACGGGGTTTGGTGTTAAGCCGGACCCCGTTGTCATGGACGTTGTGTCTTTGGGATGGAGTGGTTTTACGACTATCGAAGGCTATGCGTACAATGAATATAAGCGACGGCCGTGCCAGATAAGGAGACCTGATGCCCTACCTGCTTTCTTGTGACATTCATACCCATACGATGTTCTCTGCGCATGCATATTCGACCATTGAGGAGAATGTGTACTGGGCGGCAGAGCGTGGTCTGCAGGTGCTCGGATCTGCCGACCATTTGAGCTCTATGGTTACGGCTTGCCCCAATGACCTGCGCAGTTACCAGTTCTTTATCAACCAGGATATCTGGCCGCGCATTTGGAGCGGCGTGCTGGTGCTGCGTGGTGCCGAGGCCGATATCGTTTCGCTGGACGGAAGCCTGTTTGGCGAGGACACTCCTGTCACGCTCGATATCGCCGGCGATTCGTACAGCCGTCAGCATTCACTGTTCGATTTGGTTACGCGTAATTTGGATTATTTGGTTGCAAGCGTGCATAATCCGCAGATTGCTGAGGGCGCGACGCTGGCCCAGACGACCGAGATGTATATCAATGCCCTGGAGCACCCCAAGGTGTTCATGCTGGGTCACACGGGGCGTTCGGGCGTGCCGTTCGATATCGACGAGGTGCTGTTGGCAGCTAAGGCCAAGCACAAGATTATCGAGATCAACAACCATAGTCTTGAACACGGTGTCGACACTGAGCATTGGGCCGTATGCCGCAAGATTGCCGAGCGCTGCGCCGAGCTGGGCGTGGGCATTGGCGTTTCGACCGATGCGCACATTGGCATGGCAATTGGTAAGCTCGATTACGCTCGCAAGATGCTCGACGAGATTCACTTCCCGTTGGATCTGATCGTGACGCGCGATCGCGAGACGCTGCTGCGCGAGATGGCGGCAGCCGGCGTGTGCGATCTGCGCAATGGGATGTAGCGGAGTTTATAAACCAAGCGAAGGGGGCGGCCCAGGCGGGTCGCCCCCTTTCTTGTCCCAAAAATATACTGAGGTTGGTTAGCGGCGTTCGAGGACCACTACGGTTTCGGTGTGGTCGGTGTGAGGGAACATGTCGACGGGCGTGATCTTGAGCAGGCGATAGCCTCCGTCGAGAAGCTGATGCAGGTCGCGCTCTTGAGTCACGGGGTTGCAGCTGATATAGGTGATGCGGCGCGGCTTAAGCGCGCAGGCAGCTTCGAGGAACTCGGGGGTAGAGCCGGCGCGCGGCGGATCGATGGAAAGGACATCGACCCGCTCGTTGTTGTCGGCGGCATCTAGGACGTAGTCGGTGGCATCGTCGGCCATAAACCAAGCGCTGCGGGTGAGGCCGTTGAGCTCGGCATTGCGGCGTGCGTCGGCAATGCCCGCCGGGTTGCGCTCCACACCGAGCAGCATGATGCCGATCCCCTTGTTCTGGGCATCTTTAGCTGCGCAAAGACCGATGGTGCCGCTGCCGCAGTAAGCATCCATAAGCACATCGCCCTGGTGCAGATCCATGCCGTCGATAGCGAGCTGATAGAGCAGCTCGGTCTGCTGCGGATTGGTCTGATAGAACGCGGTGGGGGAGATATCGAATTCGCAACCGAGCAGCTGGTCGCGCATGCACTCGGCGCCATATACAATGCGGGTTTCCTCGCCGAGGATGGCGTTGCCGGGACGTCCGTTGATGTTTTGGGCGACGGTGACGATGCGCGGATCGAGTACAGCGACGGCCTCAAAGAAATCCTGTTCATGCGGCAGGTCGCGCTGGGCAGTCACGAGGGTGACCATGATCTGGTCGGTGCGCCAGCCGCAGCGAACGACGGCATAGCGAAGCAAGCCCAGGTGCTTGTCCTCGTTAAAGGCGGGAATGTGCAGGCGTTCAGCCTCACGCGCGATGCCGTTGAGAATCTGACGGGCACCCGGCGCCTCGACGGGACATTCGGGAACAGCAACGATTCTGTGCGTGCCACGTTCAAAAAAGCCGCAGCGGACAGCGCCCTCTTTACCGGGGGCAAAGGGAGTGGCGGCCTTATGGCGAAACCCGCGCGGCGCAGGATATTTACCCGGGTCGCCCAGGGTGACGCCCATACCGCGAATGGGGTCGACGCTAATGCCCTCGCGCTCGCATAGAGCAGCAAAAAGCTCCTCCATAGCAGCCTGCTTGGCGGCGAGCTGCTTCTTATAGGGACGATTGAGCGCCGTGCACCCACCGCAGGCTTTCATGATCGAACAGGGAGACTTGGGGTCCACAGCCTTACGCGCAGACGAAACCGAATCATTATGCGGGCGCTTGGAACGAGTCCGAGGCGCTTTGTCCCCGCCTCGACGAGAGTCAGAACGCTTGGTCTTAGCCCTGCTCTTGGTCGATTTGCTTTTTGCAGCTTTAGAAGACTTGGATTTCGTAGAAGATTTCTCCTCCTTCGACCCCTCAGCCGCCTCCACCAAAGCACGACGAGCCCTACGCTCCGCACGAGATTCTGCCATGAATTAACCCCACTAATTTACAAATTGAAATCTGAAAGCATTGTACCGTGCCAAGTTGGCAGACGATATGCAAGCGCCCATTTCATGTCAGTGATAAGTCCAACGATGTTTGCCCGGCGTGGGCGGGGAGCGGCGCGTAATTAAGTTTATCGCGAGTTCCGCACGCAAAGGAAAGCACTTAATGTGCTTTCCGTCTTGCGCAGGACTGTAGAGCAGGAAACTTAATTACGCGCCGCTCCCCGCCCACGCCGGGCAAACCCTCCCTTGTACTCTATCAAGGTAAAGTGTATGATTCTGAACGTTACATGACTCACTTTACTTAACTAAAGTGCCACCAAGGGGGAATACCATGAATACCGATATGTCTCGTCGTCAGTTTGTTGGTCTAGCCGGCTCGCTCGCCACGGTGCTTGGCCTTGGTCTTGTCGGCTGCGGCGGTGGTGCCGGCAAGGGCTCCGCTGCTGGCTCTGCCGCGGCCAAGGATGTGAAGGGCGCTGCGGAGTCCAAGAAGCTCGTGGTGGGCTTTGATAAGTCCTATCCTCCGTACGGCTTTGTGGGCGACGATGGCGAGTACACCGGCTTTGATCTCGATCTGGCCAAGGCTGTTGCCGATAAGCAGGGCTGGGAGGTCAAATACGAGGCCATCGACTGGGACGCCAAGGATACGCTGCTCAACTCGGGTGCCATCAACTGCATCTGGAACGGCTTTACCATGGAGGGCCGTGAGGACGACTACACGTTCTCCGAGCCGTACATGCTCAACGAGCAGGTGCTGGTGGTAAAGAAGGATGCGGGCATCAAGAGCTGGGACGATCTTGCCGGCAAGACCGTGATTACCCAGACCGATTCCGCTGCGCAGGATGTGCTCGAGGGCGACCAGAAGGATCTGGCGGCGACGTTTGCCACGCTCGACACGATCGGCGAGTACAACACGGCCTTTATGCAGCTCGAGAGCGGCGCGGTCGATGCCGTGGCTTGCGACCTTTCGATTGCCCAGTATCAGCTTGCCGCCAAGCCCGATGCCTATACACAGCTTGATGAGCCGCTGTCCAGCGAGCACTACGCCGTCGGCTTTAAGAAGGGCGACACCAAGTCGGCCGACGCCGTGACCGAGTCGCTTAAGGCGCTCTACGAGGACGGCACGGTCAGGGACCTGTGCGACGAGTATTCAAGCTACGGTCTGTCCTTCGACAACTGGGTTTTGAAATAGCGGCTTTCCCAGGCACCCGATTTTGCCGTTCAAACCGTCGCTTGCGTACATTTAGTACGCGACGCTCCTCTTTCACGGCAAACTCGGGCACCTGGAAAACCCGCTTTAGCATTGGGTTCGCTGTTCTGTTGCTGTGAAAGAGAGCTTGGGTTGTCTATTCAGGTCATGATGCAGATGCTTGGCCAGGGATTCTTGGTCAGCTTGCAGCTGTTTGTGTTGACGCTGCTCGGGTCGATTCCGCTGGGAATCCCCGTGGCGTTCATGCGCATGAGCAAAATTGCGCCGCTCCGCTGGATTGCGCGCATCTACATTTCGGTGATGCGCGGCACGCCGCTCATGCTGCAGATGTTTGCCATCTACTTTGCCCCGTACTACGTGTTCGGCATCTCGCTCACGCCCAATTCCAAGTGGACGGCGTGCGTTGTGGCGTTCATCATCAACTACGCCGGCTACTTTGCCGAGATCTATCGCTCGGGCCTGCAGTCGATTCCGCGTGGTCAATATGAGGCCGCCGAGGTGCTGGGCTACTCGCGTCTGCAGACGTTTTTGTACATCGTGATGCCGCAGGTCGCCAAGCGTATTCTGCCGGCGATGGGCAACGAGATCATCACGCTGGTCAAGGACACGTCGCTGGCGTTTGCCATCGGCGTGGGGGAAATGTTCTCGACGGCCAAGGCGCTGGTCGCCTCGCAAGTGAGCATGGTGCCGTTTGCGATTGCGGCGCTGATCTACTGGGTCTTTAACTTTGTGGTTGAGATGCTGCTGGGCGCCGCCGAGAAAAAATTGGATTACTACCATGATTAATTCGGTAATGAATATATCGAACGCGCGTAAGGCGTTTGGCGGCAATGAGGTGCTCAAGGATATCTCGCTTGAGGTGAAGCGTGGCGAGGTCGTGGCGATTATCGGGCCTTCGGGTGGCGGCAAGTCCACGCTGCTGCGGTGTGCCACGCTGCTCGAGACACTCGACGGAGGCTCGCTCTCGTTTGGCGACCTTGCCGTTGCGACGGATGCGGGTTCGGGCGCGGTCTATGCGAAGGGCGATGTGCCCAAGCAGGCGCGCTCGCGATTCGGCCTGGTGTTCCAAAATTACAACCTGTTCCCGCACTATACGGTGATGAAAAACATCACCGATGCGCCGATTCGCGTGCTTAAGCGTCCGCGCGAGCAGGCGGAAGCCCGCGCTCACGAGCTGATTGCACAAATGGGGCTGACGGGCAACGAGAACAAGGTGCCGTGTGAGCTTTCGGGCGGTCAGCAACAGCGTGTGAGTATCGCCCGCGCCCTGGCGCTCGATCCGGAAATCTTATTCTTTGACGAGCCGACCTCGGCGCTCGATCCCGAGCTAACGGCCGAGGTGCTGCGTGTCATTAAAGACCTGGCGGCGCAGAATATGACGATGGTGATCGTGACCCATGCGATGCAGTTTGCGCGCGATGTTGCCGATCGCGTGGTCTTTATGGACGGAGGCCGCATTGTCGAGGAGGGCCCGGCCGAGCAGGTTATCGATCATCCGCGTGAGCAACGTACCCGTGAGTTCTTGAGTCGTATCGAGGGCTAAGCTCAGCTATGTATTGAGAAGAAGCCGCCGCGGGTCTTATGGACTGCGGCGGCTTTTATTTGTATCGATGGGGTTTAATAATCGCCTGGCATACTTGCTCTGTCCTCTCGCCGCCTGTATTCATACGTGCGCCGAAAGGTATGCATGGACAGCCGCCCGTGAGGGTAGGGTGGTGGCATAGGACATTTGGAGGGTGAGTCGGCTCGGCTGCCGACCATGCTGCTCCCGGGATGGCACCGACCGCGAACTCTCCCCGTTGGCGTCGCGCATTGCGCGCGGCCCTGCAAGGAGGTCATCATGGGTGCTCCCAAGACCGGTAACGTAAGGAACGTGGTGCTCGTAGGCCAAGGCGGGGTGGGCAAGACTTCACTCGCCGAGGCCATGCTCCACCTTTCCGGCAAGACCGCCCGCCTGGGCGGCCACGACGGCACCAAGCCCACGCTCGACTATGACCCCGAAGAGGTCAAGCGTGCATTTTCCATCTCGACGACCATCGCGCCGATCGACTGGAAGGGCGCGCGCATCAATGTGCTCGATGCCCCGTGCTACCCCGATTTTATCGGCGACGCCTTTGCCGCGATGAGCGTCTGCGAGACGGCTCTGTTTGTGGTCGACGCCGAGGCCGGCCCGCAGCCTACGACGGTTAAGCTCTGGTATGCCGCCGAGGACCTGCGACTGGCGCGTGCGGTGTTCGTAAACCGCCTGTCGCGCTCCGAGGCCAGCTTTGCGACCACGATGGACCTGCTGCAAGAGCGCTTTGGCACGCGCCTGGGCGCCGTGACCCTTCCCTGGGGCGAGGGCGAGGACTTTGATGGCATCATCGACCTGGTGCGCATGAAGGCGCGCCATTGCAACGGCACCGAAGCCGTTGAGTCGGAGATTCCCGAGGAGTATCGTGCCCAGGCCGAGGAGGCCCATGACCATCTGTGCGAGCTGGTGGCCGAGGCTGACGACGAACTGATGATGAAGTACCTGGAAGGCGAGGAGACGCTGACGCAGGAGGAGCTTGAGGGCCTGCTGTCGAAGGCGATCGCCGAGCGCATCTTTGTGCCGGTCTTTGCGGGTGATTGCATTAAGGAGCAGGGCGTCAACTCGCTGATGGACGACATTGCGACGTACTTCCCGGCGCCGACCGACTACGGCGAGATGCCGCTTATCGACGGCGATTCGCTCAAGATCTCGAGCGACGATGACCGTCCGGTGGCGTTTGTGTTTAAGACCCTGGCCGATCCGCAGCAGGGTCGCATCAGCTTTATCAAGGTGCTGACGGGTACGCTTGAGCCGGGCCTTGAGCTGGTCAACGCGCGCACGCGCAAGGGCGACCGTCTGGCTCACCTGTATGTGATGTGCGGCCGCGACATGACCGAGGTCGGTCACGCCTATGCCGGCGACATTATCGTGGCACCCAAGCTGGCGGCCGAGACGGGCGATACGCTCTCGATTACCGGCAAGGTCGAGGCTGCGGCGTTTAAGTTCCCCAACTCGCAGTACCGCATTGCCATCGAGGCCGAGAATCGCGGCGACGAAGAGAAGCTCTACACGTTTATCGAGAAGGCCTGCAAGGCCGATCCGACCATGAGCATCGACCGCGACGAGGAGACCGGCCAGACCATTATCTCCGCCGTTGGTGAGGCGCAGGTTTCGGTGCTGCTCAACCGTCTGGAGGACCGCACCAAGGTCGTTGCCAAGAGCGTGTCGATCCGCATCCCGTATCGCGAGACCATCCGCCGCACGGCGAGCGCTCAGGGCCGCCACAAGAAGCAGACCGGTGGTGCCGGTCAGTATGGCGACTGCTGGCTGCGCGTTGAGCCGCTCATTGGGCCCGACGGCACGAGCGATGGCTATGAGTTTGTAGACGAGGTCGTAGGCGGCCGTATTCCGCGCTCGCTCATCCCCGCCGTGGACAAGGGTGTCCAGGAGACCATGAAGGACGGCATCATTGCCGGCTACCCGCTCACGGGCATTCGCGTGGCTGTGTACGACGGCTCGTATCACAGCGTCGACTCCAACGAGATGGCGTTCCGCGCGGCGGCTCGCATCGGCCTGCGCAAGGCATGCGCCGATGCCGACCCGGTGGTGCTGGAGCCCATCGAGGAAATCACGGTGACTATCCCCGAGAGCTACGCCGGCGCCGTGATGGGCGACATCTCGGCCTCGCGCGGTCGCGTGACAGGCATGGAGACCGATGAGCGCGGCGACACCGTGGTCATCGCTCAAGCCCCGCTGGCTGAGCTGACGGATTACTCGACGCGCCTGCGCTCTATCACGCGCGGCACGGGTGACTTTACCATGAAGCCCGCTGGCTACGAGCAGGTTCCCTATGACGTTCAGGCCAAGCTGGTCGAGCGCTATGAGGAGGGTCGCGCCAAGTAGCGTGCGATTTTGCCTGCAACATGCATACCGATGCAAGGGCCGCTCCGGGTAATCCGGGGCGGCCCTTTTTGATCCCTTGGGGACGGAGGAAAACGGATCATTTTAGGTTTTGTGGCAGCTTGGTCGGCCCTAGTCCCCCGAGGCTTGATTGCGGCCGGTGGCGTAGTCGATCTGCACATGCGGCTGCAGGTTGTAGCAGTACACGTGGAAGCACAGGGTCTTACCGTGGTCCTCGACCGATTGCGCCTCAAGACGCACGCCGCGACAGACGAGTTCCTCTTCGTTGTACATGGGCGTGACGCGGTAGAGCACATGGTTGTCCGTGTCGCGGATGTAGTCGAGGATCTGCTCTTCAAATGGCAGCATGCCCGTCTCGTTGAGATAGCGCGTGCCGGTGAGGAGATTCTTGCGATTGGCGTTCTCGCCGCAGAGCGACCAGGCGATGAGGTGACAGCGGTTGTAGAGACTCTGACTCGGAATAAAGTCGTAGCGCTGCTGGTGCCAACCGGCAGGATGGATACGCGAGATATCGCCGCGCTTGCCTTGACCGAGCGATTCGGGGCCCACGCAGGCGAGCGCCTTGCGGGTGCGGCCAAGGCTGTCGAGCTTGGAGAATTTCTTAAAGCAGCCCTCTTCGGTGGCGCGATCGTATTCATCGAGTGTGAATGATGGCGTGCCGAGCGGGTGCATGCTGTCGGCGCGAAGGGCAACGTAGGGGTTGCCGGCGTAGTCGGGAATGCTGCTGAGGTATACGCCGCGGGCGCGGTCAAGATCGGGGTTTTCGACCTCGTCGATGGGGGCGGCGGCGCTGTCCGCGGAAGCGTCGTCATCGGTGTCGGGTGCGGCGGAATCGGAGCCATCGCCAGAGTCCTGGCTGTTTTGAGGGTCCGGGGAGCTCGCCGTTCCCGATTCGAGCCGAGCGACCAGGTCTGCCTCGTCGTCGGTGCGGCTGGGACTCTCGTTTTGTTTTTCGGCCAGAGCCGCCGCCTGCTCATCGCTTTGCGGCGACAGTAACTTGGGCGCTCCGTCGAGCGATCCCGTAAACAGCGCAAACCCGAGCACCACGGCGGTGCCGATGGAAAGTACTTGCTTGTAGGCGGACTTGCGCGACATTGAGGCTCCTGGATGGACGGTTGGGAATCTACCAGTCTAGCAGGAGCCGGCAAGGGCCGTTCTGTCGAACAAATACTTAAGATTTGAGACAAACGCTACTGATTCATTTGTCCCGCGGTCTAGATCGAGGTGGAGTCGAGCCAGTTGAGCTTGCACTCGAGAATGCGCTGCTCGCCGGGTTCGCTGCTTCCGTCAAGTAGGGCGAGCAGCATCTCGGCTGCTTCGCGACCTTCTTGGTCGACGGGCTCGATGATGGTGGAGACGGTCGGTGTGGTGAGATTAGTCCAGTCTTCGCAGTTGAGTCCCAAAAGGCCGATTTGCTGCGGAAGCAGATGGGCCATTGGCTGGAGGGCCTTGTAGACACGGGGAAGTGCCCACTGATTTTGCACGAAGATAAGGGTTCGCTTGGCGGGATTGAACTTGAATTTAAAGTATTCAGTGAGCTCGTTGATTGACGGCTTGTTGTGATCGATGGGAATCGCTTTGTAGAGCTGCCCGTTCGCTGCCAGCGCCTCGGCATACCCCTGAAAACGCTCCATGCGGGTGCGCATTTCGGTCATGTTGGCGGCAATGGAAAAGAAATCTTCGTAGCCGGCGTCGAGGAGTGCCTGTGTGGCGTTGTACACGCCGTCGTAAAGGTTGGTTTTGATCCAGCTGGTACCTGGGCTATAGATGGCCGCATCGAAAAAGACGACCGGCTTGCCGGCGCGTCTAATGCGGTCATGCACGGCTTTGAAGTTTGCCGTGGGCTGGATGATAAAGCCATCGACGCCCAGCGAGAGCATCTTGTCGACGTACATGAGCTCGGTCTCGGGGTTAAAGTCGCTCGTGCAAACGACCGTCTGGTAGCCCGCGGGGAGCATGACCTGCTTCATGCCATTGAGAACGAGCCCCGCCCATTTGTTGGTGTTATCCAAAATGATGATGGCAATGACGTGGGTTTGCTTGCCGGTGAGCGTCTGCGCTTGGGCGTTGGGAACGTATCCGAGTTCCTTAATGACGCGCGCGATTTTGTTCTGCGTCTTCTCGCTAAGCTTTTCTCGTTTGTCGTTGAGGTAATACGAGACGCTTGCCGTCGAGGTTCCCGCCTCTCGAGCGACGTCTGCGATCGTAACGCGCTGTTTTGCCACAGCGACTCCTTCCGACAGATGAGCATTTTCCAACATGATGACTTTGAGTCTTGGTGAAGGATACGCTTCGGTGAGCGGCTTTTTCCTTTCATATGAGTATGCAACAAATGCGGCATACGGGTGGGGTCGAAATTTGTGACCGGCATGCGCATCTGCCGTCTACCGAGAAAATCAAATACTTCTTGACTTTTGAAATCGAGGGCAAAATCGCAGGATTCATTTTTGGTTAAACGCATAACTAAATCGCATAACCAACGCTCTGACCTGCGCGTTTACCGAAATAAGCTGGCATTAAGAAAAACGAGCACCTATATTGTTCTTGTCGAAAAGACAGCAAGTCCAAACGGCAGGGGATGCTCCGGAGGCCTCCGCAAACGGTGTCTTGCGCACGCAACTCTATGAAAAGAGGGAAGCAATGAAGATCGTAGGCGTTGCCGCCTGTACTGTGGGTATCGCCCACACGTATATGGCCCAGAAGGCGATTCAGGATGAATGCGCCGCCCGTGGCATCGAGTGCAAGGTCGAGGCTCAGGGTGGCCTGGGTATCGAGAATGAGCTCACGCAGGAAGACGTGGACTCCGCCGACCTGGTCCTGGAGTCCGTCGACGTGGGTGTCGAGAACGAGGACCGTTTTGAGCAGAAGATGGCCGAGGGCAAGTTCCTGAAGGTCGGCACCTCTGATGTAATCGCCGATCCGGTAAAGATCATCGACCAGGCCATTGAGATCATCAAGGCGACGGGTGGCGCCGTTGACGCGCCCAAGGCCGAGGCCAAGGCAGAGAAGAAGGCCGTCTCCGCTGCCCCGCAGGCCCCGACACCGGCGTCCAAGCAGTCTATCTTTGCCGATCCTGGCAAGACGCTGCTCAATGCATTCAATACCGGCGTTTCCTATTTTATCCCCATCGTCGTTATCGGCGGCGTGTTTCTTGCCTTCTCGCTGGCATCCGGTACCGCCGGCGCCAACGGCATGGAGGTTACGAACCCGCTGATGGTGAGCCTTAACACCATCGGCATGGCCGGCATCTCCATGATGATCCCGGTGCTTGCGGCATACATCTCCTACTCGATGGCCGGCAAGCCCGCGCTCGCCCCCGGTTTTGTCCTGGGCTACCTGGTCAATAACGCAGTCGTTACCCCTAACGGCAACAGCGTTTCGACCGGCTTCTTGGGCGCCATGATCATGGCGGTCATCTGCGGCTACTTTGTCCGCTGGATGAAGACCTGGAAGGTCAACAACACCATCCAGACCATCATGCCCATCCTGATCATCCCGATTCTGACCTCGCTTGTCCTGGGCATGGCCTATATCTACATCCTGGCCACGCCGCTTGGCTTTGTGATGGACTGGCTCACCGGCGTGCTCGGCAGCCTGCAGGGCGGTTCCGCAGTTGTCCTGGGTCTGGTCATTGGCGTTATGACCGCCTTCGATATGGGTGGCCCCATCAACAAGACCGCCTCGACCTTCACCATGGCCATCATGGCCTCCGGTATCTACGGTCCTAACGGTATGTTCCGCGTCGCCGTCGCCGTTCCCCCGATCGCCTGTGGCCTCGCTGCGCTCATCGCCAAGAACAAGTTCGATGACGCTGACCGCCAGATGGGCATCTCCGCGCTGTTCATGGGCTGCATCGGTATTACCGAGGGCGCTATCCCCTTCGCGGTCAAGGACCTCGGTCACACCCTGCCCGGCATTTGCATCGGCTCTGCCGTGGGTGCGGCACTTGCCGCCTTCCAGGGCATCGACTGCTACGTCCCGCACGGTGGCTTTATCGTCGCCCTTGCCACCAACAACGTCGCGCTGTTCTGCCTGGACATCGTGATTGGCGCCGTGGTCGCCGCTGCAATCCTGATTGCCATGAAGCCCACGCTCGATAAGCAGGCCAAGTAAACCTTTAAGGACTCCGGTTGTGCGGAGGGATGGATTTGACTCCGCACAACCGCCCCTACACAACAAAATCCATCCGTACTGATAGGGCCCACATCTGGGTCCCAGGGAACTTTTGTCAAAAATCCTCTGGAGAAGGAGAACAAAATGTCCAACCTCACCATCCGTCAGGCCGTTCAGGGCATGCTCAAGCTGCAGGATAGCGGCGATCACGCAACCATGGTCGGCATTGGCCCCATGAGCCCCAACCTGATTCAGGCCGTGTTCGAGCTTGCCAAGGACGAGGATTTCCCGCCCATGTTTATCGCCAGCCGCAACCAGGTCGATATGGACGAGATGGGCGCCGGCTACGTCAACGGTTGGGACCAGACGCGCTTTGCCGCCGACATCAAGAAGGTTGCCGACGAGGTGGGTTACACCGGTCCGTACTACCTGTGCCGCGATCACGGCGGTCCGTGGCAGCGCGACGAGGAGCGTAACGCCCACCTGCCCGAGGACGAGGCCATGGAGCTCGCCCGCAAGTCCTTCGTCGCCGACATGGAGGCGGGCTTTGACCTGCTGATGGTCGACCCCACCAAGGACCCCTATCAGATCGGCAAGGTTATTCCGCTCGACGTGGTGCTTCGCCGCACGATCGATCTTATCGACTACCTTGAGCAGTACCGTCGCGAGCATAACCTGCCCGAGGTCGCCTATGAGGTCGGTACCGAGGAGACCAATGGCGGCTTGACCTCTACCGATAAGTACGAGGAGTTCATTTCTCAGCTGCAGCCCGAGCTCGAGAAGCGCGGCTGCCCCATGCCCACCTTTATCGTCGGCCAGACCGGCACCCTTACCCGCTGGACGGAGCAGGTCGGTCACTACAACTTCAAGAACGCCCGCGAGCTTGCCGATATGGCCAAGCGCTATGGCGTGGGCCTGAAGGAGCACAACGCCGACTATCTGGACGACGCGACGCTGCTCGAGCACATCCCGGCACACGTGACCGCCTCCAACGTCGCTCCGCAGTATGGCACCGAGGAGACCCGCGCCTACCTCAAGCTCTGCGCCACCGAGCAGATCCTGGTCGACAACGGTCTGTGCGATGACCCCTCCGACCTGTATCACACGCTGCTGGTCAAGGCTATCAAGACCGAGCGCTGGCGCAAGTGGATGACTGGCGACGACGTCAACCTGCAGGTCGATGACATCCTTGCCGACGATGAGCTCAGCCTGAAGATCCTGGATGTCTCCGGCCACTATGCGTTCAACGATCCCGAGGTCAAGGAGCAGGTCGAGAAGCTCTATCGCAACCTCGCTGCCCAGGACATCGACGGCAAGCGCTTTGTGATCGAGCACATCAAGCGCCCGATCAAGCAGTACGTCGTCGGTCTTAACCTCAAGGGCGTCACGAGCCGCATCGAGAAGGCTCTCGAGGACTAAGTAGCTTTTCCTACACGACGCCGGGCCTGGGGCATGTCCCAGCCGCAGGCCCGGCACATAGGACAAAGGGACATCCCCTTTGTCCTATTTTTTGAGTTTTGGATTCCTTCGAAGGAGTTTGCACCATGAAGTTCTTTATCGATACCGCCAATCTGGACGAGATCGCCGAGGCCAAGAGCTGGGGCTGCCTGGCCGGTGTTACCACCAACCCGTCCCTGTACGCCAAGACCGGCGGCAAGCTTGCCGACTTTGAGCCGCATATGCTCAAGATTGCCGAGCTCTGCGAGGGCCTGCCCGTTTCCGCCGAGTCTACCGCTACCACTGCCGAGGGTATGATCGAGGAGGGCAAGCGCCTTGCCGCCCTCGCCCCCAACATCGTGGTCAAGCTTCCCGTGTGCGAGGCCGGCCTTGCCGCCTGCCGTGCACTGGCCGATGCTGGCGTGCGCGTCAACATGACGCTCGTCTTCTCGCCGACGCAGGCCCTTATGGCCGCCAATGCCGGTGCTCGCTACATCAGCCCGTTTGTCGGTCGTTTCGATGACATCGCCGAGGACGGTATCTCGCAGCTCGACAACGTCGTGACCTGCATTAAGAACTACGACTGGACGGGCAAGAACGTCGACGACACCGTCGAGATCATCACCGCCTCGGTTCGTACGCCCAACCACGTGACCCAGGCCGCGCTACTCGGTGCCGATATTGCGACCGTGCCCATGGCCGCTCTCAAGAAGTGCCTGCATCATCCGCTGACCGACCAGGGCCTCGCCTCTTTTGAGGCTGACTGGCAGAAGGTCGTCGCTCAGGCTTAACGAGTGGATTGCCCCGGCATCGCGTCATCCGGTGCCGGGGTTGTTCTCAAGAGAGGAATTCGTATGACCAACCAGGAGCTGGCGAAGGTCGCCAATGAGGTCAGGAAGGGTGTCGTGACTGCGGTTCACGCGGCCAAGTCGGGACACCCGGGTGGATCGCTCGGTGCTGCCGACATCATGACGTATCTGTACTTTGAGGAAATGAATATCGATCCTGCCGACCCTCACAAGGCCGATCGCGATCGCTTTGTGCTCTCCAAGGGTCACGCGGCGCCGGGCCTGTATTCGGTGTTGGCAAATCGCGGCTATTTTCCCGTCGAAGAGCTCGAGACGCTCCGTCATATTGGCAGCCGACTGCAGGGCCATCCCAACATGAACGACGCCCCTGGCATCGATATGTCCACCGGATCGCTCGGTCAGGGCATCTCTGCTGCAGTTGGAATGGCGCTTGCCGCTAAGCACTGGGGCGACGGCTACCGTGTCTACACGTTGCTGGGCGACGGTGAGTGCGAGGAAGGCCAGGTGTGGGAGGCGGCCATGTTCGCCGGCAACCATGCGCTCGACAATCTTGTTGCCGTCGTCGACCACAACGGCTTGCAGATTGACGGCACGATCGATGAAGTCAACTCGGCCATGCCGCTCGCTGACAAGTTCCGCGCCTTTAAGTGGCATGTGATCGAGCTCGCCGACGGTAACGACATGGCGCAGATTGCCGCCGCCTTTGCCGAGGCCCGCAAAGTGAGCGACTCGCCCGTGGCCATTATCGCCGAGACGGTGAAGGGCAAGGGCGTCTCCTTTATGGAAAACCAGGTGGGCTGGCACGGCAAGGCACCCAACGATGAACAGTTTGAGCAGGCCATGGCCGAGCTCGCAGCAGCAGGGGAGGAGCTCTAATGGCAGACGTCAAGAAAGTCGCCACGCGCGTTAGCTATGGCGAGGCACTTGTCGAGCTGGGCAATGAGCGCGATGACTTTGTGGTTCTCGATGCCGACCTGGCCGCCGCCACGCAGACCGGTAAGTTTAAGGCTGCGCACCCTGAGCGCTTCTACGACGCCGGCATTGCCGAGAGCAACCTGATGGGTCTTGCCGCCGGCATCGCGACCACGGGCCGCGTTGCTTTTGCGAGCACCTTTGCGATGTTTGCCGCCGGTCGCGCCTACGAGCAGGTCCGCAATTCCATCGGCTACCCGCACCTCAACGTCAAGATTGGCGCTACTCATGCCGGCATTTCGGTGGGCGAGGACGGCGCCACGCACCAGTGCTGCGAGGATATCGCACTCATGCGCACGATTCCGGGTATGACGGTGGTCGTTCCCGCCGACGACGTCGAGGCTCGTGCCTGTGTGCGCGCCGCCTATGAGTTTGAGGGCCCGGTTTACATGCGCTTCGGCCGCCTGGCAACACCGGTCATCAACGACTGCGAGGACTATGAGTTCAAGATTGGTCGCGGCGTGGTCGTGCGCGAGGGGTCCGATGTGACCATCATCGCTTGTGGCCTTATGGTCGCCGAGGCGCTTGAGGCTGCCGAGGCGCTCGCTGCCGATGGCATCGATGCCGAGGTCATCAACATGCATACGATCAAGCCGCTCGACGAACGCCTGGTTGTAGCCAGCGCCAAGAAGACCGGTCGCGTGGTCACTGCCGAGGAGCATTCGATTATCGGCGGTCTTGGCGAGGCCGTTGCCTCGGTGCTAGCGGAGCAGTATCCGGTGCCGATGCGTCGCGTCGGCGTGCGCGATGTGTATGGCGAGTCCGGCCCTGCGGTCGATTTGCTGCACAAGTACGGTTTGGACGCCGACGGCATCGAAGCTGCGGTCAGGTCTGTGTTGTAAGGAAGGTTTCCATGGGATTTGTATCTGCCAACCAAGTGACGATAGGGTATACCGCCGCCTCGCGCGAGGATGCCCTGCATTATTTGTCCGATCAGGCCGTCGAGCTCGGCTTTGCTGACGACGCATCTGCCGTAGAGACTGCCTTCATGGCTCGCGAGAACGAGGCCGAGACTGGCCTTGTCGCCGGTTTTGCCGTTCCACATGCCAAAAGCGATGCTATCCACACGCCGGGCGTTGCCGTGCTTAAGCTGGTCGAGCCCGTTGAATGGCCGAGCTTCGATGGTGTGCCCGTCGATGTTGCGCTCGCGCTGTACGTGCCTGCCGGCGAGGCAGGAACCACGCACCTGCGCTTGCTCTCCAAGGCTGCCGTGATGCTGATGGACGCCGGCTTCCGTGACAAGGTGCGCGCGAGCACCGATCCCGTTGAGATTGCGGAGCTCATCAATAGCGGACTCGAAGACTAGAACGGTCATCCCGTTCAATCAATTGATCCTTCTCCAAGGAAAAGGGCCGCGACGCCGTATGGGTGTCACGGCCCTATTTGCGTTTCCCCAGATAAAACCTGCCAAAATAAACCTGTCCCTTTTTGGCAGGTTAATCGGGGACTATTTCACCGCAACTTAGGGCACGGTTAGGAAGTGTGCACCTTAAAGAGTGGAGCCCTTGATTAGTGAGATTGCGCTCGTCTCTCTAAATGTCTCTCTAAAGAGAAAGCTAGTTAAAGAGATAACATTGGGCAATCTAACAGTGAATTCGATACATCTCTCTAAATGTCTCTCTAAAACAAGGCGCTTATCTCTCTAAAGTTAGAGAGATATACGAAACGTTAGAGAGATAAATCTATTGTTTTAGAGAGACGGAATGCCAAAATTCGTCCGTCCGCTACCATCTGCCAAAAATGGAGGATAAAGGACTCATCGAAGTAATGGGTTCGTCGACGAGCCGCAACCGCCGCTATCGGAAGAAGTAGATGCAGGCGAGTCGCCCCTCTTGTGTCTCTCGAAGTGAGATGGGTGCTAGGGGGGGGCGATTGTCTCGCGATATTTCCCCAGATAAAACCTGCCAAAATAAACCTGTCCCTTTTTGGTAGGTCAGTTAACGCAGTCCAGGTTGAGCATATGCGAGCGAGCAGGCTCCGGGTGCGGTAAGGTGACGTGAAACAAGCGGGCGCTGACCTTTTGGTCGCGCCCGTGAAGTTGAACGTCAGATTGCCGTGCCCGGAGCCCACGCAGCGCCGAGCAGTTACGCCGTTTGTAAAACGGCGTAACCTAAAGGTTCATGGCACCGTGAATGTAGGGGGTGACCTCGGGGGAGATATGGTCGCAGCCCAGTTCGCGCAGCGCGGACTCGATAACGGCGGGCAGCGGGGTTTTGCCCTCGGCATCGACGGCGTTGCCACCGAGGGCAGCAATCTTGGCGACATCTGCGGGTGCGGCCTCGATATGCATGCAGCCGCCGATCAAGCGCGCGCGTACCTGTGCCAGATCAAGATCGTGTAGGTAATCCTCGCAGGCGCGGATTAAATCGACCTTCTCGCGCGTAAGCTCCTCGCCCGTGGGGACGCGGGTGGCAAGACATGCTCCCGCCGGCAGGTTCCAAACGGGATAGCCCCATGCGCGCAGCAGCTCGCGCTCTTCGTCCTTGGTAAAGCCGACCTCCATAAGGGGTGAGCGTACGCCGAGCTCTTCTGCCGCACGCATGCCGGGGCGGTAGTCACCGCGATCGCTTGCATTGCTGCCATCGATGACGGTGGGAAAGCCGAGCGACTTGGCGTGGTTGACGATGGCGGTAAAGCCGGCGTGCTTGCAGTGGTAGCAGCGATTAGCATCGTTGCAGGCTACTTGGGGGAGCTGCAGCTGATCCACCGAAAGATTGAGCACGGGGAGCTTAAAATGCGGCCCCTCATTGGCCTGTCCATCAACGGACTGCTCAAACGAAGTCTGTTCGGGCGTGCCGATGAGCGGCGTGGTGAGATGGATGAGGAGGGTATTGGTAGGCATGATGCGGGCGCACACGGCGGCCAAAAAGCTGCTGTCAACGCCGCCGGAAAACCCGATGGCCACGCGCCCGTATGCCAAAAGCAGCTGTTCGAGCGCCGATAGCTTGTCTTGAAGCTCCTCTGCGGGTGCCGTGGTGTCTAAAATCATGAAACGTTCCTTATCGTTGAGTACTCGATCGAAAACTATAATCCTAATGCGTTACTTGCCATAAGACTTCTATCTGTGTAACGAAAGTGCAATATGGTATATACGTTATATACAAGTTGCCAAATGCGGTAGAGTTGCGGCAATGCGACAGCGAGAGTCGATGGGGGACCGATATGATCAAGGCTGTTATTTTTGACATGGATGGAACGCTGGTCGATACCGAGCGTTTGGGGATTAAGGCCTGGAAGGCAGGCGCCGCTGAGCTGGGGCTCGCGATTGATGAAGCGCTGATCCATCAGTTTATCGGCCGCACGCTGCCCGATGTTATGGACATCCTTGATGAGCATTACGGCAGCCATGAAACCACCGAGGCGATCTATCGTCGCCACAAGGAGATTCGCGACGAGATGGTCAAGACCGAACTGGAACTTAAGGCCGGTGCCGCCGAGTGCCTAGACGAGCTGCTGGCTGCGGGCTATCACGTGGGTCTAGCGACGTCGTCGCGCCTCGTTACGGCCGAGCGCAACCTTAAGATGGTCGGTCTTTTTGACAAGTTTGAAACGGTAACGTGTGGCGAGGACGTCGTGCACGGCAAGCCCGACCCCGAGATGTATCTGCTCGCCTGCGAGCGCGCGGGCTTTGCTCCCGAGGAATGTGCCGTGGTCGAGGATTCGCGCAACGGCTGCGTCTCGGGCATTACGGCCGGATGCCACGTCTTTGCCGTTCCTGATATCGTGCCGCTGCCGCAGGACGTGGTGGATGGCTGCGAGGCCGTGCTCGATACGTTGTTCGACCTTTCGGCGGCAGTTAAAGCCGCGCGCTAGACAATTACGGCGTTGAAACGAGCAATTGCCCACGTTTGCGCCTAAGCAAAAGGGGCCCGGCAATGGTCGGGCCCCTTTTGCTTAGGCGGCGACATAGCATACTTGCGGGCGTGCTACAGATACGCACCGAGGTTGATGGCCGTGGCGTCGGTCTGGGTGCTTGCCTGGGTGCTGGCGCGCTCCAGTAGGAACGGACGTACCAGTTCTTGGCGGTTGATATCCTCGGCGGCGGTGACTGCGGTGACGGTGCGCGCGGCAGAGCCGATGTGGACGTGCTTGGTCTTTGCCGGGGCCTTGTTCTCGATTTGCTCCATGAGCAATTGAACGCCCTTGCGGCCAATCTCGTAGCCCGGGGGCGCTACCGTAGTGAGCGGGACCGATCCACTCCAAGCGAGCGGGTTGCCATCGCAGCCTGCTACGCGTACTTGCCCGGGGACAGAGATGCCCTTGTCGACCAGCGCCGAGATAACGCCCGAGGCCAACACGTCGGTCAGGCCGACGACAAAATCGGGGCGTTCGTTCGCGGGGCGCTCGGCGATTTGGGCACCGATGCCGTAGCCGTCGGCAGCGGTATTCCATTCGCCAGCGTCGATGACTTCGATCTTGATATCGGGGTGCAGGGCGAGGGCCTTGTGAATGCCAAGCACGCGTAGGGTGAGCTGCATAAATGCTGCTCGGCCGACGACGACAATATGGTGTGCGCCGCGGGCGATGGCGAGCTCGGCAATGATGCGACCTTGGGCCTCGTTGTCGGCCGCTACGTAGTAGCCGGGCTCGGAACAGTGGATGTCCAGATGGACGATCGGCACGGGCATTTTAGTCATGGCCGGATGCCAGTCGGGGGACGCCATGGGCTGAACCATGACGCCGGACATCTGCGTGCCCATAAAGTAGCGCAGGTAATGGTCCTCGAGAATATCGTCGTTATCGGCGTTGGCGATGAGCAAGTCGTAGCCGTGCTTGCGGGCCTCGTTGTGGGCGCCGCTGGCGATTTGGAGCGAAAAGCCGTGATCGAGACGGGGGAGCACCAGGCCAAAGGACTTGGTGGCGCCGCCCGCGAGCTGACGGGCGCTTTGGTTGGGCAGGTAGCCAAGGCGATTGATGGTCTCGTTGATGAGCTTGAGGGTCTCGGGGCGCAGCTTTTCGGGGTGGTTGAGCGCGTTGGAAACCGTGCCCAGCGAAACTCCGGCCTCGCGCGCGACGTCGCTGATTTTTACCTTTGCCATAGCGGCCCCTTTGATGCGTTTCAAGTACAAGCCAGATTGTAGCATCCCAAACCAACCAAAAAGGGATAGGTTTATTTTGGCAGGTTTTATCTGGGGAAACGCTGTTGCCAACGCGACCACCACGAAGGGGGACAGGCGCTTTTGTGGTGGTCTGGACCGGCTGGACGTGTGTGCATCGGGTGGTATCTAAGTTGAGATACCACTTCTGGTATATCAGCTTGCGTTTGCGTGAGTACAATACTCGAACGTTATGCGTCTCAGCGCCCCCTGTGCGTGGACGTTTTGCAGTCAAGCGGACGAAGGGATTTATCCTATGTGCGGAATTGTCGGCTACACCGGCTCTGATATTGCAAAGAACATCCTGGTCACAGGCCTCAAGCGTATGGAGTATCGCGGCTATGACTCCTCGGGTGTCGCGCTCGAGGTGGGCGAGGGCGCCACGGCGCACCTCGACGTCATCCGCCGCGTGGGCAAGGTCGCGGGCTTGGAGAGCGAGCTTTCCAACATCGACAGCGACGCTACCTGCGGTATCGGCCACACCCGTTGGGCCACCCACGGCAAGCCCTCCGTCGTTAACGCTCACCCCCACACCAGCTGCGACGGTCGTATCGCCATCGTCCACAACGGCATCATCGAGAACTTCGCCGAGCTGCGCGAAGAGCTGGAGGGCCGCGGCCACCACTTTAAGAGCGAGACCGATACCGAGGTCTTCGCGCATCTGATCGAAGAGGCTTATGCCGAGACGCACGACCTGATGGTCTCCGTGCGCGAGGCGTGCACCCACGTGGTCGGTGCCTATGGTCTGGCCGCCGTGTGCGCTGACGAGCCCGGCGTGATCGCCGTGGCCCGCAAGGATTCCCCGATCGTAGTCGGCGTGGGCGAAACCGGCTCCTATGTTGCTTCCGATGTCATCGCGCTCATCGACGCCACCCGCGATGTCGTGGTGCTCGAGGACGGTCAGTTTGCTAAGCTCACGCCCGCAGGCGTCGAGTACACCGACGAGGCCGGCAACGTTATCGAGCCCAAGGTCACCCACATCGACTGGGACCTGGACATGGCAGAAAAGGGCGGTTATCCCGACTTTATGCTCAAGGAGATTCACGAGCAGCCGCGCGTCGTGCGCGACACGCTGGTTGGTCGTATGACGCCGGCCGGCGAGCTCGACATCGACGAGCTGGGCCTTTCGCTTGAGGAGCTCAACGACATCGACCGCGTCTACGTGATCGCTTGCGGCACCAGCTATCACGCTGGCCTCATTGCCAAGAATCTCATTGAGGGCTGGGCTCGCATCCCCACCGAGGTAGAGGCGGCCAGCGAGTTCCGCTATCGCAATCCTATCATTACGCCGACGACGCTTGTCGTGGCCGTGTCCCAGTCGGGCGAGACGGCCGACACCCTTGCCGCCATTCGCGACGCGCGCATCAAGGGTGCCAAGGTCTTCGGCATTACCAACGTGGTGGGCAGCCCCGTGGCGCGTGAGAGCGACGGCGTCATCTACACCAAGGCCAACAAGGAGATCGCGGTCGCCTCGACCAAGAGCTTCATCGGCCAGGTCGTGAGCCTTACGCTACTGGCTTTGCTGTTGGCGCAGGTTAAGTACCGTCTGACCACCAAGCAGGCGCGCATGCTGTTCCGCGAGCTTTCCGATACGGCCGAGCAGATCCAGTGGATTTTGGATACCCAGACCGAGGCCGTGCATGAGGCCGCCCTGCTGTGCAAGGACGCGCAGTCGGCGCTGTTCGTGGGTCGTGGCATGGGTGCCGCTATTTCCTACGAGGGCGCACTCAAGCTCAAAGAGGTCAGCTACCTGCACGCCGAGGCCTACGCCGCCGGCGAGATGAAGCACGGCCCCATTGCCCTGATCGACCTGGGCTTCCCTGTCATCGCTGTGGCCACCAAGAGTGCCACCTACGACAAGACCGTGTCGAACCTCATGGAGTGCAAGGCGCGCGGCGCCAAGGTCATCGTCGTTGCCACCGAGGGCGACGAGGAGATCAACAAGATTGCCGACTGCATCATCCGCGTGCCGGCAGTCCGCGACGTGTTCAGCCCCATCACGGCGAGCGTTCCGTTGCAGCTGCTCGCCCGCGAGGTCGCCATTCTGCGCGGCTGCGACGTCGACCAGCCCCGAAACCTCGCCAAGAGCGTGACCGTGGAAT
The DNA here is from genome assembly GCF_003438495.1 of Collinsella sp. TF05-9AC. Taxonomy (GTDB): domain Bacteria; phylum Actinomycetota; class Coriobacteriia; order Coriobacteriales; family Coriobacteriaceae; genus Collinsella. Next base: position 35,539 of record NZ_QSSH01000015.1, read on the forward strand.
AACTAATATTCCGCCGTCCTAACGACCAAAGCCCGGCTCCGCATCAAGACGGAGCCGGGCCTTGTTGCATTTGCCCAGATAAAACCTGCCAAAATAAACCTGTCCCTTTTTGGCAGGTTAGCGGAGCTTGCTGGTCTCGAAGTACTCGGGGAACTGGTCCAGAACTTCGGTTTGGTTGCGGAACATCATGTGCAGGTGCTTGCTGACCAAAAAGCTCGCCTCGATGGGGTCGCGACCGGCGATAGCGCGGCGAATCTGCTTGTGCTCGTTCACGATGTCCTGATTGTCGAGAACCTGCGTGGCAGCGCGCAGCCAGCGGAAGCGCTCCAGGTCGGCATTGGTCTCCTCGAGCCACGACCACACGGTGCTGCGGCATGCGATGCTAAAAATCATGTGATGCATGAGGTTGTCGCTCAAAAAGAAGCCGATGCGATCCTCTTCGGCCATGGCCTTTTCCTGCAGCGCGATGGCGCGGTCGAGCTGCTCGATGCCGGCCGACGTGGCGCGCGCACAGCACTCCACGATCACCTGCTTTTCCAGATGTTCGCGGATGTAACAGGCGCTTTCGGCAAGGGTGAGGTTGATGGGCGAAACATAGGTACCGCTTTGGGGCACGGTGCGCACCAAGCCTTCCTGCGCCAAGCGAACCAAAGCCTCGCGCACGGGCGTGCGCCCCATATCTAGGTCGTCGCAAAGCTGTTTGACGCCGAGCTTTTCGCCCGGCTTATAGTCCAGATAGACGATTTTGCGTCGAATGGTGTGGTAGGACTGGTCCTGTAGGCTTGTTTCTTGCTCGCCGACGTGCATCGATTCTTCCATAGTGCCTCGCAACCACTCTTTCACACTCATATGTCAGTTGTTTATTATGCCGCGAATCAGCTCTCCGCGGTGGGCAATTCGGCTGTCGCCCGAGAACTATTGCGGCATCTTAGTCTGTATTTGCGCAAGGCTATGCCCAATGTTGCCGTATAAAAAGCCGTCGCAAACGTGAAATAGAAAGAAGGAATCCTATATGCAACTGGCGAATACCGTACGCGAGCGCTGGAAGGGCGTCTTGTTCTGCCTGATCATCGCTATCCCCGCAACGCTGCTCGGCAAACAGATTGAGGTGGTCGGTGGGCCAGTATTTGCCATCCTCTTTGGTATGGTTCTGGCGCTCGTCTTTCCCAAGAATCGCCGCGAACAGCTCGCCGCCGGCGTTACCTATACGTCTAAAAAAGTCTTGCAGTACGCGGTTATCCTGCTTGGCTTTGGCATGAACCTCTCCCAGATTCTGTCCAAGGGCGCCCAGTCGCTGCCGATTATCGTGGCGACGATCTCGATCTCGCTTGTCATCGCCTTTGTGCTCTGCCGCGTCATGAACGTGCCGGGCAAGATCGCGACGCTTGTGGGTGTGGGTTCGTCGATTTGCGGCGGTTCGGCCATCGCCGCGACCGCGCCCGTCATCGATGCCGACGATCGTGAGATTGCCCAGGCTATTTCGGTCATCTTCCTGTTTAACGTTATCGCGGCGCTCGTGTTTCCGACGCTCGGAGGCATGCTCGGACTGACCAACGAGGGCTTTGGCCTGTTTGCCGGCACCGCCATCAACGACACCTCGTCCGTAACGGCTGCGGCGAGCGCTTGGGACAGCATGCATCCCGGCGCCAACGTGCTCGAGAGCGCCACGGTGGTCAAGCTCACCAGGACGTTGGCCATTATCCCCATCACGTTGGTCCTTGCGTGCTGGCAGATGCATCTGGCGCGCAAGGCCGGGGGCGACGCCAAAAGCACGTTCTCGCTTAAACGCGCGTTTCCCATGTTTGTGCTGTTCTTTGTGCTGGCGAGCGTAATCACCACGGTGCTTCAGCTTCCCGTGTTCATCACGGCGCCCATCAAGGAGCTGTCGAAGTTTTTTATCGTGATGGCCATGGTGGCTATTGGCTTTAATACCGATATCGTCGAGCTGGTCAAAAAGGGCGGCAAGCCCATCGCGTTGGGCTTTTGCTGCTGGATTGGCATTGCGTGCATAAGTTTGGGGATGCAGCACGTGCTGGGAATCTGGTAAAGAGGCAACTGATTTGCGTGCTGCGTGCTGGTGCGCGCATTCTCACGGTGGAGCGATAGGAGCTCTTGCGGGTATGGCTTGTCCGCAGGTTTATAAGTCCCGAAGAGCTCTTATCGCCCCGCCAGGATGGCGATGCGGGGCAACACCTATACTCGCAGGACGGCGCTTTCTGTCCTATAGTGTTTGGTGAGCAATATCGTTCAATTTTGAAACACTCGGTCGTGGGACCGTCGGCGGTTGCATGTCGCTGCGGACAGGGGCAAATCATGGATAGCGATGCCAAGCTGAACATCTTGACCGAGGCCCTGGCTGCTGCCGGGGCCTCGGCATTGGCAATTGATGCGCGTGGGGACGTCGCGATCTCGACCATGAATGACGCGGCGCTTGAGCGGGATGTGGTGACTTTTGTCGCTGAGCGCCTCGACCGTATAGGAGACGGCGGGCGTCTGGTTATGGGGCGTGCGGGTACGCGCCTGAGCCTGACCGTTCGCCCCACCGACAAAGAGGGCGGGTGCCTTTGGGTCGTCGTGGTCCGCGAGGTGCGCGGCGCCGCCGCGCATGCGGGCATCGAGTGGCTTAACGCCGACGAAGTTGAGGCCCGCTACGAATCGAGCGCGTACGGCATCGTTGAGGGGGCGGCCTCGGTGGCTGCGCCGGTTGCCGAGAGCTACGCGCGCGGTGTGCCCCTTATGCTCGAGGGCCAGCTGGGAGCGGGTCAGGTCGAGATCGCCAAGCGCCTCTATCTGGACGGTCCTTTTGCCGATCAACCCTTTGTTTCCGTTGCGCTCGATGAGCTTACCGATCGCGGTTGGCGCCACGTGCTCAAAAGCGTCGAATCGCCGTTGTTCCAAACGGGGCTGACACTTTGCATTGCGGGCTGGAATGCGGTTGGGCCCCAGCGCCTTCGCGAGCTCGTTTCCACGATGGCCGACACCGCGTTGGCGACGCGCTGCCATGTGGTGTTGACGGCGAATGACATGCCGGGTGGCAGCGAAAGTGATCAAGCCGCCTTTGTGACCGAGCGCTTCGCCTGCGCGGTGAGCGTGGCGCCGGCAATCGTCGAGCAGGGAGCCGCGTCGACGAAGGTTGCGTGCTATTTGGAATATCTCGCTGATGCATTTGGGACGGCAGCGCCCACGCTGTCTGCCGCGGCGACGAAGGCGCTCGATGCTTACCGCTGGCCGCGCAATTATCTGCAGCTCCGCGAGGTCTCGGAACGACTGTATATATTGGTGGGGACGGGCACGGTGGACCGCGCTGTGGCGGAGGAAGTGCTCGCCCAAGAGGACGTGATTAAGACCGCAACCTTTGGCGCCCCGACACTCGAAAGCGACCTGTATATCCTGCGATCGCTGGCCGATACCGAGCGAGATATCGCGCATCTGGTTGTAGACCATCTCCACGGCAACCGAACCCGTGCGGCGGAGGTGCTGGGTATAAGCCGAACAACGCTGTGGCGCTTGCTGAAGGACGATGACCGTTGAGCGAGGCGCCCGTGACCGCGCGCGACGCCTGTGCTACAGTCCAAAGCGTTATTGTTTCGATTTGGTTACGGCGTGCGAGGGCATATGGCTGAGACTTCAAAACCGAGCCGCAGAAGGCGGAGCGCCGCGCCGGTCAACCGACGCACAACATCGGTGACGTGGGGCAAACACGCCTCGGGGTTTGATGGCTCGTTCAAGCGCACTAAATACGGATATCCTTCGGCAAGCGCTCGCTTGGCCATGCAAGTAGAGTCCTCGTTGTGGGGCCGCAAGTGCGTGGTGGGCTCAAAGCTCAAGCACGACGGAACGCTCGGTTACATCAGCCGCGGGGCGGCTCGTCGCAGCGGACTCAATCCGGCTGGTTGGCATCGTTATGTTCCGATCGCGGTCGTCGTTGCAGTGATCGTCATCGCGCTCGCAGCGCTTGGCTACGCCGGTGGTGGCGCCAACTTGGACGCAGTGTTTAAATCGCCCGAGCTCGCGCATGCAGGCACAGAAGTTGTCGAGGGCGCTCAGACCCAGACGGGCGTCGCGCCCCAGCGCGGTATCGTTGCGGCGGCCTCCACCATCGCCGACGCTCAAAAGGACGACGGCGAACAGGGCGACGGCGCCGAAACGACCCACACGAACGAAACGACGACAACGGCGATGTCAATATAAGTTGCGAGTGGGGTGGCTAAAATAGCCCCGTCCCAAATTAGCTACCCCTATGACGCTCCTGGGTTACCTTACGTAGACGACGTTGTCGCGGCGGGGTTTGGGCTCGGGAAGCGCGTCTTCGGCATAGCCCAGAATGCAGTGACCGACGCCGCGCAGGCTGCCGTCGGCGGGCAGGCCCCAGCTGGCCAGCAGCTCCAGGCCCTCGGGCGAGTCAAAGACCTCATGCGCGCGGTGAATCCAGCACGAATCGACACCCAGTGCATAGGCGGCGTTGAGCAAGTTGCCCATGGCGAGCGAGCCGTCTTCCAGATGTGTGGGCACGCTGCGGTCAACCAGCACCACCACAACGGTCTTGGCGCCATAGAAGGGGTCGCTGTTGCTGCCCATGACCTGGGCGTTGAGCTGCGAGAGACGCTCGACGGTCTCGGGGTCGGTGACGGCGACAAACGTCACCGGCTGGCGGCCCATGCCGCTCGGTGCATATTGGCCGGCTTCGATAATACGTGCAAGCTTTTCGGCCTCGACGGGACAATCGCTGTAGTTGCGGCAGCTGCGGCGGTGAATGAGTGCTTCGATAGTCTCCATGGTGTCTCCTTGCGGTGGCGTTGCAGATGCCACGTTCATACCCGTCGGGCTCAAACGATAGACGGTCAATTGCCCGGCCAAAAGGATAGATTCCAATTGGGAAAGTGGGTTTGCATAAAAGTACCTTCAGAATGTGACAAACAAATGGGATGGTTAAACGTTTTATCCCGTCTACCCTGCGGTTTTTTACCACTTGCCTAAATGACGAACGCATAACCTCTGATAAAGGTTTTACTAAAGGAGTACCAACGTTTATCAATGCGCCGTGGTGGCGCCGGGCCAGGAGGTAACATCATGTTCCAGGCTGGAGATGTCGTCGAGACCGATTTCGAAGGATTTCTGAAGCTGCTGCGTTCCAAGACGCGCGCTTTCGTGTCGATCAACGATCACGAGTACTACATCACGCACACCGATGGCTATTGGCGTGTTCAGGATTGCGAGGCCCTCAACGACAAGGGCCACTTTACTGACTGCTCCGAGCTGGTCAACACGGTCTGCGAGGTCGTCGAGCTGCCGTGGATTGCCGGTAAGAGCCTGCATGACAGCTTCTCGGGCGCTACGGTCTATGAGGCCGTCGCCGCCTAACAGGCAATAAAACCCGATTTTCACGTGACCGCTGGCGCCGCCCCCGCGCCGGCGGTCTTTTTCTGCCGATAGGCCATAAAAGTGCAGGTATTTGCGGAGAGCCTGTTGACGATAGTCAAAACTCGGACTAATCTAGAGACACAAAATTGGTCAAAATTCGGACAATCGAATGGTGGGATAGATGAATAGTGCGGTTACGCTGGTCGACTTCGATCGGTTGCTCAATGGACTCGACCATATCTATTCGGAGTTCTCGCGCGCCTGCGGCCTTTCGGACTGTGCTTACTGGATGCTCGTCGATACCAGCACGGCGGGCGGTAGCATCGCTGTGAGTCGTCTGACAAGCGAATGGTTCTATAGCAAACAGACCATCAACTCGGCAATTAAAACCTTGATGGCGCGGGGCTTCGCAACGTTGGAGTTTGCCGAAGGCAGCCGTAAGAACAAGGTTGTGTGTTTGACCGAAGCGGGCATGCGGTTTGCCGAGCGCTATGCGCTGCCGGCACTCAAGGCCGAGCAGCGAGCCTTTGGCGCGCTTGAGCCGTGTGAACAACGCGAGATTATGCGCCTAATCGGAAAATTTTCCCATGCGCTCGGCGATGAGTGCGATGCTTTTAAGCAGCATATCGCTGCCGAGAGCCAAGCCGAGAATCAAGGTGAGGGGGAGTCGTGCGACTCTTAATGAAGTTTATGAAGCCCTATCGCAGGCTTGCCGCAGTGACGCTGCTGGCGCTGCTGGTGGATAACGTCGGTACGCTGTTGGTTCCCACGATGCTGGCGAACATGGTCAACACCGGAATTACCACGGGCGATGTCGACTACATTTTACGCAACGGCCTATACATGTTTATCGCGACCAGCATGGCTAGCGGCGGCACGGTGCTGGGCTGCTATCTTTCGGCGCGCCTGGCCGCCAACGTGGCCTGCGATATCCGCAATGCCGTGTACGACAAATCGCTCGAGCTAGCGGCCAGCGATTTTGAGCGCTTTGGCACCGGATCGATGATCACGCGCTCGCTCAACGACATCAACGTGATTCAGCAGGCGATTCTGCAGACGATTCAGCTGGTGCTGCCCGTGCCGTTTTTGGCTGTGGCGGGCATCATTTTCGCCTGGTTTATCGATCCTGCCATGGGCACGCTTCTGGGCGTAGTCGTTGCGATTGTGCTGGTGGCGGCGGTCTTTACGGTTGCCAACGCGGCTCCGATCTTTATGCGCTTGCAGAGCTTTATCGACCGCATGAACGTGGTGCTGCGCGAAAACATCGTGGGCGTGCGCGTCATCCGTGCGTTTAACAAGGAGCGTCACGAGGAGCGGCGCCTGGACGAGGTGTTCAGCGACTACGCCGCCAACGCCATCAAAGTCAACCACCTGTTTGTGGGCCTCGACAGCTCAAGCTTCTTTTTGATGAACATCGCCGAGGTAGCGGTGCTGTGGGTTGGCGGCAACCGCGTGGGCGCCCACGCCATGCAGATCGCGAGCATCTCGGCGGTGCTGGAGTACGCGCTTCTGATCCTGTTCTTTGTGATGATGGCGCAGATGGTGGTGCTAACGCTGCCACGCGCCGCGGCATGCCTAAGCCGTGCACGGCAAGTGCTGGAGATTGAGCCGAGCATCGTGGACGGCGAGCGTACGCTGGGTGACGGGGCGCCTGCCTCCGAGGACGATGCGGATGCTGTTGCCGTGTTCGACCACATGTCGTTTCGCTTTGACGATGCCGACGAGGACACCCTGCGCGACCTGAGCTTTGCCTGTCGTCGTGGTCAGACGACCGCGATTGTGGGCTCGACGGGCTCGGGCAAGTCGACGGTGGCAAAGCTTCTGCTGCGCTTCCACGATGCCACCAAGGGCGCCATTCGCTTGGACGGCATCGATCTGCGCGAGCTTTCGCAAGGTGAGATTCGCGGGCGCATTGCCTATGTGCCACAGAAGGCGTGGCTGTTCTCGGGCACCGTGGCAAGCAATCTGCGCTTTGGCAACGAGGACGCGACCGAGGCGGACATGCTTCATGCGCTGCAGGTTGCCCAGAGCACCTTTGTGCTCGATCAGCCGCAGGGGCTCGATACCCCGGTTGCCCAGGGCGGTACGAACTTCTCGGGTGGTCAGCGCCAGCGCCTGGCCATTGCTCGCGCGCTCATGAAGCGCGCCGACCTGTATATCTTCGACGACAGTTTTTCTGCTCTGGACTTTAAGACTGATGCGGCCCTGCGCCATGCGCTGCAGGACGAGACGCGCGACGCCGCGGTGCTTATCATCGCGCAGCGCATCTCGACGATTCTGCACGCCGACCAGATTGTCGTGCTCAAGGACGGCGAGGTCGTGGGCTTGGGCACGCACGAGGAACTTATGGAAACCTGCGAGGTGTACCGCGCCATCGCGGAATCGCAGATGAAGGGAGGTGAGTAGCATGACCGAGGAGCTCAAGAAGCGCAGCGACGCTATCGATGCCGCCGCTGCGGACGCTGCCGAGGAAGCGGTCGAGCAGGCTGTCGCGCCGACCGAGCTGGATGACGTTGCCAAGGCCGCGGCCGAGCGTGAGGCTCGCCGCCAAGCGCTGTACGAGGAAAACGAGCGCGCCGAGGACGAGCGTGCTCGCGCCGAGGCAGAGCGCATGCGCGACGTGGACGACGAAGACGAGGACGAGACGCCCCGTGATACCTGGGCGACGGTGCGCCGCCTGTGGAGCGAGGCTGCCGGCGACCATTGGCGCTTCTATATCGTGTTCGCGAGCATTGTGTTCTATGTCATCTTTAACACTGCCGCGCCGGCATATAGCGCCCGCGTGATCGATGAGCTGTGGGGCCACATTCAGGTGGCGTTTGCCAACGACACCACTTTCAGCATCACCTGGGAGAACTGCGGCAAGACCATTTTCGTCTACTTTATGATCTGGACTGCCGCCGCCTCGTTCTATGCGCTCCAGAGCTTTTTGATGTCGAGCGTCGCTGAGCGTCTCAATCTGCGCCTGCGCAACCGCATCGCGCAAAAGCTCAGCCGCCTGCCGCTCGCCTACTTTGACGCGCATCGTCCCGGCGAAGTGGTCAGCCGCGCGACCAACGACTTGGACAAGATGTCCGAGAGTATGCAGCGCGGATTGCTGCAGCTGCTCGTGTCGATCGGCACGGTTGTTGGTGCTGTGAGCGTGATGTTCGTGTTCAGCGTGCAGCTTACGCTCGTCTTTCTGTTCTTTACGGCACTGTCGCTGCTGGTGACGAAGGTCGTCTCGCACTGCACACACGATGTGACGGGCGAGCGCCAGGAGTGGGTGTCCAAGATTACGAGTGCGGTCGAGGAAGGCTATTCGGGCCGTCTGGTGATCCGCGCGTTTAACCGCGAGCGCCAGAGCTCTGCCGAGGTGCACGAGGCCTCGGGCGAGCTGGCGCGCGTGAGCACCAAGGCCGACTTTTTGATCAATGCCGTCGGACCCGTGGTTCGCTTTATTGGTCGCCTGGCGCAGATCGTGATCGCGCTCGTGGGCTGCAGCATGCTGGTCGCCGGCCACATGACCGTCGGCGTGTTCCAGGCGTTCTTCCAGTTTATCTACGAGGCGTCCGAACCCATGACGCAGCTGTCGTTTACCTTTAACTCGCTGCAGAGCGCGCTGGCGAGTGCGGAGCGCGTGTTCGACCTGCTCGATGAGCCCGAGATGGAAGCCGATCCGCTGCCGGACGAGGCCGCCAAGCTGCCGGGTCGCGTTGAGGGTCGTGTCTCCTTTGAGCACGTGCGCTTTGGTTATTCGCCCGACAAGCCGCTTATGCGCGACGTGTCGTTTACCGCCGAGCCGGGCCAGAAGATTGCCGTGGTGGGAACCACGGGCGCAGGCAAGACGACGCTCATCAACCTGCTCATGCGCTTCTACGAGATTGACGGCGGGCGTATTACGCTCGACGGCGTGGATACGAGCCGCATGGATCGCGGCGAGCTACGTCAGCAGTTTGGCATGGTGCTGCAAGACGCCTGGCTGTTCGACGGCACGATTGCCGAGAACATCGCCTACGGCTGTCCCGAGGCGACGCGCGAGGAGATCGTGGCGGCTGCGCGCGCCGCCCAGGTTGACTTCTTTGTGCGCACCATGCCGCAGGGCTACGACACGCGCGTGGCCAACGATGCCGAAAGCATCAGCCAGGGCCAGCGTCAGCTGCTGACCATCGCACGCGTGCTGCTCAACAACCCGGCGATTCTCATTCTGGACGAGGCGACGTCGAGCGTGGACACACGTACCGAGCTCGCCATCGGCCGTGCCATGGACGCTCTCATGCATGGGCGCACGAGTTTTGTGATCGCGCATCGCCTGTCGACGATCGTGGATGCCGACCTGATCCTGGTCATGGACCACGGCAACATTATCGAGCAGGGCACGCATGAGGAACTGCTCGCAGCCGAGGGCGCTTACGCCGACCTCTATCTGAGTCAGTTCGCATAATGCGACAAAGGGACAGTCCCGCATGTCACATCAAAAGGAATGGCGCGCCGGGGATTGATTCCCTGGCGCGCCTTTTGCGTCGGTGCCGATGTCGTTTTGTGCCGCTTGCGTTCCTAACGTTCGTCCACGAGCTTGGCGACGAGGGCCTTGAGCTCGGCCACCTCTCGCTCGAGTTCCTTGACGCGGCGGGCATTCTCGGTGATGCCCTGGCGGTTGAGGGCGGACTGCTCGGCGGCGTCATCGGGCATGTACTCGCGATGCTGCTTGGCGTCGAAACTCTCCTCGAACACACGGCAACCGTTGCGCTTGATGATACGTCCCGGCACGCCCACGACGGTGCAGTTGTCGGGGACGTCCTTAACGACGACCGAGTTGCCGCCGATCTTGACGTTGTTGCCGATGCGGATGTTGCCGAGCACCTTGGCGCCCGTGCCCACCGTGACATTGTTGCCCAGGGTGGGGTGACGCTTGCCGGTCTCGTTGCCGGTGCCGCCGAGCGTGACGCCCTGGTAGAGCACACAGTTGTCGCCCACAATGGTGGTCTCGCCGATGACGACGCCCATGGCGTGGTCGATAAAGAAGTGCTTGCCAATCTGCGCGGCAGGGTGAATCTCGACGCCGGTGATGTGGCGGGTGATTTGCGAGAGCACACGGGCGAGCGAGCGATGACCGTGCTCCCACAGCCAGTGCTCGGGCACGTGGTTCCACTTGGCGTGCAGGCCAGGATAGGAAAGGAAGATGACCAGACCGTTTTGCGCGGCGGGGTCCTGCGCCTGGACGGTCTTGATGTCCTCGCGAATGGTATTGATAAAGCTCACCGGCCGCCCTCCCTTAGCGCCATGGCAATGCGATTCAATAAAGTATAGCGATTCGCTAGGGATTAGGAAGGGCGATCTTGCTTTGCTTTGGGCGACAAGTGTCAGTTATGCAAACTTGCTGGTAATGAAGTAAGACTTTTGAGGGGTTTGGCCCGTGCTCGCATCGCAACCGTATACTGGTCAACTTGGACGTGTCCGCGCCCACAACTGAGAGGTTTTACTTCATGGGTTTCATCAATTTTATCGCCGAGCTGCTTAAGGACCCGCGCACCGCGATCGCCAGCTGGATCGCCGCCGGCCCGCTTATGGCCTACGGCTGCGTGTTCCTAATCATCTTTATCGAGACGGGCGTGGTGTTCTTCCCGTTCCTTCCCGGCGACTCGCTGCTGTTTGCCTCGGGCTTCTTTGCCCATAATGGCGGCTTTAACATCGTGGCGCTTCTGGCCACCGCATGGGCTGCAGCCATCCTGGGCGATCAGTGCAACTTTATGATCGGCCACTTCTTTGGCCGCAAGATTATCGCCTCGGGCAAGGTAAAGGCCATGACGCCCGAGCGCATCAAAAAGTCCGAGGATTTCCTGGATAAGTGGGGCCATCTGGCCATCTTCCTCGGTCGCTTCTTCCCGTTCATTCGCACCTTTGTGCCTTTTATCGCCGGTATGGGCGGCATGCATTGGCGCAACTTTGTCGTCTTTAACGTGCTAGGTGGCATTACCTGGTCGACGGTCTTTACGCTGCTGGGTTACTTCTTTGGTGGCATTCCGTTTGTGCAGGAGCACTTTGAGCTGCTGATCATCGGCATTGTCGCCGTGTCGATCATCCCGACCGTGGTCGGTCTGGTTAAGGCTAAGCTCGGTAAAAAGAACGCCTAGTCCGAGCTTGTTTTCTGACGTTAATTCCAAGGCCCGTCATCGGATTCGATGGCGGGCCTTTTGTGTTGGAGGCAAATGAAAATACTTTACTTAGTTAAAGAAAAGCGTTTTATCCAAGGCGTGCGGGGAGTAAAATCACCTGCATGCGAATCGACGCGCCATCGGCTTTGATGCTGCCCGCGTGTCCTGCCCGGCTCTACGCTTCCGGGTATGCGACGTTGCGACGCGGCCGGCTTCGGTCCTTGCGTGCGGGTTCGCGAGTATGCAACCGTGTATGTAAGGAGCGACATATGACTGTCGAGAAGAAGGATATCGATTGGGGTAGCCTCGGCTTTGGCTACATGAAGACCGATTACAGCTACGAGGCCCATTGGAAGGACGGCGAGTGGGACGAGGGCGGCCTGACCACCGACCACACCCTGCATGTCTCCGAGTGCGGTGGCATCTTCCATTACTGCCAGGAGGTCTTTGAGGGCCTGAAGGCCTACACCGCCGAGGACGGCAGCATCGTCTGCTTCCGTCCCGACATGAACGCCGAGCGTATGTACAACTCCGCCCAGCGCCTCGAGATGCCCCCGTTCCCCAAGGACAAGTTCGTTGAGGCCGTCAAGCAGGTCGTTTCTGCCAACGCCGCATGGGTTCCGCCCTTCGGCTCTGGCGCAACCCTGTATGTGCGTCCGTTTATGATCGGCTCCGGTGACGTGATCGGCGTGGCTCCCGCTCCTGAGTACACGTTCCGCATTCTCGTGACCCCGGTCGGTCCGTACTTTAAGGGTGGCCTCAAGCCCGTCAAGCTGCGCGTTTCCGAGTACGACCGCGCCGCACCGCACGGCACCGGCAACATCAAGGCCGGCCTGAACTACGCCATGTCCCTCAAGCCCACGATGGAGGCCCATCGCGAGGGCTATGCCGAGAACCTGTATCTCGACTCCGAGTCCCGCACCTATGTCGAGGAGACCGGTGGCGCCAACGTCCTGTTCGTGAAAGAGGATGGCACGCTCGTCGTTCCGCAGTCGCACACCGACTCCATCCTGCCCTCCATCACCCGTCGTTCGCTCGTTCAGGTCGCTCAGGACCTGGGCATGACCGTTGACCAGCGTCCCGTCGAGTGGGCCGAGGTCAAGGCCGGTACCTTTGTCGAGTGCGGCCTGTGCGGCACCGCTGCCGTCATCTCCCCGGTTGGCGAGATCGACAACAAGGTTTACGGCGCCGACGAGACCGTGACCTTCCCGGCTGGCTACACCGAGATCGGCCCTGTGATGAAGAAGCTTCGCGAGACCCTGACGGGCATCCAGTCCGGTGCTGTCGAGGACAAGCACGACTGGGTTTACACCGTCGCGTAAGCTGTCTTACCTATCCGGGCAGAGAGCAAGTTCCCTCCCGGCGCGTCCTCGGACATGCAAGAAGCCCTAGCTGCGCACTTCGTGCGGCGAGGGCTTCTTGCGTCCTGCGGAGTGCGCCGGGAGGGAGCTTGCTCTCCGCCCTGCGGGCTCGGCGATGTCACAACGAACAATAATTAATCTGAATTAAAGATGGTGCGGGGCC
>NZ_QSSH01000016.1 GCF_003438495.1 Collinsella sp. TF05-9AC
AGCGGGGGCTCCTGTCGTTTCCGTGCCCTCGGATTGGGTCATAGTGTCTGTCGGTGCCAAGACATCGGCGTTGTCTTAGCTGGTGCTTGGATCCCTTGGGGACGGAGGAAAATGTACCATCCAGAATGAGCGTGGATAATCTCCCGTTTTTGGCCTGTGTGGGGGCTCAAAGTGGGAGATTATCCACGCTCATTTGATAAGTGTCCGAAAATCCACGCTTGTTGCTACTTGAGTCCTGGCAGGCGGGTGTAGGGGAACGAGCGCTCTAGGAACTCGGCGCAGCGGGCGTAGTCTTTGGCAAAGTAGCTGCTGTAGAGCGAATCGAGCACGTATTGCACGGCGATGTGGCTGGCGAACTGCGTGATGCGGTGCGTCATGCTCTCGTGGTCGCTCACCGTGAGGTAGGCGGCAAAGCCGGGGTGCAGGCGCGCACAATAAGGTGTGCCGATGACAATGACGGGAACATGTCGGCTGCTGAGGATCGGCAAGATTTCCTTGAGGTTGGGCGCAAGGCCGCTGTAGGAGATTACGATCGCCACATTGCCGGAATCCGAGGCGAGCGCCGTGCGCACCTGGGCCTCGGTGCTGCTGTAGCATGTGGCGCTCTTGCCGGACGAAAGCAAGCGGTCGCGGAACATCCCCGCTGGATAGAGGTTGTGCGAGCCGGTGTAGATGTCGACCTGCCGTGCCTTCGCGATCAGTTTGGTGGCGTGGTCGAGCTGTGCGGGGTCGAGCAGCTCCTGCGTCTCGGCCAACGTGGTCTGGTAGAGCCCTTCCATGCGTTCCATGACCTGCGCGGGCGTGGACGTGGCATCGAAGGGAAAGTTGATGTCCACGTCGCGGCGGTTGCCTGCTTCGGTCGCCAGGCGGATAAGCTCGACCTTGAGGTCCTTAAAGCCCTCGAGGCCGAGCTTTTTGCAAAAACGGTGCACGCTCGCGACCGAAACATTGGCGCGGGCGGCAAACTCCTTAATGGAGAGTCCGCGGATGTCCTCGCCCATGGCAAGGGCCGAGATTCCGAGCTGCTGCTCGGTAGGGGTTAGGCCCTGCGCCTCGGTAATCTTGCGTTTGATATCCATTCGAACTCCCGCACTCGCCAAACCTGCCAAAAAGGGACAGGTTTATTTTGGCAGGTTTTGCCCGCGAAGGACAACGGGGCCAAGGATGCCGCTGGGGGCAATGGGCTCGGTGAGGGCGAAAATGTCGGGAATCGCATGGTCGAGCGTGTTGATGACGTCGATGGTGAGCTCGTGCACGCCGGCGACAAGTGTGCTGGTGGCAAAGCGGTAGGGCGGGCAGATGCGCGTGCCGAGCGTTTGTCCGTCGAGTGTGAGCGTCGCGACTTCGTAGACGTCTCCCAGGTCAATGACGGTGTGGGCGAGGTTGTCGGCCAGCTCGAACGACGTGCGATAGCGGAATGTGCCGCAGGTGCCGGGGAACTGCTCGGCCGTGAGATCGCACAGGCGCTCGAGCTTTTGCGGCTCGCCAAAGGTTCCATCGCTGCCGGCAGGGGAGAGGGCAACGGTCCACGGTCCGTCGATGCTAAGGCAAACCGCATCATCCGCATTCGTGTTCGCCCCGTCATCGAGTCCGACCTCGTCGCCCGTTCCCAGAACAACAACGCAGCTCTCGAAGGGCGCCAGCTCCAACGCGCCATCAAACGCAACGGGTTCGGTGCCGTTCAGCAGGTCGAGGCGCGTGCCGCAAAGGCGCTCGCCTCGAGCAAGTGCAACCGTACAGCAAATACTTTCACGCGGATGCTCGTTGACTAGCATCACATAGGTCTCGCCCGCACGCTTGTAGCGAAGTGCGCGCAGCCAGGGCTGTGGCCTATCGGTCACAACGGTCTGCAGCCCCGCGTCTGCCAGCGCGTCCGCCACATCGGCAAGTGGCGTTGCCGTAAGCCCGTCCAGATCGGCTGCGCCATCCGCGTCATAAAGAGCGCCGGGCACTTCGTCAGCAGCGAGCACCGTGACACCCGCGGCCATCATGCGCCTCACCTCTTCCGCTGTAGCCGCGCCAATAAACGAGGCGCCTGGCATGACAAACGCCTGGTAGCGACAGCCGTTAACAGCCAGCATTCCATCGGCAATCGAAACCTCGTAACGCCCCTCATCCTCAAAAGCCTCGGCCGGCACAAAGTCAAAGTCGATCTGTGCGCGCGTGAGCTCGGCCGCCACGCGCTCGATGGGCATGGCGTCGCCGGCCCATTCGGCATCGGCATGGTACAAGATGGCGACGGGGTGAGCGGCGCAGCCTCCCGAAAGCAGCGAAGACATGCGATTCATATAGCGCATGAGCTGGCCAAAGTGCGGCCATTGCGGGTTGTTGCCGTGCGCGTAAAAGTGCGGCGGGCAGTCCCAATCGGGGAAGGGCGCCATGCTAAACGCGTGCGGCGTAAACCAGTTAATACCGCGGACGAGCATATGGTCGGCAATCCATTTCATCTCGCGCAGGCCCTCGTGCCAGCCAAAGGCGCCAAAGACCTCGGCCATGCAGCGCCCCTGCTTTTTAGGGTCGAGGCGCGCGGCCGAAGAGCCCAGCTTGGCAAGCGCGTACGTAAAGAACTCCATGTTCCATGCGCCGTGGAAGTAGCTGTAGCGCCCGCGGTCAATTCCGGGGGCAAGCTGGTTGATGACCACGTCGACACCGGCCATGTCCTGTCCTGCGACCGCGCGGAAGTAGTGCCCAGCGCCCTGACCCAGGCGCGTGTGGCAACTCTTGTCCTCGATCACGTGGCCAATGTGCATGACGCCGTGCGCGCGGCACCAATCGCCAATCTGCTCGTCAAAGCACGCGCGGTAGAGCTGCGTGGCAAGGTCCATATAGGCGTGGCGAACCTGAGCGCCGTTTGCCTCGCGCGTCCAAAGGCCGTGCAACTTGGCAAGCCAATTCTCGCCAAGCGCATCGTGCAGGCGGCGGGCAAGCTCGTCCGACCACGGCAGCGCTAGGTCGCCTCGCCCGATAAAGCTGCTGGTAGAAGCATCGTCGAGCGTGGTGCCCTTCTCGTTCATAAAGCCGGGCTCATCGGTGAAAAAGCCCAAGATCGTTTTGCCAAACTCGTCGCTCAGATGCTCAAACGTGGGCTCGTAGACGGCGTCGATGAGCGCGTGGCACGAGGCGGCGTCGACCATGTTGATGTACTCATCGCGAAAGCCGGTCTTTTGGCTGGTGGCGTACAGCTCGATCGTAGTGACGCCGGTGGGGGCGTCAAAACGCAAGCGGGCGGGCGTTCCATCGTCTCCTTGCTCAACAGCGAGCGCAAGGTCGAGCGGCGCACCAGCGGCATCAAAAGCCGCCACGCCCACAAAGCGCTCGGTGGGGTCCATGAGATTGCCGAGCTTGATAGTCGTGGACGGTTGGGGACCAACAACCGTAATCGTGCGATGCTTGAGCACGGTCTTCTTGAGCGCGGGGTCGACGCCATCGCCCGCAAGCGCGCCGTTGGCATAGCCTGTGGGGAAGTGGGCGTCGTCGAGCAGCCAGATCTTTAACCCCAGGCGCTTGCACTCGCCGATGATAAAGCGCAGGTCAGACCACCAGCCGTCGCGACAGAAATCGGGATGCGTGCGCGATTCCAGGCAAACCTCGCGGATGTCCGCCCCGGCGATCTGCTCCAAATACTCGGTAATCGTCTCGTGTGCCTCGCCCTTGAGCCACAGGAACGGAAGCACATGGTTGTCGTAGGTGCCGCCAAGCACCTGCTCAAAATACGCCGCCATATACGCTCCTCCAAAACCAGCCTTTCAAATCCATTGAAGTCAGAGTACGCCGAGCGCGCCGCCCTGCTAATATCAAAACCACGGCAGAATATGACCAAATCAACGATGGGAGCACTATGGAGCTCACGCGCTTGGATAACCTGCTACTCGAGCTGACCGACAGTGAACGCGCCTATCGCGCGGGCGCCCATTACGACTGGAGCGATGCACTCGTTCAAGGTAATCAGGCAGATATTGATGGTCGATACATTCGTAAAATTGGCAACCCAACGTTCGCTCTGCACCAAGAAGGCATGCCCGAGGGTCTATCGATTGTTCGCAACTCGCGCTTCAATCCTGTGCCGGAACACGTGCACGATTATGTCGAAATCAGCTATGTCTATCGAGGACGAGCGCCGCAAATCGTCAATGGTGCGGCGCTCGCGCTTGCTCAAAACGAGGTCCTCCTGCTCGATGCCGCCTGTCCGCATGCCGTAGGCGAGCTCGGCGAGCACGACATTATGCTGAGCGTTATCATCTCGCGACCAATGCTCAGCCGTAGCCTGGAGCAAAGCCTTTCGCCCACAAGCGCGGTCTCGCGGTTCCTGCTCAACGCCCTCAACGATGAAACCGACCACCGCGGCCACGTTCATTTCCACACGGGCGGCAGCCGTCGCGTGCGCCGCTACATGCAGGAGATGCTCTGCGAGCGCTTGGATCCCACCGCCGCGAGCCCCCAGATTGTCTCGAGGCTGTTTGAGCTGCTGCTGGTTGAGCTCATGCAAAGTTACGAGGCGACGCTGTTGCAAGCAGACGTGCCCGCGCTGCCATCGGCGCAGGTCGCGGCTGCCATGGGCTTCATCGAGCGCAACGTCTGCGACTGCACCCTCGATGACCTCGCCCGCCACCTGCACCTGAGCCCCAACTACGCGAGCGCCCTGCTCAAGCGTCAGACGGGCCGCACATTCATGCAGCTGGTGCAGGAGAGCCGCCTGGCACGCGCAGCGACACTGCTCGACGCCGGCGCCACCGCGGAGGTCGCAGCGCACGAGGCGGGTTATGCCAACATGAGCTTCTTCTACAAAAAGTTTGCCGAGCGCTATGGCTGCACGCCGGCTGCCTATCGTCAGCGTTTTCCCAGATAAAACCGACCAAAATAAACCTGTCCCTTTTTGGCAGGTGTCAGGAAGTGTCAGGGGCGGGCAGGCGGCGGGGTGCCGCTGCGAAAAGAAGTATCGGGTTTGGCGCCCCCGCCTCCGCATGTCTCCCGCGTGGGCGATACTCGGCTTATCGACCCACGATGCAAAGGAGATGCTCATGGCAAACATCAAGTTCCCCGAGGGTTTCTATTGGGGCGGCGCCACTGCCGCCAACCAGTTTGAGGGCGCTTGGAACGTGGACGGCCGCGGCGCTTCCGTCGACGACCACTTCCTGGGCGGCAGCTACAAGGAGCCGCGTCAGATCACGATCGACATCGACCCCAACCGCTTCTACCCCAACCATGACGGCATCGATTTCTACCATCACTACGAGGAGGATATCGCGCTGTTCGCCGAGATGGGCTTCAACATGTTCCGCATGTCCATCTCCTGGAGCCGCATCTTCCCCAACGGCGACGATGCGCACCCCAACGAGGCCGGCCTCGCCTTCTACGACCGCGTCTTCGATTGCCTGCGCGCCCACAACATTGAGCCGCTCGTGACGCTTTCACACTACGAGATGCCCTATCACCTGGTCGAGAAGTACAACGGCTGGGCGAGCCGTGAGCTCATCGGCTTCTTTGAGAAGTACTGCCAGACCGTCTTCGACCGCTATCAGAACAAGGTCAAGTTCTGGCTCACCTTTAACGAGATCAACTGCGGCACCATGGACATGGGCGCCATGATGGAGACCGGCCTGATCCAGGGCTTCGAGGGCCCGGCAAGCGCCATCAAGACCACCGCTCAGCAGCGCTATCAGGCTCTGCATCATCAGTTTGTCGCCAGCGGCCGCGTCGTGCGCTACGCTCACGAGCACTACCCGCAGTTCAAGATGGGCAACATGGACGGCTTCATCCTCTCCTACGCCGCCACGTGCGATCCGGTCGACGTGTTCGCCACGCAGCAGCAGATGAACTCCATGAACTGGTACTGTTCCGACGTGCAGGTGCGCGGCAAGTACCCGTTCTACGCCAAGCGCTTCTGGGCCGAGAACGACGTCGAGCTCGCTATGGAGGACGGCGACCTGCAGGATATCGCCGACGGCAAGGTCGACTTCTACACCTTTAGCTACTACATGTCCGGCACCGTGGGCACGCACAAGGACCACGAGATGACCGAGGGCAACATGACCTTTGGCGGCAAGAACCCCTACCTGGAGTCCACCGACTGGGGTTGGCAGATCGACCCGCTGGGCCTGCGTATCGCCCTCAACGAGATCTACGCCCGCTACGAGATTCCGCTGATGGTGGTCGAGAACGGCATGGGCGCTTACGACGAGGTCGAGGAGGACGGCTCCATTCACGATCCGTACCGCATCGCCTATCTGCAGAGCCACATCAAGGCCATGGGCGAGGCCGTCGCCGATGGTGTTGACCTGATCGCCTACACCTGGTGGGGCCCCATCGACCTGGTGTCCGCCGGCACCGGCGAGATGCGCAAGCGCTACGGCTTCATCCACGTCGATAAGTACGACGACGGCACCGGCACCTACGAGCGCCGCCGCAAGGACAGCTTCTTCGCATACCAGAAGATTATCAAGTCCAACGGCGCTGAGGGCTTGGAGTAATTGAGTTCCGGCGATTGAGTTCCGGCGTTCTGACGAACGCCGGACCGGCGGCCGATTTCGTGACCACGAATGTCGACGACGACGGCATCTGGAACGCCTTCGTGCACCTAGGGCTCATCGAGGGTTAATCAACAAAACGGGCGCCGATGGACAAAGACGTCGGCAGAGTTTTCGATTCGACTCCCCACCTTAGTTTTTGGTCCAATTGGCACTATAATCACCATAGGCATGCGCACTACGTTGCGCTTAATCAAGAGGAGAAAACGTATGGGTCTGTTTGACATGTTCAAGAAGAAGGCTGAGCCCGCGGCTGCCGCTGCTCCGGCCTCCATCTCTGCTTCTGCCGGCGCCGACGTGCTGTGCTCGCCCGTCAAGGGCAAGGTCATCAAGATGGCCGACGTGCCCGATCCCGTCTTTGGTGGCGAGGTTCTGGGCAAGGGCTGCGCCGTGTGGCCCGAGGACGATCTGGTCTATGCTCCCTGCGACGGCAAGGTGACCGTCACTATGGGTCACGCCGTGGGCCTGCAGTCCGATAGCGGCATCGAGGTCCTGGTGCACGTTGGCGTCGATACCGTCAACATGAACGGCGACGGCTTCGAGGGCTTCGTCAAGGCCGACGATGTTGTGAAGGCCGGTCAGCCCATGCTCAAGATCGATCGCGCCAAGATCGCTGCTGCCGGTTACAAGGACTGCGTCGTCGTGGCCGTGTCCAACACCGCCGAGTTTGCCGATGTTGAGCTCGCCGTCGAGGCTGATTCCGCTGTCGCCGCCGGCGACGCCATCGTCAAGGTTGTCCGCAAGTAAATCGCGGCATCGCATAATGTCTAAGGGTGGTCGGATTATCCGGCCACCCTTTTTTATTGCACGGTACGGATGCGTTTTATTGCATGCTGAGCGGACTCGCAGACCGTTCGGACGTTAAAACGAACCGACCGCGCCTTCGTGCTGCCGAGGGTGTTCATAAGTGGATAGTATGTGCTTACTATCACAACGTGTGCCGTGTCTGGGAAGCACGGTGCCGCTCATTGGGAGGAACAACATGAAAAAGAAGCTGCTTGCGCCCCTCATGGCCGTTTTGGTTGCATGCGTGGTCGTGCTTTCCGGCTGCGGAGGCCCTTCGATCGAAGAACTCATCACCGAGGACCTTACGACTCAGTTCGATGAGGTCAAAAACGGTGGCGACGATTTCCTCTCTGGTCTGGAAGAGGCTTCGGGCGACGAGTTCGAGCAGCTGGGCATCGATCCCAAGGAGTATGCCAAGACCTATCTCGAGGGCTTTGATTACGAGATCGGCGACGTGACGGTCGACGAGGACAAGGGCGTTGCAACCGCCGAGGTCTCCATCACCTGCAAGTCCATGAACAAGATCGTCGAGGACTTCTCCACCCAGTATCAGGAGAAGGTCGCTGCGCTTGACACGGTTCCTTCCGATGACGAGCTGTACAAGATGGCCGGCCAGGTGATGGTCGATGTGACCAAGGCCACCGAGCCCAGGAAGACCACGGTTATCTTCAAGTACACCTGCAACGACGACGGCGAGTGGTCTGCTGACGACTCCGTCAACTCCGAGATGATGGATGCGATGCTGAGCTAGGGGAGTTACGCGGTTCTACGAACCGCGTAACGGCTCGACGCTGCGCGGACACCAGAGCGACAACTTGTCATTCAAAGAGGGCGGCATGACCAGAAGGTCTATGCCGCCCTCTTTTCATGCCAATTTGTTCGCTCTGGTGTCCGCTCGCTGTCCGTCCTCTACCCGCGGTGTTGCCATTGTTGAGGGGCAGCTAAAAGAGCCCCGTTCCAAATTAGCTGCCCCGTGCCCATCTAAGTTGCGGTGAAATAGGGACTGTTTGGGGGGCAGTAGGCCGGTAATCAGTCCCTATTTCACCGCAACTTATTGGTGGGCGGCTCGCTACTCGCCCAAGATCAGCGCGGCGAGTTCGTCCTGGGTGTCCACTACGTAGTCGGCGCCGGCGGCTTCGAGCTCTGCTCGGCCGCGGAAGCCCCAGGTGACGCCGGCGCTCTTAAGGCCGGCATTGTGGCCGGTCAGAACATCGACATTCGAATCGCCAACGTAGAGCGTGGTCGCCGGGTCGGCGCCCAGCTCCTCCATTACATGCAGCGTGACGGGAGCCTCGGGCTTGGGTGGAAACGCGTCGACACGACCCTGCACCAGCGCAAAACGATCGGGGCCAAAGTACTTTTCGATAAGCGGAGCCGCCGAAATATGGTCCTTGTTGGTGAGCACGGCAAGCTCAACGCCCGCGGCGCGCAGACGGTCGAGCATCTCGACCGTGCCGGCATAGGGCGCGGTGTGGTCCTCCTTGTGCTCGCCGTAATAAGCCCTAAACTCGGCAAGCGTCTGCTCAAACATTCGGCCATCGCCCGCGTACTCGGCGGGCATAAAGCGCTCGACCAGCTTGAGCATGCCGTTTCCCACCTTGTAGCGGTACTCGTCCACGGCAAACGTGGGCCAGCCGTGCATCTCGCAGGTATGGTTGCCGGCTGCCGCCAGGTCCTCGAGCGTATTGAGGATGGTGCCGTCCAGATCAAAAATCACATGGGAATAGGCTGCTGCCATGGGTGCTCCTGCCGTTTGAGTTGTAAAGCGCACCCCATGATACTGGGCTTGCGTGTCGGGCGCGTTTGGAATCTGAACATCTTTAACGGCATCGGGGCGCATCACGCCAACGCAAGCCCTTGCCGTTAGCAGATCCTGGGCAGCTGCTCTCCCACGAGCATGTCGAGGATACGCGTCGAGCCCCAGCCGGTGCGCACACGCACGGCGGGACGAGCACCTTCGGCGACCGGCAGCACGCGACCGATGATGGCGGCGTTCTCGCCGTAGCGGGCGGCACGCATGGCTGCTAGCGCGGCATCGGCCTGCTCAGCCGGCACCACGGCGACCATCTTGCCCTCGTTGGCAACCTGCAGCACGTCGTAGCCGAGCATCTCGCAGGCGGCCTGCACGTCGGGGCGCACGGGTACGGCGTCCTCGTCAATCTCCATGGCAACGCCGCTGGCCTGCGCAAACTCGTTGAGCGTGGAGGCCAGGCCTCCGCGCGTGGGGTCGCGGAAGCAGCGCGTGTCGGGGGCGGCGGCCAGCACGTCGGCAATCAGGTGGTTGAGCGGCGCGGCGTCGCTCTCGATGCTGCTCGAGAACGCCAGGCCCTCGCGCTGGCTCATGATGGCGATACCGTGGTCGCCTAGCGTGCCCGAGACCAGGATGACGTCGCCGGGCTGGCAGTTGGCGCCGCTGAGCGTCACGCCCGTAGGAACCTCGCCCACGCCGGCGGTGTTGATGTAGACGCCGTCGGCCCCGCCGCGCTCGACCACCTTGGTGTCGCCGGTGATGATTTTGACGCCTGCCTCGCGCGCCGTCTCGGCCATGGTCTGCACAATCTGACGCAGTTTATCCATGGGATAGCCCTCTTCGAGGATAAAGCCGCACGAAAGGTAGCGCACGTTGGCGCCCGAGGTCGCGACGTCGTTGACGGTTCCGCACACGGCGAGCCTGCCGATATTGCCGCCGGGAAAGAACTGCGGCGTCACCACAAAGCTGTCGGTCGACATGGCGATGTGCCCGCTCGCGGGCAGGGCGGCGACACCGGCATCGTTGCCTTCGAGCAGCTCGGGCGACCCAAAGGCATCCAGAAAGACCTCGTCGATAATGCGCTTCATCATCTGCCCGCCGGAGCCGTGGCCCAGCAGGACAGTGCTATCGGTGACGCTATGGGACATATCGAAAACTCCAATCGAGGGTGTTTGGGCTAGTCATGATAACGATAATGTGCCGCGCAGCTGCCTTCGGAGCTCACCATGCACGGGCCGACGGGATGCTCGGGCGTGCACGCGTGGCCGAACAACGGGCAGTCGCTGGGTGTAATAGCCCCGCGCAGCACGTCGCCGCAGCGACATCCGCGCGGCTCGACCGTCGGTTCAATCGGCACGTCATAGCGGGCACCGGCATCAAAGCGCGCGAACTCGGGCCGGATGGAAAGGCCCGAGGCGGGAATCGGTCCCAGCCCGCGCCACGTGGTGTCGCACGGCTCAAATACCTGCTCGACCAGCTGGCGCGCCACGGGGTTGCCGTCCGCATTGACGCCGCGGCGGTAGGCGTTGTCGATCTCGGGCCGTCCCTCAATAACCATTTGGACCAGCATGCAAATGCCCTGCAAGATATCGACCGGCTCAAACCCGGTAACCACGCCCGGGGTCCTAAACTCATCGACCAAAAAGCCAAATGGCGCCACGCCCGTGATGGTGGCGACGTGACCCGGCAGGATAAAGCCGTCGATGGTCGTCTCGGGGTCGTTGGCGATCGCACGCAGCGCCGGTGGCGTGGTTTTATGAGCGCAGTAGACCGAGAAGTTCTGAAGTCCGCGCGCATCTGCTTCCAGGATTGCGGCAGCGATGGTAGGCGTCGTGGTCTCAAAGCCCACGCCCATAAAGATGACCGGGCGATCGGGGTTGTGCTCGGCAATATCGAGCGCATCGAGCGGGGAATAGACGATGCGGATGTCGCGTCCGGCTGCCTTTTGCGCGGCAAGCGAGGTAGACGATCCGGGCACGCGCATCATGTCGCCAAACGTGGTGATGATGACGCCGTCCATCTTGGCGAGTGCGATTGCGTGGTCGATATCGCGGTTGGCAGTGACGCAGACAGGGCAGCCCGGGCCGCTCAGCAGCTTGAGCCCCGCCGGCATAATGGAACGAAAACCATAGCGGCCGATGCTCACGGTATGCGTGCCGCAGACTTCCATAAGGTTGATGGTGCGGTCGCCGACAAGCTCATGAATGCGATCGATGAGCTCCCGGGCCAGCTTGGGGTCGCGAAATGCCGAAAAGTCGATACCGGAGTGAACCGGCTGAGCCGCCGCCACTAGTATGCCTCGGCCGGGTTGGTGGCCAGCTGGTCCTCTTCGACCAGCTCAGTCATGGTGTTGACCAGATCGAGCGTCTCTTGAGCTTCCTGCTCGTCAACAATCTGGATACCAAAGCCGGCATGCACGAGAACATAGTCTCCCACCTGCGCCGTCGGCACGAGCCTCAACGATACCGGACGCTCGATCCCCATCATGTCGACGGTCGCCTTTAGGTCGCCGTCGCGTTTGATTACTTTACCGGGAACGGCAAGGCACATAATGTTCCCCTTTTATACGCTTTGCGCTGGACGGGCGCTCAATAATCCATCAGTTGATGGTAGCGCTCGCGGGCGCTGCGGGCAAACGCGCTACACCTGTGAGACGGCGGCTTGCGGGCTGGCCGAACAGCCTACTGCGATGCAACCTGCGCAAGACGAGCGCTTGCGACTGTCGCCTGACCGTAGGCGATGCAGCCGTCATTGACGGGTACGGTGTGGGGGACAAGGACAGTAAGGCCTGCGCTTTTGAGCTCGCGGGCGAGGAGCTGAAGCAGAAGTCGGTTCATGAAGACGCCGCCCGAGAGCGCGACGGTGTCGATGCCCTCGTGCACGCAGATATCGCTGGCGATGCGCGCCGAGGAGCGCGCGACGGAGACATGGAAATCGAGTGCGAGCCTGTCGGCGGGCGCTCCGGCTTCAATTCCTCCCAAAAGTGCCTCAAAGAGTGCTTTCTGGTCCAGAAAATAGGGGCCGTCCAGCCACGATGGGCCAGATGCGAAATAGCCGGCGTTGTTGTCGGGAAAATGGGCGATTTCGTTGTCGAGCGCGCGCCAGGCGGCAGCCTCAAGCTCGATGGCGGGTTCGCCCTCGTAGGTTGCCTTGTCGCAGATGCCCAGAATTGCTGCCGCGGCATCAAAGAGACGCCCCATGCTGCTGGTACGCGGGCTGTTGATGCCGCGCTCGATCATGGTGGCTGTCACGCTGCGCGTTTGCTCGTCGAGGCTGTCCAAAAGCCGAGCGGCACCTGGGTGCTCGAGCAGGCCGAGCTCACTGAGCAGGGCAAAGGCGTTGCGGCGGGCGTCGCGCACGGAGGCCGCCCCACCGGGGAGCGCCCAGGTGCGCAAATGCGCGGCGCGCTCAAAGCCGCCAAGGCTGGCAACAAGAAACTCGCCGCCCCAAATGGTCCCATCGGTGCCGGCGCCGGTGCCGTCAAAGGCGATGCCAAGGACGCGCGCGTCGGTTGTAAGCTGGCCCGCGGCGATGGCCTCGGCCATTACGCTCGCGATATGCGCATGATGGTGCTGCACCTCGACGAGCGGCAGATTGCATTTTCGCGTCTGCTCGCGCGCCCACTGGCTCGATAGATAGCTGGGGTGCACATCGCAGGCCAAGGCGGCGGGCGCCAAGTCAAAGAGATCTTCCAAGCGCGTGCGCGCGGCGTTCCAGGCATCGAAGGTCCCGCCGTTTTCAACATCGCCGATATGCTGCGACACAAAACAGGTCGCCTTGCCGTTCGTCCCTTCACGCGTGAGCGCAATCGTGGCCTTTTGTTGTGGCCCGCAGGCGAGCACGCAGGACGGAGCGCCGTCGAGCGCCGGCAACGGCAGCGGCTGGGGTGCATATCCGCGAGCGCGGCGAACGGGCATAACGGTGCCGTTCGCCGCGCGCATTACAGAGTCGTCGTAGCGCGAGAGGATTGCGCGGTCGTTACCGAGCAGCGCGTCGGCGATGCCGGCGGCAACGAGGTGCTCCCAGGCAAGGTCGTCGTCGGTCTCGATGGGTTCTTCGCTCAGGTTTCCGCTGGTCATGACGAGCGCGTGCATACCGCAGGCTTCTGCCGCGGCAAGCAACAGATGTTGAAGCGGCGTATAGGGGAGCATGACGCCGAGCTCAGGAAGGTCGTGCGCGACAGATGGCGCGAGAGCGAGGATGTCGGGGGAACCGCCGTTGCCCTCGCCAACAGTGCGCCGGCGCAGCAGCACAATGGGGCGGATACTGCCAGCGAGCAGATCGCGTTCAGCATCGTCGATATGACACAGGCGCCCGGCATCGGCAAGACTGCGAACCATGACGGCAAGTGGCTTGTTGCTGCGACGCTTGCGACGGCGCAGCTCGCGCACCGCTTGTTCGTTGGCAGCATCGCAGGCCAGGTGGAATCCGCCCAGGCCCTTGATGGCGACGATGCCACCGCTGGCCAGCAGCTCAACGCAGCGCTCGATGATAGCGTCGCTGGCCTCGCGTGTGGTGCCGACGGTCGGTGTCGCGGACGAATTCCCGCACGCATTGCCGTTTACAGCCTCGCGCCAGGTAATATGCGGCCCGCAGTCAAAGCAGGCATCGGGCTGCGCATGAAAGCGCCGGTCAAGTGGGTCGGCATACTCCGCGGCGCATTCGGGGCACATGGGAAAGCGATCCATAGAGGTGGCCGCTCGGTCATAAGGCAGCGAGCGGATGATGGTAAAGCGCGGGCCGCAGTTGGTGCAGTTGATAAAGGGGTAGTGATAGCGTCGGTCGGCGGGATCGAACAGTTCGCGCAGGCAGTCGTCGCAGGTGGCGATATCGGGCGAGACGAGCGTCGTATGCGCAGTCTGGTCCTGTGACGCCACAATGCGAAAGCCCTGTTCATTGGCAGCATCCCAAGTGCCGGGCTCCAAATCCGCAACGTCGACGCGCTCCACGCGGGCAGCCGCGGGTGCGTGCTCCGACAGCGCGGCGACAAAGCCGTCGACGGCCGCACCCGAGGCATGCGCCTCGACATGCACGCCGTCGCCTGCGTTGAGCACCCAGCCGCAGATGCCATGCGCCATGGCCTCGCGATACACAAACGGCCGCATGCCAACGCCCTGCACAATGCCCGTCACATGAATATGCACATGCCGCATGCGGCTCTCCCTCATCAAAACCGACCAAAAAGGGACAGGTTTATTTTGGTAGGTAAAACATCTAAACCTGCCAAAACAAACCTGTCCCTTTTTGGCAGGTGCGCTGCGGGAAATCCCGCTACAGTCCTAGGCTTTGTCCGGTGGCGGCACACGTGAGCTCGCCGTGCTTAACGCCGCGCAGCCCCAGCAGGCGGTCGGCCAGCTCGTAGACGCGCTCGCCGCGACCCTTGAGCGCCAGAATCTCCAAGCAGTTGTGGTGATCCAGATGCACATGCATGGTTGAGACGATCTCGTCGGTGTAGTCGTGCTGTACCTCGTCCAGGCGGCGCGTCAGATCGCCGGTATGGTGGTCATAGATCATGGTGAGTGAACCGATGACCTGCTCGTCGGGCGTGCGCATCTGCTCCTTCGCGATCGAGGCGCGAATCAGGTCGCGTACGGCCTCGGAGCGGTTGGCCACGTCACCGCGGCGTGCGATCTGCTCGTCAAAGCGGCGCAGCAGATCGTCGGGCGCGGTCACCGAAAAGCGGACCAGCTCGGAGCTGGAGCCGGTGCAACGGCAGCTCGCCTGGTCGGCCGGACCGTGCGGATGCTCGTGCTTGTGGTCGCAGCCGTGCTCGTGCTCGTGCTCGTGCTCGGTCACGCTACACCAGCTTCACGGAGCCGACGGAGTTATGGTCGGCCTCGATGGCGTCCTCGTAGCCCTCGAGCGCGTCATGCGCCTCGTGCAGCGCAGCCATGGCGGCCTCGAGCTTGGCGCCAATACGCTCCATGTCAAAGTTCTCGGTCGCATGCAGCAGCTGATGGCTCCACTCGTGAGCGAGCTCGATGGTGTCGTCGACCTGCTTGACGCTCATGGCAAGCTGGCTCATGTTCATTCCAACATCATGCATGGAAAATCTCCTTTTGTATGGGGCAGTTCAGTGGTTCAGATTTTACTACGCCCGCTCTGTGCGCAGCTGCATAAGAAAACGGGTGCGAGTCTGTGTGACTCGCACCCGTTCACTGGGGGCTGTTTGTAACTACCATACTATCCGTGGTCGTCCGCGCCGCGCCCGGCAGTCCGGCGAGCGGTGCAAAAGCGCTCATGGACGGCGGGTAAGTAACAAGCGTATTACAGATGCTTCTCCAGCAGCGCCTGCAGCCTCGCCTTGGGCAGAGCGCCAACCGAGCGGTCAATCTCCTCGCCGTTCTTAAACACAATCAGCGTGGGGATGCTCATGACGCCATACTTCATGGCCAGGTCCTGGTTGTCGTCGACGTTGCATTTGGCGACGGCAAGCTTGCCCGCCAGCTCATCGGCAACCTCGTCAACGATGGGCGACAGCGAACGGCAGGGCCCACACCAGGGAGCCCAAAAATCGACCAGCACGGGAAGGCTGCCGTTGACGGTGGCGTCGAAGTTCTCGGGGGTAATCTGCTTAATGTCAGCCATGGTGACCTCCATAATGTGACGCGGCTCAGCCGCGTAAAACTCAGTACGACCGTGCTTATACCCAGCCGCCCGCAAAGCAACCACTCGCAGGCGGCTCTTTTATATAATGGTGGGCACGCAAACGATTGGAGAGCGCATGTCCACGTCACAAAGCCAGAAAAAAGAAGCCATCGCCCAGGCGGCCGAGCAGGAGCTCACATCGCTTGCGGTTCGTGGCGTGCGTATCGCGGGCAACGCGTGCTCGCCGATCGTGCTGGTCAAAGGCGATTTGGACGAGGCCGAGCGTTCGGGTGGCGAGCTTGCCGCCGGCCCGGATGGCGCGGCGTTGCGCAAGGCGCTTGGGGCCATCGGCTACGCGCCCGAGGATTTTTGCGTGCTGGCAAGCGTCGCCGGCGTGGGTGACGGAGCGGTCGCGGTGGGCGAGACTCTGCCGTGCGAGCTGTTCCGTGAGGCGCTTGAGGCTTTGGACCCCGAGGCGGTTCTGCTGCTGGACGATCGCGCGGCCGATACCATGCGCGAGACCTATGCCGACATGCTTGTGGCAATCGACGACTTCGATACCGCTATGCTCAAGCCCGGCCTGGTCGCCCATGTGCAGGGCCGCCGCGTGCTCGCGCTCGACGGCTTTGAGGCGGCACTCACCGACAAGGCCGCTAAGCAGCGCATGTGGGCCTACATCAAGCAGCTGACTCCGGCGGTCGCTCCGCTGTAGCGGATTGGCGCCGGCGAGCGATTGCCTGGCGGGCAAGGCACGCCTCGAGATCGGCGCCGCACTTCTACATCACAGCGCGCAGCTCAAACCGATCGCCGTTAATGCGGAACTGGCAGTTGCCGTTCATGCGTTCGACGGCAAGCTTAATGCTCTTGGTTCCAAAGCCGTGTCCGGTGTGCCCGGCTACGGGCATGCCGTCGACCATGCGCGGCGTGCGGTCAAACGTGTTGGAAACTAACAGCAGCAGCTGGCCGTCCTCTAATCGCAGGTCAAAGTCGACGAATCGCTTTCCTTGGGGTGCGGCGCTTGCGGCGGTGATAGCGTTTTCCAAGGCATTTGAGAGCACGCTAAACAGGTCGGCGTCACCTACGTGGATGGTTTCGGGTACGGCGGCGCGCAGGTTGGCGGTAATGCCGTTTCTATTGATATCCGAGTTAAATGACGAAAGCGCGATGTTTACGGTCTCGTTGGCGCAGAAGCGGCGTACGGCGGTGCGGTCGCCGGCTTCGCAGAGTTCGTCGATGCGATCGAGCGCCTCGTCGGTGTGGCCCTCCTCAATTAAAGCGGCCAGGCCGCGTAGGAAGTGGCGCATGTCGTGGCGCAGAATCGACAGCTCGCGCCCAGATTGACGCCAAGCCTCGAGCTCTTTGATGGCGGCGCTGTCGCGGGTTTCGAGCATCCAGCGCTCTCGCTCGGCGGTTTCCTTTTCTTCGTATTCGCGCAGGTAAACGGCAAGAAACATAAGATAGAAGGCACAGAGCGCAAATGCCAAAAACTCAACCGTCACCACCGAGCCCGAGTGGAACAGCGTGGTGTAGACGTTGGTGGCATAGTCAAAGACGTAATAGACGAGCGGCAGGATTAAAAGGATGCCCAGCTCGGTGGTGCTTTTAATCGCCAAGCGCGGACCGATGTCGCCGGCCCAATGCAACAGGACGGCAAAGACGGCGAGTGTGGTCGCGATGCGCGCCAGATAGTACGCGATCTGAGAATCGGTTGCGGCAAATGCGGCGATGCCCATCCAATTGCTGAACTGGCAGCTCAGATAGGCACTCGTAATGCCGAGCACGGCAAGCAGCGGGCTCAGGCGGTAGCGCGCGCACAAATAGATGACGAGCGGCAAATGCACGACGAGCGGATATACCTGGCGGGCGAAAAGCTCGCCGCCGACGGCATTGGCGATCGAAAAGGCAGCGCCGGTCACGACGCTGACCAGCACCAGTTCAAGCGCATGACGCCGGTTGATCTCGACACCGCACAGCGCCGCCGAGGCAAAGACGCCAAAGAGCAGCGTCGTGGCGTGGTGGATTGCCCAAAGGATCATTTCGACCGAGGAGACCATCAGCGCCTCCCGCCCTCAAAGCGCACCGCAAAGTAGGCGTCTTGGAATCCCTGCTTGCAGCTGCGCGAAAGCGGGATGCACGCGCCCGAGCGCATGACGATGTCCGTGCGGTCAAAGTGATCGATATTGCGCAGGTTGACCTGGTAGCTGCGGTGGCATTTAAAGAAGACCGCGTTTTGCTCCAAGCGGTCCTCGACGCTGCGGAACGACTCGAGTGCCTCGATATCGCGTCCGTCGCGCAGGTGGAAGACCACGTGCTTGTTGCGCGCCTCGGCATATTCGATGTCGGACAGGCGCAAGGCGTGGTAGCCAAAGGAAGTTTTGATCACGAGCTCGTCGGTTGCCGCCGGGCGCATGCTCGAAAGCTCGTCGAGTAATCGCGCCAGGCGTTCGTAAGTCACGGGTTTGAGCAGATAGTCGAAGGCGCGGACCTCGTAGGATTCCAGCGCGAACTCGGGCGACGAGGTGAGGAACACCAGGCGCACGGCGGTGTCGGCCTGGCGCAGTTCGCGTGCGGTGTCCATGCCGTTGACGAGCGGCATGATCATGTCGAGCAGAATGATGTCGGCGCGCGATGCGGCATGGCGGGCCAGCAGGTCCTCGCCGCGCGTGACGAGCGCAACATCGACCGCCGTGCCCGTCTCGGTCGACCAACGGTCGATCATCCGGTGCAGTCTATCTAGAAAAGCGACATCATCGTCGCAGGCAATAATCTTGAGCATTCGGCCCCCTTAAGTAGTTCGATTTTGCCACATCGGGCACGCGCCGCTTGCGGGGGTGCGGTCCGTTTGCGCCCCACGGCGTGCAGCTCGCGCCAAGCGGTGTTGCGGTGGCGAAAGATGCCTCCTGCGCCATCGAGAGCTCAGCTATCCTCAGCTTGCCAGTTCGAAAATGGACCCGACCCAAGATTGAATCTTTATTTCAACTTTACACCTAGGTTTACAGCTGTCTTGTCAGCTGTAAACCTAGGTGTCATACTAAAGCCCCAAGATTCGCCAAAAGAGAGGGGCCTTGATGGCACAGAGCGCGAACATGGATGCGTCGGAGCTTGCACGCGATATCGCGGCCGGCCTAGCATCGGCAACGACGGCAACGGAGCGCGCGGCACTGGTGCCCGCAGAGCTCGTCGAGGCCATTCAGCAGCTAAAAACCCAACGTGACGCGGTGATCCTGGCGCACTATTACGTGGCGCCCGAGGTGCAGGCCGTGGCTGATTACGTCGGCGACAGCTTCTACCTGGCAAAGCTCGCCAAGAGCCTGCCGCAGCAGACTATCGTGCTGTGCGGCGTGGAGTTTATGGGCGAGAGCGCCAAGCTGCTCAATCCCACTAAGACCGTGCTGCTGCCCGAGCCGGGCGCGGACTGTCCCATGGCTCATATGGTCAAGCGCGAGACGGTCGACGCTGCCCGCGCCGAGTACGGCGACGACCTGGCCGTGGTGTGCTACGTCAACTCCACGGTCGAGATCAAGAGCTGGAGCGACGTGTGCGTTACCAGCTCTAACGCCGTCAAGATTGTCTCCGAGCTGCCGCAGCAGCACATCTTGTTCATTCCCGACCAAAACCTGGGCCGCTTTGTGGCCGAGCAGGTGCCCCAAAAGCACGTCATCCTCAACAACGGCTACTGCCCGCGCCACCACATCATCACCGTCGAGCAGATCGTTGACGCGACGGAGGCCCACCCCGACGCGCTCGTGCTGGCGCATCCCGAGTGCAAGGCCGACGTTCTGGCCGAGGCCGACTACATCGGCTCCACCGCCGGCATCATCAAGTATGCCGAGGAGTCCGACGCGAGCGAGTTCATTATCGTGACGGTCCGCGGCGTGCTCTACGAGCTCGAGCGCCGCTGCCAGGGCACCGGCAAGAAGTTCTATTTCCCCGCGGTGCAGCCCACCTGCGTCAACATGGACCTCATCACGCTCGAAAAGCTCGTGCGCTGCCTGGAGACGGGCGAGGGCGAGGTGCAGATCGGCGTGTCGGACGAGGCTGCCGACCAGGCCAAACTCACGCTCGACCGCATGCTCGAGTACGCGGCGCGTTAGAACGATGTGACATGAGGGGCAGTCCCTTATGCCACATTACAAGGGAGAGGATTCCTGTGGAAACCAAACAATACCCCGACATGGAGTGCGACGTCGTTATTGCCGGCTGCGGCGTAGCTGGCTTGTACGCGGCTCTCAATCTGCCGACGAGCACGCGCGTGATCATGCTCTCCAAGGGCGCTGTCGACGAGTGCGATTCGATGCTCGCGCAGGGCGGCATCTGCGTGTTGCCCGAGGGCTCGGACTACGATGCCTTCTTTGAGGACACCATGCACGCCGGCCACTACGAGAACCGCCGCGAGAGCGTCGACATCATGATTCGCTCGAGCCGCTCGGTCATCAACGACCTGCTAGCGATGGGCGTGGACTTTGAGCGCAAGGCCGACGGCAGCCTCGACTTTACCCGCGAGGGTGCGCACAGCCGCCCCCGCATTGCCTTCCATGCCGACATTACGGGCAAGGAGATCACGACCAAGCTGCTCCAAGCCGTTCGCAAGCTGGATAACGTGCAGATTTTGGAGCACGTGGCCATGACCGACATCCTGACGGCCGTGCGCGATGGGGCCACGGTGTGTGCCGGTGTCGTCGTCGTTTCCGTGGACGAGGACAACTCGGTTCGTCCCGCCGACGAACTGGCAAATGCCGCCGAGGGCGTGCATGCCGGCGAGCCGTTTAAGATCCATGCCCGCCACACGCTGTGGGCGACGGGCGGCATCGGGGGCGTATACGACCACTCGACCAACTACCCGCAGCTCACGGGTGACGCCTGCTACATCGCTCAGGAGCATGGCATTAAGATGGAGCACCTGGACTACGTGCAGATTCACCCCACGGGACTGTTCTCGCCGCAGCCGGGCCGCACCTTCCTGATCAGCGAGAGCTGCCGCGGCGAGGGCGCGATTTTGCTCAACGCCGCCGGCGAGCGCTTTACCGACGAGCTTCAGCCGCGCGATGTGGTCGCTGCCGCCATTCGCGAGCAGATGAAGCAGGATGGCACCGAGCACGAGTGGCTGAGTTTTGCCCCCGTCGAGCGCGATGTGGTGACCGGGCACTTTGCCAACATTCGCGCGCGCTGCCTGGAGGACGGCCGCGACATCTTGGACGAGCCCATCCCCGTTACGCCCACGCAGCACTACTTTATGGGCGGCGTATGGGTCGATAAGGACGGCCGCACCTCGATGCCCGAGCTCTACGCCGCGGGCGAGACGGCCTGTAACGGCGTTCACGGCAAGAATCGCCTGGCTTCCAACAGTCTGCTCGAGTCCCTAGTCTGGGGTCGTCGCGCCGCGTGGTACATGCGTACCGGCGAGTCGCTGGCCGTGGAGCAGGCGGGCGATCCCGCGCTCGATGGCCGTCATCGCGCCCTGAGCGCCGATGCCCTGGCAATCGATGATTTGGCCCGTGCCGCCGGCACGCAGGCCGTGGAGGAGTAGACCATGAATCCCATTACCATGAAGCTCGTCGTCGATGATCTGATTCTGCAGGCTCTGCGCGAGGACATTACGTTTGAGGACGTGAGCACGGCGAGCGTTTGCCCCACGGCACGTCCCGCCACGGTGGAGCTCATCGCCAAAGCCGATGGCATCATCGCAGGCTTGGACGTGTTCGCTCGCACCTTTGAGCTGCTGGATTCGCAGAGCGCGGTGCTGTTTGATGTTGCCGATGGTGACGAGGTGCACGCTGGCGACCATGTGGGCCAGGTGCGCGGCGATGCACGCGTGTTGCTTTCGGGCGAGCGTGTGGCGCTCAACTACCTGCAGCGCATGAGCGGCATCGCCACCTACACACACAACATGGCAGCGGCGCTCGAGGGTACCAAGACCGTGCTTGTCGACACGCGCAAGACCACGCCGGGCATGCGCGTCTTCGAGAAGGCCGCAGTCGAGATCGGCGGCGGCAGCAATCACCGTTACAACCTGTCGACGGCCGTTATGCTCAAGGACAACCACATCGACGCCGCCGGTGGCGTGACGCGTGCGATCGAGATGGCGCGCGCCCATGCATCGTTTACCACGACGGTCGAGATCGAGTGCGAGAACCTGGACATGGTGCGCGAGGCCGTGGAGGCCGGCGCCGACATCATCATGTTCGACAACATGACCCACGACGACATGGCCGCCGCTATCGAGCTTATCGCCGGTCTCGCCAAGACCGAGTGCTCGGGCAATGTGGACGCCAGCAATATCCGCGCGCTTGCCGACCTGGGCGTTGACTTTATCAGCTCGGGGGCGCTGACGCATTCTGCGCCGATCCTCGACCTCTCGCTCAAGCACCTGCGTCTGCTGGACGGTAAATAATGGACGCCCGCGAGCGTCGCCGTGCCATCATGGCCGTGCTCGAGAGCGCCAAAGATCCTGTCTCGGGCAGTGCGCTTGCCCGCGAGGTGGGCGTGAGCCGTCAGGTCGTGGTGCAGGACATCGCCCTGCTGCGCGCCGACGGGCACGATATCGTCGCCACCAATCGCGGCTATGTACTACAGGAGGCGGCGAGCAGCCCGGCTGTGCCCACGCGTCTGGTCAAGGTTCGCCACGGCGTGGAGCAAGCGGGCGATGAGCTCACGAGCATCGTCGACGCGGGCGGCGCCGTGCTCAACGTGATCGTCAATCACCGCGTGTACGGCAAGATCACGGCCGACCTGGACATCCGCAATCGTCGCGATGTTGAGCGCTACCTGCACGATATCGAGAGCGGCAAGAGCTTTCCGCTGCTGACGGTAACCAGCGGCTATCACTTCCACCGCATTGCGGCAGAAGACGAGCAAACCCTCGACGAGATCGAGGCCATGCTCAAAGAGAAAGGCTACCTGGCAGATCTGATGCCCTACGAAGATGACCTGTCCTAGTAACGACGAATGCAAAAGGAGGCCTCCGCGGCGATGCGGGGGCCTCCTTTTTGTGCACGGTGTACTTGTGAGTGTGCAAGTGGGGGAGTTGTTACTCCTCGACGATCTCGGTGATCGCGCCGGCGGGGCAAGCGTCCTGGCAAGCGCCACAGGCGACGCAGGAATCCTCGTCAGCGACGGTAGCGACGTCCTGGAGCTCCAGAACGCCAGCGGGGCAGGAGTCGACGCAAACGCCACAAGCGATGCACTCGTCGGCATCAATTACGGGATGAGCCATGGTAGTTTCCTCTCTGTTGACCGACGCTACAGGCGATGCGCGCCGGTTTGATTCGGGCAAAAACATACCACGGGAGCGACCGTTTGCAATACCCTCTGACCGGCATCTTCATACCGTTCGCCGAGTATGCCACGGCTTACTAAAAAACATGCAGGTGAGGCCGTTGAGCTGCGCAAATGTTAGCTACAGGTGACTTGAAATATAGGGCGATTGAGCGTGCTTGCGGAAACCGCATCCCGTAATCCACGTCCAAAACGGGACACAGTTTCAGGCTCGCGCCTCAGCCATCTCTACATAGATCTCAATAGATCTGCCGAGAACTTAAACAGCGCATCTACCTGCGCATTTAAGAACCTAAACTCTCAGCAATAAGAAATCTTATATGAATTGACTTAGATTTTGTATATTCCGGCCCATAAGGGGATACACTACATCCTGAAAGACAAGCCGAAACACCGCTCGGCAGACCGCCGAGTCGGTGCAAACGCACAAGAGAGAGGGAATTTCTAATGGGCAAGATTCTTGGTATCGACCTTGGTACTACTAACTCCGCTATGGCCGTTCTCGAGGGCGGTTCTCCGACCATTATCGTGAACGCCGAGGGCGACCGCACCACCCCGTCCGTCGTGGGCTTCCGTGCCGACGGCGACCGCGTCGTGGGTAAGGCCGCTAAGAACCAGGCTGTCACCAACCCCAAGAACACCGTGTTCTCCATTAAGCGCTTCATGGGCCGCAAGTACTCCGAGTGCACCTCTGAGATCAAGACCGTGCCGTATGAGGTCAAGGAGGGTCAGGGTGGCCGTGCCGTCGTCGACATCGAGGGCAAGGATTACACCGCCGAGCAGGTGAGCGCCATGACGCTCGCAAAGATGAAGGCCGACGCCGAGAAGTATCTGGGCGAGACCGTCACCGACGCCGTCATCACCGTCCCGGCCTACTTCAACGACGCCCAGCGTCAGGCCACCAAGGACGCCGGTAAGATCGCCGGCCTCAACGTCAAGCGTATCGTCAACGAGCCGACCGCTGCTGCTCTTGCCTATGGCCTGGACAAGCAGGGCACCGACCAGCGCATCCTGGTCTTCGACCTGGGCGGCGGCACCTTCGACGTCTCCATCCTCGACCTCGCCGACGGCGTGTTTGAGGTTCTGTCCACCTCGGGCGACAACCACCTGGGCGGCGACGACTGGGATCAGCGCGTCATCGACTGGATGGCCGATAAGTTCCAGCAGGAGAACGGTGTCGACCTGCGTCAGGACCCCATGGCCCTGCAGCGTCTGAAGGAGGCCGCCGAGAACGCCAAGAAGGAGCTCTCCGCCGCCCAGCAGACCACCATCAACCTGCCGTTCATTACCATGAACCAGTCCGGCCCGCTGCACCTCAACTACACGCTGACTCGCGCCGAGTTCGAGAAGATCACCCGCGACCTGCTCGAGCGCTGCAAGCAGCCTGTCACCAACGCCCTGCGCGACGCCAAGCTTAAGCTCTCCGATCTGACCGAGGTCATCCTCGTCGGCGGCTCCACCCGTATGCCCGCTGTCCAGGAGCTCGTCAAGACCATGACCGGCAAGCAGCCCAACATGTCCGTGAACCCCGACGAGGTCGTTGCCGACGGCGCTGCCGTCCAGGGCGGCGTGCTCACCGGCGACGTCGAGGGCATCCTGCTGCTCGACGTTACCCCGCTGTCGCTGGGTGTCGAGACCATGGGCGGCATCATGACCAAGATGATCGACCGCAACACCACGATCCCGACCTCCAAGACCGAGGTCTACTCCACCGCTGCCGACAACCAGACCAGCGTCGAGATCAACGTGCTCCAGGGCGAGCGCGAGCTTGCCCGCGACAACAAGTCGCTCGGTAAGTTCCAGCTGACCGGCATCCCGGCTGCCCGCCGCGGCGTGCCGCAGATCGAGGTCACCTTCGACATTGACGCCAACGGCATCGTCAAGGTCTCCGCTAAGGACAAGGGCACCGGCAAGGAGCAGCAGATCACCATCTCCGGCTCCACCGCGCTTTCCGACGACGAAGTCGATCGCATGGTCAAGGACGCCGAGGCTCATGCCGAGGAGGACAAGAAGCAGAAGGAAGAGGTCGAGGTCCGCAACCAGACCGACAGCCTGTGCTACTCCACCGAGCAGACCCTCAACGAGCTGGGCGACAAGGTTTCCGCCGACGTGAAGTCCAAGGCCGAGGCCGCTATCGCCGACGCCAAGAAGGCGCTCGAGGGCTCTGACGTCGAGGCCATCAAGGCCGCCGGCGAGTCCCTGCAGTCCGTGGCCTACGAGCTGGCCCAGGTTGTCTACGCCGACGCTCAGCAGCAGACCGACGGTGCCGCCGGCGCCCAGCCTGCCGACGATGACGTCGTCGACGCCGACTACGAGGTTGTGGACGACGAGGACAAGTAATCATGTCCGCCCGTAAAGCTCGCACGGAGGCGGCCGCCGTTGGTGCCGCCCCCGTTGACTCTGAGGAGAAGGACGTGAAGATTCCCGTAGAGGCCGCAGACGTTACCGAGGCCAACGAGGCCCCGGCCGCCGAGGCTGCCGAGAACCAAGTAGAGGATTCCAACAAGGAGGCGACGATGACCGAGGACGAGATGGTGGAAGCCGCTATCCGCGCCGGTGAGGAAGCCGCCGACAACGACTTTAAGCTCAAGTTCGAGCAGGCTCAGAAAGAGCTTGCCGACGTGCGCAACGAGCTCGATGCTGCGGCAGAGGCTCAGAAGGCCGCCGAGGACAAGGCAAAGGACGCCACCGAGCGCACCGCCCGTCTGCAGGCCGACTGGGAGAACTTCCGTCGCCGCACCGCCAATGAGCGTATCGCCGAGCGCGAGCGCGCGACCGAGAAGCTCGTCACCGCGCTGCTGCCGGTGGTCGACGATATCGAGCGTGCGATCGACCATGCCCGCAGCCAGGAGCTTGCCGACGACTTTAAGCAGTTCGTCGACGGTGTCGACGCGGTACATGCCAAGCTGCTCGATGTGTTTGCGCACGAGGGCGTTGAGCCCATCGACCCCAAGGGCGAGGCGTTCGATCCGCTCGAGCACCAAGCCGTGGGTCGCGTCGAGGACGCGTCGCAGTACGATGAGACCGTCAACGACGTGTACCAGAAGGGCTACCGCATGGCGGATCGCATCCTGCGTTCCGCGATGGTGACGGTGACCTACGGCGGCGAGAAACGCCCCGCACCGGAGCCCGAAGCGGCGCCCGAGGATGCTGCGGCCGATACGGCCGAGAGCACCGAGGAGTAATTGAGAAGGGCCCCGGGGCAACACCCGGGGCCCTTTCTGGCCTAGTGCCATATGAAAGCATGAGCCGCCGCCCGCTGGGCGGCGGATGAAACAGGAGAGGAGCTACGATGGCTGCAGGCAAAACCTTCTATGACATCCTGGGCGTATCCAAGAGCGCCTCCGACAAAGAGATCAAGAGCGCGTTTCGCAAGCTCGCGCAAAAATATCACCCCGATGCCGGCGGCGACGAGGCCAAGTTCAAGGAGATCAGCGAGGCCTACGAGACGCTTTCGGACGAGAAGAAGCGCAAAGAGTACGACCAGATGCTCATGTTTGGCGGCATGCCGGGCGCGGGCGGCGCGTATGGCGGCGGCTACGGTGCCGGCGCGGGTGCCAGCGGCTGGGGCGACATCTTCGACAGCATCTTTAGCGGCAACGGCGCCTGGGGCAGCGATTGGGGCTCGGGCTTTGCCGGGGCTGCGGGCGCTGCCGGTGCCGGCGCGGGTCGCAGCCGTGCTCGCAAGGGCGGCGACCTGTCGCTGACCGTCGATGTGACGGCCGAGGACGCGTTTCGCGGCGTGACGCACAAGGTCACCTATCGCATTCCCTCGACAGGCGAGCAGCAGACCATTACGGTCTCGGTGCCCGCGGGCGCGGTCGACGGCGGCAAGCTACGCTACAAGCGTCGCGGCGAGTATGGCGTTGCCGGCGGCGAGCGCGGCGACCTGGTCGTGACCACGCATGTGGAGGAGCACCCGCTGTTTAAGCGCAAGGGTGCCGATGTGACCATGGAGGTGCCGATCTCGGTCTACGAGGCGGCGCTCGGCTGCACGGTTGATGTGCCCACGCCCGGCGGCGCGACGGTTCGTCTGAAGGTGCCCGCTGGCACCCAGACGGGCAAGAAGTTCCGCTTTAAGGAGATGGGTGCGCCCGACGTTAAGCACCGTGGCCGCACAGGCGCGCTGCTCGTCGAAATCAAGGTACAGGTCCCCACGAACCTGTCCGATGACGAGCGCGATGCTATGACCAAGCTGCGCGAGGCCGACACGCGCGATTATCGCGAGAAGGTCAACCGTTACAAGGCGACGTACTAGGGCGGTCGTGGCGCACACCCGCGCCCGCGGGCTTATGATGGACGATAACGAGACGGAAAGGGGTCAGGTAGCATGGCCGAGGACAATAGGAATAAACCGCTGTACATGATCAGCGTGGCGGCCGAGTTGACCGGCATGCATCCGCAGACTCTGCGCGTCTACGAGTCCAAGGGCCTGGTGAACCCCCAGCGCTCGGGCGGCAACACGCGTCTGTATTCGCGTGCCGATATCGAGCGCCTGGAGCTCATCAACCAGCTGACCGACGAGGGCATCAACCTTGCCGGCGTGGTGCGCATCCTCGATATGAAGGAGCGTGCCGAGGAGCGCGAGCGCGAGAACGAAAAGCTCCGCGCCCGCGTGCGCCAGCTCGAGGACGAGCTGCACGAGTACAAGATGCAGAAGAAGATCACCGCCCTGGCCCCGCGCGACGGCTCAGTCAACCCCGAGCAAGTCATGCGCAAGCTTTTGGGCGCGGGAACCGATCTTTAGTTACGGCGGCTCTACGACGCAAATCCTAACAATATGAGAGTGGATAATCTCCCACTTTTGGTCCGCTTGAGGGCTAGAAACGGGAGGTTATCCACTCCCATTTTTGGCTGGCACTTGGGGACGTTCCTTCTGTGCCGGCACTTTGGAACACTCCTTGCGCCAATATCGCCCTGTGCTTTACTGAGATAAAGTGAACGCCGAGATTCGTAACCCGCTGGCAACCGTTCTATGGCACGATATTGAACGAATGTATGCTATGCGCCCAAATCTTTTGGGCAGAGTGGGAGACAGTATGGTCAAGCTGTACGAGGACGGCATCTACCTGCGTAACGGCAGCGAGGTTGTGCCTGAGGCCGAGGCTGCCGAGCGCGGTATTACGCAGACGCCCGAGGATGCCAAGCGCGGCACCATCGCGTATTCGATCCTCCAGGCACACAATACGTCCGGCGACCCCGAGGCGCTCAAGATTCGCTTCGACGCCATGGCGAGCCACGACATCACCTTTGTCGGCATCATCCAGACGGCGCGCGCCTCGGGCATGGAGCAGTTCCCGCTGCCCTACGTGCTCACCAACTGCCACAACTCGCTGTGCGCCGTGGGCGGCACCATCAACGAGGACGACCACGTCTTTGGCCTTTCCGCTGCTAAGAAGTACGGCGGCATCTTCGTTCCGCCCCATATTGCGGTCATCCACTCCTTTATGCGTGAGAACTTCGCCGGCTGCGGCAAGATGATCTTGGGCTCCGACTCGCACACCCGCTACGGCGCCCTGGGCACCATGGCCGTGGGCGAGGGCGGCGGCGAGCTGGCAAAGCAGCTGCTGCGCGACACCTACGATGTCGCCTATCCCGGCGTCGTCGCCATCTACCTCACGGGCGCTCCGCGCCCCGGCGTCGGCCCGCACGATGTGGCGCTCGCCATCATCCGCGCCGTCTTTGCCAAGGGCTACGTCAAGAACAAGGTCATGGAGTTCGTGGGCCCCGGCATCGCGAGCATGACGACTGACTATCGCAACAGCGTCGACGTCATGACCACCGAGACCACCTGCCTTTCCTCCATCTGGGCCACCGACGAGGACACACACGCGTTTTTGGCCATGCACGGCCGCGGCGACGACTACCGCGAGCTCAAGCCCGCCGATGTCGCCTACTACGACGGCTGCGTCGAGGTCGATCTGTCGAGCATCAAGCCCATGATCGCGCTGCCGTTCCATCCTTCCAACGGCTTTGAGATTGACGAGCTCAACGAGAACCTCGAGGACATCCTGCACGAGGTGGAGCTCGAGGCCGCCAAGATCGGCGAGGGCAAGACGCACTTTAGCCTGCTCGACAAGATCGTCGACGGCAAGCTGCACGTGCAGCAGGGCGTTATCGCCGGCTGCTCGGGCGGCAACTACGACTCCGTGGTCCAGGCTGCCCGCGTGCTCAAGGGCGCCAACACCGGCTGCGGCGAGTTCTCGCTGTCGGTCTATCCCACGAGCCAGCCCGTGGCACTCGAGCTTACACGCCGCGGCTACATCTACGACCTCATGGAGGCCGGCGCGATCGTGCGCACGGCGTTCTGCGGCCCGTGCTTCGGCGCCGGCGACACGCCCGCCAACAACGGCCTTTCGATCCGCCACACTACGCGCAACTTCCCCAACCGCGAGGGTTCCAAGCCGGGCAATGGCCAGCTGAGCGCCGTGGCCCTGATGGACGCCCGCTCCATTGCGGCGACGGCTGCCAACGGCGGCGTCCTGACGCCGGCGACCGACCTGCCCGAGGAGACTTGGGACGAGGCCTGCGAGTACACCTTTGACGACGCGCCGTACAAAAAGCGCGTGTACTGGGGCTTTGGCAAGGCGGAGCCTGCCGACGAGCTGGTCGAGGGTCCCAACATCAAGCCGTGGCCCGCGATGGAGCCGCTCGGCGACGATATCCTGCTCAAGGTGTGCTCCAAGATCATGGATCCGGTCACCACGACCGACGAGCTCATTCCTTCGGGCGAGACGAGCTCCTTCCGCTCCAACCCGCTGGGCCTGGCCGAGTTTACGCTCAGCCGTCGCGATCCGGCCTACGTGGGTCGCTCCAAGGAGGTCGACGCCGTGGAGAAGCGCCGCGTTGCCGGCGAGGCAGCAGGCGATCTGGCGGCACTCGATGCCGAGCTTGCGGGCGTGTTTGAGGCGCTGGTCGGCGCGGGTGTCGCGGCCGATGCCAAGGCGACTGAGTACGGCTCCATGCTCTATGCCAAGAAGCCCGGTGACGGTTCCGCCCGCGAGCAGGCCGCGAGCTGTCAGCGCGTGATCGGCGGTCTGGCCAACATCGTCCACGAGTACGCCACCAAGCGCTATCGCTCCAACGTGATGAACTGGGGTATGGTGCCCTTCCAGATGGAGGCTGAGCCCAACTTTGAGGTGGGCGACTACGTCTTTGTGCCGGGTATCCGCGCCGCGCTTGACGGCGACCTGAAGGACATCGCCGCCTACGTGGTGCGCGCCGATGGTGCGGTCGAGCAGATTGAACTCTACATTGCCGATATGACGGCAGAGGAGCGTGCCATCGTCAAGGCCGGCTGCCTGATCAACTACAACAAGTTCAAGGCCGCTGCCGAGTAACTCTGCTGTACGCCCCGGCCACACCTTTCCCTCGTGCTCACGCGCTTCGCGAGGGTCGCCCGAGGGAAAGGTGTGGCCGGGGCTATCGCGACGTTCTCGTTGGGTCTTGAGGGGCGCTAATAATTGACCGGGACCATCACAAAGTTGCCTGCCCGGCGGGTCCTTATTTCGATGGGGTCCAGGTTATTTCATCGTCAAATAGCCAAGTGCGTGCCGAGCCACTGTTGCGCGCTGTCTGCGGATCGGGCTCGCAGGTTTGTTCGTAGGCATCCTCGGTACACCGATCCATAAAATCGACGACTGCCGTCTGGTCGCCCTCCATGACGTAGATTACGTCGCCATCCGAGATATAGACCCCCGGTCCTTCATTGTCCACGCAGCCGGGGTCGTATGAGACGTTGCACAATTTGCTCCCGTTTGCCGCATCGAGCTCAAGGGTCGAATAATATCCGCCAACCATTTGGCCATTCTTGGCTCGATATATTGCGGCGCCGTACCACCGCTTAAACGTCTTGCCTTTGAGTAAACTGGTTGCCTTGCCGATAAGCTGCTCATCTTTGGTGTAGCGTCTGGCCCCAAGTTCGATGCGGGGATAGTTGCTGACACCAAGCGCTGCGGGCGTACCGTCAAAATCGACGGTGACCGAATCGGGTTTGACGATATCGGTGAGGACCTCGATGGGATAGCTTACGGTCTCAACCGCCGCCTGCGTCGCAGAGGCGGGGAGAAATGCGAGATAGATAATTCCTACGCCGACTGCGGTAATCGCAAACGCTAAGACGAGCAGGCCGATATAGGTGGAGCGTTTCACGGCGGGTACCTCGCAAATAGTATGCATTCATTAAGATAAGTGATACCAGCTTACGACAATCTTCAAAAGAAAGCGATCGATCGAAATGACGGGGTGAAAAGGCCCTATTGGGCTTCGATTTGACCTCTAATAGAAATATTTGCCCCACTCATTCTGGGCGTGAGGTCAATAATTGAGTCCACGAGTTTTGAGCGATACTCTTCTCACTAAACTCACTATTTTCACTATAAGCACTATAAATATGATAGGGGGACGACGAGAACAATGTGACGTGCGATAGCTAAGCCGTTTAAGCCGGACTCTGACCTTGAATCTCTGCCTCTATCTG
This sequence comes from Collinsella sp. TF05-9AC, assembly GCF_003438495.1. Classification (GTDB taxonomy): domain Bacteria; phylum Actinomycetota; class Coriobacteriia; order Coriobacteriales; family Coriobacteriaceae; genus Collinsella. Next base: position 31,403 of record NZ_QSSH01000016.1, read on the forward strand.
TGCGAACGGGCTATTGTCGGTTCTCGATTCCATCGCTGCGTTTTCGTTGGGTCTTGAGGGACGCTAATAAATGGACTTGCTTGATGCCACCTCTGTTAATGGGGCGGCTTCTTTTTGTCGAAAACCACCACATTGGGAACAGGCACCTTTGTGGTGGTTCTCGGTTTGTCTCGACTTGTAACATCTTGGCCGCTAAAAGTGGGCCTGGTGTTACAGATTTAGATTTTCGATTCGGGTGTCTTCTGTTCGTCTCGATTTGTAACAGATAGAGCTCTATTTGCCGAGTAGATGTTACAGATTGAGACAAACGGGTGCCGCTGAACAATTCGTCTCGATTTGTAACATCTGGAGCCAGAAACGGTCGATAGATGTTACAGATTGAGACGGTAGCGCACCTGTGCGGCGGCGGGCCGACATCTTTACCCCTATCTTTCAATCACTCAGAAAATCTTATATATAGAGACTTAGATTTGTGTATAAGATCGCGCAAAGCTGGCAACAATACTTCTCGAACAACGTGAAGCCGCCCCGTAGGGCGGCCACCCCAAGAGAGGTGATTCCATGAGAATCGATAAGCTAGCAATGACGTCGCGCGAGGCGCTGCAGACCGCCATGAGCACGGCCGCTGACGCGCAGGCCGGCGCGGTGGAGCCGATTCATCTGCTGTCTGCCCTGCTCGGTGCCGGCGAGCGCAATATCTCCGTGATCATCGAGCGCATCGGTGCCGACCCGGCTCAGCTCGCACGCTCCACACAGGATGCCATCGACCACGCGCCCAAGGTTTCGGGCGAGGGCCAGCAGATGGGCCTGTCCAACGAGCTCGTCCGCGTCATCGAAAAGGCCGAGAAGAAGGCCACCAAGATGGGCGACAGCTTTGTGGTGACTGAGCATCTGCTGATGGCGCTTGCCGAGGACAAGGGCGAGGCGGGCCGCGTACTGCGCGACGCCGGCGTCACCAAGGAGCGCATCGAGCAAGTCTACGAGGAACTGCGTGGCGATGACCGCGTGACGTCTGCCGAGGACAAGACTCAGTTTGAGGCACTGGAGCAGTACGGTCGCAACATCTGCGATCTGGCCCGCGCCGGCAAGCTCGACCCGGTCATCGGCCGTACCGATGAGATTCGCCGCACCATCCAGGTCCTGTCCCGTCGCACCAAGAACAACCCCGTGCTCATCGGTGAGCCGGGCGTCGGCAAGACGGCCATCGTCGAGGGCATCGCCCAGCGTATCGTGGCCGGCGACGTGCCGAGCACCCTGCGCGACCGCGACCTTATCGAGCTCGACATGAGCGCGCTGGTCGCCGGCGCCAAATACCGCGGCGAGTTCGAGGACCGCTTGAAGGCCGTGCTCAAGGAAGTGCAAAAGTCCGAGGGCAAGGTCATCCTGTTCATCGATGAGCTCCACACCATCGTGGGCGCGGGTGCCACCGAGGGCTCCATGGACGCCGGCAACATTCTCAAGCCGGCGCTTGCCCGTGGCGACTTGCACGCGATCGGCGCGACCACGCTCGACGAATACCGCAAGTACATCGAAAAGGATGCGGCGCTCGCGCGTCGTTTCCAGACCGTGATGGTGAGCGAGCCTACCGTCGAGGACACCATCTCGATCCTGCGTGGCCTCAAGGAGAAATACGAGATCTTCCACGGTGTGCATATCACCGATAGCGCGCTCGTGGCAGCTGCCGACCTCTCCGATCGCTACATCGCCGACCGCTTCCTGCCCGACAAGGCCATCGATTTGGTCGATGAGGCGGCAAGCCGCCTGCGCATGGAACTCGACAGCATGCCGGTCGAGATCGACGCCACCACGCGTCAGCTCACTCAGCTGCAGATCGAGGAACAGGCGCTCATGAAAGAGACCGATGACGCCTCCAAGGAGCGTCTGGAGGCCCTGCGCCAGGAGATTGCCGAGGTCCAGGAAAAACTCAACGTGCAAAAGGCCGGCTGGCTCAACCAGAAGAACGCCATTGACCACGTGCAGGAGCTTAAGAGCCAGCTTGACGAGGCCAAGAGCGAAGAGGAGCGCGCGACGCGTAACGGCGACCTGGGCCGTGCGTCCGAGCTGCGCTATTCCGTGATCCCGGGTCTGCAGCAACAGATTCAGGATTCCGAGGCTGCGCTCGAGGCACAAAAGCAGCAGGACGGCGAGGGCCTCAACGAACAGGTGACCTCCGATGAGATCGCCGAGGTCGTGAGTGCCTGGACCGGCGTGCCCGTGTCCAAGATGATGCAGGGCGAGCTCGACAAGTTGAAGGGCTTGGAGGGTGAGCTGCATAAGCGCGTCATCGGCCAGGACGAGGCCGTCTCCGCCGTCGCCGCAGCTGTGCGCCGCAGCCGTGCGGGCCTCTCCGATCCGGACAAGCCCATTGGCAGCTTCTTCTTCCTGGGCCCCACCGGCGTGGGTAAGACCGAGCTCGCCAAGGCTCTAGCCGAGTGCCTGTTCGATGACGAGCGCGCACTCGTGCGTATCGACATGTCCGAGTACATGGAGAAGTTCAGCGTCCAGCGTCTGATCGGTGCGCCCCCGGGATACGTGGGATACGACGAGGGCGGCCAGCTCACCGAGGCCGTGCGCCGTCGTCCGTATTCCGTGATCTTGCTCGACGAGATGGAGAAGGCTCACCCGGATGTCTTCAACGTGCTGCTGCAGGTGCTTGACGACGGCCGTCTGACCGACGGTCAGGGTCGCCAGGTATCCTTCAAGAACACGATCATCATCATGACGTCTAACGTGGGCTCCAAGGCTATCGCTGAGCTTTCCGGCAAGGACGAGGAGGAGATGCGCCATCAGGTCGACGCGGCCATGGCTCAGACCTTCCGCCCCGAGTTCCTCAACCGTATCGATGATATCGTGGTGTTCCATCCGCTTGGCATGGCGCAGATCGAGAAGATCGTCGACATTCAGCTCGCCGACGTCCGCGCGCGTCTGGCCAAGGAACGCATGACGCTTGCCATCACCCCGGCGGCCAAGCAGCTGCTCGCCGTGGGCGGCTTGGACCCGGTCTTTGGTGCCCGTCCGCTCAAGCGTCTGGTGCAGCGTGAGGTTGTCGATGCCATCGCAGCGGCCATCATCGACGGCACGGTGCGCGAGGGCGATCAGGTGACGGTCGATGTCGACAAGGACGGCGGCTTTACCGTCGTGTGCGATAACACGCCGGCGGCCACCTACGAGGTTCCCGACGCCGAGTAGATTTTGGGCAATGCCTTAAAATCTGCCAGTCGTCTCTAAACGCCAAGGGCGGTGGATCCAATCGAGTCCGCCGCCCTTTTTCGTGCGACAATCGATGATGTTGAGCGGATGCGATGCAAGGAGCTATGCAGATGAAAGACGAGAACAAGACGAACGCACCGGCGGCTGAGATAGCGTCCGCCGCACCAAAGCCCGCGCCGAAACCGGCACCCAAGCCGCGCGACCCCTACATCCGTGCCGAGAACGAGGACGATGACGGCTACGATCCCTACAGCGACCGACGCCCCGAGCGCGAGCCGATGTTCGAAGCCGATCCGTGGCGCTGAGTGCCACCCAAAAGGCCACCAATAAGTTGCGGTGAAATAGGGATTGTTTTGCGGTTTGACCAGCAAAAACAGCCCCTATTTCACCGCAACTGCGTTAGGGATTTTTCTACAGGGGACGGGTAGTCAAAAAAGTCCCGTCCCAAATCGACTGTCCAGGGAGTCGCATTCGAGCTTGGTTGTCCTCTCAGCCACTCGGCATCCTTCGAGCAGTAATAGTGAAAAAACTTGCTTAAGTGTTAATCAAGTCAGACATAATCTTGCTCTCTAATTAATCAAGAATCGCTATAATTTTGATTAGCTAGAGAGCAAGATTGGAGAATCATGGCATTCAACGACTTGATCGCCAAGAAAATAAAGGACTTTGAACAGCAGGGGGTTCCGCAGGTCTTTGAGCGAGACCTTGATCTAGGAAACCCACAGGAGCCAAAGCGCGACAACATCGTAAATGTGATTGTGGGGGCCCGCCGTTGTGGAAAGACGTATCGCCTGTATCAGGAGATGCGGCGGCTTCAGAGCCGGGGCGTCGAGCTTGACCGGATGCTTTACTTCAATTTTGAGGATGAGCGCTTGCGCCCGTATGAGCCATCGCTGCTGGCGGACGTGATCGACACGTTCTATGCGCTGTATCCTGCTGCTCGAACCGAGGGCGCTTACATTTTCTTTGACGAGATCCAGGAAATTCCCGAATGGGGTGCGTTTCTGCGGCGTGTGGTCGATACCGAGAAAGCGACCGTCTACGTGACGGGTTCTTCTTCTAAGATGCTGTCCTCAGATCTTAAGAGCGAGTTCAGGGGCCGTTCCCTTGTACGAGAGCTATTTCCGTTGAGTTTTTCGGAATACATCCGATATAAGACGGGGAGCGTTCCTAGTCCGGATGCACCCTTTTCCTCGAGCGACACAGCGCTGCTTCGACATCATCTGATCGGATATCTTGAGCGAGGGGGATTTATCGCGACACTTGAGCAGACGCCTGCGGACGCGATTCAGCTGCTACAGGAATATGCGTCGCGAACGGTCGCCATGGACGTCGTTGAACGTTACGACGTTAAGAATCCTCGTTTGGCCTCACTGTTTCTGGCGCGGTGTATGGCATCTTCGGGACGAGAGCTGTCGGTGAATAAGGTGTACAACGAGTTCAAGAGCAGGCAGATACCCGTCAGTCGCAATTCGCTCAGCGATTTACTTGAGTATTACGAGGACGCCTACCTGTTGTTTTCGGTGCCGGAGTTCACGCGTTCACTTGCAAATAATACGCGGTCTGCGTCTAAAGTCTACGCTGTCGATCCTGCGATGTTTGGAGCATTCTCTCCCGCATCGGCATTGGATCAGGGCCAGAGGCTCGAGACTGCGGTGTTCAATGCGCTAAGAAGAAGGACCCCCGCGGTGCGGGCCGCATCGGTCTGCCGCCTGCTGATTAAGGAGAAGAATAAAAGCCATGAAGTTGACTTTGTGGCTGGGGACGCGCTTCTCATGCAGGCGTATAACCTGATTCAGGTGAGTGCGGATATGGCGAGCGAGAAAACGCGCGAGCGCGAAATCGCCGCCCTCGATGCCTCGATGGCCCAGTTCGATCTTGGTGAGTCGACAATCGTTGCCATGGATGAGCAGGCCGATATTCCATGCGAACACGGTGTGGTACACGCTGTGCCCGCATGGAAGTGGCTCCTTGCCTAATCATCCTCAAAGTAGCTAAAAGAGTCCCGTCCCAAAAAGACTGCCCTCGCTGCGGCCGGCTAGTCCTGGGCCTTGATGCTGGGCAGCAGAATCTGGGCGAGATAGTCGCACTCGAGCTTGGTCGCGGCGTCAGCCTTGCCGTTCTTGCCGACCAGCACGTTTTTGATCTGGCTGTTAGCCTACCAAGAGTGCTGACGGCTCCGCATAAAGAACGGCAGAGTGCCACCTCGCAAACGGAGTTAGCTTGATTCGCTTACGCGCACTTCAAAGTCAAAGGAGTTGCTTTCGCCTCGATACGTCGCCAGGGAATACTCGACGGGAGAGTCAAGCGCGTCTCGTGCAACGGTTTGGAAAATGATGAGGGGGTCGCCCTCCTCAATGTCGAGCAGGGCGGCGGTTGTCACATCGGCTTTTGAGACCTCGAGGTGACGGCGCGCTCGTTCGACTGGGTTGCCAGATTCGCTCATGGCAAAATACAGGCTGGTCTCTTCAAAGTCGACGGCATCGAAGTCTTGGTACGGTTTGCAGGGAATATAGCTTTCCACAAATACGTTGGGTGTGTCGTCGGCATATCTTAGGCGGACGAGTTTGTAGACGTCTTCGCCGGGCTCTAACTCAAGCTTGCCGGCGATTTCGGTTGTTGCTTTGACGCGCTTGAAGGTGAGGACCTTGGTGCGTGGCACGCGCCCGGCTCGTTTCATCTCATCTTCGAAGCTCATGATGCGCATGGCAAAGGTCTGATCGACCTTGGGGAGCGTTACAACGGTGCCGCGCCGCCGCCGTTTTTCCAAGTAGCCCTCGCTTACAAGCGCTTGCATGGCCTGGCGAATAGTTGACCGGCTGACGCCGTACATATCGCATAGCTGCATTTCAGAGGGAATGGCTTCGCCTACGGCGTACGTGCCGTTTTTTATTTTGGCGAGTAGATCATCTTTGATTTGGTCGTAGAGCGTCATTTTGTCATACCTTTTTAAGGCCGAAGTTAGAACGAATATAACATATGGGACAGAGCCATAAGGCTCCGCTCCGATGGCCGGGTTAATTTTGTTGGCTCGCCGATGCTGCCACTCGCCACCGTAACTCCTTTCGTTGCGCTTAATCATATATGTATGACCAAGATGTTGATAGTTTGAGTCTATTCCGCTTCATAAACGGTATTAAATCAGACATAAACGGTAAAACGGATTATGTAGCAGTAATATGTATGACAATATGTTAGGATGTAGGCATGCACCAACCCCAATGAAGGGAGCCGTCATGGCACGTTACACGCTCGATGATCTCGCCCGCTTGGTTGATCACACCAACCTTCACCCCGACGCCACGCGCGAGGATATGGAGAAGCTCTGCCAGGAGGCAAAGGACTATCACTTCAAGATGGTCGCCATCAATTCCGTCCAGTCCAAGCTCTGCTCCGAGCTCCTCGCCGGCACCGACATCCATACCGGCGCCGCCATCAGCTTCCCCCTCGGCCAGACCACCATCGCCACCAAGGTCTTCGAGACCAAGGACGCATTGGCCAACGGCGCGAACGAGATCGATTACGTGGTCAACCTCACCGAGCTCAAGGCCGGCAACTGGGCCTACATCAAGGATGAGATGCAGCAGATCGTCGACATCTGCCGTGATGCCGGCGTCCCCTCCAAGGTCATCTTCGAGAATTGCCTGCTCACCGAGGATGAGAAGCTCGAGCTGTGCAAGATCGCAAGCGTGGTCCTGCCCACTTTCGTGAAGACCTCCACCGGATTCTCCACTGGCGGCGCAACCGTCGAGGACGTCCGACTCATGCGCGAGCACACCGACCCCCGTGTTAAGGTTAAGGCCGCTGGTGGTATCCGCACCGCCGACGCTTTCCTCGATATGGTTCGTGCCGGTGCCGAGCGCATCGGCTGCAGCGCCGGCATACCCATCATCGACGAGTTACGTGCGCGCATGGAGCGCGACGGTATCGACGCCTTCGAGCTGTAAGGAGTGCATATGGGTCCTATCCTGCTCAAACCCAACTATATTACCCCCGTCTGGTCGGGTCCGCGCGTCAACGAGGCGCGCGGCCTTTCCGGGGACACCTTATACGGCGAGTCGTTTGACGTGTCTGTACACGATGGGTTGGTCAACGATGTCGACGGTGGCCCGTTCGACGGCATGCCGCTCGATCGCGTGATAGCCGAGAACAAGACCGCCATCATGGGCGAGCTCAATCACGACGGCATCGTGCAGATCATCACGATGGATGCTGGCGAAAACCTATCCGTTCAGGTGCATCCCGACGAGGCATACGCCCGCGAACACGAGTCCGACCACGAGAAGGCGGAGTCTTGGTACATCTTGGACGCCGAGCCCGGTGCCTCGATCATTTGCGGCACGACGACCGACGACCTCGATGCGCTGCGCGACGCGACGGCGGATGACAGTGTGGGCGACCGCTACGGAAGGCGCGTCCCCGTGAGCGAAGGTGACTTCGTGTTAATCCCTGCGGGGACCCTGCATGCGATGGGCGAGGGCGTGTTCGCCCTCGAGGTCGGTAGCCTGGGCTTCAAGACGTATCGGTTGTGCGATTGGGGCCGCGGTCGCGAGCTTCATGTCGAGCAGGCGTTCGACGTGCTCGACACCTCAATCCGTCCCGAGCCCGCGCATTTCGGCGCCTTCGATCCGAAGGCCCCCGCGAGTGTGCGTCGTGGCGTCACGCACAGCCTGTTCACCTCAGACGTCGTTGACGTCCGGGGCGAATGGGAGTGCCCCCTGGGCGATCGGTATGCCGTGCTGTCCTGCGTGGGCGGCCATGCCCGGGTGGTCACGGACGACGGCGCCGTCGAGCTCCCCCGTACCGTCTCTGCACTGATTCCTGCGAGTGCGGGTTCGTTCACGGTCGAGGGGACGTGTCGCGTGTTGGTAAGCCGCGTCGTCGATGGGCGTGACGGCCAGCGCGACGGGGAGTAATGGGAGGTCAATATGTCCGGATCAAAGCCTCGCGTTGTGGTGACGGGTGCAAATGGGTATCTTGCGAGCCTCATTCGTTTGTACAACGCCGATAAGTTCGATTTTGTCAACGTTACAAGGACCGACGTTGACCTTTCCAATGTTGAGGAAGTTGCCGAGTTTATTGCCGGCCTCGATTTCGATGTCTGCCTTCATACGGCAGCTGACGCTTCGACTGCCCATTGCGAGAATGACCCCGAGGGAACGCATCGAATCAATACGGAGTCGGCGATTGCCATTGCGCGGGCCTGCCGTGCCTGTGGCGCCCGTATGGTTTTCTTTTCAACCGAGCAGTGTTTCAATGCCTCGACAGGCGAGCCTCCGTTTCACGAGGACGACGAGATGGCTACCACTACGCGATACGGTGCACAGAAGATGGAGGCGGATGATTGGATCAGGGAAAACCTCGACAATTATCTGATCTTGCGCCTTTCGTGGATGTTTGGTCTTCCCATGCCTGGGGCAAAGCCCGCCCCCAATATCCTGACGAATGTTTTGCACGCAGTTCGGACGGGAGAGCCGGCGGCGTTTCGCGTGCATGAGCGGCGGAACATGACGTACGGTCTGGAGCTTGCAAACGCCCTGCCGCAAATCCTTATGCTGCCCAGTGGGGCATATCATTTTGCGAGCCAAAACGGCTTGAGCACGTATGAGACCGCGCGCCTTGTTGCGCGGCGACTTGGTTGTGCCGAGCAGAGTATCGATGAGCTCGTGCTTCCGGACACTACGACCTATGCTGACCGACCCAGGGACTTTCGTCTTTCATCTGAAAAGCTTGCACGAGCGGGGGTGCGCCTCGGAACGTTTGAAGATAGCCTCGAAAGCTGCTTGAAGGATTTTGGATTGATTTAGCATGTGCAGCGCCGATGGCATATCGGCCGCTCGATTCGAAGACCCAGCCGCAAGTTTGGCTGGGTCTTTTCGTGGGTATGGTTTGTGTCGGCGTTCGGCAGAAGCACATTGTTGGAGCGCGGGCGTCCTTCTTCTGGGACGAGGCTCAAAAAATCATCGGGCAGGTGGCTAAAAGAGCTCCGTCCCAAAAAGACTGCCCCCGCTGCGGCCGGCTAGTCCTGAGCCTTGATGCTTGGCAGCAGAATCTGGGCGAGGTAGTCGGTCTCGAGTTTGGTGGCGGCGTCTGCGTTGCCGTCTTTGCCAACCAGGTCGTTCTTGATCTGGCTATAGGTGTAGCGGTTGCCGGTCGTAAGCTCGACAAGCTCAATGGCCGTGTCCATGGGGTAGGTTGACACGGGGTTCTGCGTCCGTCCGTTGATGGTCTGGGGCACCACGTACGGATAGACGGGGCCGCTGGCGTAGACGGTATAACCGTTGCCTAGATTGGCCGCGCCCAAAACCGTATCGCCTTCATCGGGCGTAAAGCTCTCGCCCTCGCGCACCGCAACGAGCGTCACGAGCGGCGTATTGGCGTCGTCGCCCAGATAGATGCATAGCGTGCTTCCGTTTTGCCAAGTTGCGACCTTGCCGTACCACTCGACGGGAATATCGAGCTGGTAGAGGTCGGTTGCCTTGTGGCGAGCGTCAGCATCACGGGACGCCTGTGCCTTTTGCGCGCTCACGGCATTGACGGCGGCGTCGCGCCGCGCGGTTGCTGCCTGCTGGAGCACTTTGGCAGCCGCGGCGGAGCTCGCACCGCCCTCCTCGGCATACTTGGCGGCGGCATCGATCTGGTCGTCGGTTACCGTGTCGGCCGAAGGCACCTTGAGCTTAAAGGTGGCCTGGGCACTCAAATCCTGTTCATCGCTCTTAACGGTGACCTGCGTCTTGGTGGTCGGGACGGTATAGATGGTGCCGTCGGCCGCGATGGGGGAGGCAGCGATGGAGAGCGTGTAATCGCCAGGCAGCAGTTTGATGCCGCGGCCGTGCTCGTCAACGTAGAGTGTTTCGCTCACAGAAGAGCCGTCGGAGTCCTGGCCACTCACCTGCACGGGGATCTTTGAGCCAGTGGAACAGTCGAGGCCCGCGGCATGCACGCCAATCTGCACTGACATCATCGTGTGGGCATTGGCGGCGACAGCGGCAGCCTGCTCTTGCTGATATCCGTTCCAGGCGGCATAGCCTGCGCCGCCGGCGACGAGCGCGACGGCCACAACGCCGGCGACCATCAGATTGCGGCGCTTGGGCGACATCTTGCGATGGCGAACCTCGGCCTCGCGTGCTGAGGGAACGGACGGTAGGGGGATATCGCCCATGGCGATGGTCTCGTCCACGGCAGGCGCAGAGCCCAGGCCGGGAAGCTCGCGGGTCAGCGAATCTTCGGCCGGCAAGCTGTCGAGCAAGATGGTTTCCTCGCTCGTGTCGGATTCGGGCTGGTCGTCGGCCTCGCATTCGGTGTCTTCATGATCTGCCTCATCTTCGGCAGGCTCAACGTCGTCTGCGTCCTGATCATCGGACTGCGCCTCGGCTTCCGACTCATCCTGCACATCAACGCCCGAATCGTCAAACGCAATCTCATCGAGTGAAATCCGGTCTAAGCTCTCCAAGGCCTCAGCGCAAGCTTCTGCATCTTGGGCCGCATCCTCTTGGCCCATCGTCTCATCTTTCATATATCCCCCAAGCTCAATATCGGGACAACACTGTACCCAAAAATGGAGCCATATAAAGCGCGTGCGAAATATAAGATCCGATTTAACTCGAGCGCATCGTTCGGCCGCATCCTCGCGGCAGCAAAAGGCCCCCGGAACGCGAACGAATCACATTCCGGGGGCTCTGCAATGCGTTGAGTTGCGCGGAGCCGGCTATGCTGCTTCGCGCTCAAGCGATGTCTGCGTCAGGCGCGTTACTCGGCGTGTGCGTAATCAACCTTGGCGCGGCGAGCGGTGGCCTTCTCCCAATCGCTGGTGCCCTCAAAGACATCCTGCTTGTAGGGGTTGCGGCCGAGCTTCTTGGCGCGGTAGGCGATGTAGATGATCGCGGCGATGTTGGCGACCAGCGCGGCGATCGAGACCGCGGTAGCGGCACCGGGGTCGAGCGTGGAGTGGGTCACAAAGATGGACTCCTCCTGGAAGTACGGGAACACCTGGGCAAACATGCACCAAATGGCCAGCGTAAAGGCGCGGTTCTGAATCCAGCCGCCCTTGTTCCAGATAAAGGCGGCGACGGTGGGCGCCAGCAGCAGCGCAAAGCCGCAGAACCAGGAGTGGGTGGGCAGGCAGTTGTAGGTGTAGCAGAAGTTCCAGATATCGTAGGCGATGATGTAGACCCAGGTCATATCGGGCCACAGCATGTCGGTCTGATCCTCGGAGGCGTAGACGCTCCACCAACCGGTCATACAGAAGATGTTGATGATACCGGCGATGCCGTTGAACACGTTGTTCCAGCCGGCCAGCTGCGTGGCACCTTCGGAGGTGACCCAGGTGGACTGGCCCAGGACAAAGAAGTGATAGGCGCTCTCAAAGTCGGACACGACAGCGATCATGATGTTGATGGCGACGATCACAAACGGCCATGCGCGGAACCAATGCGCCTTGCCGATCTTGCCCCACTGGTACTTAATGGCAATGAAGCCCCAGCAACCGGCCAGCGCCGCGTATACCTTGGCGTAGTGGAACCAGCTGTTCTGGTACACATGGGTGGGGTTGGTGAGCGCCCACTCGGCGCCCTGTGAGACGCCGATGGCGATGGCGACGCAGTAGATGGTCATGGCCAGCGGAGCCACGCCAAAGATGATCGCCGCGCCCAGCTTGGTGCGGCGGCCGACCTCGTTGAGCACGATCAGGCCAATAAAGACCATGGCCCAGCCGGCCCAGTGGATAAGGGTATCGCTACCCCAAACATCGAACAGCATGCTGCTCTCCTTTCACACGCCCGCGGCCCCTCTTCCGATCGCGGGCAGTTTGGCCAAATGTCGTCAGTTCTGGGGCTTGCGCTCCGGATACTTGGCGGTATAGCCCTCGATGTGGAGTGTCGAGGCGATGATTTCCTTGACCGTCTCGTCGGGCACATCGGGGTGCGTGCGGATATACATCAACAGTCCCATGATGAGGGTGTAGAACGTCTCGTAGACATGGTCGATGCGCAGCTCGTGATGGGCGACAAAATCCACCACGGTGGTGTCGCAGATATACTGTGCCACGCGCTGGACCACGTTGTGCAGAAAGCCGCCGTAGAGCGCGCCGCTGCTCGAGGTGAGCGTACTCGGCAGCTCGTGGCCGCTGGCGACCAGGCGCTTAAAGAGCGGGGCGATGGTGTCGAGCGCGCCCTCGATGTCGCCAACCGTGCGGCTGGCATTCCACTGCTCGAGCTCGGAGATAAAACCGTCGATTGCCTCGTCCATGACGGCGGTGACGGCGGCGTCCATATCGGCAAAGTAGTGGTAGAACAATGAACGCGTGCAGCCGGCTCGCTTGGTCACGGCCGATACCGATAAGTGGGACACGCCCAGCTCGGAGCTTACGGTGCGCACGGCATCGAGGATCTCGCGACGGCGTTCGTCGCCCGTCAAGCGCTTTGCCGCGCTGTCGGGCGCGGGGACGGCGTCGGCCACAGAGGTATCTGCTGTGTTGTTGCCCATGTTTTGCCGCCTTTCGTCCGTTTGAGCCCGACCGTTCACCTAACAGTCTTGAATATTGTTGACGGTTCGTCAATACTGTTTTTGACACAATGTCAACAATGGCGGGTGAACGGCATGGGGGCATGCCCGGCCTGCAAAAAAAGAGGGGCGCTGCGGCCTCGTCGGGCTGCGGCAAGAGAAGGGACAACCATGATTCTCAACGGACCGGGGATTAGCTACACCGAGCCCGATATCGGCGCGGAGTTCGTGCCGCCGCTGCCGGAGCATCCGCGCGAGGCCATTGTCAAGCTGTGTGAGCACTGCACCAACCGCCTGCTGCATCGCGACGAGCTGCTGGGCTACGAGTACTGGTCGTTTGCCGAGGCCGCAACCGACGAGCAGGCCGAAGTGCTCTGCAAGATGAAGATGCGCCGTCCCTACACGCTGCCCGAGATGGTCAAGCTCACCGGCATGCCCGAGGCCGATATCGAGAAGATGCTCGACGACATGAGCTACACGGGTCTGCTCGAGTACAACTGGGAAAATCCCGAGCGCGCCAAGCAGTGGGTGCTGCCCATGCTGGTGCCGGGTTCCGCCGAGTTCCTCAACATGCGCGTGAGTCAGCTCGAGGAGCATCCGGTCTATGCCAAGTTCTTTGAGCAGGCGTCCAAGGGACCGCTGTCCAAGGCCACGCCGATGGTGCCGCCCGGTGGTGCCGGCATCGGCATGCATGTCATTCCGGTCGAGAAGGCTATCGATGCCGCGAGCACGTCGGTACCTATTGAGCATATCGAGCACTGGCTCGACAAATACGAGGGTAAGTATGCCGCCAGCACCTGCAGCTGCCGCGCGAGCCGTCGCGTGATGGGTGAGGGCTGCGCCGACGACCCGGCCGATTGGTGCATCGCCGTGGGCGATATGGCCGACTACGTGGTCGAGACCGATCGTGGCCATTACGTGACCCGCGACGAGGTCTACGACATCCTGCGCCAGGCCGAGGACAACGGCTTTGTGCACCAGATCACCAACATCGACGGCGAGAACAAGATCTTCGCCATCTGCAACTGCAACGTCAACGTGTGCTACGCCCTGCGCACCTCGCAGCTGTTCAACACGCCCAACCTGTCGCGCTCGGCCTATGTCGCCAAGGTCGAGAAGGACAAGTGCGTGGCCTGCGGTCGCTGCGTTGAGGTGTGTCCGGCCGGTGCCGCCAAGCTCGGCCAGAAGCTCTGCAGCAAAAAGGCCGGCGGACAGGTGCCCGAGTATCCGCGCCAGGAGCTGCCCGATGCCACCAAGTGGGACCACACCAAGTGGTCGCCCAACTACCGCAACGATAACCGTATCGAGACGCATGAGTCCGGCACCGCTCCCTGCAAGACGGCTTGCCCCGCGCACGTTGCCGTTCAGGGCTATTTGAAGCTCGCGGCTCAGGGTCGCTATGACGAGGCCCTAGCACTCATTAAGCGCGAGAACCCGCTGCCCGCTATCTGCGGCCGTGTGTGCAACCGCCGCTGTGAGGATGCCTGCACTCGCGGCCGTGTGGACGCCGCCGTGGCTATCGACGAGGTCAAGAAGTTCATCGCCCAGCGCGATCTGGATGCCGCGACCCGCTATGTCCCGCCTGTGGTGACCCCGACGCGTGCCGGCGGCTTCGACCAGAAGATCGCCATCATCGGCGCCGGTCCGGCCGGTCTGTCCTGCGCCTTCTATCTGGCCGAGAAGGGCTACAAGCCCGTCGTGTTCGAGAAAAACGAGCGCCCGGGCGGCATGCTCACCTACGGCATTCCCAGCTTTAAGCTGCAGAAGGATGTTATCGAGGCCGAGGTCGAGATCATTCGCCTGATGGGCGCCGAGTTCCGCTATGGCGTGGAGGTCGGTCGTGATGTGACGCTCGACGAGCTGCGCGAGCAGGGCTTTAAGGCCTTCTACGTTGCTATTGGCTGCCAGGGCGGCCGCCTTGCCGGTATTCCGGGCGAGGATGCCGAGGACGTGACCGTGGCCGTCGACTTCCTTCGCGAGGTTAACAGCGGCAAGATCGATACCCTGTCCGGCCGCACCATTGTGGTGGGCGGCGGCAACGTGGCCATCGACGTTGCCCGCAACGCCTGCCGTCTGGGCTCTGAGCACGTTGAGATGTTCTGCCTGGAGAGCGAGGTCCAGATGCCCGCCAGCGAGGAGGAACGTCGCGAGGCCGTTGAGGACGGCGCTCACATCAGCTGCGGCTGGGGCCCCAAGGAGATTCACCTGGACGAGGCCGGTCGTGTGTGCGGTATCACCTTCAAGCGCTGCACGCGTGTCTTTGACGACGAGGGCCGTTTTGCGCCCGAGTACGACGAGAACGATCTGCGCCGTGTCGATGCCGACCGTGTCGTCATGTCGATTGGCCAGTCCATTGTGTGGGGCGACCTGCTGGCTGGCTCCAAGGTGGAGCTCGGCCGCGGCCAGGGCGCCCTTGCCGATCCCCAGACTTACCAGACCGCCGAACCCGACATCTTTGTGGGCGGCGACGTCTACACTGGCCCCAGCTTTGCCATCGACGCTATCGCCGCCGGCCACGAGGCCGCGGTGTCCATCCATCGCTTTGTGCAGCCGGGCTCCACGCTCACCATCGGCCGCAATCAGCGCCGCTACACCGCGCTCGACCGCGACGACGTTGTGCTCGAGAGCTACGACAACGCGAGCCGCGAGGTTGCGCATGTGGACCGCGAACGCGAGAAGGCTGCGCCGTTTAGCGAGTATGTTGAGACCTTTACCGAGGAGCAGGTGCGCGCCGAGACCGCCCGCTGCCTGGGCTGCGGCGCCTCGATTGTCGACCCCAACAAGTGCATCGGCTGCGGCCTGTGCACCACCAAGTGCGCGTTTGACGCCATCCATCTGGATCGCGACCGCCCCGAGTGCTCCACGATGGTCAAATACGAGCAAAAGCTTCCAAGCCTGGGCAAGTATGCTTTAAAGCGTGCAATCAAAATCAAGTTCGGTCGTAAATAGGTAACCATGGCGGGTAAGGGGACGGCGCAGACTAGACTTCGCCGTCCCCTTGCTTTGAGTTTGCATCGCATCAACCGTTGTTGAAAGGTTTCTACCTTGCATGAATTGGGAATCGTCTATCACATTATTCGCGATGTCGAGAATGTAGCGCGCGCTCATGGCGTGCGTCGCGTTTCGAGCGTGACGTTGCTACTGGGCGAGGTCTCGGGCGTCGTTCCCGACTTGCTGCTCGACGCTTGGCGCTGGGCAGCAGATAAAAAGCCTATCACCGAGGGCGCGGAGCTTATCGTGGAGCCCGTCGAGGCCGTGACACATTGCGAGGCGTGTGGCTGCGACTACGCGACGGTCGAGCACGGCAAGACCTGCCCCCATTGCGGCAGCGGCGAGACATACCTGCTGCAGGGCCAGGAGGTCATGATCAAACAGATCGAGACCCCCGACGAGGATCCGGCAGACGCTGTCCCCGACGGTCCTTCCGACGCCCCCGATGCCGTCGACGCCGCCAACCCTCTCCACATCGCCTAACATCCAATGACTACATGGGCTAGAGTTCTAAACATATTTGCTTCGGTTAGTCAAGTCATGTCTGTTTAAACAAAATGGTGGCACGCAGACGCATTGGGATCCACCTAAAAGCGGTCTTAACGAACAGTGCACCTTTATATGTCTTTGAAAGCAATCAGCAAATCACGTTTTAGCAGGCAATAAGCTGTAAACCGGCAACGTAATCAATTTGTAACAAACTTAGACGTTTAAACAAATAGGTTGATTTCCGATCTCAGCCGAACACATTAGGCGGACAGGCCGTTCCCGCAG